>JAWKPB010000024.1:0-411570 GCA_041390885.1 Anaerolineae bacterium | reverse complement strand
TTCATATAACCGAATGGCTTCTAGCTTGAACGCTTTGTCGTACTTTCGATTCATTCTGGCCATTGTCGTGTCTCCCTTTTTTCAGTGTATCGCCTTTTTCTCGATTCCACTTTTGGGGGTCCACTCCAGTTAATCTGGCTGAGGTGACAGTAGCACTCTCTGTCTCATTAATCAAGATTGGGAGTTGTTAGTTGGGTAGCTATTCTGACATACGGAAGTCAAAAGCCTGAGCCAAAGGAAATTCGCGTCGTACTCGGGTCCGTAATGTTTCGTCAAGCGGAATGCCCTCGCTGCTGCTGATGAGCTGCTCATGGTAGTTGAACCATAGGTCAGATAAGGATGGCTCACCTTCACGCAGAGTATCCACTACAAATGGGGTTGCTAGAATTTTGGCTACCCGCTGGAAGTCACCTATTGCCAGTGCAGCCTGACCTTCAGTTAAGCGCACCCGTCCATTGCTGCGTTGGTCAGCAGACAAATTGTCGATGATCGTAAGCGCCTGTATCGCTATACCACTTTGGGTTAGCACCTGACAACATTCTAGTGTCAATGCCATCACATCCGGCTGAAGGCGTTGTGCTTCTGTCAAACGTAGCGCTGCCTCGGTCAGATTTTCATCTTCAATATCGAGCACTGCAAGATTGCGTAGTGTCCAAGCGCTTTGATGGGCTGCTAACGATTGCGTCCAAGCAGCTCTTGTTCCTTCACGCTCACCAGCGGCATATCGCATGATACCCAGATGCAGCCATGCCAACCAGTTGCCGCTCAAATTGGATGCGTTTTCCAACAATGTTCGCCATTCGGGTTGTGTTAGGAAAGCATATGGGGCATCGTCATTCACTGAAGCTGGGAATTCACCAGTTCGCAGGAGATGCAGCCACGGTTCGTGGACTGAGTTTAGGGCGCGCTCATCAAAAATCAGTCCTGCTCCGCACATAGGTGTGTCATGGGACATTTCTCGCCGCAAACGTTCCAGTGTACCCCAACCTGAACCTTGCAATAACACGTCGTCAGGAGGGCGATCCGCCCAACTCGCTCCACGTTTAAACTCTGCTTCAAATTGATCGCGTGGCATCAAGGTGTTGAGCGGCTGTTGAACGGCATTGATGGCAGTCAACCAGTTGTCGCCATGTACAGCATCCGAGTTTGCTTGTATCAGGCCATAACCTTCCAGCCATGCCCATTCGCTATGTGCTGGCATAGGTAGGTGTTCAAGCTGTGTTCGTGCCAGTCCGGCTTGTATTTCCAAATAGGGTTTGCCGGGAACCGAGAGGAAATCTTGCCAATTTTTGCCGCCTATACCCTGTCCCCACATGAACAATTTGCGTCCTTGAAGACGGTTCGTCGAGCACTGGATCAGTCCTTTGCCCTCTGTGCCCAATGCAGTAATCCAAGGCTGCTGACCATCGGGGATATGAAAAAAATAATCGGCTGCTTGGCGGCTGTTTGTGGTGTAGGTCATATCCGTACCTTCAAAGGCGGGTACATCCAACAATCGCAGCGCCCCTTCCCGATAGTCAAATTGATAGGTCGTGGTGGCAGGAACAATCACGCGTGTATCCTGTGATTCGGGGACGGCCATGTTTGACCACCAATACATGGGAACAGCATAATCATTCGGGTTCACGATGCGTACCCTCACCAGCAGCATGGGGCAACCATCGGGTAAATAGGCGTCAATTTGGAATGTCACCTGCCTGATACGCTCCCATTCATACAGACGTAAGACAGGTGTACCATCGGAGAGATTGAGGCGTGCCGCATACAAGGAGTCGCAAGTGAGTGGGGTGTGACCGATGGTGCCAATGTTCCACTCTACCCCACCACTAAACCAAGCATTGCGGAGAGCAAGATTGGCTGGTTGAAATACAGGATTACATGCTAAAAGTTCTCGTCCGCTGGGTTTGTGGAGTAAAGACCACAACCGTCCGCCGTGTTGCAATAAGAAGGTAGCCTTCAGTAATTCGTTTTCGAGCACGGCGACCATGAATTCACGTGGATGGCGGACTCGATCATAACCATCTTGGATTGTGTAAGGCAGGATGTTTTTAACCCGTCCATAGCGAATGTTTTGCACCGTATCGTCGGGGATGCCGGTTGTGTCATGTACAACGTGTACATCGCCACCAGTACGTAGTGGAGGCAGTGGATTATCCACTCCCAAGTCGGCAGCGGGCATAGTTAGCGTATCAATGCGTAATTGGCTCATATATGTTTGACGTTGTAGGTATAACTGCTGATGAGAAATCTTGACTGTGTGGCGTGTTATACCTTTGGGCGGTATGGACTGTCAACCATTGCGGAAGAAAGAGAGATTTACCCCTGTTTATGTTCCTCGTAAAACTTTTGCCACTGTTGGTGGAATTCCGGCTCGGTTGTAACAACATGCGGGCTGGCAGCCGCTAATAGTGGAGGAGCTGCGGGGGACAGGTCTTCAAGTGCCTTATCCACAAAGTAAATCATGTCGGCCGTTTGTAGCGCTGCTGTGAGACGATGCCACATCCATGACAGCAGGAAGAGCATAGTGACTAAACCAACAATCGTGTGGTTGGGCCAGGGGGCGAATACCAAAATGGAGGTCATGAAAGCCGGTACTGGGAAGATGTCTAGCCAGAACAGCAAACGCATCCGTGCCCGAAGTTGAATGCGGGTGGTATCTTCTCCGGCTGAGGTGAATTTGGCATCGAGAACGGCTGCCACTGAACTACGTGCTTTGCGCCGCCACGGTATAGCACTATCACTTCGTAGCTCAAATCCGCCGTCCACTACGTCCAGATAGTAGCGGCGTCCATCAAGGAATAAATTGCGGAAGTGTAGGCGATCTTTACTGGGTCGCGCGGCTTCGGCCAGCGCGCGCAGGCATTGATTAGGCGACCCTTGCACGATCAAAACCGGTGCAGGCTGCACATACCACACGCGATCAAGAAACCACTGACGCAAACCGGTCATGCCGGGTTTACCACACGCACGGCCACGACTACTACTCTCTCCAGATAAGAATTTTGCAGGAAGTCGTACTGGTCGCAGGTGATCAGGGTAATTTTATCTTCGTTTGTTGGGTAGAGCGGTGTCAAGTCATCGGGCGCGACGCGCATGATTTGGGTCACACTATAATGCTGTTCAGTCTTATCCAATTGCAATATGATCGGGTCGCCTTCACGGACTTCATCAATGCGGGCAAAAATACCGGGACGGCCATCGCGCAGTTCGACGTGACCCGCTAATGCGATGTTGCCCTGCTGCCCGAACCATGCCGTGCCTTCTAAGTGCCCTACCTTTTCGCCCAGACTGTTCACATCCCAGCTAACGCCATCCATATAGACATCCACCACCTGAGCGTTAATACCAGCAGTAGGTGCGATCAAGTTAGCCTTGACGATGGGGGTAGCAGTCGGCAGCGCAGGAGTGGTTGGTTCCAGCGTTGGCGCATTTGTAGGTACGGTGGCAGGCGTAGAGGTGATGTTAGGCGGTGGCGGGTTGCGCCAGCGATCTATAAAAAGAAAACCCACCCCTAATAAAACCCCAATAACCACAAAAGGCGTAAGGGTGGCGCTGGCGGAACGTCGAGATGATATGCGTCGGCGGTTCATATGACCCGTGATGATAAGTTATACTGGATTGATATTCACTCTATTATAACCGTGAAATGCACTTACAGAATCGTTTTTTGGTCAGAATGGCATTACTATTTTTCAAGACTACGTTGATGCTGATGACGGGGTCTGTTTTATTTGTTGGTGCTGCTGGGCTGGTGGGACAAAGGCTGCCAGCCGGACAAATTGTTCCGGTAGTGATTTATAACCAACCGGTGGTGGTGCTGGTGGACTTAGACCGCAAGCTCATTGCCACCCGCGCCCATAATCCCAATGTGGTATTTGAAGCCTCGCTCTCACCGGACCAAACCCAGATTGCCTACACCATGTCCAACGGCAGCCGTTTGCAAGTATTTGTGGGCAGTCTCTTTCAAGGCAAGGCACACGAACTTACAGAATTGGGTGATGGTGTTACCAGCGCAGCCTGGTCGCCAGATGGTCAAAAAATGGCGATCATTGCAGACGAAGGTTCGGACAATAATCTCTACGTTCTGCAAACACAGCCAGCTTCCCCCTTGTTTTCGCGCATCTTAAAGAACGGTACTTACGCCATGCCTCGCTGGGCCCCGGATGGACGTAGAGTTGTGTTGACCTCAGCACGGGTAGCTGATCTGGCTGACATCTTTGTGGTGGACACAGACTGTGTCAGCGAGTGTGATAACCAGCTTTACCAAGTGACCAACACGCTTTCAATTGAGACATTTCCGGTTTGGTCGCCGGATGGGAGCCAAATTATTTTTCTGTCTGACCGCAGCGGAGACTATGAGATATATGCGCTGGACAGTAACTGTCTTGAAGCGGGCAGCGTACCGTGCCGTCAACAAAATCCACGGCGCTTGCGGCTAAACCGTCTAATTGTCCCGTTCTTTCTCATGTGGTCGTCAGACAGCCGCGAGATCATCTTTCGTGGTTGGGATTTGCGGAGCAACAGACCTGGCCTGTTTTCCATAGATGCCGACTGTTACAAACTGTCGGGGCGCTGTCCAGTCACGCTGCTGTACGACTTGACCAATTTGGTCGTGCGTCGGTGGTCTTAGTGTGTGCGAAGGTTCACCAAATTTTTTTGATACCAGAATAGGAAGTGCAATATGACCGATTACGATCTCATTCTGCGCGGCGGCACTATTTATGACGGAAGCGGCCAGATACCTTATTCTGGCGATGTTGCGCTGCACAATGACCGAATCGTTGCAGTAGGGAATATAGACAGCGCACATGGCGGGCGCGAATTGGATGTCAGCGGGTTGGCGGTGGCGCCGGGGTTTATCAATATGTTGAGTTGGTCGGTGGAGTCACTTATCGAAGATGGCCTGTCGCAGAGCGAAATTCGGCAGGGTGTAACACTAGAAGTGATGGGTGAGGGCACATCTATGGGGCCATTGAGTCCGGCAATGAAAGCCAGCGGCACACACACTATTTTGGGTAATACGGATATTCATTATGACATTGAGTGGAACACACTGGGTGAATATTTGGAATGGCTGGAGCGGCGCGGTGTCTCCACCAACATCGCCTCGTTTGTGGGCAGCGGGACCCTGCGAATAAACGCCATTGGTTATGATGACCGACTGGCAACACTCGCCGAAATAGAGCAAATGGCTGAGCTAGTGCGGCAGGCCATGCGTGAGGGCGCGATGGGCATGTCAGCGGCGCTCATCTATCCGCCCGCTTCCTATGCGCCAACCGAAGAATTGATCGCACTGGCAAAAGTAGTAGCCGAATTTGACGGTATGTATATCTCGCATATTCGTAGCGAGGGCAGTACTTTCCTCGAAGCGGTGGACGAGTTTTTAACCATCGCCCGTGAAGCCCGTGTTACCGCCGAGATGTATCACCTTAAAGCAGCCGGGCAGGCCAACTGGTCGAAGATGAGCGATGTTATTGATATGATTGAAGAGGCGCGCTCGGCGGGCATTCCCGTCACCGCTGATATGTATACCTATCCTTATTCCGGCACGGGGTTGTCCTCTTGCATCCCACCGTGGGCACATAATGGCGGACATGAGGCGCTCATTGCCCGCCTGCGCGACCCGGCGGCCCGCCAGCGCATCCGGCAGGAGATGGTGACGCCGACCCGCGAGTGGGAAAATATGTATCAGGAAAATGGACCGGAACGTATTTTGCTGTCCGGTTTCCAGACTGAAGCGCTCAAGCCGCTGACGGGCAAAACCCTAGCGCAGGTGGCAGTCATGCGCGGCAGCGTTCCTGAAGATACGCTCATGGATTTGATTGTCGAAGATGACAGCCGCATCTTCACCATGTACTTCTCAATGTCCGAAGACAATTTGCGCCATCAGGTGAAACTGCCGTGGGTGAGCTTTTGCTCAGATGCCGAGTCGCAAGCACCGGAAGGGGTGTTCCTTAAGAAAAATCCCCACCCTCGTGCTTATGGTTCATTCGCCCGCCTGTTGGCGAAATATGTGCGCGACGAGGGACTTGTCCCGTTGGCCGAAGCCATCCGACGCTTGACCAGCTTCCCCGCTGCAAACCTCAAGATCAAAGATCGTGGCAGGCTGCAAACAGGGTACTACGGCGATGTGGTAGTCTTTGACCCGGCGCGGGTGCAAGATCACGGTACACCAGAGCAACCGCACCAATACGCGACGGGTATGGTGCATGTTTTCGTCAACGGCGTACAGGTGTTGAAGGACGGCGACCATACCGGCGCGAAACCGGGGCGTTTCGTGCGCGGGCCGGGCTGGCGCACCAGTTAGCCATTAAGACGAAGCGGCAGCAATGGGCGTGCCATACACCCCAAACTCAACCGCGCCGGTATTGCCCCCGCTGCTCTTGACCACTGCAAAGCGCAGGGTGGTGGTTTGGAAATCAACATTGAATGAGTAGGCTTGGCTGGCATCAGGTAAACTGAATGGTCCATAGACTGTGCCGTCATCGGCTGTTATGGTGAATTCTAAAACCCGCGATGTGCCATCGCTCATGCTTCGCGACCAGTATTCAATACGGTCAATCTGCGATCGTTGCGCCAGTTTGATTTCCAGCCACGCTTTGTCACCATCACCTGCTGATGACCATGCCGTATTCGGGCTGCCGTCCACCGCGCTCTGTGCACCCCATGTAGCTGTCAGTCCAGCATTGCCGAAGGCGCTGCTGTAGCCTGTGATTTCCGCGCCCATCTCCGGCGACGCAAGGTTGGTGGTCGTAGCAGGTTGTTGGGCCGGGGTGATGAAAGTCATGACATCGGACAAATAGATGATGCCCGCATCGTCCGTTCCCTGCACCCGGAAATAGTACTTAGTTTCCGGTTCAAGGTTTTTAAGCAAGGGGTTGTGTACCGAGTGTGTACCCCCGTTCATATCTTGATCTACCGAAAGCGAACCGAAATCGCTTGTTGTGCCGTACACGATTGAACAGGCGACGGGCACAGAGGTGGTGATAGGGAGGGTAGCTGTGCCGTCGTTGGCAAAGTTTGTTACTATCAGTTCAGCATCGACAATGTCGCCAATAGGACGGACGACAACATTCTTGAGCAGGGCATCAACAGTGTTGTTGGTATCCTGTGCTATGATGATTCCAGTGAGGCTGAAATTAATAACGACGATACACAATAACAACCACTTCATTTTGAACATACACTGTTTCCTTTCCCGCCGTCCCAATAAAACTCATGTTTCTCTGAAATTTTAACACGGCTATTCTCGGCCCTGTTTAAGATGCCGAGTAGTGAATAATGTCTGCTCTGTGTCAGGCATATAATCATGTTGACTGCAATTTGTTATGGAATTATGACGATGAAACGAATCAAAGTACTGGCCTTTGGCTTTCCCGCACTGCTTATGACTTTTGCGGCAGCAGCGCAAACGCCCATCCCACCTCCGCCACCATCGCCGGTTATCCTCGGCCCGGTGAATGTAGTGACGCCTACGCCGCGTCCACCAGAATCCGACGACCCGCGTCCGGCGCTGTGTTCCGCGCCTTTTCAAACAGGCTGGCAGGCGCATGTTATTGAAACAGGCGATACCCTATCTGAACTATTAGGCGAGCAGTCGAATTTGTCTGTCACGCAGCTTGCTGCTCTGAACTGCCTTGATGATCCATCCTCACTGCCAGTAGGTGGTGTCATTTGGCTGCCACCGGCTCCCGCCGATGCAGCGCCCACACACTGCATGACATTAGGGCAGTACACTGGTACATTACCCTGCCTCAGCGCCCCGCAGCAGGTCACGGGCGCCCAGCAGTTGTTCGAAGGGGGCATGATGATCTGGCGGCAGGACACGGGCAAAATTTGGGTGATTGATAACGATGGCATGGTGCTGGTTTTTAACGATACCTATCGCGAAGGTGATTCTAATCCCACCGCCACCGCCCCCAATGGACTGTTTGTCCCTTCGCGTGGCTTTGGCAAAGTTTGGATGCAGCTTCCTGGCAACCACGAACCGCTGGGCTGGGCGACGTCATTTGAAAGCCAAATTACGCTGTCTGTTCAAGCGGCGGGCAGGGTATCTTATACTACTTATATACAACTGCCGGATGAAAATGTGTATGCGCTTACCCTTCTGCCGGGGCAGGCAACGGGATGGTGGGTGAAACTTACATCGTAATGTTGCGTTTGACATCCTGCCTGTCCTGCCGATATTATCAATCCGGCTATCGGGTACATTGCAATGCGGGGGAGTGACGTGGATACCATCAGCGACCCGGGTAGTGATTCCAGCGAACAACACCTTATCGCAGCTTTACGTGCGGGGGATGACAATGCCTTTCGTGAATTAGTAGAAAAGCATCACAATGCCCTTGTACGTATTGCGATGATTTATGTCAAGGATCGTGCTGTGGCCGAGGAAGTAGCCCAGGAAACATGGGTGGCTGTTCTGCGTGGGATAGAACGGTTTGAAGGCCGTTCATCTCTCAAAACGTGGTTATTCACTATCCTCACCAACCGCGCTAAAACTAGAGCTACGCGCGAAGGGCGTTACGTCCCGTTGGATGTGGATGACGATCCTGACAGCGACATCGGTGTATCGCTAGATCGATTTCATCCTCCCGGTCACGATGAGGCGGATCACTGGTCTGCCGCTTATATGCCTCAACGCTGGGATAATATCCCCGAAAAGCGGATGCTGTCATTGGAAACGATGAATCTCATCATGCAAGCCATTGCTTCCTTACCAGATAATCAAATGCAGGTTATCCGTCTACGAGACGTAGAAGGGTTTACCTCTGAAGAAGCCTGTAACATTTTGAATATTAGTGAGACAAATCAGCGAGTTTTGCTGCACCGGGCAAGAAGCCGGGTACGGCAGGCTTTAGAATCCTATATAGTCAATCGGAATTGAACTGAGGCTATGACTAACCCAAATACGGATTTGACTTGTATCGAACTGGTCGAATTAATTACAGACTACCTTGAAGGTAGTCTGGACTCTACCGAAAAGGTGCGGTTCGAGACACATTTGCAAGGTTGCGAAGGTTGCCAGAATTATTTGGCGCAGATGCAGACGACCATTTCTCTAACAGGCAAAATTACCGAAGATAAGATCGCCCCGACTGCATTAGAGGAACTGCTTAAAACTTTCCAAGATTGGAAGAAGCCGAACCGTTAACCAAGCAGTTCTGCTGCCAGCACAATGTGTGTTCCGGCAGTGTAATAGAGTCGGTAGGCAGCTTGATGATTGAAGGCTACTTTGGCTCGCCCCGAAACGCGAAATATCTGACCGTTGATATCCACACGATACTGTCTGCCCAGCAGCATAATTTGTGGTTGCACTTCTATCTGACCACTGATCGCTTCCACCTGCGAGTGTAAATCTTCCTCATAGCGCATCCAGATACCCAGCAGTAGCGAAATCATACATGCCAGTCCAAACACAGCGACCATCAACTGCAGGTGCAAAAAGATGACACACAAAAGTACAAGCAGCGTACCCATGAACCAATTTTCAAAGGCTTGTTTACGATGCTTGATAATGTTGTTCCGTTGGTGAGACGTCAAAAGTCCGATACGATTAGCGTATAAATCTGCTGCTGAGAAACCAAGCGCATTTGACAAAATGAGCATAGGGTTGGGTTGCATCATTGGAGGTTGCCTTTGCAACATCAATCATTTCGTACAAGATTCTATGTTCAATGCCAACTAGGAAATCCCCCAGAGACTGGGGGCTTAATCTACCCAACGCAAAATTCTGCGTATGCGGTACAATGTACCCGTGTAATATGCGTGAAAATGGAGTGTGTAAGTAATGGATACCAGTGTTCTAGTGCTGGTGTTGGTCTTAATTCTTATCATTGTTGGAGTGGTTGTTTCCATTATGATCTCGGCGCAAACCATCGCCGGTCGTCAATGCAGCCACCCTGATACCAGATGTTCAAACGGTAGCTGATAAAGATTCAGTGGTTGAGAAAAAGGTTGTCCAAACGACTGGACTTGACCCTGAAAAAGCGGTGCAGCCTGTGGCTGTTCCACCGTCTCCACTGCTGCTCCTGAATGAAGGGTGTTAGCGGTACTGGAAATTTTGCAGGGGCCGGATGCTTATATCAATGGTGTTCATGTTGGCAAACAAGTAGAAATTCGGGATAAGTGGGTTTCTGTTGGACGCAATCCGCGCCAGGCTACCATTCAGTTATACAATATAGATGAAACCAGCAGCGTAAGCCGTCTGCATTGTACGTTAGAACTGCACGAAGCCCTCAAGTGTTTTTTTATTACTGATGAAGGCTCATCATCCGGTACAAAAGTGGCTGGCCGCTCGATAACAGCAAATAAGCCGCATTCGCTTAAAGATGGTGATACCATCGAACTAGGTATGATGGATAAGCAGGGCGCGATACTTCGCTTTCATACCAACCTTAACCCACCGGAACGTATCAGCGTCGAATCGAACATAGACCCTAAAACGACAATTCGCCAAAATCTAGCGTCACTGTCGCCCAAGAGTACCGAACCGGTTCGACAAGACGTATTCATCAGCTACAGCCGTAAAGACCGTGAACAAATGCACTTGATTCGTGCCGGTCTGACTGCGGCAAAGCTAACCGTCTGGAGCGACGAAATATTGGAACCCGGCACGCCACACTGGCGGCAGGATGTTCAACTGGCAATTGAAGGCGCGGGCTGCCTTGTCGCCATTTTGTCCCCTGATGCCAAAAGTTCGGAGTGGGTAGGTGAAGAACTCAATTATGCCCGTATTCGCAAGTTGCGTATATTTACAGTATTAATACGCGGGGACGAAAGCAATGCAATCCCTTTTGGGTTGACGGGCGTACAGTGGATTGACATGCGCTCCGATTATGAGCAAGAGATTACACCGTTGGTACAGCAGTCAGCTATACAACAGCTTGTCATCGCTGTCCAAGAGCATTTGGGTAAAACTTGACTGTCAACTTAGGGTTGGCTGGCATGTACGCTCTTGCGCACCTGTTCGTAAATTTTTGAAAAAGTGTTCCATTGGTCGTCTGGTGCGCTGAGGGCACTTATGATCACACGATCATCCGTAAGGCGTATTTCATCAATGACTGTGCGTAGGGTAGAACTGGTCACATCGGCAGCATTTAGTGTGCCGCTGGTCAGTCTAATGACGGCTTCATTCTCTGGGGAGGCGAATATTACGGCTTGCGGAGATGCCGCCTCGCTCGTAATGACGCGCCAACCGTCCGGCACACGGGCCCCAAATATCACGCCTTGATACCAATTATTGCTGATCACGATCGGCGGTCCCGGCGTATGGCTCAAATTATCGGGTACACGCGCGGGGATGCAACCACTTGCTATTAATCCTATGCCTAACCCCAGTACCACAGTGGCGATCTTGACAATGACTGACAATTGATAACCGTTAACTGATAACCTAATCATGGTACGCGATTGGGGGTGTTCGGGTTGCTTTCCATATCACGCGAACGACCGTCACCGCACCAGATGAAACCAGCCCAACCGGTTATGAACCAAGTGCCGTTTCTATCCGGTTCGACGCGGAAATAACTGCATGCGCCGCTGGCGCCCGCGCTCCATTGGTACGTGGTGATGACATCGACGTTCCAGTTCGAACCAGCCGGCGAAGCACGCCGGAAAACCGCACTCACTAACTTGCCCCATTCCGGCGGGATATAGTTTTGTACACAAGCGGACGGTCGCCCGCCCTGACAGTTTTCTTGCACCCATGCACGCAATTCCGGGCTTAGGAGTGGAAGCGCGGCGGCGTCATCGCCTTTGCCTGCCGCGTTTGCGAATTTTACCGCAATATCGAAAGCTGGATTCGTGGCCTGTGGAGTGAGTGAAAGTGAAATCAACACTAACGCTATGATAATTGCAATAATTACCAACCCGAAAATCAACCAGCGTTTCACGATTTATTACCACCTAATTTGTTCCGCGCATCGCGCAGGGCATCTCGCATTTGGGCACTTTCCGAAATCGCATTGACCTCAATCATGCCGTGCCAGCCGGGCGTGTTCATATACTCGATACATACCACGCCGTCATAATTGGAATCCACTATGCTTTTAACCACCTGTACAACATCAATTCGCCCGCGTTCGAATGGCGTTTGTAATTGTGCTCGTGCTGCCTGTCGGATTTGAATGTGGCGGGTATGAGGCAGCAGTTTGATAATTTCTTCATGGAAAATATCCTGACACACCATCTGGGCCCAATCGAGTGTGAGCTGCAAGCCCGGTACATCCTTCACCAGCTTGAGCGCAGCTTCAGGTGTCTGCGCCATTGAATCCATATGAGGTTCGACACTAACGGTCAGATTTGCATCTTTGCCCGCTTTGACCATCTCACGTAGTGCAGCTGTGACGCGGTCAGCCGCCTCTACATCCTCGGCGGGGTGCGCTAGTCCCGGTGAAAGCGTCACACCCGGCGCCCCCAATGCCATCGCAAACGGTAGCAATGCCCGATAAATTTCCAGTTCTTTCTGCCGTTTGCTTTCGTCTGCCAGCGAGATGCGGGGGAGCATTAAATAGAGATCACTGACTTTTAGGTTGAATAATTCCAGATCAGATCGTATATCGCCAGCTTCTTTGCGTGGATTTTCTGCAGCGCGCTGGGTGTTAAGATTGGAACCACTCCCAATATCTACGTAGCGAAAACCCATACGGGCAATCGTACCTAATGCTTCGGGCAGGGTGAGATCAGTAAAAGCCCACGTGTGGCAGGAGAATTCGAGCATAGAGTGGTTTCCAGAAGCTAGCTACAGTTGCCAGCCAATTTAGTGTGTCAATTATGGGGAGTATAACAAATTTTGCGGGATGTATGACACTGTATAATGTATACAGATTATGGGATTACTAACTAGCAGAATTAGAGGTTCTCGATGAGTAACTAAAAGTATTTTCGAGATGAAGTTGAAGTACACGGGCACGTGTGTCGCGTGCCCGTTCTGAAAGCCCTGCTTCGAAATTCAGGTGTTAGCTTTCTACAATCGTGACCGAGTCCATTTTGTCGCCTTGTCGGATGCCATCAACGACTTTTTGTCCATCACCCATCACTTTGCCGAATACAGCGTGCTTCCCATTTAGCCAGGCGGTTTCCACATGGGTGATGAAAAATTGCGAGCCATTTGTGTTTGCACCCGCGTTCGCCATGCTGAGTACGCTCTGGTCCATCATGTCTGAGTTTGAGGGCAGATGGCTCGTCATTCCACTTGTAACCGGGGCCACCTGTGCCGCGCCCATCAGGGTCGCCACCTTGAATCATAAAGTCAGCAATGACACGGTGAAAGGTCAGCCCATCGTAAAAGCCATCTTTTGCCAGAAATACAAAATTATTGACGGTGATGGGGGCATCTTTGGCAAAGAGTTGAATATCAAATTCGCCTTTGCTAGTTTTGAAGTGTGCTACGTAATTTTTGTTGGGGTCAATTTGCATCGCCGGTGGTGCGTTATAGCGTTTTGCCATGGTAGTTTCCTTTCGCCTTGTATCAATGCGGGGGTGCTTAACCCCCTGTCCGATAAAGTTAGCATAGCAGAAATAACTGCCTCAAGCGACACTGAACATTATGACCCTGTATTAAAACAGCTCTCCTCGAACAAAGTGTTGTAGAATGGAACAATGTGCGTACCGATAATAATTCCGGATTCATGATCTTCATGAATCGAATCAGATAGTGTTGTGCTACAATTGACTGATATAGAGGAATGTATATCACCCCAACCTTGTCCTTTCTCAGTAGAGTGGATATGGGGGAGACATGCGGAGTAGAATGACACTATGCCACGTGTGTTGTATATAGAAGACAATCGTGATAACCGGATGTTGGTACGCCGTATTTTGATGGCTTCAGATTACGATTTTGAAGTATCCGAGGCGGATAATGCTCGTACCGGCATCGAAATGGCAAGACAGGAACCACCTGATTTGATACTTATGGATATGAGTATGCCAGAAATGGACGGGCTAACAGCGACTCGCACCCTGCGTACGATGTCCGAACTGCATGATGTGCCTATCGTAGCATTGACAGCCAATGCTATGGAAGGGGATAAGGAAAAAACGCTGGAAGCAGGATGCAACGGGTACATCCGCAAGCCCATAGATGTAGACAAATTGCCCGAAGAAATCATTCGCTATATTAGGAGACCGTGATGAGTGAAGTTCAGTCATCTAGCCTCGCCAAACATGCGCCGATTGAACCCGGTGAAGCCCATGTCTTGGTGGTAGAAGACAATGTGCCTAATTTCGTGCTGATCGCCCGTATGCTGGCTTTTATGGGTGTGCAGCGCTGCGAATGGAAAACCTCCGGTTGGCAGGTGGTTCAATTTGCTGACACATTACCACGTGTTGATCTAATCCTGATGGATATACGTCTACCTTATGAAGATGGATATCAAGCCCTGCAGAAGGTTCGCGCCCATCCCCGATTGCACAATACAGTGGTGTGCGCTGTAACTGCTGAGGCCAGTGAAGAGCAAATGCGGCGTGCTCGTAAAGCTGGTTTCAATGGCTTTTTAGGTAAGCCATTGGATGCAGACAAATTCCCGAATCAAATTCGTAGCCTGCTTTCTGGTGAAGAAGTTTGGGAGTGGAAATAGGCCGCCACCCTAAGAAATTTGTTCGCTTGAACGATGGCTAGAGAGGGTAATTCCCTCTCTCCATTAAGATCGATCCTCACAATACAGTCTTACGCATTCAAATTCTCAATTTCGTATATGATGGGTGGATAGGGATAAAGGTATACCCGTACTTTTCATTGAATATTCGGTAGTGTCCCAAATCTTGATTGAGTCATAACCATGAACGCTACTAACCATTTGGAACATCTTAGCAGCCTTATACAGCGACAATCTAGCACATTTGCTGATCTAAACGCCAACATGAACTATGAGCAGATGGCAGCGGCAGTTGCCCGCCACATGCTGCCAGAGCAGGGGCGTTTTCTGGCTATTGCTGAATTCGTTTATGAAAGTGAACAGATAATAGGTTGGCGCATTGTCGCATCTGCTAATCGGGATCGTTCATTCCGTTGGGATGAAGGTGCGATGCACAAGTGGGAAATTGTTCCGCCCGATGTAGCCGCCAGCATCGCCTCGGGTAAACCATTCTTATTACCTTCGGTCAAGGCTGCCGTTGAGGAAGGTATCTACCCCGAATATCACAATCTCCTGTTAGCAAGCGGTGTAGAAACTTTTGTCAACATCCCAATGATTGTTGAAAACAAAGCCGTAGCTGCACTGTTCATCATGAGCCGCCACTCAGTTATGTTCAGTCCGGATGAATTGAACACCTTCACCAATCTGGGTGATCAGATGGCGACCATCATTTACGCTCGTAATTTGTTGGAAGAGGCGCGGCAGGCGCAGCAGTTTGCTCTTGAGATTGTTGACACCAACCGAGACATTGTTCAGGCTGAAACCAATAATGAACTCGCGTCGTCTATTTTGGGCGCACTACCTGCTTCAGTTAGTGGATTGTCGCTGTCCTTGTTCAATAAGCCTCTCGAACCGGGTGAAAATCCTGGTTATCTTGAAACTCAATTCATTGCTTCGCGAACGGGTATATCTTCGGATAGTTCGCAGTATGTCTTGGGGGGAGATGAAAATGGCGTGCGCGATATGTTACGGCGCGTGCGTGATAATCAATTTATTGCCATGTCTACTGCCGATCCGCTTCGCGGTGTACTTCCAGTTGATTCTATAGAGAAGTTGCGCGAGTATGGGGCGACGGCAATTACCGTCCTAGGGTTACAAACTGGCAAACGTCTCTTAGGCTTATTAGGACTTGGGTCCACCAAAGCTGTTGATCATCATGATACGCAAGCGAACAGTCTGCGCGCGATTGCTGATCAAATAGCCATTACCCTCGAAAACCGAAGGCTGCTCAAACAAACCACTACGACGCTTGAAGAAACTCGATTGCTTTATGATGTCAACCGCGACATTTTGGCGACACAGGATATGTTGGATATTTTGCGAGTTATTCGCAACCGCTTAGCACCTGATTCCAGCATTATTTCCCATTCGGTTGTTGAGTATATTGACGATAATCACATTAGCGATTTTATTACAACTACCCTCATTACACCTGAAAGCGAGCAGGTGGTTCGTATGTCTGTTGGTGAGCAAATTGGTCAGCAGACGTTGGAAAATCTAGCTCAATATTGGCGAGTTCATCAGGACCCCGTAGTTTTAATTGAGGACTTGGATGGTGCCGATAGTAACTATCCTCTATCCCAATTCATACGTAATTTTGGCGTTCGTAGTTTTATTACCGTTTTGATACGAGTTCGTGGGTTGGTTCGCGAGGTTATTGGTATCTCATTCACCGCACCTCAAGTATTTAGTGAGCGCAGACGCCGTCTTTATACCAGTTTAAGTGATCAGATTGCTATCGTAGTACAGAACCACCATTTGTTAGAAGACGCCCAAATCAGCGCACAAAAATTGAATGAACAACTCTCCACACTGCACAAATTGCAGGAAATCGGCGAGAAGGTGAACGCTGTTAAAGATGAGAAGACGTTGTTAAGCGCTACTGCGAAAGATTTGCAGGAGTTGTTGAATGTTGATCATTGTGGGATTGTTCTGATTAACCCAGACCGCGTCACTGCTTCGGTTGTTAGCGAATATCCTGCCAAAGGTACAGTGGGTGCGGAGTTCGCGATCAAGAATAATTCCCTTTACCGTTTTATTGACAGCAAAGATTATCGCCCTATTGTCGTGAATGATATTTCTGATGATCCAAACTTGGATGCCAACACCCGTCAAGTGCTCCAAACCTTTGATACCCAGGCTGTCATGCTGCTGCCGTTGGTAGTACAAGACGAAGTGATTGGCTCAATTGGTGTAGATATGTATACCGTTGGTCATCCTTTCACCATTCGGGTAGTTGAATTGGCCCAGACTGTTTCTTCACAGATTGCCTTGGCACTACAAAGTTTGCGGCTGGTGGCCGAAACACAGCGACGTGCTGAACAGCTTCAACACATTGCCGCTTTCAGCCAATCGGCGCAAACCATTCTAGATAAGGATGCCATTCTGCGCTACATGCTGACGGAAAGCAGCAGCATGTTGCCCCAAGAACCAAATCAGCATCAATTTATACGACGAAAGCAGTCAAGAATTACGGGTTGCGGCTCAGCGTGTTGATGGTGAAACACGCTTGACGCCAAACGATGGTGAACGGTTGCCTATTATTGGTTATCTCGCCCGCGTTTGGGAAACTGGGGAGTATATTTACATTCCGGATTTGCGTGCCGTAACTAACGACATGGATCCTGGTGTGAGCTTGCGTTCGTGGTTGCTTGTGCCAGTGCTTGCCCGTGGATTAGTAACCGGGATAGTGAGTGTGGGTAGTGACCAGCCGTATGCCTATAGTGACAGTGATGCCAACATTTTTGGCCAGATGGTTACTCAGTTTGGCATTGTATTGGAGAACACGGAATCCTACCGCCAAAGCCAGCGCGTAGCCCGCAATGAATCGCTAGTTAATGATATTTCATCCCAGCTTCAACGACAGCTTGATATTGAGAGTATGCTCAATGTGACTGCCACCGAACTGGGCAAAGCATTAGGCGCACGACGGGCACGTATCCGACTAGGGGTGCAGCCTGATACGGATGCTTAGCAACAACTATAGGAGCTAGGACATAAGATGGAACGCTTCTTGAAGCGCTTATTCGATACCTCACGCTACACGAGCCGTCTTGATCGGGACCGAGCGCAGGTGGTGTATGTTATTTCATCGGTTTTGCTGCTCCTCATGACTGGCTTTGTGACTGTGTCGCCCCTTAGTGGGCGATTGGCATGGGATGACAATGCCATAGATACAAATGTGTTTTCGTTACTTTTTGTCACAGCCTACTGCATGCTGTTTGCTAGCATTGTATTAACCCGCCGCGGGCAGGTGACAATCGGCGGTACTCTATTGACTGTCATTGTTTCGTTGTTTCTAGGGGCGTTTGTGGTCGGTAGCGGTGGCTATACCATAACCGATGGCATGGCGGTGTTAGTGGTTGTGGCTTTTTGCAGTCTAATGCTTCCGCATTATGGTTTATATGTCGGTGTTGCAATCGCGGTTTTCATGGTTTACCTCGCTGTCAACCAACGAGTTATGGTTCCTCTGGTTCCTGCTAATGATGGATATGATTTGATTGTATCCTTTATTCTAATTGGGCTGTCCGCAGCGCTTTTTTATGTTTTCCTACGCTTTGCACGCATTAGCCGTTTGGAAGGTGCTATCAGCGCCAATCAAGCTCGCCTTAAATTGGCGCAGATCACCACCGAAATTAGCCAACGTATCTCACGTCGCCTGGCACTTAAGGATGTACTGAACTCAGCCGTTGAAGATATACGCACCAGCTACCCGGCTATCTACCACGCTCAGATTTTTTTGATTGACGATACCCGTCAGAATGCTGCGTTAGTTGCTAGTACAGGTGAAGTTGGTAAGCTCCTTATCGAACGCCAGCACGCGTTAGCAGTAGGGGGTCAGAGCGTGATTGGACAGGTTACCGCACGCCAACGACCCATTATTGCCCGCGCTAATTCATCTGATGGTGTTCACCGCCGCAATGAGTTTTTGCCGGATACTGCGGTTGAGGCAGCCTTCCCTCTGTTGATTGGGGATGTAGTTATTGGTGCTCTTGACTTGCAGAGTAGAACTAGCGAAACGATTGAAAACGATGACATACCGATTTTTCAGGCATTGGCTGACAACATAGCCATTGCGATTGACAATGCCCGTTTGTTCGAAGTAACGGAACGTCGTTTGCAAGAAAACCAGCAGCTTGTGGCACAGGCTCAACAGGCTACTGCTGAAGTTGAGCGGCTCAACCAGCGCCTGACTCGCCGCTTCTGGGAAGATTACCTGACACATGATAATTCCGCCCCCGGTCTGCATGTTGACCTAGTGGAACAAGAGGTTCACCCTGACACGGCCTGGACACCTGCCATCCAGCAAGCCATTCAGCGCAATTCAGCTGTACAGGACAGTCAGATCGTAGCTGTGCCCTTAAGAGTACGCGGGCAGGCTGTAGGGGCTATGGAATTCGAACTAAACGACGTGAATTCACTTTCGCCAGAAGACATAGCAATGATCGAAGAAGTAAGTGAGCAGCTGGGGTTGGCGGCGGAAAGCAACCGCTTATTTGAAACCAGTCAGCGGATGGCACAGCGAGAAGCATTAGTGAATGAAATTGCTACACGGCTGCAAAACACCAGTAGCGTTGAAATGACACTCACCACTGCTGCCCGCAGCCTGAAAGAAACCTTGAATGCTAACAAGGTTGTCATCCGTTTGGGTATGCCACCCGCTAGGGAAGAGAATGGGAAATCAGTATGAACTTGTCAAATTCTCCTTCGCCCAAGCTTGACCTTTTCGATGTCATGCGTGTCCGTTATGTGGAGCGGGTGGCAATCTTCGCGATTGTTGCTGGTATTTTTGGATTTGTAGCGACGATTGTTTCAGATATTCCTGAGGCACAAAAATTAGCGTATTCCATTACGGTTGTAGTTTTGGTTGGGTTCAACTTGTTGCTCCTATTCTTGCTGCGTCGTGGACAGGTCGAATTAGTCAGTAATGCAATCGTACTCGAGCTACTTCTGGGGCCTTTGATTTCGGTGACTTCCGATCTCCATTGGTTGACATTTTCCGCCATGATTGCTGTATCGGGAACGGCGTTGCTGGCAGGTAAGTGGCTCTATCGGTTCGTCAATACTGTTATTTGGGCTGTTTTTATCGCGGTCATAGTTGGGCTTATCCAGACGTCTGCTGGCCTTAATACTTTAACGGCCTACATCACCATTTTGTTGGCAGTAATTATTGTTAGCACTACAACCCGGTATTTTGTATCTCAGACCCAACAATCTGTTCATACAGCCCGGAGTAGCAACACTTTGCTGCAGGCCGCAGCCGAGACGGGGCAGATTCTGAGCAAAATGTTGTCTCTAAGAGACATCTTGCCGCGCGCTATTAACCTCATCTCTGAACGATTTGATTACTATCATGTTCAGGTATTTTTGATAGACAAAAACGGGAAAGATGCACAGCTTGTTGCCAGTACTGGCGAAATTGGTCGCCAGTTGGTTGCCCGCCACCACAGCTTGCCAGTTGGCAGCCAAAGCGTAATCGGGCGCACTACTGCTTCCGGTCAGCCGGTTATTGCCCGTGACACCGACTCAACCTACTACCGCAATGAACTTCTCCCGAGCACCCGCTCCGAACTGGCGATTCCCATATTTGATGGCGACAAAATTATTGGCGCTTTGGATGTGCAAAGCCGTTCCTACGAAGTGTTTGGTGAAGATGTGGTACAGGCACTTCAGGTTATGGCCAATTTACTGGGTACGACGATTCGTAACGCTCGACTATTTGAAGATCAAGAAAAAAGTGCGCAGGAAGTCCGCAAACTCTACCAAGAGTCTGAAAGCAACTTGCGTGAAATTCAACGTCTGAATCAGCACCTGAGTCGTGCCGGTTGGGAAGACTACTTAGGCGCGCATCAAGAAGTTACGGGCATCACCTTGAATAATGACCGCGCTGTCATGAATTCACAGTGGACAGATACGCTCCTCAAAGCAGGGCAAACACGCCAGACTGTGGTTGAGGAAAGGGACCAACAAGGTGTCATTGCGGTGCCAATGGTTCTCGGTAATGAAGTGATCGGGGCTGTTGAAATCGAAGCAGATCCTAATATCCAGCGCGCTGAAATCAGTGAAATGGTCAGCGCAGTGGCACAGCGTTTGGCCCTTAGTTTGGACAAAGCACGCCTGTTTGAAGAGTCTCAAGAAACTGCTGCCCGCGAGCAGCGCATCAACGAAATTGTAGCCCGCTTCCAAACCGTAAATAACGTTGATGACTTATTGAGGATTACCCTCGAAGAAGTTAGCCACTCGCTGGGCGCGAAGCGGGGCGTTATAAGCTTAACTGGCGCACGCTCCACGAATGGAAACGGAGAACATCGGGCATGATTAGCCGCTTTATTCGAAATTTTTTGGTGCATATTCCATACACTCACCCGCTTGATCGTCTACGTGCACAAATCCTCATTTGGACTAGTGCAGCTGCTGGTGGAGTAGCTGTCTTGTGGGGAATTCTCTATGCCGTGCGCCAACTCCAGCAGAGCGTACCTATAGGCGCAGATATTGTGTATGCGGTAGTTGCCGTGGTAGTAAGCGCAGTCATTTACTGGCTTGCGACGACTGAAAATATGGATGCTGCTAGCTGGTTGTTAGTTGGTACAACGTTTTTGTATGCGGCTATCTTCACTTTTACTTCCAACATGAGCAGCGATCATTACCTGCCGGGGCCGCTTGCCATCGTTCTTACTATCCCACTGGTCGTGGCAACTGTGCTGCTCGGAAGACGGGCATTGTTCATAACGGCAGTGGCGGTGATGGTAGCTATTTTGGTCAATGTATTGCAGCAAAGCCGGATTACTGAGGTTATTTCATTCTCGCCCGCCAGTCAGGCGTTTGCAGATATGATTATTTTGCTAGGTTCATTGAGCGCTGTCTCTGGATTATTATGGGGTATTGCTTCGCGTTTCCAGACTCACAATCAAGACATGGACATCCCGGCTCAACGGAATTGGGTTAATGGTCTGGGTATGGAACTGGTTCAAGCAACTACTGAATTGGAAATGGAAGATCATGCCCTTGGCATATTGCGTGAACGTATGCCCAACATGCTGATTGATTGGTTTTTGAGCGATGAGGGCAACACGTTGACTCGTAAAGGGATGTTGGGCGACTCGGGACGTTTTCAAATTGGATTGAATGATAACAATCTCTTAGCTGAAGCTGCCCGAACCCGGAAAATTGTAACTGTCACCCGGGACGATAACACTGTTCGCCGTAGCCACCTTGCAGCTTCTTCTTCCGTGGCTGCCGCGGTACCTATTGGGATTGATGGTAACGTGGTCGGCGTGCTGGATTTTCAAAGCTCACTTCCGTTTCCCAAAGATGTTCTTAGTATTTTTGAGCATATAGCAGAACAGATCAGTCAAGCGTTGCGCCATGTGCGTCAGGTGCACACGATGCGCTTGGGGTTGATCGAGCAAGAAGAGACAATCACCCGCCTTCAATCTCAAATTCAGTTAACTGAACAAAATAGACGCCAGAGTATCAGTGATGTGTGGAGCAATTTTGTTGCCGAGCAGAACCGTCCTGTTATCGGATATAGCGTCGATGAACAGAATACAACACCGGTGCCAATTTCAGAATTGCCAACCGAGCTGAAGACCCAGCTTGAAAGCGGTAAGGTGCAAATTAAACAGCAGGGTAATGAGCAGATTTTGTATGTCCCTATTACTTTGCGCGACTCAAACGTTGGCGCGATGTCATTTGTAGTGCCTGCTGATCAACTTCTCGGCGAGCGACAAATCGAAGTGGCGCGCACAGTGGCGGATCGTTTGGCCCTTGCCTTAGAGAATACCCGCCTTTTTGAACAGAGTCAGGCTCAAGCCCAGCGGGAACGCAAAGCCAATGAGATTGCATCACTTCTGATTGGTGCGACTGATGTACGGTTGGTACTCAACTTGGCGGCTGAAAATTTCAAAGATGCATTGGGTGCTGTTAATACTCGGATCTATATCCAACCGGACATGCTCACAGAATCACAGGCACGCAGCGCAACGGAGGCTGTTTCATGACCCGTTTTCTTCGCTCATTAAATTTCGTGCATTGGCCGCTGTGGGTCAAAATATCGCTCGGTTTTCTAACGGCAATTTTGGTGCCGGTAATCATCCTGCTCATCAGCGCTGCAAGTATCTTTAATAGCGTTGGACGTGACCGTCTGCGCGACAACTTGCGTCACGAAGCTGAGCATCAGGTTGGAGTGCTTAATGCGAACCTGCAGGGTGCGTTTGAAAATATAGACCAAATTGTCAACGGCGGGCAGTTTGGTGATACCCTTCCACTCTTGTTTCAACCCGTTGATCGTGATGAGACACTTGTTAAGACTGTTGCGGAGGAGCTCCGCATAGAAATGGGTGAAACGGACTTTTTCCGTGCCCTCCGCATCGTATCAGTTGATGGGGTACTGATATCGCAAATCACTTCTGGCGGAGTCATTAATGGCGGCGGCACAGAAAATACCTCACCTACCTATATTAATGCACAGAGTGCTCTTATCCAGCGCCGGGATAGTAGTGTTACTTTAACTGAAGCCGGGACGATCAAACTGGAAATTACGCAAACTATCCGGAACGATAGCGGCGATGTTGTCGGCTTTTTGATTGGTACGTACTCTGAGCAAGATCTGCTCATTGCCCCATTGGCTGTTGATGACGAGTCCTACACTGGGTATACCTATTTGGTGGCCGGCGGACGGAGTCAATTTATAGTTACAACGCCGGGTATTGCTGCCGAGGTGTCTGCTTCACTAGCCAATCCTGAAGCTGCAGAATTTGCCTTGAAAGGGGAAACCGGAATTGCCAGCTATGGCATTGGTGAAAATAAAGACATCAATGTGTTAGGCTATTATGCTCCTATCGTCAATCCACTCGATGACAAACAAGTTCTATTTGCGTTAGTTGCCGAAGCGCAACTTGATAAAGTTACCAATTCGGCCCAGCAATATCTAGATGGTTCACGCATATTTATCCTCGTGATTGGGTTTTTGACGACGCTGATTTTGCTTGTGCTGCTTTTCAATCAGACAGTCACCCCTCCTCTTGTCAACCTTCTCAAAGCGATGCAAGCCGTTACGCGCGGTGATTTTGACCAGCCTGTTATCGCACTTGGACGGGATGATGAAATCGGTCAGTTGGGTGCGGCATTTGTTGACATGCGAACCCACGTCCGTGGTCTGCTTGAAGATCTTGAAGCCCGTATAGCTGCCCGTGCCCGCGATATTAGCGCCACACAGGAAGTCAGTCGTTTTGCTGCCACCCAGCGCAACCTCCAAACACTTCTCGAGCAAGTTGTTGAACTTATTGTCGATAAGTTCCCTTCAATTTATCACGCGCAAATCTTTCTGCTTGACTCAACCCGTTCCGATGTGGTTTTACGTGCCAGTACTGGCGAAATCGGTAAGAAAATGTTGGCACATGGTCACCACCTTAATGTTGGCAGCCAGAGTTTAGTTGGTCAGTCTGTTTTGCAGCGCCAACAGGTGGTCGTACGTGATACTACCGTCAGCTTAATGCACCGAGTTAACGAATTTCTACCCGAAACCCGCGCTGAAGCTGTTATTCCCTTACGTATTGCAGACCAGGTCATCGGTGTGCTTGATGTACAGTCCAAACAACGTAACAGCTTCAATCCGGAGGAAGTCACTATTCTCCAGACAATGGCCGATCAAGTTGCCGTTGCCATCGAAAATGCACGCCTCTATCAAGAATCGGTTTTGCGTCTCGAACAAATCGAGCAAGCTAACCGTAACGCCACCCTAAAAACATGGCAGGATTTTGTCTATTCTCAACGCCAACGTGGTTTAGCCAGCCAGGCCGGTGTTGCTACAGGCAATGACTTGTCTGAGTTGAGGCGTAAAGCAATCGAGGAAAAACGCATTGTTGTTGGACAGGTCACGCCTAACCAAACTCTACCGATTGCGGTGCCGATTTCGTTGCGTGGGCAAACATTGGGCGCTGTCGAATGGGAAATTCCGGAAGCGGATTTCAATGGCAATAAACTGCAAATGGCACAGGAGCTTGCCAACCGTTTAGCTGTTAGCTTGGACAACGCTCGCCTATTCCAGGAGAGTCAGCGCGCCACCGAACGCGAGCGTATTGTAAATGCCATCAGCGCCAAACTGACTCCACAGACCCAGATTGATGATATTTTGCAGACAGCCGTTCGCGAAGTGGGGCAGGCTTTACGTGCCCCGCAAGTCAAAGTTCAGCTTCATCGTCCCGCTGCCACCAATGGCAATGGAGCACATCCTAAGAACGAAAACTGAGTTCAGCGATAAAAACTGATGACCAATATGACCAAAAACTTCCCTAACCGTTCATTGCATCAGCAGATACTGCGGCGTGCCATACCCGTAATTGTGTTGGCCTTTGTGATCTTGGGCGCTGTCGCTATTTCTCTTTATCAATCTAATATCCATCTACAGGTTGAGCAGCAGCATGAGACAGCCATTTCACGTCGCGCAAATGAGATCGACAACGTAATCGGACAGTTTTTGGCAGATGTGGACAATCTGGCAAAACGTGATGCTATCGTCACCTTTGCCAGCGAGGCACTCAGCGTTACACCGGGACGTGCCTACTCGCCAGCACAATTGCAGATGGGTCGCGAATTTTTGAATATTGTTAACGAGAATCCCGGTCAGTACTTTAGTGTTCAGTTCATTACCAAATTGAGCTCCGGTTGGACGAACGTGTCGGAAACTAACGGTACTGTCTTGACTGACTTTCGCCTGAATCCCAACCGATTTCTCATCGATAAGCTTTTTCTACAGACATCCGCAAATGGAAGTACGACTATTGCGCCAGCCACCTCTCGTAGGAACTCTTTTGGTGGACGTGACTTTATTATTCGAGCCATGGCTCCTGTATTTGATAGCGTCGGGACGGCCTCAGAAGACGCCGAAGTCATTGGCTATATAGAAGTTATCTTGAATCTTGATTCGGTTTTGGACGCTGCTGTCCGCCAGGCTGGTGAACAAAATTGGCAGTGGTACATGATTGATGCCACCGGCCACAATTTAGGGGAACAAACAACACTTCGTGATAATGATCCGGGACTAGCGGACTACATAGCTGGGAATTCGATCAACCTCAATGTGGATCTGGTCGGCGGGAAGGCTGTTTCGACCCGTACCTTCTCCAATCCACGTATTACTGACATGCCTTGGACATTGATTCTGGTCGATAACAGTGGATTCGCGCCACTCAGTTTGGTGGGTGGTTTACTGGCGATTATTGTGCTAACCGCAGCAGCCTGCGTTGCCACTATCGCCTTTCTGAGTCGCTCTCTACGTCAAAGACTTGAACCACTTTCCGCGACTCGTGAATTAGCATTCAAATTAGCTGAAGGGCAATCTGAAGCTACGTTGCCGCCGTTCAATACCAATGACGAACTGGGGCAAATAACTGATTCGTTTAACCGTATGTCTCAACGGCTGAATCAAATGACCAGCGTCTTGGATGATGAACGCGAGGTGCAAAAACGCCGCCTTGAAGCTGCCTCGCGGGTCAGTCAAACACTCAATTCAATTGCGGATACTAACCAGCTTTTGACCCGGGCTGTTGAAGTGATTACCGAGGAATTCCGCCTGTACCATGCCCAGATATTTCTACTGGATGATGTTGGTCTCAATGCGGTTCTGGTAAGCGGTTATGGAGACCTTGGGAAGAAACTGTTAGAAGAGGGTTATAAACTTCCCGTTGACTTATCTTCTCCGGTGGGGGCGGCTGCGGCTACCGGTACTCCTATAGTACCCGGTGACCACAATGATATGCTTAATCCGGACAATATGCCATTTGTCCGGCAGGCAACTCTGCCCGATATGCAATCACAATTGGCGCTGCCGTTACAAGGGGATAACCGTGTCGTCGCAGTATTGGATCTGTATAGCGCTCAACCTGATGCCTTTGGCGAAAGTGTCATTCACATCTTCCAAATGATTGGCGCCCAATTAGCTTTTGCCATTCAAAAACTGCGTCAAATCAACACGTATCAACAACGTCTTGAACAAGAAGCCGATGTGAGCCGGCAGGCCACCCGTGCCGCATGGTCAACGAGCGCGGCTGTGACCGATTTGTCTACAAGTTATAACTATAATCTGATGGAGGTTGTGCCTGCTTCCGATGAATCCGATGGCGATATAGCGGCTATAAGCGCTCCGATTATCATTCGTGGTGAAGTTATTGGTACGATTGCTGCTGCCGCACCAGAAGGTCTGCCGTTCAGCGAAGGCGACCACGCTATATTGCGAGCAGTGGCTGACCGTGTAGGTCTAGCTATTGAAGGGGCGCGCCTCTTTCAAGAAACACAATCCACCCTGTCTCTTACCTCCATGTTATATCAACTCAGCCGTCACCTCAACGAAGCCAATGAATTGGATGAAGTGGTGCAGGCGGTCATTCAATCAGTGGCTGTTGATGCGAGCAGTGGACAAATCTGGTTGTTCGATGACTCCTCAATAGGAAGCACACCAACATGGTTAGAATTGGCGACTCATTGGTCTGTAGCAGATGGGAATGATTTGGCCGGTTCGGACATCCGTCTGCGGGTAACATCGTCACCCTTCATTTCTGACTTACGCAACATCCACGTAAAGGTTGTTAACGATGTTAACCGCGATAGTCGTTTGGATGTTGATCTTAAAAACATCCTGAACACATTCCATGCGCGGGCAGCTGTTTTCGTTCCATTTAGCGTACGCGGCCAATGGCGTGGCGTACTAACCTTGGTGTTTCCTCAGGCTCGCCAGTTTACTGATTCTGAAGGCCGCATTTATAGCGCTCTGATTGATCAGGCCGGTGTTGCCATTGATAACCGTCTGCTCACTCGCCAAACCGAAATGACACTCGGGCAAATTGAGCGTCTGTACGCTGCCAGCCGGTATATCAATTCCGCCCAAAATCCGGTTGACCTGTTGCGCGCAGTGATGGCTGCCAGCACCAACCCTGACACACGGCTTGATTTTGGCTTGCTTGAAGGTGCGCTTGATGACACTGGTTGGCCGACGTCGGTGCGATTGGTAGCCCGTACCGAGCAGGGAACTGTCAATGAATTGAATGAAAGTCGCGCTATTCATATCGATCAAATCTCGCCGCTTCGCAAACGAGAAATGGCAGTTATGAAAACCCCTGATGGTTTAATGACCGTCTTTCCACTGTTCAGCGCCAATCAACCTATTGCTTTACTCTACCTACACACCCGCACCATTCACGAACTGACAGTTGAAGACGCCGAAATTTATCGCGCCCTCGCTGGACAAATGAGTATTGTACTGGAAAATCAACGCTTGCTGAATCAGACTTCGGATGCATTGGATGAAACACGGCGTCTTTATACAGCCAGTCGCGCCATTGCTGGTGCAGACGATGCACAGGTGGTATACACCACAATCAGTGAACATCTCGGCCAGTCCGAACCAATCGTTGGGCGTGTCACTGTACTGCTTGCCGGGCCGGACGCTGGTTATGATGCCCTGTACTTTGAGGCGGTACATATCTGGCAGCGCGATACGACCTCAGATACGCAACTCAAGAATGGTGAACGACTTTCGTCTGAAGTTTTGCCACTTGGCAAGCTGATGATCGATACCAATGATCCCATCTATTTCGATGATTTGACTGCTGGCTACATGTCTGCAAACCATTTGCGGCAAATGCTCCAAAGCTGGGGCAGTAGTAGTGCATTGGTTGTTCCGATTCGTTCACAACGCATGTGGTTCGGTGTCATTATTTGCGAAGCGCCGTCTCGTGATGCTTTTGATGAGGCCTATATTCGCTTTGCCCGTGCTGTTTCTGATCAGGTTGGCGTAGCAGTTGAAAACCGCCAATTGTTCGAGGAGGCCCGTTCCGAAGCTCAGCGCGCACTTGCCCTCGCCGAAGTCGGTCAGCTTGCCAACCAAATCGGCGCCGAATTCGAGCAGAATATTAATTTGGCCTTCACGCGCGTCGCCCAATCTGCCAACTACGATCGTTGGCAGTTGTTACTACTCAACGACAATAATCGTCACCAACTTGATGGGGTGATTGCCCATAATTCATTTATCGGCGATGTTCCCGATCAAAAAACCTTTGACTTGGATAAATTGGAACACTCAGTTGCAGATGCCATTCGTACCAATCGGATGTTAGTGGTTAATGATCCGGCCCGTTATCCGTCGTTCATGAACAGCGGTAAGGACAAGCTTGAAAACATCGGTAAACACATTGTGATCCCTGTCCATGCAAGTGGACAGGACGCGGGCGTACTTCTACTCGGACGCGGTTTCGATCAACCGGATATTGACGAGCGAGACGAACAATTGGTTCGCACCCTTGCCGCGCAGGTTGCTATCGCTATCGAAAATCGCCAGTTGTTCCAAACAATCGAACAAGAGCGTGAATATTTGCGTTCAGTTCTGGAAACCATGCCCACCGGTATTATTCTGCTTGATCCCCACACACTTATTCCCATTCAAGCCAACCTTCAAGCTGGTGCTTTACTCGGCAAACCGGTTGATTACAGTCAGCCGTTTGTTACCGAGTACTACAACATCATCCGTACCGGTACCGATTTACCCTATCCACCTGAGGAAATGCCGGTGTATCTGGCCGCGGCCAACGGCGAATCGGCCTTCACGGATGATGCCGCTATCGTCCATGAAGATGGTGAACAAACCGACCTCTTGCTCAACGCGGCTCCTATTCGCGACAGTCGCAATAACATCATCGCGATCGTGGCTGCTTTCCAGAATATCAGTAATCTGCGCGGTCTGGAAAACACCCTTCAAAATAGCTTGCGTGAACAAATCGCACTTTATGAAGCAACACGTTCTCTCTCTGAAGCTGTAGACATTGACGAAGCTCTTGATGCGACTGTTACCCAACTCGCCATGGTTGCAGTCATGGATGGCTTTATCGTCGCTCTGGATGACGATACAGGCCATTTGAATGTTCTACGCAGTTTGATGGGAACTGAAAATCCTTACTTACCGGATTCACTCTTCCAGTCTGAAGGATTTTTCGTCGCCAGTTTGTCACAAACTCGCGAACTGGATGAAACAGTGCGGGAGACGTTGCTGCAAAATGGAGTTCAGTCATTCGCGACGGTTCCAATGCGTGCACGTGACAGCTTGTTGGGGTGGATCGTTGCCTTCTACGACTATGAACTTGCATCTGGTAATGACAATGAACGCTATTTAACGACGTTAGCAGATAACGCAGCGGTCGCCATCGACAACCGTAACCTTCAACGCCGCACCGAGGCCGCCTTCCAGGAAGCTAGCATCCTCTACGAAACCAGCCGCGCATTGGCAAATATCACCAGTCCCGAAGAAATTGTCAATGTGCTGCGCGCCAAAACCATTATGCCGCACGTCAATCAGATTTTTATGGCAGTGCCTTCAGCTTCCCGTACTGGCATTGACCTGACTGTAGTCGCAAACTGGCAAGCAGACCAAACCAGCATTAATCTGTTGGGGGTCACCCTAAACGCTGAGCAATTCCCCGCGTGGCGCTTAGTATCATCAGAAACACTCATTACCCTTGATGATGTCAGTATTGACACAACCTTGGACGATATGGAGCGCATGGGGTTGGAAAGCACAGATACGCGAGCTTTGGCGATACTTCCCCTTCGCAGCGGTAATCGTCGTTTAGGTGTGCTGTGGTTGTCGTCTTCTTCGGCCCACCGTCACTCAGAACGCGATCTTCGTATTTACCAATCTTTTGTCGAACAAGCCTCCTTGTCGCTGGAGGCAACCCGTTTGCTCGAACAAACCGAGCGCCGTGCCCGTCAGCTTGCTATTTCAGCCGAAGTGAGCCAGATCGCTAACTCTATTCTCGATTTGAATGTTTTGCTGCCACAGTTGGTGGAATTGATCCGTGAAGCCTTCGGTTACGACCATGCCCAGATTTTCTTGATGGATGACAACGACGAATTTGCAGTACTTCGTGCAAGTACCGGTGAGGCCGGTCAACAGCTTTTGGCGATTAATCACAAATTGGCCAGAGGTTCTAAGAGTGTTATCGGGCAGGTTACCTCTACCGGCAAATCCGTTATTGCTCTTGATACTGCTGATGCCCGTGTGGTACATAAACCGAATCCGTATCTGCCTCTGACCCGCTCCGAACTGGCGCTCCCACTGGTTATCAAGAACAATATTGTGGGCGCACTTGACGTACAGTCGAATATCCCGAATGCCTTTGGTGATGACGAAATGCAGGTGTTAACCACCCTTGCCAATCAAATTTCAGTAGCACTTGATAATGCCCAGTTGTTTGAAGAAGCTGAAGTGCGTGCCCGTGACATGGGCTTCCTTTTCGGTGCTACGGCAGCTGCCGCCGATCCCGACAAAACGCTACAGCAGTCCTTGCAGAGTGTAGCTGAACTGGTGCACGAATCGATTGAGGCGCTTAACGTAAGTATTTACCTCAGTGAATCGTACACTGACCAGTACAATGCAACCTATACCTTGTTGCGGCCAACAGCGTTGGTCGGTTCGCAGCAGCCACTTTCCGAATTGTCCGAAATTCTCGTAGGTACGTCTAACAATCTGCTTAGTCAACTGGCGGTCGACTTTACCCCGCGCCTGATTACCAATCTGGCAGAAGAACCGAGTTATTTACCGATTTCCACACAGGCCCGTTCGGTGGTAGCTGCACCGATGATCGCTAGCAACGCCATTCTCGGTATTTTGGTGCTGGAATCCAATCGCCCCAATGCCTATTCGATGGATACGCTCAACCTGCTCGGTACATTGACCAACAGTCTCTCAGCCATCATCCAGAACAACCGCCTGCTCGAACAGGTGCAGGAGTCCAACGACCAGTTGCGTGAATTGGATCGTATCAAGAGCGACTTTCTCGCCAATATGAGCCATGAATTACGTACCCCGCTGAATTCCATCATCGGTTTCAGCCGCGTTATTCTCAAAGGTATTGATGGCCCGCTCACCGAAATGCAGGAGCAAGACCTCAACACCATCTACAACAGTGGTACGCACTTGCTCGGCCTCATCAATGACATCCTTGATCAAGCCAAAATCAATTCAGGTAAGATGGATGTTCATGCCGACTACTTTGATATGAAGCCAGTTGTAGAAGGCGTGCGGTCAATTGCTATCGGTCTGCTCAAAGACAAGCCGGTAGATTTGAAGCTTGAAGTGGCATCTGGCCTGCCAAAGACTTATGGTGATGAGTTCCGTACCCGCCAGGTACTCCTTAATCTGGTATCCAACGCCTCCAAATTTACGCAAGAGGGCTTCATCAATATCCGCGTTTACGTGGACGAATCGGCCGAATCTGGTTCTGGGATGATGCGGGTTGATGTTCATGATACGGGTATTGGTATTGCCGAAAAGGACATTCCGCTGCTGTTTGAGGCTTTCCGTCAGGTTGACTCGTCACTCACCCGTACAGTTGGTGGTACCGGGTTGGGTTTGCCGATTGCCAAGAACCTGATCGAAATGCAGGGTGGCCAGATGTTAGTTCAGTCTGTTGTCAATGAAGGATCGACCTTTAGTATTTTGCTGCCGTTGGAACCTACTTCTGAACAACCTTCAGATGAACCGCAAACAGTAGTCGAGGATAAGTTGTCCACCGGTGTCATGCATGCTGTAAATGCCGAATCGCCTGCTGCTCCTGCCTCCACTGAATCTGAACCATACACAGGTGAAATTACGGAGCGTAAACGCCCACCGGGTTTGGGTAAACCTAAGTCCAACAACAAACCCACCATGACCACCATGACGATGAATGTCATGCCCCCCAATCGCCAGATTCTGCTCATCGAGGATGACCCGGATATGGTTGATCAGTTCCGTCGGGCGTTGCAGCGCATGTCTTTCGACATCTTTGCGGCTTCCATTCCCTTGGAAGCAGAAGCGATGGCGAGCGGCCTGCGCCCCATGCTCATCATTATGGATACTGACTTTGCCAATGGAGCCAGTTGGGATATTCTGGGGCGTCTGCAAAATCGTGAAGACACGAGTGATATTCCAGTTATTATGGTGTCGTTGGAAAATGTTTCCGAACGTGCCCAAAAGGCGGGTGCCTTTGCTTTTGTCCAGCGGCCATTCACCCCGGATCAATTGGTAGACACGGTGCAAAAGGCGCAGGCTGTCAGCCAGACCGAGCGCATTCTCATCATTGACGATCAGCCCGAAAGCAGCCGTATGCTCCAGCACACGCTTACGCAAAGCGGGCAGTACAATGTCTTCACTGCAGAGAGCGGACAAGAGGGTATTTCACTCATCGCCCGCCGCCGGCCCAATCTCGTCATTCTCGATTTGCGTATGCCCGAACGCGACGGTTTTGAAGTGCTGGAAGAACTGCGTTCCAATCCCGAAACGGCCAGCATTCCGGTCATGATTGTCACCGCAGATACACTTAACACTGAAGAACAGGGGCGGCTTGGCGACCTGCGGGTCATTTACAAGACCGATCTATCACAAGATAACTATCAGTCGTTTATCGACGGTGTGCGCGACCACCTAGGACAATAGATTAATCGAATGGGGGCGGGTGTTGAACCTGCCCCTCGCGCTTATTTCACGGCTGTTTTCTCCACAATCCACTTTTGTGCGGTTTCCACATCGTGCATAGTTAGGCGGTGGTCAATCTGCTGCCAATCCAATACCACATCTGCACCTGCATCCTTCAATAGAGTAGCCAGCTGTTCGGTTAAAGCCGCTGGGATCATATTGTCAAATCGACCACCGGTCATCAAAACCTGAGTTCCCGTGAGCTGAGGTGGCGTTTCCGGTTCCAGCGGCAGCATTGAGCGGAATAATATCGCATTGGGAATAACCCCCGGTCGCAGCAGCAGTGTGCTGGCCGCAATATTTGCGCCGTTGGAGTAACCCACTGCTACCAGCTTGGAACGGTCAATGTGATAGTTCTCTACCGCCTGATCGATGAAATCTGCCAATTCATGTGTCCGTGCTTTCAAGTCTTCAATGTCAAAAACACCCTCTGCCAGTCTCCGGAAGAAACGGGGGTAGCCGTTTTCCAGCACTTTTCCCCGTGGGCTGAGCAGTGCTGCACCCGTTGCAAGCTGTCCACCTAAATCCAACAACGAATCCTCATCACCGCCTGTGCCGTGCAATAGCAGCAGCGTCAGTGGATTGTTGCCGTCACCGTCTACAAATCGGTGTATAAAATTCAATTCGTTCATGTTTCGATACTCCACCTTTACCTATGCGTCGCCACATCCCAATTTTCGGCACAGCGTTGCCAATGTTTCTTGCTCCGCCGGTGTCAATTTATGCATTTCATCCACAATCCCACGCACGTGTCCCGGGAATATCCCGGCGATCAGGCTGCGCCCGCTGTCAGTGATTGAAACCATCACGTACCGTTGGTCGTTTGCATCCCGTTGGCGGCCGATGAGCGCGCGCTTTTCCAGATTTTGTAGCACAGTGGTGATATTCCCCGTGCTTTTCAGCAGCTTGCGTGCCAGTTCCACCTGTGTGAGGGTGCCGAGATGGTAAAGTGCCTCCAGTACCGAAAACTGACTGAGCGTCAGGTCGTAGTTGTTCAGGTGCTCTGTGGTGCGCCCGATCACACTTTCAGCCGCCCGTGACAATTTGATATAGGTATTCAGTGCGCGGACTTCGGCAGTTGTGCCTTGATACTTGGTTCCCATAGAAATTTTCCTACTCATCGAGACATTTTTAACGTGATTCTGATTGACAATCCTATTGTACAATGTTAAACTGTTTGATGTCAAATCATTTGATATCTAACTAATGGAGAGCTGAAATGCAATTGCACGGCATTCATCATGTCACTGCCGTCACCGGCAGAATACAAAATAACCTGAACTTTTACACCCGCGTCTTAGGATTGCGCTTGGTAAAAAAGAGTGTCAATCAGGATGACACATCCGCTTATCACCTGTTTTATGCCGACAAACTGGGCAGTCCCGGCACGGACATGACCTTCTTTGACTGGCCGCATACTGGGGAGGATGTTCGCGGCACCGATAGTATCGTCAATACGCTCTTTCGCGTAAATGGCGAAGCGGCGCTCCGTTATTGGCTGGCTCGGTTTGATGAGCAAGGCGTCAAGCACGGGGATATTCACACATTCGCAGGGCACAGCCAACTGCGCTTTGAAGATCCCGAAGGTCAACGACTTACCCTTGTTGACGATGGCGGCGTACCCTACGAAGGACAGATATGGGATGGTGCTGACATTCCGCCAGAAAATGCCATACGTGGTTTCTATGGCGTGATGCTGTCTGTGCCCGCATTAGGGCAGGTTGGTCTCATCCTCACGCAGCACCTCGGCTTTACCGAGGTGGATCGCCAGCCAAATCCCGATAACCCCGCTCAGGAAATCATCATCTTTACAATGGATGGAGGTGGGCCGGGTAAAGAAGTGCGCGTTCTCGTAGAAACCGGACAGCGTCGCGCCATGCTGGGTGCGGGGGGTGTCCACCATGTTGCCTTCCGCCTAAAGGATGAAGATGAGCAGATGGACTGGAACACACGCCTGACCCGCTCAGGTCTGCGTACCTCTGGGCAGATAGACCGCTACTACTTCAAGTCCATCTATTTCCGCATCTCTGGCGGCATCCTGTTTGAGCTGGCAACCGACGGGCCGGGTTTTGCTGCGGACGAAAGTTTGGAAACCCTCGGTGAACGGCTGGCGCTGCCACCGTTCCTTGAAGGCCAACGCGCTCGCATCGAAGCCAACCTCAAACCGCTGGATACGGTTCGTTCCCACTAGTTCGTCTGAGGGGTGTTTCGACAAACACCCCTTCTTACCTCAATTTCCTCGATTGCTGCCTACGTCTGTTGTTACGGTCTCCTGACAACGGCGAAACTTGTAACAAAATCCTTGCTTTTTCTTCAGGCTTTTCCCAATTTTGCTGTGCTAATATGATTAATATCATCATGTGATAATGTCCCAATTTGTACTCATATGTAGGATATTATCTGCTTTGGAGAGATAAAGATTGGAAGCCGTCACCACTAACCAGCAATACATCGAACTTGAATGTATTAATTGCCACACCCGTATCATGCTCAACCGTTCAGTCACAGGCTGTCCCAACTGTGGCGAAAATATCCTTGAAGCCCGTTACGATCTCAACCTGATTGATGTCGAGAATTGGTTCACTGACCTTAAACGCCGCAAAGCGAATTTGTGGCGCTATCGTGAGGTGTTGCCCATCTACAATTCGCAAAACATCGTCACCATGGGCGAGGGTGGCACGCCATTGATTAAATCGCAGTCACTTGCCGCCAGTTTGGGATTGAAGAATCTGTATATCAAAGACGAACGGCAGGGGCCAACTGGCAGCTTCAAAGATCGTCAGGCCTCCGTTGCCATTTCCGCCCTCAAAGAGATGGGCGTCAATGAAGTGGTTGTTGCCAGCACTGGAAATGTCGCAATTGCCTATGCCGCCTATGCCGCCCGCGCCGGGATCAAAGTCTGGGCATTTTTCCCCAGCCTAACCCCCGGTGAAAAAATGCGTGAGGCTGCCCTCTACGGTGCTGAAGTGATCAAGATTACAGGCAACTACGATCAAACCAAAGAAATTGCCGCCCAATTTGCCAAATCCAAAGGATTATTCTTAGATCGCGGTATCAAGAGTGTTGCCGCTATTGAAGCCATGAAAACAATGGCCTATGAAATCGCCGAGCAGCTTGGCGACGAAATGGACAATGGTGAGCATTGGCGCAGCCCGGATTGGTTCTTGCAGGGTGTTAGTGGTGGCATGGGGCCCATTGGCGTCGGCAAGGGCTTTGCTGAAATGATGAGTTTCGGCTTGGTTGATAAAATGCCCGCTTTCGGTATCATCCAGTCGGCTGGCTGTGCCCCGATGGTCGAGGCTTTTAATCGCGGTCAGCGCATCGCCACCCCCATAGAAAATCCGCAGACCATCATTGCCACCCTCGCCACCGGCAACCCGGGGCGCGCCTACGAACTGCTCTACGATTATGTCTGCCAGTATGGCGGCCACTTCACCACTGCAACCGACGAGGAAGCCTTCACCGCCACCCTTATTGCTGCCCGCACCGATGGTATCTCCGTTGAGCCGGCTACTGCTGTCACTTTTGCCGGACTCATTCGCATGGTGCGTGAAAAAGTTATCAAGTCCACCGATGTAGTGGTCATCAATTGCTCAGGTCATACCATGAGTGTTGAAAAACACATTCTAGGTGACCAGTGGCAGCACTCGGTTGATCTGGATGAGAAGAAAATTGCGCCAACACTTCCTGAAGAAGGTTTGCTATCTGCCTTACAGCAAGTTGAATCACAGGTGCGTCGCATTGTCATCATCGAAGATAACATTGACGCTGCTCGCCTCATTCAACGTATTTTACAGGCACGCGGTAATTATGAAATTCACCTCGCGGCTGACGGCGAACAAGGCATTCGCTTGGTGCATGAGGTGCGCCCCGATATGGTCATTACTGACTTAATGATGCCCGATGTGGACGGCTTTCAGGTTATTGAAAACATGAAAGGCAACAAGGTGACGGCCAACATCCCCATTGTGGTCGTGACCGCCAAAGAACTCACGGTCAAAGAACGCGCCCGCCTCAGTGGGCAGATCGAAATGTTGCTCCAGAAAGGCTCGTTCGTTGATGAAGAATTCGTCGAGTCTCTGGTGAGCAAACTGCCCTAGTATCAACAATTTCCAAATAATAGGGGATGGCAAACTTGCCATCCCCCAAAAATCTCTCAAGTGCGCATTCACAGCTTTATAAGATGGCCAAATTAATGCGCAAGGTGCGGTACAACTGCGCTCTGCTCTGCCCGGTCCGCCTCCTCGTCACTATCTGCCAATACTGCCCAATTTCCGGCAGTCAGATATGAGAGCACATGGTCGACTGATCGCTGTTCCCTGATAGCAGCGGTGACGGCTGCATTATGCTCCGGATATCCCAGTAAAATTGCGCCGACAATTTTACCATCAGCGATAACGAGTTTGCGGTACAGGTGTTGAGCTTCGTCCTCCAGCACAATCTCTGTTTCAAAACTTGACCGTGCTTCAAACTGTCCGACTGAAAGTAAGTCTACACCTGCTACCTTAAGCATCGTGCTGGGGGTGATTTCGACATATGACTTTTTGCCCCCCACCACATTGACAGCGGCAGTTTCAGCCTGCGCGACAGCAATTGGCCACAACCCGTAAACTTGCCCCCCATATTCAGCTACATCGCCGGCAGCAAAAATGTCTACGATGTTGGTGCGCATCTCGTCATCAACCAGTATGCCGTTTTTGGTCAAAATCCCTGCTTCTGCTGCTAGTTCAATATTGGGCTTTATACCGGCACATACGAGGAAGATTTCGCAATCCAGCGTGCGCCCGTCCTTGAGTACGACCTGCTCAATACGCTCACTGCCCCGTACTTGGGCTGTTTCGGCCTCAGTTACAACCGTAATTCCGATAGCTGCTAAATAGGCCATCAAGAAGTTACCACCCCGCTCGTCTAATTGGCGGCGCATTGGCCACACGGATCGTTCTAACACTTGCACGTCCAGCCCAAATTTATGTAGGGCATAAGCTGCCTCCAGTCCCAGCAAACCGCCGCCCGCTACCACGGCACGACGGCTGCCGTACTTCTGGGCAAAGTGCCGTATCTGCATGGCGTCATCCGCTTCACGCAGTACAAAGCTGCCCGGCAGGCCATAACCTTCAATGGATGGAATAGTGCTGCGGCTGCCCGTTGCCAGAACTAGACGGTCGTAGGGCAGCATTTCGCCGTCAGCCAGTTCTATCGTTTTTGCCTGTGCATCAATGTGCGAAACATGGGTATTGAGCCAGCACGTAATTTGGTGCTCGTCATACCACGAGTCAGGCATCAGATATAATCCCTGCATGGCTGACCGCCCGTAAATCAATCGCGCCAACCCCATTCGGTTATAAAGGTGGTGGTTTTCGCGTCCGATCACGTGAATTTGGCAGTCGGGGTGGCGTCGTCTAATGTGGTCGGCTGCGGTAATGCCAGCTATCCCGTTGCCAATCACCACTACATGCCGTATATCCGGATCGTATCGGAATCCAATGATGGAACTGCTTCGCGCGATCTTCGGCTTCTCCGGCTTGAGTGACACGGTGACAGGGCCCTTTACCCGCGCACAACACGCCATGCGTGTGTTTTCTGCCAACCCCAACCGATCAAGAGTGCTTTGCTCGTCGCTGCTGATCTTCGACAAATTTCCCATGCCGTCCAATATCGCCACAGGATCGGCCCCACACACGCCCATGCGGCAGCCTGCCTCGAGATGCATTCCGTTGCGCTCGGCCAGTTCTAGAAGGTTGCATCCCGGAGCAGCCAGAACGCGTTTTCCTTCTGACTTGAAATTGACCTCAGGATGGTTGGCAATTTTGGACTGGTGCGCGATGATCGAATTGGTCAAAATTCTGCTTGACCGCACCTCGGACGACTGTGCCACTGATTTCCGCACATATAAACGCTCTTTACGGTAAGTCCTGAAGATCCACACCGAACTCAGCGCAAATATGGTGAGATGGGCGCCCCATAACACCCATGTCGGAAGCGTAACTCCAAACACGTGGTGGATGGTATTTGCCATCGAAGGAATATTGAACACATAGTAGTAATTAAGGGCTATTGCTCCAAACAATGTCGTAATCCTGAAGGATGATGCTTTGAGAAATGTGTCCAGAATCAGAAATATGCCGAGACTGATGAGCACAAACATGATTATCTGCAGATACATCGCCTGAACTGTGATTTTCGGCGGATCTGGAGTCAAATAGAACGCCGCGATCAGTCCCGGAAATGTCCCCGCAAAAAAACGTCGGTATCCGCTGTAACGGCGATCCGGATCATACTGGTCCGCCAAATTCGCTGTATTGGGATTGAAGTCATAACAATTCTTGGCACACCCCACGCAGGGTTGGCAGTAATTGTTAGGCACTCGAACAAAAGGCGTTTGACCATATAAGCGCTGCACCGGAAGCAATGGGCAGATGCTGCTGCACCAGCCGCTTTTGCCCTTGAAAAAATAACCGCCTATTAGGGGAGTCGTCAAAGCAAATAACAACAGCAGGCCAAGCGCTGGACCGTTGCTGTTGAATAATGCCTTGCGTGTTGGCACAATGATCAGAAACATCACGATTCCGATCAAATAGGCGTTATTTCTTAGCCAATCTGGCGCAGTCAACGCTCGGCTGAACCTGAACAGGCGAGGTGTTTGGTTCAAAGCTGCCATCGGACAGATATTTCGCCAGATGCCCGGCCCCACAAAAAATAAAACCGGCAGAATTGGGATGATCATTTTCCAGAATATGAACAAAGCCGCTTGTGGTCGAATAAACGCTGTAATGGCGATTCCGTATGCCAAACCGATGGTCATCAGGCGGGCAAAGTGCCACGCCCGCCTCGGCACTACACTGGGGATTTGCAGGTAATTTGGAAATGTAGGGTTCTTAATCATGAGCTACTCGCTGTAGTAAGCCAACAAACTTGCCATACGTCGTATTTGCAGCGAAAGCAATCGCCCCAAATCGCTTAAGATGGCGCACGCCAGTTCCGGGTGCCGGACCGTGAACTGGGCAAAAGAATCGGCGTTCAGGTAAAGAAGCTGGCATTCAGTCACTGCTTGAATAGTCGCGGGGCTCGGTTTGCCGTCTAGAAACGTCTGTTCATTGATGACCGAGCCGCTTGTAATCGAAGTGATAAGCGCGGACTTATGAGTCCTGTTTAGCCCGTCAAGCAGTCGTTTCTTACGGTTAATCAACAGGGTTAACGTTCCAAACGCAACGATATACAGGCAGCGCTCTGTCGAACCAGCGCGCACCACAACATCACCGGACGAATACATTTGCGTCTGGGTTATCTCCAGCAGCTTATTCCAGTTACTGCTTCCCCACTCCGGCAGCAGAATCAGCTCTTTCTCGAAGTCAGCCACCGTTGCATCGGAATCATCAAAAAATGGAAAAGAGACCATTTCACTTACCTCAGCTAGTTTGTAAGTCTTGGTAGTTCTGTTGCCGATCAGGCCGTAACGCTCACAAGGATGTCGACAATGACGGCTGTAATGACCACAACCGCCACAAATCCGGCGATGAGCGTGAGCCACATGGGTGTGGACATGGGTCTGTTTATCGAGACGCGCCGCTTTTGGCTCGGTTGGCGCGGCGGCTCTGGTGGAGTCGCTTTTGGTAGAGCAGGGGATCGCACTGGTCTCGGACGTTTCGGTATTGTAGCTGTACTTTCATCAATTGCGTCGCCTAGTGCGGTCGCCAATGCGCCTGCCGTAGCAAATCGGTCTTCTGGCTTTTTCGCCAGTGCTTGTTGGATAATGTCATCTAACTCGCTGGGTAAATCCGGCCTCACATTGGAAATCAGCGGTGGCGTTTTTTTGATATGTAAATACATCGCTTCAATTGATGAATCACACGTAAAAGGCAGCTCGCCAGTTAACAATTCAAATAGCACCACGCCCAATGAGTAAACATCTGACCGTCCGTCCACTGGCTCCGACTTACACTGCTCGGGCGACATGTATCCCGGCGTGCCAATCACAGTGCCTTTTTTGGTAGAAAGCCACGCTTTATTGTCCGAACTAGGCATCTTCCTAGTGGCTTCATCCAACGCCTTTACCAGACCGAAATCTGAAAGGCACGCTTTCCCGAATTCATCAATCAGAATATTCTCAGGTTTAACATCACGGTGAACGAAACCTTGGGCATGAATATAGTCGAGTGCTGATGCAATCTGACTTGTAATTCGACTAATAGCACGCAGAGAGAGCTCTTGTTTTTGGATCAGATCTCCCAAATTTCCGCCTGATAGAAGCGGCATTACCATGTAAACGGTTTTATCGTGTTTTCCATAACTGTGAACGTTGAGCACATGTGGGTGGAAAAGTGATTTTCCGACCAGAGTTTCTCTGTCGATACACTTAACAAAGTCTGCCAGATCAACGATGCCCGGTTTGATAACCTTTATCGCAACATCAAATCTGTCCGTAGAACGGCGCGCGCGGTACACATGAGCAATTCCTCCCTCGCCCAATATGTCAATGAGGTGATACTGGCCGAGTTGTTGTCCGACTAAAGTTGTCATTTTGTGTTCTCCTGTTCCACAGCCATAGAAGAATCAAGTGAGGTGCTGTTCACTGTGTCAGTAGAAGTACCATGTAATGCTTTGTTCCTACTGTGTGTCAAATCCGGATTCCTAACTGATTCCCCCTCGGAACCCGGCCTAACAAATATTACGAAATACATTTCAATTGATGCCTTCTTTTCCCCGCGTGGCTTGTTGCCATATGGGAAGTTACTCCCCTCCTGATAATACGGGTCTCGCCTAATGCAACGATAGTCAATTGGTACTTAAATGAGTGTTGTTAATATATTGAAATATTAACAAACTTTGTAATAAATGATGCGTAATGCTGAGCCGTGATTTAACATTTCAGTCGTCCACAACCTTCCGCTTCAAAACACGTAAAAGGGGTTATCATAAAACCGGTATAGTCATTAGCGGGGAACCATGCGCGGATATCTAGCTAATCGGCCTGAACGGTTATTGTTTCTGTTGTTACTTGTTCTTTGGGCACTCCTGACCTTATTTATCAATTCGCCATGGTTCGGCCATCACGATGCTAATGGTGTTTGGTTGGGTGCTGCCGCCCGTAACCTCCGTCTTTATGGACCAGCCCAAATCACGCTCGTGCCGCTGCTCAATCGTGCGCCCGTGCCGCCCGATATTGCGAACTACTACGTCAATCACCCGCCGCTTATCGTGTGGGTGACGGCGCTCGCTCAAACTGTTTTTGGTGACTATGAAATGTCAATGCGGCTGGTATCCATATTCTCAACGATGGTCAGTGTCGCCGCTTTTTATGTCATGTGTCGTCGTTTGTATGGAGATCGGCATGGGTTAGTTTGCACTGCTCTCTATGCTCTCACACCCATGATTGCTTACTTCGGTCGCATGCCCAACCACGAACCGCTCGCGCTGGCGTTCATCATGTCTTTTGGTGCGCTATTTGTGGCGTGGATGCAGCAGCCGACTTCCCGCGGCTGGTGGGCGATGGTCGTCTTAACTGTTTTTGCTGTTTGGACAGCGTGGGCGTCCCTATTCGTAGTGTTGGCGCTGTGTGTTTTCGCGCTCTGGGCTGCCAAACCCGCTCAGCGCCTGCCGCTGCTCCTGCTCGGTGCGGTTGCGCTGTTAGCCTTGGCGAGCATCGTCTTCTTCTACAGCCTGCAATATCCCGAAACGCTGGATCGTCTAATCTATGCTTTTAGCTGGCGCACCAGCACCCGCAGCGAAATTAGCGAGTCTTTCACCTTCGGTGTCTTCATTGGCGAAACTATTATCCACCTCATTGCCGACTGCACCATCGCTCTCCTCGTATTGGCGCTGCTCGGTTTCGTCCCTGCGCTGCGGCAGGGCAGGCGGTTACACCAGGCGGTACTGCTGGCTTTCGGCGCTGCCGGATTAGGCTACATCCTTGTCTTTCGCAGCGCCTCCTACGTCCACGATTACTATAAAATTTTCCTCATGCCGTTCTTGGCAATTGCCGCCTCATGCGCGGTGGTCTATGTCATGCGTCGTCCCCGCTGGCGTCGTCGCGCTGAACCGGCGTTGGTCGCCCTATTCTTGGTTTCCACAGTCACGGCCATCCTTTTTAGCAGCAAATGGTATGAACCCTCGCGCGACAGGGTGGAGCTGCTGCTGGCTGAAAAGATCGCTGCCAACACTACCTCTGCCGAAACCATTTTTACCAATGCGGATTTCAACCCGCCGCTGGAATACTATGCCTTCCGCAAGATGGTGTGGAATATCAAGCCAGATGAGGTGGATGCAATGGCCGCCGTCGCTGCCCCCGCTGTCTACCTCGACTGCGCGTGGCTGAATGACCCATCACTGCCACCCCCCGCCACCCCCGCTGAAGCCTTAGCCGCTTGCACCATCATCCACTTACCGCGCTAACGCCCGCTTTATTAGTTGTATTGTTGTTTGCAAATTAAGATTACCCTACCCATGTCCTACGATCTGCTTATGAGACTTGTTATTTTTTTTTGAGTTTGCGTATGATAAGGCTTGAAATACACAACTTGTAGCTATCGCCCGTTAGTTTATGATGGAGATAGTATCGTGTATCATACTGCTCTTACGCTTACTCTTTTGCAACGCGCTCGCACCAGCCTCATCGCTACCATCGCCAAACTAACTGATGCCCGAAATGACCCCTCTATACTTCGCTACTTCACCCTTCTAGGGGCATTGGTGGAGTATGTGCGTTATCGTATGTACTTACAGAGTGCGAAAGATTTGTCACTGAGTTTGTTGGTTGACCCTGAAGACTCTGACTTAAGTGATTGGGAAGCCGCATTAGATGCGCTGAGCATTACGCGGACTAACTCTGGTCTTACTCCAGCCGATGGATGGCAGAAAGACAGTGGCATTCGAATAAAAGAAGCCTATAAAAGCGTTTGGAAAATTATCAACAAAATTGCCAACGTTTTTGCTGATGAAGATAATGTAACTGTTAATGATGAACATAAACTCAATGCAATGGCACAATTTGTGGCGTCATTTGGTAACACAGAACTTCGGATTGTGGCAGGGCATAGTCCAGATATCGCCCAAATTTACGCGATTGCAAATTCCACTGGCAAGATAATATCGCTATACAATCAGCCCGATCCCTTATTGCAGGATGATATTAGTGCAGGCCGAAATTATGCGCTGCATACAGCCGAAAATCTAGTTCATGAGTTTGGGCATGTACTTGATTTTAGAACTGGTAACAGAATGTATGATGAAGAGTGGTCGTTTATGCGGAAAGAGTTTGGAAGGTTGATTATTTGTGGTACCAAACCGAATGGAGATCCAGATCAAAGAAGTAGTCTTTTGCGGGGCTTTAATGTCAATGATGGATGGAATATTCAGTTTCGACAAAACAAACTTAACCTAGAAGATTTTATGGCCTGTTATCATCCTTCTAATGATACTGAGTTGTGCGATGACCCAACCCAAACTAAGAAAGATGAGTTATGTTTTGAGTTGGAAATTGAACGTATCGCTGATATGTTCTTATTTTGGAACTATTCTGATGATGTAGATTATGACTTTACAAGTGATGACCGTGGACAAACATTATATGCCTTTGCTAATGGCCTAGAGTGGTCGCGGGGTAATACAACACTAACACCAACCGGATTCATGGGATGGATTATTGAAGTCGGAGAAACAACATAAGCAATATGCAAACTGCTGGCAAGTGGAACAGACACAAACTATTAGTAAGCGCGTTATGTTGCTTCATCGGGATAATTATTTTGATGAGTTGGCGGCTGGGTGCCCAAGATCGCCCAATAACGATTGAGCCATCAGTTACTTTGAAAGCGACTTCAACGCTTACTGTTGAGCAAGCTGCATTTGAACAATTATTGCAGGATAATAACGGATGTGAATTGCCATGTTGGTGGGGTTTTGAACTAGGGAAGACCAGTCACGACCAATGGTTCACATTTTTAGATGAGCAACCGTTCAAAGTATTTCGAGAAGAGCCGCTTTCAAATGGGACTTTGGTGCCAATTGATTCGGCCTATTTTTCATTTCCACGAAGTACAACCACCACTTTTCTCGACTATGATTTTACAAAAGATATACTAACTAGTGTGAGCATCAGCCTTGACAGACCAAATGAGTGGCTTTCGCCCGAAGTCACCTCAATTACACTACCCGGACTACTTGCCCAACTTGATGCTGCAAATCAAACACCTGAAATCTATATGTTCATCGGTGGTACATCATCATCGCTTGATTTGCCCTTCCTCGTGGTAGCTGATGACATCGGGGTAATGGCGGAATATACGTTTAACATTTATGATACCTTGCCCGAACCGAATGACTTACGAAAATGGCAGTATTGTTTAGGGCTTGAAAATACCACCTACATTGAGATCACGGTACAAGACCCGCAAGCAGAACCAGCAGTCAGTGTCTCCCAACGACCTTCAATTGAAGCCAAAGTGTCACCTCATTGGGTTCGGTTAGAAGATTTGAACATTACTCCCATCAACAGCCATGAATTTATCCAATTTTTCCTCCAAAACCCCAATGGATGTTTTGTACCCGAAGTCGGAACACAATAGAGTTAAATGAGGAGTTAATATGTCCATCAATGACACACTCGACGCTCTCATCGCTAGTGCCAACGCTGACAAAACTATTTTGGATACATTACTCGGTCAACTCCAACATACCACGATTCTTTCCGCCGCCCCCGCGCTTTACCTGCCGCCAGAACAGAATGTAACAAGCGGCGTGTGGACATTTAAGCAGTTGGTGGCGAATGAGGGTGGAGAATATCTGGGTATTTACAAACTGCCAGCCAGCGATATCGAATCGTGTCTAACTGATTTGACCATTGTCAGCCATTCCAACCCCGCCTCACCCAACACTGCCGCGCGTGTTTTGCCCCTCAATGCCGATCCTGAAACGGGATGGGTTAACCTGTCCTCACTCAATGACTTAACTGCCCAACCTTTCAGCCAATTCGCTATCCGCAGCGCCTCTGCCTTCGAGATCACCCTAAAAGTTGAAGAATGTCCGACTGAGTGGTGTTATGCCTATGACTTCACTCAGAACGATGGTGGCTTTAGCGCGGTTTATGGTACATGGTCATCTGCGGGTTGGGTGGGGACGAGCGCAGGGACAGGCGTGTCTATCGTGGTGTCAAAGTCCATAACTGGACACTTGACACACATCGAAATGGATCACAGTTTCCCCGGAGGCAGCGGCAATGTGGCGGTGGCAGTCAATGGTGCTACCATCAGTCTCATCAACCGTCTCAACGCGACGGATACCACTTCAATAGCGGATGTGGATGTCGATATAACAGACATCCTGCTCAATCCTTCCAGCGGCGCTTCACAGGGGTCGCAAGTCATCATGACAGCCTTACGGCTGCGCGGTACGGGCACACTACCAGCAGGGGCGACGATCTGTTAGTTGAAGTTTTTATACACAGATGGTGACTTGAAAAATATTATTCCCCTTTCTCCGAACGCGGAAAAAGGGGCTCGTCAGGTTTACACCACCGCTCGCAGCGCATCCTCAAACACGGTGAGCGCCTCGTCAATCTGCTGGGCATTGACCACCAGCGGCGGTATCCAGCGGATGACATTCTCATAACTGCCGCAGGTTAGCAGCAGCAAGTCGCGCTGGATGCAGCCCTGCTGCACCGCTTTGGTGATGTCTTTGTCTGGCTTGCCGTTGCGCGTGAACTCCGTGCCGATCATCAGCCCGCGCCCCCGTATATCACCCAGCACCGGGTAGCGCCCTTGCAGTTCAACCAACCCGTCGGTCAGCCGTTCGCCCATCGCCGCTGCATTGTCGGCCAGCTTCTCGTCGCGGATCGTCTGCACCGTAGCGACTGCCGTTGCCGCTGCCAGCGCATTCCCGCCATAAGTTCCACCATGTGAGCCTGTCGGCCATTTGCTCATCAGCGCCTTTGAGGCCGCGACGCCCGAAATCGGAAAGCCGCTGCCCAGTCCCTTTGCCATCACGATAATGTCCGGCACAATATTGGCGTGTTCATAACCCCAGAACTTGCCCGTGCGCCCGAAGCCACTTTGCACCTCGTCCGCGATAAACAAAATGCCATAATGTCTGCAGATTTCGCGTAGGGCTTCGAGGAATCGTACCGGAGCAGGCACATACCCGCCCTCGCCCAATTCCGGTTCAAGAATGATGGCTGCGGTTTCTTCCGGTGCGGTCTGCGTCTTAAAGATTAAATCCAGTTCTTTCAGGCAGAAATCCACCGTCTGATCTTCTGTCCAGCCGTAGTGATAGGCATAGGGGAACGGCGCGACGAATACGCCCGCAGGTAGGGGCTGATAGCTGGAACGATACACCGTCTTGGAGTTGGTCATCGCCATCGTCTGCGCAGTGCGTCCGTGAAAACTTCCTTGAAACGTAATGATGTTGGTCCGTTTAGTAGCCTGCCGCGCCAGCTTGACCGCGCCTTCAGTAGCCTCCGCCCCGCTGTTGGAAAAGAAGAAGCAGTCAATCGAGTCCGGCGTTACGGTGTTGAGTGTGTCCGCCAGTTCCAGCGCTGGTTTGGAAACCACCACATTAATTTGACCGTGTATCAGCTTGGCCGCCTGCGCCTGAATAGCCGCTACTACCCGCGGGTGACAGTGACCGGTGTTTGTCACGCCGATGCCGCTAGTGAAGTCTGTCACGCGTGTCCCATCCGCGCCGTACAAGTAAATACCTTCGCCGCGTTCTGGCTGGAACGTCGTCAAGTGTGACCAAACTGGAGCCAGCATATCCAAAGATGTGTCTGCCATAATAAGCCTTTTCATTAAATGTTCTGCTTTCTAAATCCTATTTTACCAGCGCCTCCATGCTGCTGCCGCTTCCCATGCTAGGTTGGAATCTGGTTTGAGGTTCGTAAGTTATGTGTTGCAAACAGAGTATTTCGTTACAATTAGGGAAATGACGGGAATTTGTGGCACAACTTCCACGCGTTTATTTTAGGGGGACATATGGTAGCAGTGGCGGGTCATCGGGTACTGCGGCAGCGCCCTTGGAGCGAAGATCAACTCAAGCGCTCAGGCTTTTTTCATTACCAACCGGTTAAGCGCATGGTGATGGCAAAAATCGTGAGCGATATGACACAGGTGGCAGTAACGCTTGAAGTTCTCACCGCCAACTCCGGTGATGTCATGCTTTACAGCCTCGACAACACCCCGCGAGCCACCATTGAGGACTATGATCACTGGCCCGTAAAGCGCCATATCTTCATGCAAAATTATGCCCGTTGGGACGCGCCTGATTGGCATCCTAACGACATCGAGAGCAAATTTTTGTCGGAAGGCTGCCTGCCGTTTTACCGCAAACAGGGTGTGTGGGCGCTTAAGCTCCCTATTGGCATTTACGTGCAAACGTTGGAGAGCCCTGAACCCGTCGTCGTACCCAAAGGCCGCTGGTTGCTCATCGGCAGCGAAGGCGAACCCTATAGCCAGAGCGATGAGGATTTCTACCAGCGTTATCAGGTCCCGGCCAACGTCTGATACTATGTTGCAGTCCACCAAACAAATTTTCCGTCGAAGCCCACTCCGCCCTATCTACCTGTGGTTGGCAAATAGCTACCGCCGTACTCGCCGCCTCTTTATCTACCCCCCCACCGCGCAGGTCGGCGTGCTGGATTACGATGTCTACTGGGACAGCAAACTGCAGGACACCATCGGCCAGCTTTCCGAATGGCGGCGCAGACGCGCTCACGTTTTCACCGATTTGGTCAGCGACGGTGACCGTGTGCTGGATTTGGGCGTAGGTGATGGTGCGCTGCTCCACTACATGCTTGAACGTAAAAAGATTGCCGCCTTTGGGTTGGATGTTTCCCCCAAAGCCGTAGAGTTTTGCCGCGCGCAGGGATTGGATGTGGTACTCGCCGACATCAACAAACCCATCGGTGAATTCCTAAATGGGCAGTATGACTACATCATTTGCTCGGAAATCATTGAGCATTTGCCCGACCCCGAAGGCTTGCTCAACAATCTGCGCCCCTATGTCCGCAAGGGCATCATCGTCTCTATCCCCAATACCGGCTTTTACCACCACCGTCTGCGCCTCCTTTTTGGTCGCTTCCCCTTGCAGTGGGTAGTCACGCCCGGCGAACACCTTCGCTACTGGACCCGCACGGACTTTCGCTGGTGGGCAGGGCAGCTCAAGTTCACCATCACCCGCGAAATTCCCTATGAAGGCACGCCCGTACTGAAAGATGTTTGGCCGAGTTTGTTCGCCGCTGCCTTCGTCTATGTGTTGGCAGAATCACACGTGTAGATTCCAGAGTTTATGTGCCAAGTTGGATTTAATATTAAGTTGGCCGAAATAAGGATTGGGTTTACACTTTGTCCGTCAATTACTCATCGTGCTGATATGTTCCAACCCCCAAATTCATTGAAGGTTGAAGTGCGAGTTAAATAGCAGTTTGCCATTTATGAATAGTGAGACAGATTACACTGCTCATGTTTCAGGCAGGCAAGGAGCTGTTCATGTCCTTTCCCCAGATTTATCTCATTGTCGTTCTCGTCATCCCCTTAATTTTGGTTTTTATGAACCGCCTGCGCGAAGATGTTGCCGCGCTGCTCATGGCGGTGCTCTTGGGGTTAGCCCAATATCTGGGTCTAGGGGTTTTGGGTCCCACCAATTCGCCTAAAGATGCCGCTGACGCGCTAACTGGCTTTGGCACGCCCGAAGTGGTCACCCTGATGGCCCTGTTTATTCTGACAACTTGTTTGGATAAATATGGTGCTACCCGCTGGATCGCAGGCAAACTATTGGCCTTCGGCGGCAAGTCCGAACGCCGCTTGATCGGCTTGTTCGCTGTTACGGGTGCGCTGCTTTCACTGTTCATGAATACCTTGGCCGCCGGTGCGCTCTTGATGCCCAGTGCGTTGGATGCCTCCCGCCGTACCGGTGTAAAGCCCAGCAAGTTGTTGATCCCCATAGCCTATGGAACGATGCTGGGTGGAGCGGCTACATACCTGACAACCGCCAACATCGTAGTGAGCGCCTTGCTCCCCCTCGCTAATCCGCCACAGCAGCCGCTAGGTGTCTTTGATTTCACGCCAACCGGTGGCCTTGTGGCGCTTTCTGGCCTAATATTTCTCATCGTCTTTGGCAAGTATTTGCTGCCGGATCGCGAACCGCCACCCGTCGCCGAAGGCCGCAGCAGTGCCGAACTAACCACAACCTATCAACTTCAAGAGCGTCTGTGGGAAGCAGAAGTCACCTCCAGCTCAGCCGTCATTGGTCAGCCGCTGGGCAAGATACCGGTTGCGGCGACGTTAGGCATGTCAATTCTCGGCCTGCGTCGTGGCAAGCGCATCATTCCTGCCGGAAGTGCCGAACTCAAGGTTCAGGTGGGCGATACACTGCTCATCATTGGCCGCGAAGAACGCGCAGTGCAATTGCAGGAGGCGGGCCTGCACGTAAACCGTTCAAATCTCAATCCCGCTATCGAAGCACCCAATAACGTCTTTATTGAAGTCATAGTTTCCCCGCGTTCCACAGTGGCGGGACATACGCTGCGTGAAGTGGGCTTTCAAGCAAAATATGGCCTGACCGCAGTCGCCCTCTGGCGCGAGAACCGCAGCTACCGGACTGACGTGGAACTGTTCGAACTGCGCCCCGGCGATACCCTCTTACTGATGGGTCCGCAGGACAGCCTCAATCAACTCGTAGCCCAGCAGGATTTCGTCATTGTAGAGGCGGCATCCCATCAGTCAGGGTTGGATATAACGCGCGTTGCTCTAACGCTTGCAATTGCCATAACCGCCCTGATTGCCATGTTTCTTGGCATGCCGGTTCAGTTGGCAATGGTCACAGCGGTGGCGGTTATTCTTATTACCCGCTTGATGAAACCGGAAGAAGCCTACGGTGCCATCAAATGGCGAGCGATTTTCTTGATAGCGGGCACAATTTCAGTCAGTCATGCTATGGTGCAAACCAATTTGGCCCAGTTAGTCGGCAGTTCTGTAGTGGGCTTTGTCTCGCCGCTGGGTGCTATGGGGTTAGTGGCTGGAACGTATTTATTGAGCGCCCTCTTGACACAAATAATGGGTGGGCAAATTTCACCCTTGGTAGTCGGCCCCATTACCATCAGCGCCGCAATTCACTTGGGCATTAATCCGCAAGCCATCGCCGTTGTCACCGCCATTGCCGGTTCGGTTTCCTTTATCACGCCGCTGTCACATCCCGTCAACATCTTGATGATCGCGCCGGCCAATTATCAATTTAGCGATTTTGTAAAAAGCGGTTGGGTGTTGACGGTGATTTGTTTCATCGCCCTAATGATCGCCGTACCGCTTTTCTGGCACTTGTAAGTCGTTGTACGGCGGGTTATGTATCACGTTCCGCCCGTTCCATTTATCCGTTCGTGAAGTACCTACCAACTGCGGACTGTCCCACTCAATGAGAAGGGCGCAGTCATGCTGCGCCCTGTGCTAGTCAAAACATTCAACGTCGCTGTCGTGCGCTTACCCCGGCCATTGTGGGCATTCAATCACCATCACGCGATGATTGCCCGTGTCGCTCAAATAGATCAATCCATCCGTATCAACAGTGATTCCTTGCGGGCCATTTAGGTTATCAATCGAAGGCGAGCCAGAATTGCCAGAACCGTCGTTGTTGGCAACACTCGAAGCGAAATTCTTGAATTGTCCCGCGCCACCATCTGCTGTTGTGTCTCCGTCATTCTTGAAATACAAAACCCGGTGATTGAGGGTGTCAGCCACATACAGGCCACCTTGCGGGCCAACGGCGATGCTCTTGGGATGTGATAAGTTGTCTGCACTTGGTGCGCCTACGTTCCCAGTACCGTCATTTCTGTCAACATTGGCATCAAACCGCCCGAATTGACCGTAGACCTTGTCGGCAGTTGTGTCCCCATCTGGCGCATAGTACAAAATTCGGTTGTTATCACGGTCAGCAATATACAGGCCGCCATCGGCTGTCGTCGCTAGTCCCCGTGGAAAGTTGAGGCTGTTGGCACTGACTACGTTACGTTTTCCGCCGCCGTCATTGTTCTGTACTCCCAGTGTGAAATCACCGAATTGTCCATACACCCGGTCTGCAGTGGTATTGCCGTCCGCTGCGAAGTACAACACGCGGTGGTTGGACGAATCACTCACGTACAATCCATCTTGTGAGTCCACCTCAATCCCCAAAATGTACGTGCCGAAGTTATCAGCGCTTGGCTCGCCGTAATTCGCGGTGCCATCGTTATTGGTCATGTTTGTAGTGAACTTGCCATATTGCCCGTATACCCGGTCTGCGGTGGTGTCGCCATCCGCCGCAAAATACAATACTCGGTGATTGTCGCGGTCAGTCACATACAGCCCGCCAGCCGAGTCCAGCGCTACCGCTGTGGGCATGCTCAGGCTGTCTGCGCTCGGAGCGCCGGAATTGCCCGCGCCGTTATTGTTCGATATGTGCGCCGTAAAATCCCCATACTGCCCGTATACCCGGTCAGCGGTAGTATCCCCATCCGGCGCGAAATATAGCACGCGGTGGTTGTCCCGGTCAGCCACATAAATGCCACCGTTCGCGTCCCGGGCTATTCCAAGTGGAGTAAACAATGTGTCAGCTCCCGCAGTTGTGCTGCCACGGTTGCTCGCGCCACTGCTGAAATCGGCTTGACCGTACACGGTCAATGGCGTATAAGCCAATACTTGAACAATTGAAACAAGTAGTACACAAACAACCAGAAGAGTCATCACGATCAATGGTTTTGTTCGCAACATGAACCTTTTCCTTTTGGCGAAAATAATTGAATATACAGTTAGTTCAGTGAATTGAAATCTTTGCCCAAATCATTATGGTGATGATTTGCGTTGGAGGCAAATTGGAACTTGCTTCCATTACGAAAGCCATGCATCATTTTCATAATAGAGTATGATTAAATAATATCATCACACCCAATTCACCTGATGAGGTGACTCATTCATGAATCACACATTGCGCGATCTCTATGAGGAAGATAAGCGCGACGCTCAAACCTATCGCGGCGACGAGGCTTTTATCGCCAGTCAGGCCCGCCGCGCCTATGTCGAAGAACTGCTCCGTAGCGGGCAGTTGCAGTCCGCCGATGACTACTATCACGCCGCCTTTATTTTCCAGCACGGCGAACGGCTGGAACATTGGGCACAGGCCTATCTGTTGGCGCGTACTGCCGCCGATATGGGCCATCCCAAAGCGCGCTATCAGGCTGCCGCCGCCCATGACCGCTGGCTCATGCGTCAGGGCTTACCCCAAAAGTTTGGCACCAACAGTGTCATGGATGGCGACGGTTGGCGTGTATGGGATATTGACTCGCAGACTACCGACGAGGAACGCGTCCGTTGGGATGTGCCGCCGTTGGAGCACCTGCTTGCACGTGGTGAAGAGGCCTTCGGCGGGTTGCGCCGTTCACTCCTTTTCACCGAACCGATGCTCAAGTTAGAAGTGGCGCATGTCAAAATCGGTATTTACGAAACTGGCGACCCGCCCTCTGCTGATGATGGTCTTGTCTTGGGCATCCCGGACTATAGCCCGCTGGAAATGAATGACCCGTGTCCCGCTTATTTCCCGGCCGGTCTCTCTCCATGGCGCTTCGGCAGTTTGTTCTGCGCCACCGACAGCATGGGGCGCGTTGCGCTCTCATGGCATCTGGTTCGTTGGGCTGTGCTGCACCCGCAGGGCAGTGACTCGCAGGTGGTCTTAGCTAGCCTGCGCGGTCAGCCGCAGACCATGAGCACCGACTCGGCCTTCTGGTCCCGCATCGTGGTCACTGTCAGCCGTGAGCGCAGTTGGTTGGTGGGCGGCGTTTACGACAAATCCGAATTGGCGCGGGTTGCTGTTAGCTTGGGCTAGCGATTTGTACCCAGATGCTTCCGAATGGACTCAACCAGAGTTGGCAGCGCATCATCATAACGATCACGCGCATCAATCCGCTGGTGCGTCATCAGACGGAAGGGGATGGCGTCTTGCTCACTCCCGCGGATGAGAATCGGGAATATGCGCTTGTTCAATGCCTCGGCCATCGCCAGCTCCCGCCCCACCCATACCGACTGTTCGGCGTCCGGTGAAAGCAGCACCACTAGGCAGCCCGCTTCACGGATTGCCTGCGAGATCGCTCGTTCCCATGCAGGCGTACCCGGCTCCAGACCGTCCACGTCTATCCAAACCCCTATATTGTGCTGCCGCAGATCGTCCCTAACGCGGTTGATAACGGCATTGTCCTGACGGCTGTAGCTCAGAAAAACATACTGATTTGGCATCAACGCTTCGCCCGGCTTTTTGCCGGAAACCTCGTAAATTCGTGCGACTATTGCTTGCATTCGCTTCATGCTGTCCATTGTGTCGGATTCTGAAATCCGCACCCCTTCCTGTTCCAGCAGCGTCTTAACTGACTTAGGGAAGGTCGTTAAATCTGGCTCATAGGAACCTTCGAAAATAGGGATCATCGGCTTCAGTACCGAAAAGGCGTGTTCGACTTCCATCTGTATCCACCTTGGCGCAAATGTGCCATTGGTCACCACGCACATGAAAACATCAGCTTCATCTATTTGCGGAAAGGTGTCCCTGTAATTTCCCGACTTGTCTTTAGGCGAAAGTATGACGTGAATTTTGTTTTGCTGTAAAAATTGAGCCAGCAGGTTCGCCAGAGCCAAACTGGGATCGTTCCGATAGGTAAGGTATACGGAGACCATACTGCATTACCCTTTCCCTCAGAAAAGTTGTATCGGTTGTGTGAGAACAAAGAATAACACGGAATAGTTTGTTAGCGTTACAAATTCAAACTGCCACGCCTTGCCGCTTTTTGGCAATCCACCGCCGCATCCCGTCGAAATCTTTTTCCACAAAATCTTTGCCGATGCGCGGCGCGAGGTCGAGTAGCATTACTTCGCCTGCCCACGCGTAGAATGCATCCATATCAGCCGGTATTCCTGCCACCTCGTGATACCCTCGCTGCCAGCTTTTGGTGATGATAGTCCGCAACCAGCCTATATATCGCGGTGCTTGCGGGATGGGTTCAACTGCCAGAATCGTATAGGTACGCGCGTAATCAGCCCGCGCGTCGCCTATTTTGGCATTTGTCCAGTCCAACACCGCGCTAATTTCATTGCCTTTAACCATGACATTAGCGGGATGAAAATCTAAATGCAGTAAACATGTATTTGTGCTGAGTGCTCGTAGTCGGTTTTGCAGGGCCATATCGTTGAACCCGTGCCACCGCATCCAACCGTCATCCAGCGCGTTGCTGGTTGTGGCACGGTGCAGCTTAGCCTGCATCTGCCCAAAGCTGACCCCTAAAGCAAATATCCGCCACGGCTGCCGCATAACTACATTCTGGATGGTGTCGCCGGGCATCCAACTCAACAGCAGTACCTGACGTTCCTGCCATATGCCTTGGCGATGTACCGTCGGTACAGGAATACCGCGTTCTCTCGCCACAGCCATTACCTGCACTTCATGCTTGCACAGGCTTGTTTGGTCAGGGCGGAACACCCGCAGCGCATATGTCGCGCTGTCATGTTCAACGCGCCACATGGACGTGGCCGAACCGCCCGTAACTGCCTCTACGCGCGTGGGGCGTTCAATCCCCAATTCAACGAGGACAGCGTAAGGATCAATCGTTGTACTGACGGACAATGAACTTACCCCGCCTGTTGCAATACCCACTCGGCATGGGTCTTGCTTGCGCCGAATGAATAATCAAACGCGATATGGTCGGGCGCAAAGATCGTCAGTACCGCTGAATTGTTGCCCTGCTGCCACGAATAGGTTCCGTCGTCGTTCCGCGTGTAGCGGTCTGCGCCGCCGCTGTACGCCACCGTAATCACCGCCCCGCCTTCTTCTACAGTAAAGGTTAATGTTGAGGATTGTATCCCACCCGCGCAGCCGGTTGCCGCCGGACACCACGCGCCAGAAATCGGCGTTCCGCCCTGTGCCGTTCCGCCCCCGCCCGGCGCAGCCGCCGCTGGCGTTGCGGTTGCCTGCGCTGCCAGAGTCGCTAGGGCATCTGCTGTCAGCGGTGCGGCGATAACTACTACATCCGGTAGGTGAGTTACGGGCAGGGCAGCTAGGTCAACCGCCGCATAAGCCTCAACAGGCGCGGGCGGGCCTGTCGGTATCAGGTTAGCATCCATCGGCACACGCACCCGCGTTCCTGCTGGAGCGATCGCCGTCACCCCTAACGCGCTCACCGTCGCTTGCCCCTCCACCACCGAAATGGTCATGTCGCCGCCTGCCTGTGCTTGTAGGTAAACAGTTGAACCCAACGAAATAGTGACTTCATTTACCAGCAGGTCTATCTTGCCGGCTCCCTTTGGTGTCTGGATGAGAATGCCGCTGTCTGGCGCTTCCGAACACGGCGCATCTTGCGTCCCCGTCCGGAAATAAAAAGCCTGCATCGGCCCGTACTGGGGTTCTGGATTGTCAGGTGTTAGAGTCAGTGTTGCGCGGGGCAGGGTATTGTGCCGCGTCTGCGCGTTGCGGATATTCACATCCCCGAACAACAAAAAGGTCACGTTTTGCCCCGGCAGCGTATCCGGCAAATTGGCCTGCACCTTGAGCAGCGCCACACCCCACGTATTGTCCAGCTTGTCCATCGGACTTAATGTAAGCGACTTGATAGCTTCAAGTTCTGCCCGGTCGCCCGCCGCCTCAAAAGTGAACTGCGGACTGTCTGGCTGCGCTTCGGCATTGAGGATGATGTTGCCGTAGCACGCTTGGTTGCGTCCCGTATCTTGGCAGGCTGTGTCCGCCGACTCCAGTGCCTGCCGCACAATCAGCGGACAGTCCACGGTTTGCGCCAGCACCACTGCGGGTAATAACATCGTCGCCCACGCCGCATACAAAATGTACCGTAGTCCGCGCCAGCTCATATCGCATACTCTGATTGATGGTAATCCGATGCCACGCGATTATAGTCACCCGTCCATCAACGTACAAACCTTACAGACGCTTAGCTTCGCAGATGGCGTTTCTACGATGCAGGAACAACTATAACCGTAGGGACGGGAATTTTCCTCGTCCCTTTTTTCTTGTCATGTACACCGCCCCGCCCCAAAAAACAAACCATCTTCTAACCACATTCTACCCAATTTCATATTGACATGTATAAACTTTTGTTCTATAGTGATACTAATTTATAAACCCATTTCAGTCCGGTTTACTCAACAACAAAGGTTTGAACCATCCCATGTGCTAGATGGGGTGAAAAGTCGCTATGAAGATCGGGCAAGAAGCAGATTACCGCATAAGTTCCTGGTTCCAATTCAATCGTTACCCACGATTGCGTTCCGGGGTCACTGGGCAACCAACTCCATATAGGTAATGATGTTTCTTTCCCTGACATCAATTCGTTACGAACATCTAATGCGCTTTTACCATCATCAACCGGTAAAATGAGGACGTGATGCCATTGTTCGCCGATATTTTCAATATGCCATACTAGGGGACCAGACGGAATCTGTGCAGGAACACCAAATGCAAAATCGACCAATGCGAGTGTCACATCAGATTTTGGCGGTGTCTGTTCTGTGCCGTCGCTTTCAACTACAGTGAATCCGATCGGTTTTTCGGCATCGCAGTTATCCTCACATGTATTAAACAGAGCATAATCACCAGAAATGAGTTTTGTTGTATAGCTCGAACTTTCTCCGGATTCTACCGTGTGGATGCCACCGTAGAGCGTCAATAAAGGTAGCATTTGCATTTCATCTCCAGATTCTTGTGCAGCCAAAAGTTCTTTCATACTTACACCGTCATTGAGACGCGCTATCAAGGGTTTATAATCATTCTTAGCTAGGTTATTCTCAAATGTGAGGTTGACAAAACCAGCGGGAATTTCCGATGAGAATTTAACACCCGAATCGCTAACACTGACTACCACATTGGGGATATCCTCCTGTGCGACAGTGACCATACTACTTAAAATAAGTAAAATGAAAAAAATCACCTTCGAGATATTAGAACGGCGCATAGTTTTCTCCTTTTAAAGCTTATTGTGTATAGATTAGGCAGTTCTAGCACTCACAATATGCGGTCGTGTATCCCGTTGTCATGGGACTTGTTCCCGATATTTCGGGAATATTTCAGGAATTTAAGTTTATGGCATTAGGGTTATCTGAAGTTACTGTCACACCGTCACAGGTGTTACAGCCCAGAAATTCGAATTTCATCTGCAATGCTCGCACACTACCAGCACGTATACGGCACTGGGTGGCTAAAGTACTCGTTTCGGGCAAGAGAACACCATCCCCCATCACAACACAACTAGGACGGCGCGGGCGCTGCAAATATTGCAGCGGTAGCCCCTTTCCTCCGCTTCTGCAAGAAAGTATCCCCGTTCCCGCCGTTCCCGCCGCTGTCGCCGCCGTTTTTATGTGGCGGTGTCGGCAATACGGCACGCCGCCGCCGAAGGTGCATCAATAATTGGCACAAACGACACAGAAGTTGCCAATTGCCATTGCCGAAATTGCTGCCATTACAAGATTCTGTGTCGCGTGGGAATAAAGGTATTCCGTCCCACCTATTGACCGGTGACTATAGATTAACGACTGCTAACCCTAATCACTAACTACCCGCATCCAACCCCATCTGCTACAATCACCTAACCAGAACAAATGGAGCATGGTGATGGCAGCAGGCACTCTAGACATTTTGCAGGGCTTAAACGAACGGCAGCGTGAAGCAGTCAAAGCACCCGATGGGCCAGTGCTGGTATTGGCCGGGCCGGGCAGCGGTAAGACCCGCGTCCTCACGCATCGCATCGCCTATCTCATCCGCGAACGCAACGTCTATCCTGCTGCGATCATGGCCGTTACCTTCACCAACAAGGCTGCTGGCGAAATGAAAGCCCGCGTAGAGGCCGCCCTCGGTGAGAAAAATGCGCGCGGCTTGCAAGTGGGCACCTTTCATGCCATCTGCGCCCGTCTCCTCCGCCGCGAAGCGGAACACACCCCCCAGCGCGCCGACTACCTGATCTACGATACGGACGACCAGCTTTCGCTCATCAACCAGACCGTTTCCGAACTCAATTTGGATGCCAAACGCTACAAGCCGCGCACACTGCTTAATAACATTTCCAGCGCCAAGAATGAACTCATCGGCCCTGACCAGTACGTTGGGCAGGGATATTTTGGGGAAATCACAGCCCGTGTCTATCAGCGTTATCAAGAACTGCTCATCCAGAACAACGCCCGCGATTTTGATGATCTACTGATGGACACGGCCATGCTGCTGCGCGACGTGAATCATGTCCGCGAGAAATACCAGAAATATTACGAATACCTGCTGGTAGACGAATTTCAAGATACCAATGCTGCTCAATATGCGCTCGTCCGCCTGCTAGCTGCGCCCCAGAACAACGTTTTTGTCGTGGGTGACGAAGATCAAGCCATCTACGCTTTTCGCGGAGCGGACTACCGCAACGTAATGCAGTTCCACAAAGATTATCCCGATGCCCGTGTCATCCTTCTGGAGCAAAATTACCGCTCCACCCAGATCATTCTGGATGCTGCGCGTGGGGTGATTGATAAAATACCCACCGTACCCCCAAAGCGCTTTTCACTGACCGCAGCGGGGGGTGGCCGATTTCAGTTTATGAAGCCTACAGCGATCAGGAAGAAGCCGAATACGTCATCAGCCTCATCGAAGACCAGCGCAAACGGCAGGGACTGGATTACAAAGACTTTGCCGTCATGTACCGCACCAATGCTCAGTCACGTTCGCTGGAAGATGCCTGTATTCGCGAAGGGGTTCCCTACAAATTGGTGGGCGGTATCGGCTTCTACAAACGCCGTGAAGTGCGCGACCTGCTGGCCTATTTGCGTTTGGTCAACAATTTCGATGATAGCGTCAGCTTCGGCCGCGTCATCAATGTTCCCAAGCGCGGCATCGGCAAGAAATCAGTGGATGATTTTCAGGCATGGGCCGCCCGCAAGCACTACACCAACGGGCAGGCGTTAGAAGCGCTTGCGGACGGTGAAGTATCGTCCCTCAATACCAGTGCCGTGAAGAAGATCATCGAGTTTTACCATCATCTGCTGGCGTGGCAGGAACTCGCTCAAAGTAACGATCTCGGTGCGCTGCTTGATGAGATTATTGCCCGCATAGGCTACACCCTACACCTGCACGAAACCAGTGATACCACCGATGAGGCGCTGGAGCGCGATGAGAACGTCCGCGAGTTGCGCGGTTTGCTCAATGAAAAGAAGGGCATCCCCCTCAATGAATTTCTGGAAGAAATCTCGCTTGTAGCAGATGTGGATACGCTCTCTGAGGATATGAACGCCGTTACCCTACTGACACTCCACGCCGCGAAAGGTCTAGAGTATCCCATTGTATTCCTGACCGGTTTAGAGGAAGGCATTCTACCCCACATGCGCTCCTTCGATGAACCGGACGGCATGGCCGAAGAGCGCCGCCTGTTTTACGTAGGCATCACCCGCGCCATGCAGCGCGTCTTTCTTACCTATGCCTTCCGCCGTATGATGTACGGCGACAGCAGTCCCGGCATCCCATCGCGCTTTCTGGCCGATATTCCGGCCACACTAACCGAAGGTATGTCGCCCAAGCTGCTCCAGCGGCGCGATACACAATCCTATCTACAAGACACGATATGGGAACGCCCCGAACCCACAGATCAGCAGCGTGGCATACGCGGGCAAATCGCTCCTTACAATGACGCCCCTGCCACGCCCAAACGTGCTCTTACGTCGACCACTGATAACTTGCAATATCGCAGTGGTCAGAAGGTGCGCCATGCCAAGTTTGGCGACGGCATTGTCATTCAGAGCAAACGCAGTGGCAGCGATGAAGAAGTTACCGTCAGTTTCAAAACGGCTGGCCTTAAGACACTGGCTGCCAGCTTCGCCAAGCTGACGATTCTAGATGGATAATAACCACCTTCAAAACTTCTGTTCCAGCAGCCAACTTTGGATAATGCCGGCCACCTGCTGCGGCTGTTCGAGGATCAACATGTGGGCTGCCCCTTCAACCTTCGCCAGCTTGGAACCCGCGATGTTCTCGTGCAGGAACTCGCTGAATTTGAACGGCGTCATGTAATCTTCTGACCCGCCGATAATCAGCGTCGGCACGTTAATGCGATTGATCGAATCCCGTACGTCAAATTGGTTGCAGGCTGCATAATCGTTATAGAGGATAGTGGGGTTGAATTCCATGAGCTGCTGGTAGGTGCGGCGGCGCATCGAGTCGGTTGACATGTCTCCGTAGTAACCGTTAACAATCGTTGTTACTGACCGCGAAAGCTCGGTTAGGATGCCGTTCAGCAGGTCAGGATGCACCCCCAACTTCGCGCCCGTTCCCGCCAGTATGAGTCCCTGTACTCGCTCTGGGTGATACAGTGCTATCGTTTGGGCAATTGCCCCACCCATGCTGTGACCGAGCAAGATAGCGCGCTTCAGGTTGAGCGCATCCATGAAAGCGATCATATCTTCCGCATAAGCGCCGACAGTTGTTCTCCCTTTGCCGGGACTACGCCCGTGACCCGGCAGGTCAATTGCCAGCGCATTCAGTTCTGGCATCCGGCGGATTTCAGACGGCCAGTCTAGATGTGAACCACCCGCGCCGTGCATGACCAATGTGGTGGGCATGTGCATCGTTGGATCGCGATGGTCAGCGTACCAAATAGGTTCTTGGGCGGTAGCTTGCAGTGGCATGGTTAATCCTCCACGCTTGAGGCATGTTAACCGACTATATATGTGACATCAAATTCTTAGTGATTGTACCCGCGTTTAGCGAGTAGATGTAAATCCGCGTCAACCATCATGCCAATCAACTCCTTGAATCCGGTGCGCGGTTCCCAGCCCAATTCTGTTTTGGCACGGCTAAAGTCTCCGCGTGAGGCTGCGATTTCGGTCGGGCGATGGAAACGCTGGTCGCTGATCACATGCTCTTCCCAATTCAGTCCCGCACACTCGAATGCCACTTGGCATAGGTCACGCACTGTGTAAGCGGTATTGGTAGCGATCACATAATCACGCGGTTGGTCGGTTTGCAGCATGTGCCACATTGCGTCCACATATTCACCTGCGAAGCCCCAGTCCCGTACCGCGTCCAGATTGCCTACCCGCAGCTTGCCGTCCTGTACTAGTGCTTCACCGAGTTCATTCAACGGGGGCTGTTGAACATTGAGTTTGATACAGGCTGCGGCCATCGTCACTTTGCGCGTTACGAAATGCAGTGAACGGCGCGGGCTTTCGTGGTTGAACAAAATTCCACCGCAGGCGAACATGCCGTACGACTCGCGGTAATTTATCATCATCTGGTGTGCATATTGCTTGGCGATGCCGTATGGATTGTTTGCCAGCATCGGCGTGCTTTCGTCGCACACCTCTTGTTCCACACCGCCGAAGATTTCGCGGCTGGTGGCTTGGTAGACACGGGCATCTGCTTTATGCCGTCGCACTGCTTCCAACAACCGCACCGTGCCAACTCCGGTCACTTCAGCAGTGACAATCGGCTGCGTCCAACTGTCTGCTGGCACGGATTGGGCGGCGATATTGTACACCTCATCCGGTTGGTACTTGCTGATAATTCCGCTTAGGCAGTCTGAGTCAATCAAATCGCCGTATTCCAGCGTCACTTTACCAATGAGATGGTTGATATTGGGGTAATCATAATTGGTAGAACGCCGCACCAACCCTACCACCCGGTAACCTTTGCTCAAAAGTAGATCGGCAAGGTATGAGCCATCTTGCCCGGTAATGCCCGTGACAAAAGCGGTCTTAGCAGCCATTTGTACCTCTTTGTCTGTCATAATGTGAGACGTAATAGGCACATTATAACAGAGAGAGGAATGCAAAAATGGGGTAGGGCAATCTTCAGTGGATTGCCCTAGCTGGTTTCAGAAATATTATCCTGTGGTCATAAGTTGAACGGACGAGGTTGTTCTGTTCTGTAATGTCAAGCCCGTCCACATCCAACCGACACCGATGAGCAGAAGCATGAGGAATGCGCCCCAATCTGTGCCCAGCGATTCTTGCTGTCTGCTAAAGCTTAGGATGACGAGTGTCAGCGGCAATGCGCTGCCGATCAGTAAAGCGAAGTTCCAGCGTGGCAGCAAATGGGTTACAGTGGCAAAACCGCCGAAAACCGAATGACCGGCGATGTGAATAAGCCAGCCAATCAAAAATATGCGATAAGAATCGTTACCGAGGAGGGTGAGCAGCCAACTGAAGGCCATGACTACTGCACCAATTAGGGCTGTAAAAAGCGACAACCTCCCAAAAAGATTAATTTGCACGTTGAAACGCAACAAGATACCGAGTAGCCCTAATGCGATGAACGTCATACCCGGAACTAGTGCGTAAATCGCTAATTGATAGATACCTGTAAAAGTATAATGTGAACCGGGTTGAAGCTGGCTAATGCTGCTGACTGCAAAGAAAATGCCGCCAAAAATGAACAGCCAACCTGCCCACTGTACCAATCTGCTTTGCCACATGGAAAACTCTAACTTTCTCCGTTCGATGAGAACGGTTTCAATAAGGTCAAACAATGTCGATGCCCACCAACCGGCAAGCCCTATCGAACCTCCTGAACTGTAAGCCCCGTGACATTGATCGCGAAAAAGCTGTCGCATACTGTGCCCATATTCATTTCGGAATGGAGCTGGGTACAATGCGAGTAGCATGGCGTAAACCTGCTCCGAACGGGCAATCCATTTCATTTGTGTCGGTGGGATCATGTGGTTCCTCCCATCAGCCTTTTGGTCTGCACGGCATTGAGCAGCGTCGCCATGCGCCGAGCTTCTGCCCGCGCCGTTCGTTCGCCGAATGCTGTAATGCGGTAGTAACGCCGCCGCTCATCATCCAGTTGCGGGTCAGGGCGTTCTTCACTTTCTTCGATGAGTCCGGCCTCTAGCATGCGTTTGATAGAGCCGTACAGTGTGCCTGGCCCCATCTTCATTTCGCCGTCAGTCAGTCGCAATACTTCTTGCATAATGCCATAACCGTGTTTTTCCCCATCTGTCAGCGCCAGCAAGATGTGAAAAACCGCCGGGGTTAGTGGCAGTTTGCCTTCAGGTGGTATTGTCGTTGCCATAATGTTTGACCTCGTTATATCGGATGCGGATATATCCGTTGTGAATATAGTGATGTATTTTCCTTTATTTGTCAAGTAGTTGCCACAAACAGTAATTGGTAGGTGCAGTAAAGGCTTATCGCAATTAATCCTAAATAGGATTTGGCGCTCTCTCACCGCGTTGACAATCGACATTGTGTTATCCCAAGTGGGGGAGGGATGCTTGACAAATCACCCAAAGACTAATACTGGAGTGGACCCCCAAAAGTGGAATCGAGAAAAAGGCGATACACTGAAAAAAGGGAGACACGACAATGGTCAGAATGAATCGAAAGTACGACAAAGCGTTCAAGCTAGAAGCCATTCGGTTATATGAAACGAGTGGCAAAAGTGTGAGCCAGATTGAGACGGAACTGGGGATCACGACAGGCTTGTTGAACAAGTGGCGGGTGCGGCATCGGAATGAGGGGCCAGCGGGCTTTGTAGGCAGCGGACAACAAACGGAAATCGAAGCAGAAGTGAGACGACTGAAGCGCGAGAATGAAATTCTGAGGCAGGAGCGCGACATTTTAAAAAAAGCCATGCAGGTGTTTGCCAAGGACGGGCATTGAAATATGCCTTCATTGCCCAGCATCAAGGCGAATACGAGGTGAAGATTATGTGTCGTGTATTGAGCATCAGCCTCAGCAGCTATTATCAATGGCGAAAACGACCTTTGAGTACACGCGCACAGGAAAATGAGCAGTTGGCAGCCCAGATTCAGCAAATCTACACGGACAATCGTCGCTTGTATGGTTCTCGACGGGTAACGGCTGCCTTGCACCAGCAAGGATGGACATGCAATCGCAAACGGGTATCTCGGCTTATGCGGTTGCACAACCTACGCGGATGTGAACGCCGTAAGCGACGGATCGTGACCACCCGCACGGACGCTGACCACCCGGTTGCTGCTAATCTGCTTCAGCAAGATTTTACGGCGACCCGGCCTAACCAAACGTGGTTAGCCGATATCACTTACATCCCGACCCATGAAGGCTTCCTGTACCTCGCTAGTCTGGAAGACATGTTTTCGCGCAAGATCGTGGGTTGGGCCATGGACGAGCATATGGAGAAGACCTTGGTTGAGCAGGCTTTGCACATGGCGCTCACCAACCGATCTTCAATCACTGAATTGGTGCATCATTCGGATCGTGGCAGTCAGTTCACCAGCTTCACTTATGGCTGTCTTTTGCAAAAACATGGCATCATTCCCAGCATGAGTGGCGTAGGCAATTGTTATGACAACGCCATGAAGGAAAGTTTCTTTGCTACCCTCAAGACCGAGTGTGTCACTGGCCTTTTTGATACCCGCGCCCAGGCACGTACCGCCATCTTTGAATACATTGAGGTATTCTATAATAGGCAGCGCTTACATTCGTCTCTTGGTTACCTTAGTCCGCTGCAATTCGAGCAGCACTTCTATACTCTTCACTGACTACACTTTTTGGGGACCACTCCATAACACCCTACTCCCAGTCCGGCAGTACGTGCTCCTTATACTGTTCACGGATGACCTTCTTGTCGAATTTACCCACGCTGGTCTTGGGAATAGCCTCCACAAATACGATGTCATCTGGAAACTGCCATTTGGCGAAATGTTTAGCTAACAATTCATAAATCGACTCTTTGCTTGGCGCGTCCATGTTGGGGCGCGGCACCACCAGCGCCAGCGGACGTTCCTGCCACTTGGGATGTGGCACGGCAATAACCGCAGCTTCTAAAACTGCCGGATGTCCCATGATGGTTGATTCTAGTTCGACAGTAGAAATCCACTCGCCGCCACTTTTTACTAAATCCTTGGTACGGTCTACAATCTGCATATAACCTTCAGAATCAATTGTGACCACGTCGCCAGTGCGGAACCAGCCGTCCACAAACGAGTCAGCCGAACGAGGATCGTTGTAATACGAACCCGCTATCCATGGCCCACGCACTTGCAGTTCGCCAAAAGTCTTACCATCCCATGCCACCTCCTTGCCGCTGTCATCCATTACCCGAATTTCGACACCCGGCGAGGCAATCCCCTGTTTGGCGCGAACAGTTAATTGTTCGTCTTCCGGCAAATCCAACAATTCTCGTTTGAGATTGGACACCGTCCCCAGTGGGCTGGTTTCCGTCATACCCCACGCATGCACAATGCGGATGCCCAACTTCTTCTGGTAATTTTCAATCAGTGAGCGTGGCGCAGCCGAACCACCGACCACCATCGCGCGCAAACTAGAGAGGTCATAGCGTTCGTTCTCAAACAGTCCCAAGATGCCCATCCACAAAGTCGGCACACCTGCCGTCAGCGTGACCTGTTCCGCCTGGAACAACTCCGCCAGATCGCGCGGCGTCATATGCGGACCGGGAAACACCTGCTCGGAACCAAGCATGGTAGCAGCGTAAGGCAAACCCCATGCTAACACATGAAACATAGGTACTACGGGCATCATGATGTCCCGTTCGGAAAGGGCAATACCATCCGTCAGGCACACACTCATGGTATGCAAATATGCCGATCGATGGGAATACACCACCCCTTTTGGATTGCCGGTTGTGCCGGAGGTATAGCACATAGCAGCCGCAGTTTGTTCATCCAAATCGGGCCATGCGAAATCCGGAGATTCCGCCGCCAGCAAATCTTCGTAACTCAAGGCATTGTTGAGGCTGGTTTGAATAGGCACATCAGCCATCACAATGATGTGTTCCACTGTCTTGAGATGTTCAGCTAATTTTTCCAACAGCGGCAGCAAACTTTGATCAACGCAAATCACTTTGTCCGCTGCATGATTGATGATATAAACAAGCTGCTCCGGCGGTAGGCGCAAATTCAGTGTATGGCAAACTGCCCCCATACACGGTACGGCGAAATATAGCTCAAGATGGCGGTAAGTATTCCACGCCAATGTTGCCACCCGGTCACCTGATTTGACACCTAAACGCGTCAAGGCGTTTGCCAGTTGACCAACCCGCCCGTACATATCAGCGTAGGTATAGCGATGCATGGTTGGACCAACTTTTGTTGAAATTTTGCGCTTGGGAAACAAGCGATATGCGCGCTCCATAATAGGACGGAGCGTGAGTTCGTAATCCATCATTAAACCTTGCATAAAACTTCTCCTTAAAACCTTTCTCTATAAAAATGAATTCATATATTGTGCGATTATAGCGTCTGATTCACAAGCGAGGTAATAATGTCCGTTATACACCCACCCGTTTGGGAAGCCCATCAGAATTATTGAAGCGCGCCAGCGAGAAAGTATCGAGCTCCAGCGGCAGTTTCTCATCCAGCGCCAGCCCCGCCAGCAGTTCACCAATGATGGGTGCAAACTTAAAGCCGTGCCCACTGCACGTCGAAGCGATGACGATATTGGGCATCTGAGGATGTGTGTCCATAATGAAATGGGTATCCGGCGTGTTGGTGAACATACAGGTCTTTACTTCAAATGGCGTGGAGTCGAGATGTGGAAACACCCGCTTCACCCAGTCTGCCATCGCTTCAACAATGGCTGTTGAGGCAGGCTGCGGCGCATCCGCCTCAATAATAGGTCCTGCGCCGTGTCGCCCGGTTTTGACACCAGGAATGTCAACCTGCGGCAGGCAGAAAAAGGGATGTTCGAGCGTGTGGTAATCCGCCAAAATTGGCATCGTACCTACACGGTGATCGACGTCATTTATAGAAGCAAAATAAGCCACACCCTCCTGTGTAACACTTAGCGGGAGTTCAAGTTCGAGCAACCGCCCAAGTGGTTTCATCCATGGACCAGCCGCCATCACCAGACGTTCACCGAACCACGAATCCCCGCGAGAATCTCTTAATTCGATCCCATCATGCCTTGCAGAAATGGCTTCGATTTGACAATTTATTTGCGTTGTTCCACCCAAACGAACAAATAGGTCCCACAATGCCATTACCGCAGGTGTAGCGAAAATAGCCGTTCCGTCAGGTTGATGGAGAATGTCACGCGACTCGGAGAAATGAAACTGGGGAAAACGACGGTTGGCATCGGCAGCACTTAGCCACTGATGGGCAAGGTTATATCGCTGTAGGTTAGATTGGGATTCGCGAATAGGCAAACAGTTAACAGGCCCGTATTCAATCATGCCTGTCTTTTTTATGAGGTGCTTTCCGGAGTCATGACTCAAACGCTCCCACAACGGGTATGCCAGCAGTCCCAATTCGACGTAGATAGTGTCGGAGTAATTGAAGCGCATGACCCGCCCATCTCCTGATGAACTTCCACGGACATGACCCGGGCTAAATCGTTCGACAAGCAACACCTGCTTACCACGTTGGACCAGGCTATAGGCCGTAGCTGCACCAATTGCCCCACCACCAAGCACGATTACATCATAGTGCCTATTCATAATTGCCTCACTTGCCAAGATTTCAAAAGCATTTCTTACCTTAGTACCCATTATGACCGACAAATTTACCAGAAAATCAGTGAATATTTTTGGTGACTATTTCAATCTTTTCTTTTTGACAGTTTCTTTCAATTACGGTAGACTGCCCTTCAGTCACAACCCGACTAGTACCAGTTAAGGCCAGTCCGTGTTGTGTTGCAGCAATAGTGAATGGATTAAGGAGTTAAGTATATGCTTAAGAAGGTAGCAGTATTCTGTGTCCTCATGGCGCTACTGGTCGGTGTGTTCAGCATCGCCACCGCTCAGGACCAGCCCGTAACCGTCGGCCCCATCACTCAGCGTGTGTTGGATCGCGGCGAAGTAATTTGTGGTGCGAACAAAGGTGGTCTGGCCGGTTTCGCGGTCGTCAACAGCGCCGGTGAATGGCAGGGCTTTGATGTTGATTTCTGCCGTGCAGTTGCCGCTGCAGTACTGGGCGATGCCAGCAAAGTCACCTTCCGCCCCTTGGAAGCCGCTGAACGTCAGGCAGCCATCCAGTCTGAAGAAGTCGATATGATGTCCCGCAATACCACGTGGACACTCAGCCGTGACGCGGTTTGGGGCGCAACTTTTGCTCCCACTACCTTCTACGATGGTCAGGGTATGATGGTCAAGTCTGACAGCGGCATCACCGATCTCGCTGGGCTAGAAGGTTTGACCATTTGTGTTCAGAGTGGTACTACCACCGAACTCAATCTGGCTGACCAGATGAGCCTTGCAGGCGTGGGCTATACGCCTAAAGTGTTCAACGATGCTAATGCCACATGGGATGCTTTTGTTCAGGGCCAGTGCGATGCCTTCACCACTGATAAGAGTGGTTTGATCTCCTACAAGGGTAGCGCCCCCGATCCCAGCGCCTTCAGCATTCTGGATGTGACCATGAGCAAGGAACCCCTCGGTCCCCTCAGCCCGGCTTCTGACCCGCAGTGGGCGGACATCATCCGCTGGGTGGTCTTCGGAACGATCCAGGCTGAAGAATTCGGTATCACCAGCCAGAACGTAGATGACTTTGTAGGCAGCGATGTGCCGGAAATTCAGCGTTTCCTCGGTCAGGGCGACAACGCCATTGGTTCGCTCTATGGCATCGCCAATGATTTCATGATCCCGGTCATCAAGCAGGTTGGCAATTACGGTGAAATTTTCGACCGCAACCTCGGCCCGGATACCCCCTTCAATCTGGGGCGTGGTGTCAATGATCTATGGACACGCGGTGGTCTGCTGTATTCACCGCCCTTCCGCTAAACCACTGATCGGATAAATTATATGTTATTAGGGGCACACGGGTTGTCTGTGTGCCCCTCCTAAAATATTTTTTGCGAACTGAAATAATTCCATTTTGAAGTGCAAGCATAACAAGTACAACAGGTAACAATGACAGTTATCCCCAACCGATCAGGCAAGACATCCAGTGGTATCAGCAATCTAGTCCCTGCATTTTTACGCGATGAGCGCGTCCTTTCCGTCATCTTTCAGCTGGTTTTTGCCGTCCTATTGGTATATGCCTTATCTGCCCTATGGGGATCAATTCTAGGGTCGCTCAGCGCTAAGAATCTGACACCAAACATGAACTTCCTCGGCAATCGCGCCGGTTTCGATATCGGCGAACGCCCCGAATGGTATTCATCCAACAGCAGCTATGGCGATGCCTTCCGCGTCGGCTTGACCAATACCCTACGTATCATCAGCGTCGGCCTAGTGTTAACGACCGCCTTAGGGGTACTGGCGGGTATCTTCCTCCTCAGCAGTAACTGGCTACTGCGAAATCTGACGCGTGGCATTGTGGAGTTGTTGCGCAACACACCGGTACTGGTGCAGCTCATTTTTTGGTATGCCATCGTTATTGCTTCTCTACCTGAATTCCGTACCCCGTTAACCCTTCCGCCAGAAGGCCGTTATATCATTCCAGTACATTGGGTTATTGAAGCCGCCATCCTCCTATTTGTGTGGTTCAGCTATCTGCGCCGTGAAAAAGCAGGCGCGCCCAACCGCCGCTTCTGGCTTAGCGGTTTGTGGGCTGCAATCATCGCCATCGAGATTGGCTTTGCAATGCTCAGCAGCAGCTACGGCGCAGCATCACCCGGCAACAGTATCTTTCTCCTCTATGCTGGAGTGAGCATTGTTGCCATAATCATCAGTGCGCGTTTCGTTACAGGTGCTTGGCGTTGGACTGCTTTGGGGCTGCTGGTCGGGCAGTTAATTGGAGGTTGTGTATTTTACTTTGGCATTATGCCGTCCGGCGGCATTCCGTTTGAAATTTTCCCCACACTTTTTATCAGTCGCCGTGGTGTGGCCTTCCCTGAAATTCGTGCTACGGCCCGCTTTGCGGATTGGTTAGCTTTCATTGCAGTGGGGGCAGCACTGGCTGTAGTGGCATGGGTATATTTTGGGCGCGTGACCGAGCAGACCGGAAGGCCTTATCCACGAACATCATACGCTATCGGAGCTATCTTATTATTCGCTATCATCGGCTGGGTTATTGTTGGCAGTGAGCCGACTCCGGCCACTTTCCCCGTAACGCAGGATGGTCAAACCACTTATTTGACAGTGGACGAAGCAAAAGCTGCCGGACTGTACACGTTAACAGAAGAAGAAGTTTACAGTCCATATCCCATACTCTATATTCCACCCGTGCAGCGCGTGAATAACGCGGGCATCGTTTCCGGCTATGTCAGCGGTTCGCAGGTCACACCGGAATACATCGCACTTCTAGTTGGTTTGGTTGTCTATACCGCCGCCTTCATAGCCGAAATTGTGCGCGCTGGCATTCTGGCAGTGCCTAAAGGACAAATCGAAGCCTCACGCGCCTTGGGTTTTACAACCACACAAACCCTATCCATGATTATCTTGCCACAAGCCATGCGCGTTATTATTCCGCCGCTTGCCAGCCAGTATCTAAATTTGGCGAAAAACTCCAGTTTGGCGATAGCCATCGCGTTCGCCGACATCTTCCAAGTTTCTGTCACCATCATGAACCAATCCGGTCAATCCGTCAGCGGTATCACCATGATTATGCTGACTTATCTGTCTATTAGCCTGATTATTGCCTCCTTCACCAATTTGGCAAATCGGCGCTTCCAACTGGTAACGAGGTAGTAGTTTTATGGCGACCCTCAGCGAAAAACATCCCGGTAATTTGCGTGGAACGGTCATCACGCAGGATGATTCGCATCCACGTCAGCCTCCCTTGCTGGTTGTAGGCCCGCTGGCATGGGTCAAAAAGAATCTCTTCAACACCGTTTTTGACAGCATTTTAACTATCGTCGTCAGTATCGTTGCAATCGGTCTGGTATCATCGTTTGTTTCATGGACGGTAACACAGGCTAATTGGTACGCCATCAATTTCAACTTGAGCCTGCTGGCATTGGGGCGTTACGAAGACACAGCACAGTGGCGCGTTACATTGGTTGTGCTATTAACAGCCGCAACCATCGGCTTGGCGCTGGCAGCTTGGGCACGCGTCCGGCGGCGGTTAGTCATCGTGCTGGCAGTCTTAATCGCACTCACCTTCATCGTTCCGGCAGTCATCAATGCCACTCTCGCGCTGCCGCCATTTTATATGTCGGCAGGCGCGGTGCATGTCGGTGGTGATAACGGACCGTCGCCGGACGCCAATGTCGCTTTTGTCGGTCGTGCCGGTGAAATCGTAACATTTCAGTTTGCCACACAATACGCCATATCTGATCGCGAATTGGCCGGACTACACAGTTTCACCGATAACACCGCCAATGCCGCCCTGAATGCTGCTGCCAACCGCCTGACCGCCGAACAGCGCATCGCCGAAATTGAAGCACTGCTTGCAGGTGACACGCTCACTGATAACCAGCGTTCGCGTGTCGAAGGTGAAGAGTCGCGCATCACAGTCATAGATCCGGTGACAGAGTCGCTGAAGCTCAATCAAGCTGCTGTCAAAATCACTATTTTGAACGGCGACACGCAAACACCCATTGAGGGCGGCGAGGTTACGCTGGAGCAAACCAGCGAGCCTTTCTCCGTAACTCTGCCGAATGATGGCTGGTATATTCTCCAAAAGGAAGTCGCTGCCAAAGATTCACTGGCGCTCATTGAGGTGATCGGTGTCTATCCCGTCCTCGAACGCACATTGGTTGCCGGTGCAAATGCCGGTAACAGCGCTGCCGGCACACTCTCCGAATACGTACGCATGACGGACCTATACACTACTCAAGCCGAACTACCACGTAGTGAAACAGGGCGTCAATTTCCCTTCACTGGCATCATTACTAACCAGTATCGCGGCACTTCCACCCTAAATGACTTTCTGAGGTTGTATGTAGCACCCTTCCTGAACCAGATCAATGTCTTCTTTTTAGTGGTCGTTGTGGCAGGCGCTGTCGGCTATTTTGCCGGACGGGCCATTGACCGTTACGCATCCCCGCCAGAGCAGCCTCACCGCACAACAGGACGTATTGCCCTTTGGTTGCTCATCATCACGCCAGTACTTGCATTTGTCCTCATTTATGGTGTGACGCCGAGCGACGGATTCTTGCCCGTAACAGATACATCCCGGTGGGGCGGTATATTGTTGACGGTTCTGCTAACGGTTGTCGGGATCATCGGTTCGCTACCGCTAGGCATCCTGCTGGCACTGGGTCGCCGCAGCAAAGCACCTGTCATCAGTACAGTATGTACCATCTATATTGAAGTCATACGCGGCATCCCTTTCATTACAGTGCTGTTCATGGCTCAGCTACTCATTCCATTGATAAACCCGGAATTGAGCGCATTCCCCGGTGCGTTCCGCGCAATGATTGCTACTGTGTTGTTCACGGCAGCCTATAATGCCGAAGTCGTACGCGGTGGTTTGCAGGCCATCCCCGGCGGACAGGAAGAAGCCGCAAAAGCGCTTGGCTTGAGTGGAATACAAATTACGCTGTTCATCACCCTGCCGCAGGCGCTGCGCTTAGTCATACCGCCTATGATGGGCAACTTCGTCGGTATGTTCAAAGACACCTCTCTCGTCGGCCAGGTCGGTCTTATTGATTTGCTCGGGATGGCACAGAACGTCTACGCTCAAACCGAGTTTCTGGGTCTCCGCCGTGAACTCTTTGCCTTTGTCGTCATTTTCTACTTTGTTGTTAGCTATGCCATCGCCGCCGTCAGTCGCCGTATCGAAGCCAGTGGTTCGGGTCGTGCGCTCAAGATGCAAATATAAAGGTCAGAAGTTTCATGGAATACCGTTTTGTAGGGAGAACCGGTCTAAAAGTCAGCGAACTATGTCTCGGCGCAATGACTTTCGGGCGTGAAGCCAACGAACAAACCAGCTTTGAAATTATGAATATGTTCGCCGATGCTGGCGGAAATTTCATTGATACTGCTGATGTCTATTCGCAAGGCGGCAGCGAAACAGTGGTCGGCAAATGGCTGGCGGGCAAAAAACGTGAAGATTGGGTTATCGCCACAAAAGTCCGCTTCCCGATGGGTGGTATAAACGGCACAGGTTTAAGCCGTAAACACATTCTGGATGGCATTGACCAGAGCCTGCGCCGTCTCGGTGTGGATTATGTTGATCTGTATCAGGTCCACTGTTGGGATCGTTTCACCCCATTAGAGGAAACGCTCTCTGCCCTCAATCAATTGGTTGTTAGCGGCAAGGTGCGTTATCTAGGCGTCAGCAATTTCAAAGCCTACCAGATTCAAAAAGCAGTCAACATCAGCCAATCCAGAGGTTGGGAATCATTCGTATGTTTACAACCACTCTATAACTTACTGGATCGGTATTTAGAGTGGGAACTGTTAGAAGTTTGTCAAGCAGAAGGCATCGGTATTATCCCATGGAGTCCACTGCGCGGCGGCTGGCTGACCGGGCGTTACCAGCGCGGCATGGCTGTTCCAGCCGATGACTCGCGTGTTGCCAAAGCCACCCGCGAAGGTTGGTCAGAAAGCTGGGATAGGTATGATCAAGAACGCACATGGAGCGTTCTTGACATCTTGATGGCAACGGCCAAAGAAACCGGCAAAACCCCGGCTCAGGTGGCCCTCAATTGGGTTAAAGATCGTCCCGGCGTCACCGCGCCCATTATCGGCGCTCGCACGATTGAACAAGCACAGGGCAACTTGGGATCAGTGGGTTGGTCGCTTACTGTGGAACAGCGTACGCGATTAGATGAAGTAAGCCATCTACCCGGCCCCTATCCTCATGACTTTATCGGCAATGCCAGACGGTGAATACACCCTATAGTTTTACTTAATCCGTTGTATGGTGATGAGTATCTTGTAAGGAATATCAAATGGCTGAACAAAACGGTGAACCGATTATCCAATGCAAGGATGTGAACAAATGGTTCGGTGAATTCCATGTCCTACGCGACATTTCTGTAGATGTCGCCCCACAGGAAGTGGTAGTCGTCATAGGGCCATCTGGTTCTGGTAAATCCACCTTCATCCGCTGTATCAACCGCCTTGAAGAGCATCAGAGCGGGGATATCATCGTGGATGGCATCGAACTAGGTAACGACATCCGCAATATCGCCGCCATCCGCCGTGAAATAGGCATGGTGTTTCAGCAGTTCAATCTATTCCCCCACAAAACGGTCATGGAAAATATCACGCTCGCCCCCATGAAAGTACGTGGATACTCGCGTGATAAAGCTGAAGCCAAAGCCACCGAACTGTTGGAGCGCGTCGGCATCCCGGAGCAGGCAGGCAAATACCCCGGACAACTCTCCGGCGGTCAGCAGCAGCGCGTCGCTATCGCGCGGGCGCTGGCGATGGAACCCAAGATCATGCTCTTCGATGAACCGACTTCGGCGCTCGACCCCGAAATGATTAAAGAAGTGCTGGACGTGATGAAGGAACTAGCCCGCAGCGGCATGACCATGATTGTCGTCACCCACGAAATGGGCTTCGCCCGCGAAGTAGCTGACCGCATCATCTTCTTCGATCAGGGGCGCATCGTCGAACAGGGAACACCGGAATACTTCTTCGAGCAGGCTCAGCACCCCCGTACCAAGCTGTTCCTCAGCCAAATACTCTAATCAGAATGACACAAAGCTAGGGCGGTATATGCGCCGCCCTTCTTGGTTACCCCACCTGTCCTAACCGTTCGAGACTCAGTTCAACCGTTCCTGTGCCACCTGTTACAAAAATGATCACGTCGCCCGTTTCTGGCGTCACAAAATCCACCGCAAAGCCATCACTGCCACTAGCAAATGAGTTAACCAACAACGTTGCGTTCTGCCGTATATCAAGCTGCGGCGAGGCCGTCAGCCCGGCAATCACCCGTACGTGAACCCGCACCTGTTCCCCGGCTGCCCCACTAAAGCGAGCCACTCCCGTAACCTGCTTACTTGTCAAGATCAGTTGCTGCGGTCCGTCGTCCAGCACCACTGGGGGAATCCGCTCCAACAAAATTGAAACGGTTCCTGTGTTGCCGAGCATAGCAGGTTCAAGAATAATCATATAGTTACCACTAGAATAAACCAGTTGGTTCAAGATTTCGGGATCATATCTATTCCCACTGTCATCGTCTTGCGTCAACAAATTACCATCTGCTGTCATGAGGGTTAGGCGGGTATCGAAACTTTCCGCGCTGGTTGCACGGACATTAAAATTGTCCCCCATTGCCACCGGAAAGGTGTATTGTAACGCAGCTACACCGTCGTTGAACTCAGCTTCAACCGGTACATTGTAGGCAACCGGAGTAGATGTCAGACGGTTGACCGCCAACCGGAAGGAACCAACTTCACCTTGACTGCGAACCGTAACCAAATACAGCGCATCGGCGGGCAGCGTCTGTGGCTTGCCACTTGCGTTGTATCCGGTGACAGAATTCACAACATACTCACCGCAGCGCACCTTTTCAGCACAAACTAGATCAACAGTAATTGATGAAATCAATGAGCTGAAGCTGAAGGTAAGCAAATCACCTGCGCGCCCCTCAAAGCGATAACCTACGGCATATATCGCATCACTCAGGTGACCTTCAACGAAGTGATTGAAGTCCAACAGACCGACAGGTGGAGCCGCCAGACTCAAGCTGTAATCACCACTTGCGCCGCAGGCCGAAATCGAAATGAAATAGTCTTGGTCGCCCGGCAGCGGGAAGAAATAAAGCGCCGCACGCGGCCCACTTTGTAGGTATTCAGTTGTGCTGTAGGCCAATGGAACTAGAGACGTATCACCTAGTGTAAAACAACCAGCAGCCCCGCTGATTAAGGAATTCTGCAGCGCAATTGTAATAATTTGCCCAGCTTGTCCCACAAAGCGATATGTCACCATAGCATTTGCGTCACTAAAGCGCCCGTTTACCGTTTCGCCAATCTTAATCGGCTCAGCAGAAAGTGGTGTCGGTCCTATAAGTGGTAATGTTGGAGTTGCGAAAGCAGTCGGTGAAGGCTGCGCTGGAGACTGTGCCAGTAGGACTGGTGGCATAGCCAATAAGATGATTGCCACAATTGATAAGCGTTTTGTGAATCGCATATAACCCACCTCCCTACAACAGCCATTGTTAGCTTAAGTGTAGGGTCAGTAATATTCCACAACCTGACGTGTGCCCACCGCACATCCGGCGACACGTGCCAAAAAACTGCCAAATGGCTGAAAAAAAGGGCGGGTGAAACTCAGATTGTGTGGGGAATAATCATAAATCGAATTGACTGCTTCCGTCTGTAATCACATAAAAATCAGTGGTTTCACCATCTTCATAAACTTCATTCTTGTAGAACGTCATTCCTGCCTTGGTGACCACCCGCGCCGAGGCTGTATTTTCCGGATCAATCGTTGCCATGATGCGCTTCAGTCCGCACTTCTCGAAACCGTAGGTCAACATCGCTCCCGCCACCTCGGTTGCCAAACCTCGTCCCCAGCAGCGTTTCAAAAGTGCATAAATCAATTCCGCTTCAACCGGCGGCCGAATATTGTCCGAATAGACCAACCCACAAAAGCCAATAAATGCACCGTCATCTTTAGCAATTACTGCTGAACAGCCATATCCCTTCGTCCGGTAATTGTTGATCGAAATGTCAATCCACTTCTGGGTGATCTCGCGCGAAAGAGGCTGTCTATCTCCCATATATTTGCTCAGTTCAGCGTCTCCAGTAATCGCATAAAAATCATCCAGATCGTCCACTTCCAGCTCACGCACCACTAAACGTTCCGTCTCAAACAAAATAGTCATGGTTGTTCCACTTCATCTCAAACTATCATTCTCGTTTATGGAGCCACATCTGCTGTAGCTACCGATGTTATCTCTGCCGTCGCCTCTGGCAGCGCCGTAGCCGTGCTGGGCACAATACTCGTCACCACAAATTCCCCTTTCTGTTGGCACAACTCCCCGTACTGCGGACTGATGACCATCAGCGACCAGTTGTACGTTCCGGTTTGTGGCAAATACTTCACCCCATAATTCAAACCGACCATCTGCCCACCCGGCATATCAAAATGATCGCTTTCACCTGTCTCTACAATTGTCAACGTGAAGCGCACCTGTAAATCGGTAGTTGGTGTGGTCGCCAGCACCGAAATAACAGCATCCCCACCAAAACGATGGGCTTCGCCTGTCTGCGAATCAGGGCTGAAATTCGTCTCCCATGTGAATGCACGACAAACATCCTCAGCGGTCAGCGTCGGAACGGGTGTTGAGGTCGGCCTACGGGTAGCAGTGGCCGTTGGCGGCGCAGGTGTGTACGTAGGCGTAAGTGTCCACTCTGGCGGAAGGGTGAGACGTACTATGGTGGTTGCGCTCGCCACGATTGTTTCAGATGTTCCCGGGTTCTGTGCTGCCCCACATCCCGCCAGCACCACACCTACTAACATCAACGATCGAATTTCGTGCCAGCCATAACTCATTTTTGATCACCATCATTCATTACATTGCCCAAGTTGACACAGCCCGTACAGGCAGCTAGACTGGCTCAATTCAACATCCAATATTAATTAGCTAAAAGAAATAACTATGCTAGACACCGCTGCCTCGCCCTCGTCCTCACCATCCAACCAACCGGGCTTCCGCTGGCAGCGCGCCGACCTACTTATGGCGCTGGGTATCATGTTACTGGCATTGGTGATCTATACCCGCGTCCTGGCGCCGGACATGTTGTATGGCGACTCTGGCGAGTTTCAAACGCTTGCCTATGAAGGTGGCATGACCCACACCACCGGCTATCCGGTATATTTGCTCTTCGCCCGTCTCGTCGGTTTCCTGCCCGTTGGCACTTTGGCATGGCGCATCAATTTTGCTTCCGCCGTGGCTGCAGCCATTACACTCGGCAATCTGTACCTCATCACCCGCCACTTTACCGGACGTGGAGGCAGCCTGTTCGCCAGCTTTGCCCTGCTCATTTCCTATACGTTCTGGTCGCAAAGTATTATAGCCGAAGTCTATACACCCGCCTTAGCCGTCATCAGTCTGCTGTTGTTGCTGCTCTTGCGCTGGCAGGCGGTTACGCGGCGGGTTTGGCTGCTGTTCCTGTCTGGAGTCATTCTCACGCTCGGTGTCGGCGTTCACCTGTTCGTGCTGCTCTTCGCGCCGTCTATCGGCCTCTTTGTGCTGTGGGGTATTGTCACCGGCTTACCACCCGAACGCGGGCAGTGGAAGAATCTGCTAGTTCTCGCCGCCGGTGCGGTTGCCGGACTGCTGGCGTTTTACGCGCTCTTTGCTTTCTACGACTCCCGCCCCACCCCTACCAGCATCTTCGATACAACCATGTACCCCTCGCGCGATGCGTGGCACTTAACCGAAGCTGACTTAGACAGCCTGCCAGAACGCTTTTGGCTGAGTGTGACTGGCTATCAGTGGCGTGACCGGATGCTGCCCAATGATGTGGATTATGGAAAGACTATCACTATCTTTTTTCGCACGGATTTAGCGCGTGAATTCGCAACCCCGACTCTTTGGTTGGCGGTCTTTGGTTTGCCGTCCGCAGCATTCAGCCGTCGTCGCCTGTTCGCGCTCACTGGCAGTGCGCTCGTCGTGACCTACGCCGCCGGATTGGTCTACTTCCCCGGTGACAAATACCTTTTTTACCTACCCTTTTACCTGCTGCTCGCGCTGTTTGCGGGCATCGGCGCAGGGACACTGCTCTCAGGAATTGCACGCTTCATGCCGAAGGTTATTCCTCGCTTTGTTCCAGCCATGATTGTGACCGGTATCCTGCTTGCACTGTGTGCCGCCCCATACTTCCCTTCCCGTTGGCATTCGTTGGAATTAGGGCGTTCCGGTTTCATCACGGAAGACTACGTCTATCCGGTTAGCCGTGGCAGCGAACCACGCGCTGCTGCCGAATGTGCCCTATCTAAAACGCCTGAAGCGCATGCCTTCCTGGTAATGGATTGGCGCGCGCTGTTTGACATATATTATCTCGCCCGTGTGGAAGGCCGACGCCCGGAAATCCTCATCCGCGAAGCCCTGCCTTATCCCACCAAAGTGGTCACCGCCAGCTTGCTGGCCGAAATTGACCAGCGCTTAGCCAGCGGTCAGGCCGCAGGCTAGTCGCAGGACAGATATGAGCCGTTGAAATCGTGTAGTTACGCCCTTTTTACCCGTGTGGAGAGGTACATGTCAGCTCATCCGCCATTCAAATTGTCCCCGAAAGATTGATGGACGATGGTGAAAAAGGAGGGGACTAGCGTCAGGGCGTATATCCTACCCCCTTGAACTTGTATTATCATCATAAACATATAAATCGTCGGCACGATTTGAACAAAATGTGGCACGGTAGACAAACCCGAACTAGAGTGGCGACAAAACAGCCTCGCTCATCTAGCAAGTTGCGCCATGCTTTGGGTACAATTATTACAAGCTCATAAATATCTAAATGTACGGCAGACTGACTTGTCCCGCACGAGCCACGTTAAAGTGTTGTCCCAAAAGGAAAACAGAATGACCCATTCGATTTTGGCGAAATCTTATACGTGGTGGCGCGGCGATAATCTCCCCTCGTTGCGCCGCTGCCGGATTTTCACTGTGAACGTGTGACAGATGTGCCGTTATTAGCCGATTTGCATGACTTACAGCCTGCAAAGATTGAAGCACGGTTAAGCGACGCCATTACGGCCTATGTCGCCTACATCGAAGATGAGCCTTTTGGCTACGATTGGAGTGGCGCCAATTCTGTGGGCGTGGGTGACATATTTTGGCCGATTACACCGCCCGACCATGCTCTATGGGATTTTCGCACATTGGAGGTAGCGCGTGGGCGCGGGATTTACCCCCATCTACTTCAATCCATCCTTCGCTTGGAACAGGGGGGATGCGGAAAGGTTTTGGATTGGTCATCGTATAGATAATAAGGCCTCCCAACACGGTATTGAAAAAGCAGGCTTCCAACTGGTGAGTTTCGTGATACTTACCTCGGAGCGAAAACTGCGGTTGGTGCCGTGTGGAAATCGGGCACGCTCCTACGGAAATCCACAAGGCAGGCATTTTGGTTTTCTTGAAGCGGAAGATGAGCAATTGGTTGCATTTGACTTTAGCAATATAAGCGAAAAAGATATTGATGCGTCTCTGTGAAAAAGCACACTATACCCAATCTTGTCGTTCATCAGAGGAACCAAATTCGGTGCTTTGTATTCAATGAGATGCGGCAGCTATCGCAAGCTGACCGCATCTATTATTTCTGTGGTCAGTGATTTTACCCGCCTAAACTGCCCGTTGGCACAGTCGGCGGCGTAATGTCGCGTGCCACATTGATGACCGTCCCGCTGCCTTCGGCGCTCACCGTTACGGGTGCGCTCACTGCGACACGGTCAATAAAGCACAAACTTTCCTTAACCGCCTCACAGTAATAAATAGTCAGGTCACCCGTTAGATTGGCCGTGCCATCACTAAAGGTAACTGGCACGCTGATCGGCAGTTCGGGCGCAACGATACTCTGCGTCTTATCCCCATCCGCCACCGTAACAGCCGCGCCATCGCTCGACCACTCTGCCGTGAACGGAGCTATCGTATTGAGCTTATAGCCTTCCGGCAGGTTGATATTGAGTACGATTTGTCCATCACCTGCCCTGACTGTTTGTGCATCGGCAGTCACCGTCAAGCCAGATGCGCTGTTGCCGCCCACCACCGTAACTTGGTCAGCAATTTGCAGCAATTCCGGGTTGGGGAAACTGATAGTGTTAACAGTGTTGGCCGCCACATCCACCACTCGCACCGCACCGTTGTTAGTGTCCGCCACAAACAGCTTACCGTCGTAAAAGGCCAATCCGCCCGGTTCATCAAATTGTGCGCTGGTCGTATCGCCGTCCCGGAAGCCACCATCCCCGCCCAAGCCCAACAGGGTCGTAATTTCTTTGGTGGCGGGATCAAGCAGTTTGATCTTGCTGTTGTAAGTATCCGCCACAAACAACTGCCCATCTACCCCGCCCGTTACCGCCAGCGTGTGCTGCAAGCGGGACGTGCCGACTGCGCCATCTACGTCGCCAAAATCGAACAGGTTATTTTCGGTTGGGCCAGCAAGCGTAGTTACGGTACGCGCCGTGAAATCCACCGCACGCACGCTGCTCGACTCGCTGTCTGCAACGTACAGCACATTGTCCTTCCAAAACAATCCACTGGGCTGTGCCATTTCCGCCTCGTTCAAGCCGCCGTCCTGCAAGCCTTCACGTCCACTGCCTGCGATGGGGCCAATTGAATCATTATCCAGCGACAGCACCCAAATTTGGTGTACCCCGGCCATCGCAATATATAAATTATCCCCGTCGCCGAAGGTCACATCCCACGGGCTGCTAATAGCGGTTTGCAGCGGCACGCCAGAGCTGCGGCTGTAGCCGGGCTGTCCGGTTCCAGCAATCGTGCTCACGGTGCGCGTTGTCAAATCAACCAGACGGATAGCGTGATTATCCGTGTCGGCAATGTACAGCTTGTTGTCGCGGAAAGCCATGCCCTGCGGCTTGTTGAACTGCACCTCGCTACTGCTGCCGTCCTTTATGCCCGCTTCGCCTGTGCCGATCACATCCAGCACTTCGTAGGTATTCAAATCGGCAATAACGATACGGTTGTGGCTACTGTCTGCGATGAACAACCGCCCGCCCAGCGGGTCTACCGTCACCTTGCCGGGGAATGCCAATGCCGAGCTAGGTGCGTTTGAACCCTCTACCGCCAGTGTTATCGGATCGCGGTTAATCTCCCCTAACCCGTCGAAGTAAGCCACCATACCGCCGATAACCCGGTCAAAGGCCTCATACGGAATTTCGCCCGCCTGCACCGCGAACAAATTACCGCGCGGGTCAATCACCACAAAGGTCGGCCAAGCGTTCACTCCGTACAGTTGATAGGCGTTCCACACGATGAACTGATTGTCGTTGACCACCGGATGAGTCAAACCGTAGCGTTGGACAATCTGGCGGATGTTGTCGGTCTGCCCTTCATTGGCGAACTTGGCAGAGTGAATGCCAATAACAGCCAGCGAATCACCATATTTGCTTTCCAACTGCTTGAGTACCGGGATCATGTGGATACAGTTGATGCAGCCATACGTCCAGAAATCTAGCAGCACCACCTTGCCCCGCAGTTGTTCCAGCGTCAGCGGCGCGGGCACATTCAGCCAGTCCACCCCTGTCGGGATCACCGGCGCGGGGAACTGTGGATCGCCTTGAAACTGCGAGAGGTCATCTTGCGCCTGAACGATGCCGCCAGCCACCAGCACCACTAACAATAAACCCAGCAAAGTTATCTTGCGGAAACTCATAATCTCTACACCTCATAGGGACGAGGCACGCCCCGTCCATTTCAACGTTACTAATCTGTACATGGATTTGTCCGTCTACAGAACCCAATGTTTCACCAGCATACGGCTAAATTGTGAACAAAAAATGAACAAACCAACCTATTTCTACCCCATCGCGAGATAGGATACAATCTGCGGCAGTTTGTTGATAATTTAATTGTGAGGATTAAGATGACCAACCTTTTTGACTTAACAGGGCGCAAAGCCCTCATTACCGGCGCGGGGCGCGGCATTGGTCGCGAAATCGCGCGCACGCTGGCTGCTGCTGGCGCTGATGTGGCAATTGCCGAACTCGATCCGGCCACCGCCGAAGAAGCGGCCTCCGAAATTCGGGCGCTGGGGCGGCAGAGTTTTGCCGTCCAGTGCAACGTGCGCGAACCCGCCAGCGTCAATGCAGCCATTGCCAGCACGCTGGATCAATTCGGTCAGCTCGATATTATGGTCAACAATGCCGGTATCGCATTGTGGAAAAAAGCCGAAGAAATGTCAGATACCGATTGGCTAGACGTCATTGATGTCAATTTGAACGGTGCGTTTTGGGGCTGCCGTGCCGTCGCGGCGCACATGCTGGAGCGCGGTTCAGGCGCAATTGTCAATATCGCCTCCATGTCCGGTTCCATCGTCAACAAACCGCAGCCCCAGTCGGCCTATAACGTCTCCAAAGCGGGTGTCATCATGCTCACCAAGTCGCTGGCCGCCGAGTGGGCCGGACGCGGTGTGCGTGTCAACTCGGTTTCTCCCGGCTACATCGCCACTGAAATGACCCGCCGCGCCGTTGAAACTTATACCGAGTGGGCGGCGATCTGGAACGAAATGACACCCATGGGGCACATGGGCAAGCCATCAGATGTGGCGCACGCGGTGTGGTATCTGGCGTCTGATGCGTCCGCCTTCGCCACCGGCACCGACTTGATCGTAGATGGCGGTTACACCGCCTGGTAATCACAGGAGAAAGATGACATCATGACTGACAATATCATTCGCCTCGTCCGCGCTGCCCGTGGCTCGGAAGCAGGCGGTTACAACAACGTGGCTAAGCTGCTCTGGGCCTTAGCCTATGCTGAGGAGGTTAAGCAGTCAAACGCAACCGGCGTGCCACGTGGGGCGGACCTCGAAGCCGACCTATCTTCCATTATGGATGACCTGCGCGGGCAAGGGGCGAATAAAGCTGTCATGAGTGCGCTGGAAAAGGGTTTACTAGCCATCCGCGAAGACCGCCCCGTCCCCTACGAGGACATTCCTGCTGTCCATGTCGGCCGCACCGAAGGTGAAATCTATTTAGGCGATCCCCCCGAATTTTCGGGCGGTCACGACCACTGGCTGGGCATGCGCGAATTTCGTCCCGTCTGGTATCTCGACCCGCTTTCCCCCACCGAAGTGCTTGCCGCGCTGGAAAATAATCCGCCTATCATTGATGCCCAACTCGCCGGCCTCACCGAGCGGCAGTTGTTGGTCGCTCCGGCAGCAGGCGAGTGGAACTGCACCAACTGTTGTGGCACCTCATGATGGCGCAGAACTCCTCACCGAGCGCATTGACCTGCTGCTAACCGAAAATAATCCCTCGTTGGAAGCCCGCGCTGTCTGGGCACAGAAAGACCAACAGGGCGTGTCCACAGGTGAAGTGCTGGAACACTACCACGACCTGCGCGATGATCTGGTGCTGCGCTTGAAAGGCATCTCCGCCGAAGATTGGTGGCGCAGCGGTTGGCATTCCGAATTCGGTGAACAGACGGTGCTGTCGCAAGCCACCTACTTCGCCCGCCACGAAATGTCTCACATGCCGCAGTTCAGCCAAATCCGCCGCGCAGTGGAGGGATAAAATATGTCGCCGACGCTATTAAATCGGCGCGAGCACGGTTATGATGTTAGAATTTATACAAAAGACCATCCTCCAGCCCATGTCCACGTCTTCAATGGCGACAATGAAGCAAAAGTTGGTTTAGAACCAGTGGAAGTACTGGACAACTGGGGATTCAATAGTCGGGAAATCAAAACAATTCTTGAATTAATCCTCGAAAATCAGGAAAGTTTGTTGCTCGAATGGGATAAGTATCATCCTGTTCGACACGCAGGAGATCAAAATGAGTTACCCGAACAACCACCCGATTGATGTAGCTCTACACGATGCAATGGTCTGGATTACATTACGGGACAAGCGGGTGTTTGGCGCGCCTTTACATTGGTTTCCGTGGTTGGCGAATGCGACACCCCAACAACAAATGAATTTTGAACTTCATGCCTTCAGTGTCTATTGGCCTGATTTAGACGATGGGCTAGATATAGAAGCTCTGGTAACGGGCAATTGGACGACTCCAATGGACGAAACCGATAAGATGGGAGAGCCGAACTAGGTTATGACTAGTAATCCTCCCGCCCGCCTGTTCGTGCTGCTGGCCCGCACTTCCCCGGTTGGCGTCATCCTGCGGCGTGGGCCGAGCGACTGGGTGCAGATGATAAAGTGGCAAACGGATACCGATACGCTTGAGGCCGGACAGTGGATAAAAGCTCGACTGTACGAAGGCTCATGTAATTTATCATCAGACGGGAAACTCCTTATATACTATGTATTTCAAGGAAGTAACTGGACGAGAAATCCGGAAGTCGGCATGAGATACACTGCAATTAGTAAGCCACCATACTTTACGGCGCTCGTAGTGTGGCCGCGCATAAGAAGCGCAGCTTTCATTGATGATAGGACAGTGCGTGTCTGGGCAGACAGCGTGCAAGATCCGATGTTTCAACTGCCGCATCTTAAGGTCGTAAGTAAGGATTACGAACCGAGCATTGATCCAGAAACGCAAAAAACGATTGATCGGCATAATTGGATATACATTAGCAACGAGTATAAAGCTCAGTTGAATGGTGATGTTGAGCTTTTTGAGCCGCTAGATGGAATAACTTTTCCTGATTGGGACAACCCAAATGAATATCCCTGAATTCAACATAAACAATTCGGCAACTACGCCATCGAAATATTCTATTATGGAAATGCTGTCAGGAAATATGGCCTTGTTGATATGTCAAGCAACCATATATATGAATTGAAAGGTGCTATCAGAGCAGACTTCGACCAGCAGGGTCGCGTAGTCTTTTTCAGCGCAGGCAAACTGCTCGGCGCTGCGTTACATGACGGTGAACTGGTCTACACTGAACTGGCTGACTTCAATGCCAACAAACCCGAATCCGTCGAAGCACCCGATTGGGCAAAGCAGTGGTAGAAAAGCGTACCAATAAATTGCCTCAACAGCATTGCTCGACGTAGGGACAGGACGTGCCCTGTCCAAACGAACAACCTCCTCACCCCCGCAGCCGCCCCAGCAGCCCGCTGAACCGCTCGCTCACCTTGTTGTTCCCCACCGCAATATGCAGCGCCTGTGCGTCCCCACCCAGCACGCAGGTCTGCTTGGCGCGCGTAATGGCCGTAAATCAGATTGCGTTGCAGCATCATGTAATGCTGCGTCAGCAGCGGAATCACCACCACCGGGTACTCCCCACCTTGCTGCGGTGCGTGCTGATACAGTAGGCCAGCGTTAGTTCATCCGCCTCGCTGAAATCATAATAAATGAAGCGCCCATCTATCACGACCTCTATCGAGTTCTGCCGAATCAACCCCGATGCGCCCGATGTCACCGTTCAAAACTTCCTTTCCTTTCGCTGCTGCGGATTTGCATTACCTTGTCGCCCGCCTGGAACGCCGCCCGCCAGCCGCTTTTCTGCCTGCCGCGAACTGCTGCTGAGCGCCGCTTGCAGCGCATCGTTCAGCGCGTTCACGCCCGCTGGCCCGCGGTACATCGGCGCAATCACCTGCACATCATCATCCAGCGGATTCACCTCAAACCATTAAGAACGTCTGTACAATATCCACCACCAGTTCTGCTTCGCCTGCTCCGGCCTCGCGGAAAAAGAAAAAGTCGCTGCTCTGCTATTCAGCTCCGGCATCCGCCGTGGCTTTTCGACCCTTTTGTGGGCGTTCACCACAATCAGGCTGTCCTCGCTCTGCCGGAAGATATCGCGTCCAAACGCGCTCACGTGCGCCAGTCCAATTGTCAATCACATCCTGCAGCACATTCCCCGCCCCCACGCTGGGCAGCTGATCCACATCGCCCACCAGCATCAGCAGTGATTGGGCTGCATGGCTTTGAGCAAGTTATAAAACAAAATCAGGTCAATCATGGACGACTCATCCACGATGATCATATCGGCGTCCAGCGGGTCATCTTCGTCCACATCAAACCCGCCATCCGGCATATAGCCCAACATGCGGTGAATGGTGCTGGCAGGCTGTCCCGTCGCCTCGCTCAGCTCGCTTATTGTTCTGCCGGTTGGCGACGCCAACCGGAAGCTGCGTTTTTCTGCCAGTGTGCGGTTAACACCATTTGCAGTGTGGTGGTTTTGCCTGTGCCCGGCCCGCCCGTCAGCACCGAAATTTTGCTAGTCACGCGGTTTGTACTCGCTCCCCTGCTGCTGTTCAGTCAGTGCCACATTGTTCTGCTTCGCTTTCCTTTAGGAACTTCGTCCACTCCGTCCGCTTCCAGACTGAGGTCATCGAAGCGCGTCTCGCGATCTTTCGCACATGCTCTGGCTGACCCGATCTCGGAGTAGTAGTAAACAGGTAACAGATCGCCTGCGCGCTCGGCCCATCCGGTGTCTTTATCATTTCACTGATGAGTTCTTCCGCCGCCGCCTGAGCGTCCAGCGCCGCCACCCGTGCGGGGTTATCCACCTTGAGCAGTTCGGATGCTGTGTCCAGCAGCAGTTGGCGGGGAGTGGGTATTATGCCATCCTGCGCCAGTTTGTTGAGTGCGAATTGCAAACCGCCCGGATGCGGATCGGCGCGTCGGGCCTAACCCCCATCTTTTGCGCGATCACATCTGCTTTAATGAAGCCGATACCAAAAACTTCGTCCGCCACAGTTGGTATGGATTTTCTTTGACCTTCTTGACCGTTTCATTGCCATACTCATTGTGGATTTTCACCGCCATCCGCGATGGTGATGCCGTAGCCTTGCGTAACCATGGTTTGCCGCACCGCCTGATTTTCCATCCACGCTACCTTCAGCGCTCGTGCCAGCGACGTGTTTTCAAACCCGGTACTTCTTCTGATCCGTTCCGGGTCTTTGTCGAGGATGGTCAGCGTTTCCATGCCGAAGTGTTTAACGATGTGCGCTTGCCAGCCGTCACCGGCCCGATGCCCGGCACAATCCCGCTCGACAAATAATTGACGATGCCAGCTGTGGTAGCAGGGGAATAGGGCGCACTGCCTCCGCACGAACCGCATTCCCCAGCGCGCGTCATTCACCGTCCCTGCTGAATTCCCCACGCCTTGCCCGGCCCCACTCCTGCATACTGCCTACCACTGTCACCGTACCATCACGGGCTGTCGTTGGGCAGCTTGTCATCAGGCGTCATCTTTGAGGATGGTGTAAGCCGTTTTCCTCATTGTAAAACGTAATCCGTTCAATTGTTCCAGTTAATGTGTCCATGTGGTGAAGTATAGGAACCAAGTTGACGCGCCAGACAGAAGGAGACGGAGCATCCTTAACACAAATTACGCAGTATTGTCGGGTCCTGGGCACTGAAGGCGAAACTCCCGTAGACAAGCCTCCTTAAATCTCCCACCTCCGCCGGGTGGCGTCCGATTACCGCTAACCACCTTGCCGTAAGGTGCATTCTACGACAACAGTACCCTCTCACCCCGTCGTATGACTCCTGCATCCGCGCCACTGATTTCTTCGACCACTATTTCCTGCAGCACCTGCATATCCACATCACACCTTTGGCGTAAATACACCCTCTTTGCCGTGTGTGATCTTTTCCCAGCTTGTCCCGCAGTTCCTCATGCCCGTCATACCCACCCGCGATGTATAGCGAAATAGCCTTTACGCGAAAATCCCACCAGCATCGAATCGGGCTTTCCCGCCCGCTGCTGTCGTAGCGATAATGATAGGGCTGCCAAACCCAATGATGCCCGGCCCCACATCCGCGCCTCTTCCCTGGTCAAATTTCGCAACAAATCAATCGTGGGTTAGGTTGTCTTTCTGGCGGCTCTCACTTTCAACTTGGTTCAGGAAACTCCATTACCGGCACGGTGGTTGCTTTGGTCTTGTTCTCAGCCATATTCAATTCCTTTTGGAAATGGTAGCGAAAGGTACGCAGGTTAATTATCACAGAACGGAAATCTCTAGTCAAGCAAAGAGTTGGTTGCAAACTATGAGATAAGTGAAGGTCGCGAACGCTACAAGGCGAGCCGAACTGTTAATCCCCTGGTGGCAATTCAAAAAAGCAAGTTCGAGAAAATAGCGCTCTTTTCGTTTCTTCTCTCGGAAAACCAATTTTTTGCATTCACACAGATGGGCAAACAGAATGATATCGCCCATTATAAATTGACATTGTATTAAGTTTGACACACTAAAGCGCATTTTTAGAACAATAAAAGCCAAAACGAGCGCAATTTTAACTATTTTGCTGGCGAGAATCATGAAGGAAATGAGAGCAATTTAAGGTTTTGTTTACCGTTGCCCAGAAAATTTCATACCAAAATTTTATTAAGCCTATTGTTGTATATCGAGTAGTGGTCAATTAGTGGTCTTGAATTGTATTACAGGTGATTTGTATGGAGCCATTAGAGTCGAAAGTAATGAACTTACAACCTTGTTATGGTTGGTGATTCACTAGCCAGTCTGACAGATTGCGAATCCCAACTTTTGCGTGATGCCGTATCGGTTAATTTTTGTAACCCGTAATGTGATCACAACCGATGAACTGGAAGCAGCATTGGCTGATGCCTATTGGGACTTAATTTTGTTCGATGATCTAGCCCCTTTCCAGCGTACATTAACACTGTTCAATGGACTATCACTAAGCAGTCACAAACGGCAAGCATTATCATATCTGATACCAAATCGGCAGATGTAGTGGACGTGATGCGGGTGCGCGTGTTGTTGTGCTATTGCACCATGCCCGTCTCGATGAATTGATTAAGCAAGAACTAAAAGAAGTATCCACCTGAACAGTCTGAAACAGATGACAGCTACGAAGGAGTTGTTAAAGGAGTAGCAGCATCAGCGAAATTCTGGACACAACCAGACCGTGGTGACTGTGTCCTTATCGCCGGAATCGACGGCTTACTTTTGCCAGCGCCGCTGCTGAGAAAAACACCGGTTATCCCCTGTAGATCAATTGCTCGATGATCCGGAACTTTATAAGCGATTTATTCATCCTGACGACCTGGAAAAAGGTACGATAGAGCGATGCAATCCTGCTTTCAGGATGGATGCTGAGATAGAGCATCGCATCGTCCGCCCTGATGGGGAAGTCCGATGGCTTCGCAGACAAACATGGGTTCGATATGATCAAAAAGGTCAGCCCGTGCAGTTGACGGACTTGGCGCAGGATATTACTGATCGCAGGGAAGCTGAGCAGCAGTTGCGTCTGTCAGAAGAAAAGTTTGCAAAGATTTTTGCGAAGAGTCCTGATTCGCTCTTATTGAGCAGAATCGCCGACGGTGTATGCGTGGATGCTAATGATAAATTCCTGGAGAGCAATGGCCTGACCCGTGATGAGGTGGTAGGGCAAATATCGCCCGCGTGGGGTGAGGGGTTGATTCACCCCGATGACCTCCAGCGCGGAAGACAAGTATTCTTTGAACAGGGGGTTGTTCGCAACCTAGAAGTGCGGACCCGAAACAAATCTGATGACGTTCGATTTTCGATTTTGTCATCTGAGATTATTGAACTAAATGGTGAGAAGTACGCCCTGACTGTTTTGCACGATATCACCGACCGCAAGCACATGGAAATGAAGCTGAGGGAGAGTGAAGAGCGGTTCAGAAACCTCATAGAGACGGCTCCGATTGCCATCGTTCTGTCTGACAAGCGCGGATCGATAACCATGTTTAATCAGGAGGCCGAACATTTATTTGGATACGTTGAGTCTGATGTACTTGGTCAACCGATAGAAATGTTAGTGCCGGAAGCAGCAAATGAACATCATCTCAAGTTAAGAGAGATATACATGGCTGAACCCAGTCGCAGGACAATGGCCAGTCATAGAAGAGTTGAGGGACGACATAGAAGTGGCGGCCTTTTCCAGATAGAAGTCGGTCTTGGATATTTTGATGCCGGTGGTGAGATCAATATCATTAATTTTATCACTGATATCACCGAACGGACGCTGTTTACTGAAGCGCTCGTGTCTAGCGAGGAAAAATACCGCAGTCTGGTAAACAGCTCAGATGCCGCGATATCCATGGTGGATGCAAATGGACAATATCTTTATTTGAATGAGATTTGCACCATACCATTTGGTGTGCGTCCGGAAGAATTGGTTGGCAAGAATGTCTATGATCTCTTTCCGCTGCCAGAAGCAGACAAGATTATGGCAGACGTAAAACAAGTCATCGCGCAAGATACCGGCATTACGCTTGAAAGCGAAGTTACCCTCAAAGGAGAACCTTGTTGGTTTAAGACGAGCATTCAGCCGGTGCGGGATACAGCTGGCAAACCGTATGCCGCACAAATCTATGCGATGGAAATCACAAGCATAAAAAGAGCTGAAGCTGCGCTGCGAGCCAGTGAGCTCCGTTACCGCAGTATCGTAGAAGACCAGACGGAATTGATATGCCGGTATGATACCAATTTTTGTTTGACTTTTGGCAACGCAGCGTATTGCAGGTCTTTTGGGCTTTCACCTGAAGAGATCGTTGGTAAATCTATTTTTGACAAAATACCACCTGAGGAACATGAAACAGCGCGCGACTACCTGCGTTCGCTCACGGTTGAAAATCCAATGGCTGTTTCTGTCCATCACTCCATCCAACCCGATGGTTCCCGCCGCTGGGTTGAATGGAAAGATCGAGCCATTTTCGATGACAACGGAGCGATTGTTGAGTATCAAGGCGTCGGAAGAGATATTACTGAGCAGAAAAGCGCCGAAAATGCGTTGTTCGAAAGTGAACAGCGTTTGAGGCTGTTTATTGAACATGCTCCCGCAGCCATAACCATGCTAGACAAGAACATGGTTGTTCTCGCCGCCAGCCGACGATGGATTGAAGATTACCGTTTGGGTGAATCAAACATTGTGGGACGCTCACATTATGATTTGTTTCCGGAAATTCCGGAGCGATGGAAAGAGATTCACCGGCGCTGCCTAGCGGGGACCGTGGAAAAACACGATAAAGATCCATTCTCGCGGGCTGATGGCAAGCTTGATTGGGTCCGCTGGGAAATACATCCGTGGCGGCACAGTAACGGGGAGATCGGTGGGATTCTGCTGTTTTCGGAGGTTATTACGGATCGGGTAAACGCCGAAAAAATCCTGCGGGCGAGCGAAAATCGCTACCGTCAGATGTTTGAAGTCCACGGGTTACCGAAATTGATTATTGATCCCGAAGGTGGCGGCATCGTGGATGCCAATCCGGCAGCAGCGCAGTTTTATGGGCATGATGTGGACACGCTGAAGTCATTGACAATTTTTGATGTAAACCTTTCGCCTCCCGATGAAGTCAGGGAGAAGATGCAGCACGCTCTCGATAAGAAAATGCTGTCCTGTGACTTTATACATCGCGGGGCGAATGCAAGACCCCGTAATGTAGAAATCTTTACGGGTCTGGTGGAGCAGGACAACAAGAAGCTCCTTTACTCGATTATTACCGATGTGACCGAAAAGGTCATGGCAGAGACAGCGCTCCAGGAGACGCTTGATCTTCTGGAACAGCGGGTCGCTGAACGCACCGCAGAACTGGAGCGCTCCAAGGAGCGAATCGAAGCCATCTTCAATCACAGTGGTGATGGAATTTTGCTGATTGATGTAAATGAGGGGCTGCGGCAGGCGAATGTTGCTTTCGTCGAGATGTTTGGTTTGGGAAATGCAGGTTACTTTGGCAGCGCATTATCTGAATATTTCCAGCCAGACAATGCGGCGATTATTATTAGGCAACTGAGTGCGGTCGTGCAGTCTCGTCAAACAACGAGTGTAGAAGCGCGGGCCAAGCGGGCTGACGGTAGTGGATTTGACGTTGAGATTAGCTTTGCACCTGTAGATGGCGCAGACAAAGCCGTTACCAATATTGTGTGCATCATTCGAGATGTGAGCCAACGGAAGGACAGTGAACGTGCGCTGCGCGAATCAGAGTTGATGCTGAAGAGCGTAATCGAAAATATCCCTGTCCGGATATTCTGGAAGGATCGACATTCAGTATATAGGGGGTGCAATGGCCTACATGCGCGTGCCAATGGTATGACATCACCCAATCAAGTCATTGGGAAAACAGACCACGATTTTTTGCCTGAGCGTGCAGCCGAGTTTGAAGCTAGTGATCGTCAAGTGATTGAGTCCGGGAATTCACTGCTCAATATGGAGGAACTAGTAGTAGATGCTGATGGATCAGAACATTGGCTGCGGTCTAACAAGATGGCATTGCGCGATCCAGAGGGAATAGTCACAGGCGTACTCGTTACAGTAGAAGATGTCACCGAACGGAAAAATGTTGTACTCGCCATTGCGGAAGAACGCAATCTCTTGCGCACCGTGGTTGATGCTGTACCAGATTTCATTTATGTCAAGGACAAACAGCATCGCATGATTTTGAACAATGCTTCCCATGCCCGTACTTTGAACGTTAACGAACCTTTAGACGCTGTAGGAAAAACAGATTACGAATTCTTCCCGCAGGAGATGGCGGCAGGGTTTTATGCTGATGAAGAACGCTTATTACAGTCAGAACAATCGGTCATCAATGTTCAAGAACGCACCATCGGTCTGGACGGTAGCGAGATATGGGCGTTAACGACCAAAGTGCCGTTACGAAATCTTGATGGTGACCTCATCGGTCTGGTAGGTATCACACGCGACGTAACGGAAATCAAATCGAAAGAAGATGCCCTTCTACGTAGTGAGCTGCAACTGCGGCAATCGCAGAAAATGTTGCAAACAGTTTTGGACACTATCCCGGTGCGTGTTTTCTGGAAGGACCCTCAAGCCAACTATCTAGGCTGCAACCGGTTGTTTGCGCAAGATGCCGGGTTGGCGGATTCCTCCGACATCATAGGTAAAAGCGATTTCGAAATGCCGTGGCTTGCGGGTGAAGCGGCTGCTTACCGTGCTGATGATATGCAAGTAATGGAAACCGGTACACCAAAGCTGGATTACGAAGAATCCATACGCACGGCGGGCGGGCAATCATTGGTTATTCAAACCTACAAGCTACCGCTTCGAGATATGAATAACAATATCTTTGGGGTATTAGGCGCTTATATAGATATAACTAGGCGCAAACAGGCAGAAGCAGCTCTGGAGCAGAAATTACAGGAAGAGCGCGATAGGCAGTCGAGTTTTAAGGCGCTCCACGAGGTTACACTTCGACTAACTCAGGCCGAAAGCCTGGATGATTTTTACCGGGCGGTCGTACAAGCGGGTCTTCAAGAATTTGGTTTTGAACGAATGGGGCTGTTGCTATATGACTCCACCAGCGGTATGGCTAGAGGAACCTATGGAACAGACGCAACGGGACAGTTGGTTGGTGAGCATCACATTAAGCTCAAACTAGCTGAATTGACTGGAATATTAGAGCGAACTCATGATCGGACGCAACAGTTCTTGTTTGAGGACAACGCCATGCTGTATGCCAATTCCGAACCTATTGGAATCGGACAGAATGCTGTGACCTCGTTATGGGACTCGGAAATAATCGGGTGGTTAGCTGTTGACAATGGCACAGAGCATCGCCCGATAACACGATCTCAGCTCGACATTCTGGCACTTTACGGTCTTTCGGTGAGTTCACTACTCGCCCGCAAACGTGCAGAGGTTGCAATGCGCGAAAGCGAGGAACGCTACCGATTGCTGGCCGAAAATGTGAGCGATGTGATCATAAAGCTCTCCCCAGGTGGTGATTTGACATTCGTGACCCCATCTGTTTCTACATTGCTGGGATACCTTCCGGAAGAGTTCGTTGGCACAAAGGGAATAAGTCACATTCACCCTGACGATGCTACTCGGTCTGCGACCGTATTTCTAAATTCTATTGAATCAAAGCTTGTGCATTATTCGGTAGAGCAGCGGGTAATTCACAAGGATGGTAGCCCTGTGTGGGTGGAGGCAACCAATACCAATGTCTTTGATGCGGGTTCGGGTGCTGCCGTTGAAATGATTGGTGTGCTGCGGGACATTACTGACCGCAAAGAGGCGGAAGCGGTGTTGGCGCGTCAGTTGGAGGAAGAACAACAACTTCAGAAATATTTCCAGTCTCTTCATACGATTGCTATCGAGTTAACCCAGATTGACGGGTTAGATGCGTTCTATCGCGCAGTTGTAGAAATGGGACTGCAGCGTCTGGGTTTTGATCGCGTTGGGCTATTTTTGTTTGACCCCGAAACCAACGAAGCACAGGGAACGTATGGAACTGATACCGAAGGAAACATCCAGTCGGAATTTCATATCAAATTCACGCTTTCTCCAAATGGCGGCATGTGGTCTTCCATGCAAAATCCCAATCGTTTCTATTTCGCGGATGATTACCCATTGGAGCATAACCGGGAGATTGTCGGAAGAGGTTGGAATACTGCTGTTGCGTTGTGGCATGGAGACCGTAATCTCGGTTGGTTGTCCGCCGACAACCTCATTCATCATGCGCCGGTATCGCAGATTCAGCTCGAAGCGCTGGCACAGTATGGAATCTATGTGGCAGCTTCATTGGCTCGGCAGCAAATAGAAGAAAGCTTGCGGGCGAGTGAGGAGAAATTTCGATCCTTTGTCGAGTCTGCTCCTATCGCAACAATTATCGCCGATCAACATGGCAATATTGCGCTGGCCAACAAAGTAGCAGAAGACCTCTTTGATTACCAACAGGTTGAGTTGGTCGGCAGGGCAGTAGAAGAGCTCGTGCCAGACGAGTTCAGGATGTCACATAGTCGTGACCGGGGGCAGTATATGACCGGAGAAATCCCACGCCGTTCCCACGCGGTCGAGGCATTTGGTCGGAGACGTGACGGGAACCAGTTCCCTGCTGAAATTCAGTTGAGTTATGTCGCTGCTCCTGAAGGGCCGATGGTCATGACGTATGTCATCGATATTTCCGCCAGAAAACAAGCTGAGGACGCTTTGAAACAAGCCCTCGAGCAGGAAAAAGAACTCGGCGAACTGAAGTCACGGTTTGTTTCGATGGCGTCACATGAATTCCGAACCCCATTGGCCGGGATTTTAGCGACCACCGAATCGCTTTCGATCTATCGAAATCGGATGGATAACGCACAAATCGATAATCGCCTCAATAAGATTCGACAGCAGGTTATGCATATGCGAAATATCATGGAAGACATGTTGCAAATGTCACGTTTGCAGGCCGGACAAATGGAGTTTAAACCGGCAAATGGTAATTTGGAAACATTGTGTCGCGAGATTATCGAAGAATTTGAGAACCAACCCGAATACTTTGGACGGATTACGTTGGAAAATAGAAATCAGCAACTGATGACGGAATTTGATGAACGATTGATGCGTCACGCTATAGGAAATCTCGTATCTAATGCGCTGAAGTATTCATCGAAAGATGCCCCGGTCTACATTTCTCTGGTAGATGAAGGCACTCATGCAGTGGTTGAGGTTCGCGATTCTGGTATTGGTATCCCCCCAGATGATTTTAGACACCTTTTTGAGCCGTTCCACCGTGCCAAAAATGTAGGAACCATATCAGGTACGGGGCTGGGGCTCAGCATTACCAAGCAGGCTGTCGAACTCCATGGTGGTACGATCGTTCCGCAAAGTGAAATTGATAAAGGAACCACTTTTATTGTACGTATTCCCAAAACGGTGATAAAGGAAGTTGGAGATGACAAAGATACTAGTTATTGAGGATGAGGAGTATATCCGTGACGAGGTTATGAGCTGGTTGCAATTTGAAGACTTTGAGGTCTTCGGCGCGGCAAATGGCAATCTGGGTCTGCAATTGGTCTACCGGGAAAACCCGGATTTGATTCTTTGCGATGTAGCCATGCCAGAAATGGATGGGCATACTGTCCTAATTGAAGTTCGATCAAACCCTGATTTAAGTCATACACCGTTTGTTTTCCTGACTGCGGCCGCAGATCGGGACTCCATGCGAAAAGGAATGGATATGGGGGCGGACGACTATCTGACAAAACCGTTCACCCACGCCGAAGTGTTAAACACAGTCCAGTCTCGCCTCGAAAAGAAATATTCGCAGGTGCAGCAAGTTCAAACCCAACTTAACACGCTTACACGTGCACTTGATGAAGAACATGAGCAGCGGTTACTGAAGTCGCGTTTAGTTGCCATGTTCTCGCATGATTTTCGAAATCCGTTAACAACGATATTGTCCTCATCCGGTCTCCTTCAAAATTACGATGACCGATTGTCTCCGGAACGAAAACAGCAGCATTTTAAGCGTATTGAGGGGGCCGTACATCTCCTTATCCAAATGCTCGATGAGATGCTAATGGTTGCGGAAATGGAAAGCGGTTATATGGAATTCTCACCGCAGCTAATGGATATATCAAACTTCATTGGGGCAATCGTTGAAGAATTTCGAATTATTGATCAAGATGCACATATCTTAAGGTTTGAAAGTGCACAAGGTCTTTCCGTGCAAGCAGATCCTAAGCTTTTGCGCCATATTGTCTCAAATCTAGTCTCGAATGCTCTTAAATACTCTCCGGCGGGAACAGAAATATGTATAGGTCTGCATGTCGACTCAGATCGAATCACGGTTGAAGTTCAAGACCACGGCATTGGTATTCCTGAAGACAGTATGCCGAAACTATTTGAGCCTTTTCATCGTGCGTCTAACGCCAAAAAAATTAAGGGAACAGGATTGGGGCTAAGCGTTGTAAAAAACTGTGTCGAACGCCACAACGGAAAAATCGGTGTTGACAGCGTTGTTGACAAGGGAACTCGCTTCGTTGTTGAAATTCCTAGAATAAGCACCTGATCTGAAAAAATATAAAAAAGCAGACAAAATATGTCTGCTTCTATTCTGGTGACCCTAGTGGGAAAAATCTCGAACATCTGTCCTCTCTCAATCCCCTTTTAGTAGAATTCCTCCAAAGTATTGCGTTCCCCCAGAACGCACGATTTGCATTTCTGGTGACCTCCCAGCAATCGGTTTGACTTTGCGGTGAGCCAAGAGAGGGATTAGCTCTCTCGACCCACCTTGAAGTACCGTCGCGGAGGCTAACAGCACTCCCATCCAAGAGCATAACATGGGTTGGCGGTGCGTTGGTTTCGCAGGCGGTTTCGTTCAAATCACTGCGTTAAGCGGAGGAATTCCAAATCATGACTCGTGTTTTTGTGTTCACCAACCATAAAGGGGGTGTCGGGAAATCGACATCCGCCACCAATACCGCGCTCGGCATTGAGGTCGGCTTCAGGACGAACAAATTTATTTGGTTGGCAGCGTGTAAAAGCTTCGGCTACATCGCCGGGTGTGAATGGACGTAATTGGTCATCAGTGGTTGATGGACACGAGCATCAACATTCAGGTGACAGGCTTCGTCGGCAGCGATCCGCAGATCAAGACCGTTGGTGAACAACAGGTAGCCAGCTTCAGCGTGGCAGTGAATCGCAAGAACGGCGGTGGCAAGAAACAGACCTTGTGGCTGCGTGTGAACTGCTGGAATAAGCTCGCCGATGTCGCCACACAGTACGTCAAGAAAGGATCACTGGTGCAGGTGACAACGGAATGGCTGCGTCCGAGCGCGTGGACTGACCAGAGCGGCGCACCGCAGACAAGTTTGGATGTGGATGCGAACCGCCTGGTACTGCTGGATCGGCTGGAAAGCGACGACCCGGCGAACGGAGAAGATATCCCGTTCTAGGTGCGATATCGTGTAAGACAGGAGCGGCGCGAAAGTGCCGCTCGTTCGATCAACAATGTCCCATGATATGTTTCTATCAAATCATCAATGTTAGTCGGCTTCATCTACTTCAGGAAAATCCCGTTCGATCAGATCGGCGTTTATGCCATAGGCGGCGGCTGCACCCTGCGCCACTGCGATGGCAACACTGCGCATGGGCGAGGATAGATCACCTGCCGCATAGACACCCTCGACACTGGTGCGACCGCGCAGATCGACCTGCACCACATTGTGCTCATTGACTTTACACCCCAGATCGTGGGCAAATGTCGTTCTGTGGGTCGATTTTGGCCGAATGAATAACGCATCACAGCGCAAGGGCGTGCCATCGGCAAAGCGGAGATTCTGTATCTGAGAGTCTGCGCTTTCAAGTGCGGTTACTGGTTTTTCAACCATGCTGATCCCAAAGCGAGTGAGCCTGTCGCGCTGGGCTACAGTCGGTTTCCAGCTATCAGCGGCGCAAAGGGTGAGGTTATCCGTCCAGTTGCGTAACATCATCACCAGATGCATGGCCGTCTCGTCTGCGCCGTAAACCGAAATTGCTTTGCCCCTGACTTCGTAACCATCGCAGTAGGGGCAGTGGAATACAGTCTTTCCCCACAGCCCTTCAATTCCGTCCAGGGGAGGCAGCTCATCGTGCAGGCCTGTTGCGAGTAAAACGATCCGTGCCTGAAGTTTGGAAGCATCCGAACTGGTGATCTCGAAGCCGGAAGCGTTTTTCTCAATGTGCAAAGCGGTTGCCGTTTTGCGGACGACAGTTGGGTAACGCTCAAGCTGGTCATAGGCAATCTGCATGAGTTCAGACGGGGGAATGCCGTCACGGGTCAGAAAACCGTGCGATGCGTGCGAAAAACGGTTGCACGGTTTCTGGTCGTCAATAACGACGACATCCCTCAATGATCGTCCCAGGATTAATGCCGCGCTCAATCCGGCGCTGCTGCCGCCAATAATCACTACATCTAACATATCATCATCCTTTACTGATACTTAGTCTCATTTATAGAGTTATGCTGTACCATTTCTTACGTGTTTGACCTGAAGAAATGTGCAGGTACGTCAGGTTTGGCTATCATGCCCCACCGTGATGACGACATGACCTTTTTTGCGTCCCGTTTCGACATAGCGGTGCGCCTCGGCAATCTGTTCCAATGAATAGCATCTGTCAATGACCGTTTTCAGCTTTCCCGCCTCGATGAGTTCTTTGAGGAACACCAAATCTTCAGACCTGGGGAATGTCGTCCCGAATATGACCCTCCTGCCGTCGCTGGTTAAAGTCAATCGTCCTCGAAGCCGCTGGTACAGACCAGGGTTCGCGATCAGATAGCATCCACCGGGCTTGAGTGATTTCAGACTGCGGGAAAACGAACTTTTGCTGATTACGTCCAGAATAAGATCGTAGCTCTCGCCGCGTTGGGTGAAATCTTCCTGGGTGTAATCAATCACATGGTCTGCGCCAATCGACCGCAGCATGTCCAGTTTGTCGGTGCTGTCCACCCCGGTGACTTCCGCCCCGAAGTATCGAGCAAGCTGCACGGCAAACGTGCCTATCGTCCCACCCGCGCCGTTAATCAGAACCTTTTGCCCGCCCCGGATATTCGCCTGTCGCAGGAAATGCAAGGCTTCAAGTCCTCCGACAGGGACGGCAGCGGCTTCTTCATCGGTCATGTTGGCCGGTTTGATCGCCATCGCTCCACCTTGCGGTTGTTCTGGCAGAGCAATGTATTCGGCATAAGTCCCTGTTCGGATAAAGCCCGTCTGCGCGAAAACCTGATCGCCTGCTTTGAAGCGTGTCACATCTTTGCCGACCGACTCGATCTCCCCGGCTAATTCCATCCCCAGGATGGTTATGCGCTGCGGTTTTAGCAGTCCTACGTAGGCACGCACAGGGAACGTGTACCAGCGCGTGCCGTTCAAACTGCGCATCTCGCAATCGCCTAATGGAACGGTGGTCGCGTCTATCCTGATGAGGACTTCATCATTCCCCGGAACAGGCTTTTCTACTTCCTGGAGTTGCAGTACATCAGGCGATCCGTAGGCTGTCCAGACAACGGCTTTCATGCGTTTCCCTCGACATACGACTAATTGGACGACTATTTAAAGGTATATACGATCATGGGACAGGTTTTGTTATTGCCCGACCCCGATGATAACTTTTCCTCTGGCGCGCCCGGTTTCGAGATAGCGGATCGCTTCGGCGGTCTCACTGAGCGGGTAGCATCGGTCGATCACCGAGACGATTTTGCCGGTTTCGAGCAGCTCCATTATGAACGCCATATCCTTTCGGTTGGGTTCCACCGTTCCGGCAGTGCCGATGCGCTGACCACCAACCTTCGACCGGCGCGGCCCCAAAATCAAGTGTTGGAACATCAGCCGCAAACTGGTAATTCCGGCGATGATGCAAACGCCCTGAGGTTTCAGCGCGCGCTGGTAGTCCGAAACGGAACGATTGCCGACGGCGCAGTAAATCAGGTCATACTGCTGACCAATATTGGTGAAATCTTCCTGGGTGTAATCAATCACATGGTCTGCGCCAATCGAGCGCACCATGTCCAGATTGCGGGTGCTGCACACAGCCGTGACTTCCGCACCGAAGGCTTTGGCAATCTGTACGGCAAACGAACCTACGCCGCCGGATGCCCCGTTAATCAGCACCTTCTGCCCCGGCTTGATCTGTCCCTTATCGCGCAGCCCTTGCAGCGCGGTGAGTGCTGATGTCGGCGCGGCGGCAGCGTCCTCAAACGAAACGCGGGATGGTTTCAGCACCAGGACATCTTCGCTCACATTGATATACTCGGCAAAAGCACCGAGACCGCGCTGAAAATTATTCCCGACGACCTCATCCCCTGGCTTAAACTGGCTAACGCTGCTGCCCACCGCTTCAACCCGTCCGGCGAAATCCGCACCAAGCTTCGTGTTTTTGGGTTTAGTAAGCCCGTTCTCCAGACGCGCTAAGAACGGCTCCGCTCTCATAAAGTGCCAGTCAAGCGCGTTGGTGGCTGCTGTGTGGATTTTCACCAGGACTTCATTCGCCTTCGGTGTTGGCTTTTCGACCTCTTTGAACTGAAGCACGTCAGGTGATCCGTATTGTGTGTAGACAATTGCTTTCATTTGAACATCCTCCTAAATTGAGATGTGCTGCTGTTATCAAGTGCGATCTGAACATCAATCATGAGCGGAATGGGAGTACTCGGGGAGGGTCGCTGTCCCTCCCTGACCGCCCTCATTACAAACCTATGCCACATTCAACAGCGGGCTTGATGCTGGTTGTTTTGCAGAGTCGAAGACAACTGCGGATGGATTGAAGCCTTTTACGATAAGCCGAACCGCCAAGAGCATTTCATAGAGGGCGATTGGCAATGCTAGAATAGTTGCGGAACCGCTACCGTGAACCACAACTCCGAACAGTACCAGCATGGCATAACCCAGAACAAGAGTTGCGCCGGTAAGCCCCATGACTCCCAGCGGTCGGGGAACAAGTCTGGACTTGAAGAGTAAATAGCTGTACATCAGGGTGTTTATTCCCAGCAAGAAAAGCGGGCCAAGCATTGAAGTTGTCTTATAAACTGCCTGTAGCAGAGTGCCTGATACGTGATAAGCGGAAGCATTTGCAGCATTTGCTGCCATAAAGTCCTTACTCAAAATCAGGAGCGATAGGACAGCGACGATACCTACGCTAATCACCACAGCTTCCAGAAATCTGAAGCAGAGATGACCAAGTGCAATTCGTTCACCATAGGGTCTCAGAATGGGGAATAATCCAATCGCAGTGCCGATGGCAGTGACGACGAGGGCCAGTTCCATCAGTGCGCCTAGGACGACCTGAGTGCTGTTCTCGGCTCCGTTTGTGAGATAATCCGGGCCCGTCAGAATAGGCTGGTACAAGAGAAACCCCAGAATTGCCGTAGCAGATGCCAAAATAAACATGACACCTACAAAAACTGCAGTTTGACGATTGGTATTCATGAGCTTGTCTCCTTTTTCTAATCTGCCTGAACGTACCTGGTTGTTCGTTGGCAGAAATCTTTTCTCTTTTGTGACCAGTTCTGATATGGGGTGGGGACAGACAACTGCTGCAGCCACCTGTCCGCTCCATATGGTTTACAGCGACCTTTCTTTGCTCCACTTTGGCGGAGTTGAGGGCTGCCCAGTTCAGCAGCAGCCGCTCGCCGTTCTGACCAGAGCGCGTATCCCAGCCAGGCCAAAGCTAACCCCACCGGAATCCCCGCTAACCGCTGGGTCGCGTGCGGGAGCAGCGTAGCCAGGGGAGTCAAGATGGAAGCGACAGCAAGCAAACCAGCCGCCCAGCGTGACAGGATGCCTGCGCGGATGGTAGCGATGCCAAACAGCAGGCCGCCGAGCATGTATGGGATTCCGGCTAGCGCAAACAGTGCTGGCAGTGCGCCAAGGTTACCCTCGGCGGGCTGCCCACTGACGACCGCCAAGATGCCATCGACAAACTGCGGCGCCACGGTCGCCAACGGCGGTAAGATAAAGGCTTCGGCGAAGATAAAGGCCAACTGGATCGACCAACACAGGCTAAGAAGAAAAAAGCCGGCCAGACCCAGCCAACCGGCCTTGTTCGCTTGTCGGGCGTAGATCCCCGTAATGCCGAGCAGGAAAAGGAAGGCCATAACCGTCTTCAAAGGGGTGATGATGGCCCATGCGTCGGTGGAGACTGACGCAAGAACGTCCGGTGGATGGATGGGCTGAATGCCTGCGAAAATAACCCCTGCTGCCACAGCCGCTAAACCTGCCCAACGAATAAGAGTCGAGTCTGTGATCTTCATGTTGCTCTCCATTTTTGAATGATAGTAATCAGTGTCAAGGCTTGTCATCTGTCTGTCCTGGTTCAATGCGATTCACCGAGATCAACCGCACTCCTAAATCTCGTACCTTTCTGAGCAGTCCGTGTAAGGCGGACTGATCAGCCACCGGGCCGGTTAAGCGTGTCTCATCGTTGTCTGCCAACGTGATGGTCATGCCTTCAAACCAATCCGCCCAGCGGTCATCGAGATGTCCCATGATGCGAATTTCGTAGTGTCCAGGTTCGTGATGATCGTCAGTTGATACGGGCGGTGTGTTCATAATTGCGCCTTGTGCATATTCCTCCTGTGCTGTTAACTGCGTCGTTGTGTACGCTCTTTTGTTAAACAGAAGATACAGGTGGATGTGGTGAGCAGGCATCACCACATCTGGTGATTGATGTGGTGATTGGTAAATGGGGAGGATGTGAGGATATGGAAAAGCCCCGGCGCAGGGTTTGACAGTCGCGCCAGGGTTAAAGGGAACAGGCTGAGAACTTTACACCAAACTGAGTTCCTCAGCGCGGCGCACCGCTTCCCGACGATTGTTCACACCGAGCTTGGTGTAAATGTTCTTGGTGTGGGTGCGGAGAGTGTTCAGGGATATGATGAGTTGGCGGGCAATGTCCGGTCCGTCCAGGTCGGTGCCGAGCAGCCGAAGCACTTCCAGTTCGCGTTCGCTCAATGGCTCGATCAAACCCTGGTCAATGGGCGTGCTATCCTCAGCTTTGCCAAAGGCTTTCAGGAGTTGGTGAACGTAGTTCGGCGTGATACCGTTTTTCGCGGCTTTTTCAAGCAGGAGGGATAGGGGATGACCTTCATCCACAAATATTCGGACGTAGCCCTCCGGTTCAGCCAGTGTCAGGGCACGTTCCAAAGGCACAAGTGCGGCAGACATATCACCCTGCATCTGGTAAGCGAGTGCCTGTAAGATCAAGATTTCGATGACGCTTCTTGCTCTCCCGCCATCTTCCGCCGCTTGCAAGAGACGCTCTAAGAGTCGCATAACCTCAAGAATGGAGTTAGCAGACTGATCGTGTTTGTATTGAGCCAAAAGCACACGAGCTAGTGTGATATGTTCAAATTCTCGTAGATAACTCAGATCATCGTCAACGGACAGACTCTGTTCACGTACCCAACCAAAGGCTTCACCCAGATTTCCCTGCGCGAGCCACACCCGAGTTTTCAAAGCCGCAATAGGACGCACATTTGGGTGGAAGTCACTCACATACAGGCGTTGTGCTTCGTGGAGCAGAGCAAGTGCAGTATCCAGCTCGTCTTCAGTCTGCTGTATGCGAGCCATTGCAACGCGCCAACGATACCGATTTTGTGGGAATCCAGTGTGTTCTCCCTGTTGCTCACTTCTCATCAGGTGCTGTTTGGCGGCATGTAAATTGTTGTACTCTCGGTTGATCTCACTCAATCCCACGTACATGTCTGCTGTTCCCCGCATTCGAGGCTCGCCATGATCAAGCGCAAGTTCCAATGCCCGTTCATAGATACGTAGTGCATCGCGCAGACGACCTTGAGCCATTCGTATGTCCGCCAGAGCGAGTGCACCACCGACTGTATCCGAAATATTTCCAGCCATCCGCAAATGAGCCATTCCATCAGCATACGACTGATATGCTAGCTCAAGATCACCGCTCGACCACGATACAAGCCCCAGAATTGCCGATGCTCCTCCGCATAGCAGGTGGTCATCCTCAGGTACAATGTCAAGTAAATGTTGGGCATATGTCACAGTGTCATGTACATTGCCAAGAGCCAGAGACAGTCCGGCACGATACAAAGCGATCCAACCCGGAAGACGGCTCAATTCCTGTTTGTTCATGACAATCATGTGTGCTGATTGCATAGGTGTGTCTGCCAACCTGTCCAGCCATCGTTCAGCGTCCTGCAAGCGTGTCTCAGCACCCTCAAGTTCGCCGCAAGACAGTAATGCCCCCACATACTCAATGCTGAGTATCGGTCTGTAGTGGAATACGTCGTGGGGGAGTGCTTTGAGCCAGCCCAACAATGTAGACTCCTGTCTACTTTGGCGCATGGTTGGTGCTGTCAACTCAACTAAGTTCGCCGCTCGCTCGAAATCTTTGGCGGCTAGAGCATGGCGTATCGCATCGGTAGCGGAACCATTATTTTCGTACCACTCACTAGCGCGCTGATGCAGAGTGGATACCTGATCGGCTTGCTCTGCCAGCAAATGGGCATAAAGTACATCAGCGAAGAGGTGATGATAGCGATACCAGTGGTGCCTGTCGTCCAGCGGAATGAGAAAGAAGTTGCCTCGATTTAGGGCCTCCAACCGCGCTTTGCCTTCCTGCTGTCCCGTGACGGCATCACACAACGACCCATTCATCTGATCGAGAATGGCGGTCTGGAGTAAGAAGTTGCGGACAGGTTCAGACTGGCGGGCAAGAACTTCTTCAATCAGATAGTCCACGATGTAGTGATTGTCTCCGGCGAATGCCCGAATGAACGCGGGAATATCCTGCTGACTCTGCATTGAAATCGCGGCTAATTGGAGTCCGGCAATCCAGCCTTCGGTGCGGGTTTCCAGCGCGTCAATATCTTTTGCCGAGAGATCAAGTTCCATCACCTGATTGAGGAAAGCGGAGGCTTCACTAGGCGTAAAGCGCAGGTCAGTAGCGCGCAGCTCGGTCAATTGTCTCCGCGCCCGTAACCGCGCTAAAGGTATATTGGGATCCTCACGGGTAGTGATGACCAGATGCATCCGAGGAGGTAGATGCTCAAGTAAAAAGGTCAGTGCATGGTCAATTAGTCTAGAATCAATCAGGTGATAATCATCAAGCACAAGGAGGAAATCATCCGGAAAGGTGACGATTTCATTGAGCAGCGCTGTCAAAATCGCTTCAACTGGCGGTGGCTGAGGCGATTGGAGTACAGCGAATACCTCTTCGCCAATCTTCGGTGCTGGTGTCTGCACAGCAGCGACGAAGTAAGTCAGAAAGCGTGTGAGGTCGTTATCCCCTTCGTCCAGCGACAGCCAAGCGGTTGGACGGTTACAATCCGCAACCCATTCGCTGACCAGGGTGGTTTTCCCAAAACCGGCGGGAGCAGAGATGAGAGACAGCTTACCATGTAGTCCCTCGTTCAGCCGATCAATCAGACGGCGACGGATGACAACCTTATTCCGAGGCAGAGGAATATAAAGTTTAGTCGATAGAATAGGCGTAATCATGGAGCAAGTATATCGTATATCCAAACTTATGAAGCGTCCGAGCACGTGGGTTAACCCGAGCGGCGCACCGCAGGCAAGTCTGGATTTGTGTGCGAATCGTCTGGTGCTGTTGGTTCGGCTGGAGAGCGATGACCCGGAGAACGGGGAAGGCATTCCGTTCTAAGCACGATACAGTGTAAGACAGGAGCAGAGCAAAAGTGCCGCTTCTGTTATTTTACACACGTTTCGGGGATTCAATCGTGCGCTACAGTAATGACAACATTTCCTTTTTTTTGCCCTGTTTCGACATATCGGTGAGCCTCGGCAGTCTGTTCCAACGGGTAGCGTCTATCAATGACCGATTTTATCTTTCCTCTCTCAATTAGCTCCTTTAGAAAAACCAAATCTTCGGTCTTTTGACTCGCTGCCCCAACGATGACTTTTTTGCTACCTGTCATCGAAACCCACCGTCCCCGAAGCAGTTGTGACGGTCCAGTGTTACCTCCTAAGAGATAGCGCCCGTTTGGCTTGAGCGATTGGATACTCCCTGAAAACGAACTCTTGCCCATCACATCAAAGATAACATCATAGGTCTCACCGCTTTGGGTAAAATCCTCCTGCGTGTAATCAATGGTGTGATCCGCGCCAATCGAGCGCAGCATGTCCAGCTTCCCCGTGCTGTCCACACCGGTCACTTCCGCTCCAAAATACCTGGCAAGCTGTACTCCAATCGTACCGATACTCCCGCCTGCACCAACGATCAAAACCTTTTCTCCACTGTGGATATTCGCTTTTCTCATAAAATGCAGCGCTTCAATTCCCGCAACAGGAACGGTGGCGGCTTCCTCGTAGGTCATCTTAGACGGTTTGATTGCCAGTACCCCCGCTTCCGGCAGACAGGCATATTCAGCATGAGCGCCAAACCGAAAACCGGTTGTTCCGAAAACGGGGTCGCCTTCCTTAAATCGTGTCACATTTTTGCCGACAGCCACAATATCCCCGGCGAGTTCCTGTCCGAGGATGAAGTTTCCTGGCTTGATGAAACCTACATATATACGGATGGGAAGCATAAGCCAGACTGGGAAATTGAGCGTTCGAATCTCAGCGTCCCCGGCTGTTACGGTTGTCGCACGCACTCGTATGAGGACTTCATTGCCCTTTGGAGTCGGTTTTTCGACTTCCGTGAGCTGAAGCCCATCTGGTGATCCGTATTTTGTCAATGCTATGGCTTTCATGCGTATATCTCCTGTACGGCTTTCATCCGGCGTTCTCACGCTCGGAAGAGAAAGGTATCGAACTGCTGTGCGTTGAGGACATTATTCGCATATAGATTGGCGATGAGCCTGACAATACAGACCGTAGTAAAGGCAGCAAAGCCGGTAGTGTAGTCAAGTGTCCCATTAAAGGTCAGCACGATGGGCAGCAGCCAGGCCGCATTATAAGCCAGCCTGAAAAGTTGGATGGCGCATCCCGGTTTGACTGTATTCCTGTTCCCCGATTGTCTCTTCTCCCATGCGAACCGCATGGTCAGGTGTCCCTCGGTAAATATTCAGAACAGGCAGCCGATCAATACAAGCCCCGTAAAAGCATCGCCCGCTGACAGCGCCGCCTCGACCAGAACAACAGCGATATAGGAGAAGAATATGAGGCCAAGCCCCAGCGTAAACCCATTGTTCCAGCGGGCAGTCAGAAATGCGTCTCTGGTCATCGTTTCCCCTCTTTCTGCCTAACGATTTCAAGTAATAAAGCACAACGGAATATCAGGGCTTTGTTAAGTTTTTGTCGTTCTACGCCACCGTGATGACGACATTGCCCTTTTTGCGCCCTGTTTCGACATACCGATGTGCCTCGGCAGTTTGTTCTAACGGGTAGCGTCTATCAATGACCGCATGTATCTTCCCCGCCTCAGCAAGTTCTTTGAGGAAAATCAGATTCTCCGTCTTTTCGTTTGTCGAGGATTTAACGGAAAGGTAGCGTCCTGCTTCCTTAAGCGAGCTTTTACTACGTGAAGATGAGTTTCTGCCCACTGCGTCAAAAATGACATCATAGATCTGGTCGTTCTGGGTAAAATCCTCCTTAGTATAATCAATGACGGTATCGGCTCCCAGCATTTTCACCAATTCCAGATTCGCGGTACTGCAAACCCCGGTCACTTCTGCACCAAAATACTTCGCAAGCTGTACCGCGAAAGTTCCGACACTTCCAGAAGCACCATAGATAAGCACTTTTTGTCCGCGCTCGATATTTGCGGTTTTAAGCAGATACAAGGCGGTCATTCCCCCAACCGGAATGGCAGCGGCTTCCTCGTAGGTCAAATTGGCCGGTTTTATTGCCAGCACCCCTTTGTCCCATGCTTCGGGCAGGCATACATACTCAGCATTCGCGCCAACACTCAACCCGGTGGTCGTTCCAAAAACCTCGTCACCTTTCTTAAAGCGCGTTACACGGCTGCCCACCGCTTCAATTTCCCCGGCGAACTCATGACCTGGTATTCTTTTTCGTCTTATACCAAACATTTGGAAGACAATATAGACTAGGGGATGGAGCCGCCGAAGTATGACATCCCCTGCAATGACGGTTGCCGCATAGACTCTTATCAGGACTTCGTTGTCTCCAGGAGTCGGTTTTTCGACCTCTTTGAGGCGAAGACCATCCGGTGATCCGTGTTTTGTCAATACGATGGCTTTCATTCGTATTTCTCCTATGCACTAGGTCGCCTGCCGCAATTCCACCGGGCTTCATCGCGGCAGGTGCAGTTTTCGCTAGTTCCAGTTACCCGGTTGCACAATGATGACGACGGTGCCTTTCTAACGTCCTGCATCGTCATGATCATTTCTCCCTTATCCTTCGAACTATATGGGCTGTCCTTGCCGGATGTCGAGGTGTTTGCCAAGACGTTTCATACCGGCAAGTGCAGCGCTTGGTTGAGTTTAGTTGCTTTGTGCCACCGTAATGACGATTTTTCCCAGAGCGTGCCCTTCTTCAAGATAGCGGAGCGCGTCAGGAACTTCAGCCAACGGGTAACATCGATCAATGACAGGTTTGACTTTGCCGGCTTCAACAAGCTCTTTCAAGAAGACCAGATCCTGCTGGTTGGGCTTCCCTAGCACGTTGCCCATTTTCTTGCTTCCTCTCATTGAAATCCAAGGTCCAAGGAGCACAGCCTCCATCATCGCAGCCATGGCAGCACCTCCGGACATGACATAGGTTCCGTTGGGGCTTAATGCCCGCCGATAATCCGCAATCGGATGGTATCCGTTGGCGGAGACAATCAGGTCATAACACTGCCCATTTTGGGTGAAGTCTTCCTTTGTGTAGTCGATAACGTGGTCCGCCCCAATCGAACGCACCATGTCCATTTTGCTCGTGCTGCACACTGCGGTCACTTCAGCCCCAAACGCTTTGGCAATCTGCACCGCAAATGTACCGACACCGCCAGACGCGCCATTAATCAGAACCTTTTGCCCGCTCTGAATGTGCCCGCTGTTGCGAAGGGCCTGCAGCGCAGTAGTCGCCGCTAACGGAATGGCCGCTGCCTCCTCAAATGTCGCATTGGTCGGTTTCAAGGCCAGTGCATTTTCATTCGCACATACATACTCGGCAAAAGCGCCCAAACCGCAGAAACTTAAGTCTCCGTATACCTCATCACCTGGCTTAAACTGCTTTGCGTTGCTGCCAACCGCTTCAACCCGCCCCGCCACAGCAGCGCCGGGAATTGTCTTATTGGGTTTTAGAAGGCCATAACCCATCAGACGCATGAGGGGCGGATCAGCCCTGACGACATGCGATTCCGCTGCATTTACGGATGCCGCGTAGACTTTTATTAGGACTTCATCGTCCTTAGGGGTCGGTTTTTCGACCTCTTTAAGATGAAGAACATCCGGTGATCCGTACTGCGTGTAGACAATTGCTTTCATGTTGGTGTTCATTTCTTTACTCCTTATAGTGAATGATAGTGAGCGTTTGCTTGAAGATGACTGTTTACGGGTTGACGTTTGGTGAGTCTGCTTTGTCACCTTGTGAAAAGGAAAGCAACTCCAGATTTAGACCATGAATACGGTTCAATAGCCCTAACAACGCAGACTGATCGGAAATCTCTCCATTTAGGACAGTTTCCCCGTTTGCTGGATGCGAGACGGTTAAACCTTCCAACCAGTCTGACCAGTCCTGCTTCAACGTTCCTTTGATTCTGATTTCCAGATACATGGCATTTGTCCACTTTCTACATTGTGTGTTTTATGCAGCGAACTATCCCAAACTCGCTTCCTTAGTCACGTAATCCGGCTATAGTTTGCACTCCACTACCAGGGTGCTTCGTCAAACGACGAGCGTGAAGTGTCAAAAAGATACGAGCCAGCGCCCAGCCAATGCTCAGGGCTGTTAGCGTCGCAATCACGATAAACGCATCGGGAGCGAACAGGGCAACTGTTTCCATGGACGCATGGAACTGTGCTGGCAGGATGATCCAGACAATACCCACCGGAAGAACATCGATTGCCAGAGGCAGGTAAAATCGCCAGAAACGACGGATGCCATACGGGGGAAGCTCACCGCGATGCTGCCAGCGCCTGATGGAAAGGTAAGACCCTACAATCCAAACGATAGGAATGAGAAGCGCAGTCAGCAGCACTATCTGTGGGATGACGGTTAAGGGTGGATTGGTGCTTGCTGTTAAGCTGTTTCCAAGAAGTATTTCGGCGACACCTTCAATTGGAATGTTGATCGCGCTGCTGTTCAAGAATCCGCCAACGTTGACCAATACGACGATCCCGATGTGCTGGTCAGGGAGCAGCAGCAGATTGGAATGGAAATTACTGACATCCCCGTTGTGCCATATCCTGGTTGATCCTGGCTGCCCCTCAATCACCCATCCCATCCCATACGAACTTGTAGAGCTTACCCTGGAGCCAGACGTGTGGAGGGTGTCAATTCCCTGCGGGGATAGAACCTGGTTATTGCCATAAGCACCCCCGTTCAACTGAGCGATTAAATAATGGGACATGTCTTCCGCCGATGAAATCAGAAAACCTGATGGGGTCATGCGTCGAGGGTAAGGAGCATCGAAGGCGACCGGCCAAGAGAACCAGTAGCGATAGCCCGTGGCGATGTCTATTGCCGCTGGATCGGAAAGTGCAGCCGCGCTGTGGCTCATCTGGAGTGGAGCAAAGATCGCGGAACGGATGTACTCCTCGTATGAACTCCCGGATACTGCCTGGACGATCAAACCCAGTATGTTGTAATTTTCGTTGCTGTATTCGTAGCTTTGACCGGCTGGTTGACTGAGCTGCACGCTAGATAGATCTCGAACGCCGTTTTCAAGTGCCGTGCTACTCTGGTCGTTGTCTGCGATGCCCTGGCGACCTTCGTAAGCAGGTAGCCCGCTGTTTTGGTTTAACAGGTGGCGCACAGTGATTTGGGCGGATGCTGCTGTATCATTCGTGCGGAACCAGGGTAGATACGTGGTGATGGGTGCATCCAGGTCAATTCTGCCCGCCTCAACCAGTTGCATCACGGACAGGGCGGTGAAGGATTTTGAGGTTGAACCGAGAATGAATGGGGTCTGAGCGGTCACTGCTCGCCCATCCGGCGCGGCGATACCATAGCCCTTGAGATAGACCACCTCATTGCCATACACCACACCCAATGCCAGACCGGGAATGTTGGCAATCTGCATTCTGGATTGAATATAGGCATCGATTCGATCTTGATCAACCTGTTGCAGAGGAAAGCTCTGGGCAGAAGCAACCATGACAGGCGAAGCCACGGGCAGTGTGCCGAGGAGGATCAGGATGCTGAGAAGCGCGAAGAAACTTTTCGTGTAGGACATTTTTGGCCTCATCAATCAAGCTGGGATCAGTGGAGTCGTCACAATCTTCTGTGTTGTAACTATCCTCAGAATAGTGGGTGAGATGGGGTAGTGTCATACCCCACATTGGGTATTGTTGTAGGGGATGAGCGAATTTCAACCGCACATGAACAGCTTTCGGGATCACGCTGACAGGTGCAGACGACTTGATCGACGCAGCGCCAGCACGGGCTTAGTCCATCCTCAATCAATGGGACACCCAGCAGCGCTGCGCCAATACGTGCGCGTTCCAGACGGTCAAAGGGAATCAGACCGAGACTGTTATCACGTTGGAATGAAAGCTGCCCGACTGCCTGGAAGCCCGCCTTTTGCATTCCCGCGCCCGATGGCCGATTTTCCGGGGCATGGATAATCCAGAAGCGTTCCGCCCGTTCCGCCTGCACAATTGCCTGCAATAGACGCGGATACAACCCTTGTCCTTGCCAGTCCGGTAAGGTTGCGAAATCCCACAGGTAACGACTATCTGCCTCTATTGGAAAAGCGAGATTTAGCTCTCCGATAGAGGCTTCGCGTGTCGCCACCCAGCCATAGGTCACTGGTATTCCGTCCATGTAACCCACATATGGAATATGTCCGGCGTTCCGACGTTGTTCTACTTCCGCGATAGTAATATGATTGAGGATTGCCAGTTGTGCGTCGTCCGCTGCCAACACCACATGAAAGTCCGATAAAGGGGTTAAATCCAACAAGGGATCAGAAGCCCACCATGTTGCCAGTGCCATTTGTTTACCTCTCTAGTACCTTATGCGAGTCGTCATAATTGGTTGTCAGTTATAGCTACTCAGAAGATGCTCACTAAACTCTCTTATCCCAAATTGAGCGGCAGCCCGAGCATCAAAGTGGTGATGAGGCGATGCCCAGGATGATGAGGCCGATCAGCAGCAAGAAGAGTACGGTTTGCGGCAACGTCCGGGTGAATATTTGCGTCTGCTTCTTGCCAATGACAAGACCGAAAAACACCAACACATTAGATGTAATAAGTGCCAGGATGAATATTGGCACGAATGTCGGTGCTGACGACTGGAAGGCAGTCAGGAGCAGCGCGACACCGGACAGCAGCAACACGCCTGTCAGTTGGTGCCAGGGCACATAGACGCTGAGATAGGTTTCAGGATCAGTGGCGTTGGGTGTCAGTACCGTGAAGACGCGGCGTTCTCCCCATATAGCATGGGCGACAGACAGCAGCGCCAGCAGCAAACCCGCGATAAGAAAATAACCGTTCATATTCCAGTTCCTCACATCATTTAATCGAACGTTCTTTGATACATCACAATGCTTAATCAGCGCTTCTATGCACAGACAATCATTATGGCTGTTATGGCTGTTGCTTAATGTTTGAGGCAAAGTAATCGGTACTTTGCCTCACCTGATCCGATGTTCTACAGTTCATTAGCGAAGTTGCGAGACCATCGTCACAATCGCCGCGACTGCTGCGTCTGGCTGGTCAAGGTGGATATTATGTCCGCTATTCTCCAGGATGATTTGCTGGCTATTAGAAGACAATTCGAGGAGTTCAGTCTGCCACGTCTGCCAGCCATCCTGCTCATCTATGACACCGGTCAGAACGATCAGCGGCAAATCGCCGAAGGACTTGACTGCATTTGCCTGAGCCAGGCTTTCCTGTACGCTGAAGAATTCGTCCACAAATGTCTGGGCAGTTTGCGGAGTCACTGCGAAAGCGGCATAAGCAGGCTGGGTTTGGGCTGGCAGATGTTGAATTAATCCTAATGGCTCGGCTAACAAACGCACCAATCCAATCCGCCCTAGGAAGTAGGGGAGCGAGAAGGCGCTGGGCCGGTAGGAAGTCTGAGGCGCTATTTCCATCTCAGGCTGTGCCCTCTGTCGGGGACTCATTGAATCGATAAGCACAACCCCGGCGACTTCCGTCGGATAATCGCGGACAAAAATACGCACGGTTAAACCGCCTAACGAGTGTCCGACCAGCACATATGGCCCCTCGACATTGGCTCGCTCAAGCAAGGTGTGGAGTTCAAAAGCGAATTGCTCGGCAGTACGCGGCAGGGGACTAGACTCGCTGTATCCCATGCCGGCTCGATCATAGGTGCAAACTCGTGTTGTCTTTGCTACTTCTTCCTGAACCGCATTCCACGGGAGAGACCAATCGCCCAATCCAGCCTCAATGATTACGGTGGGACTGCCGGTACCTGTACAGTTGATATGCAGGCGATAGCCGCCCACATCTATCATTTGACCGAGAGGAGGATAAGCTCGTATGTCAGATGTTTCTGCCACCGACTCGTAGATGGTTCCTGCCAGAATCAAGCCGACGACAAAAACGACAACTCGGACCAGCCAGCGGAAACGGCGGCGTTTGTTGAGCGGAGATTGGGACTGTTTTGCGACAGTGGGATGATCACCACCGCTATAGACTTCACTGCCCTGCGGGGCATTAACGTTTGAGGAAGGGCTTGAAAAGAACGACATAACAGAACCTCCTGAGATTGGAAACAAAACGAGTTGAACCATCTCATTTGAGGGTATCTGCTGTCGTAGGGTAGTGTCATACCCTATGTAGGGTATTTACAGCAAACTGTAGGCTTCAGCGTGCTTAATGGCTTCCCACCGGCTGTGAACACCCAGCTTGCTATAAATGTTTTTGATGTGGGTACGTGCCGTGTCAACTGCAATAACCAGCCGATCTGCGATTTCGCCGCTTTCCAGACCGTCTGCCAGCAAGCGCAGCACCTCCAATTCGCGCGCACTAAGCGCATCGGCTAAATGCCCTACGGTACGGCGTTTAGGTAAGGGAGATGAAGCATTTTTTCCCATTGTGGTGAGCAATCGGGCAGCATATTCGGTGGAAATGGGCAGCGCAAGCAGTCCTTTGCGCTGCATATCAAGGCCTTTTTCCAGCAGCAGGGCGATGGGTTGGCCTTCGTCAGCAAAAACACGCAGCGGTTGCTCTGGTTCGGCCAAGACCAATGCACGCGCCAGCGATTCCACCGCGTTTTGGTTGTCCTTTTCTGCATGGAACGCGACGGCCTGTAAAATGAGCGCACGGATCAGACTGCCATTGCGTTGGCTGGATTCGGCTCGTTTGATCATACGCTCTAATAAATACAGCGCTTTATCAGCCATATCCCCTTTAGCAATATACAGCCGTGCCAGCATGAGGTAATGAGCTTCGCGGTGATAGCTAAACACGTCATCGAGTCCCAACTGATTCTCTGCTGTCCAGCGTTCGACAGCTTCAAGATCACCCTGTTCTAACCAGCGGCGTGCCCGCGAAATCCCAAGTAAAGTCGCGCGCCCTTGCAGCTTGCTCATCCGTTCTAGTTGCTCAGCAAGTTGCCAGTAGTATTCAGCACCTTCCGTATCGCTCTGAAGGGTTTTGAGGCGCGACAATGCGATATAGGCTCGCAGCAGCGCCAGGGGAAAGCTTTCCGGGTTAATCTGCTCGGCGCTTTCCAGCAAATAACGCTCTGCTGCGTCAAGATCATTGCGCTCCATACTGATTTCTCCCAACAGCAGCGCGACATAGCCACTGGTTGGGAAACGCTGTAATCCCGGCATGTGTGCGGACTGTTCCAATTGCAGACAGGTATTTTCAGCGGCGCGTAAACTAAGTTGTGCAGTTTGAAGAGATGAAAGATGCCAGAAGGTGGATAACATCGCAAAGGAGCTGCCAATTTCCTGACTCAATTGCATCGCATACGACAAGACCTCTACCGCTTCGTAGACTTCACCCATATAGGCACAGGTCACGCCCAGATTGATGGCGGCCATACAACGCCAGCTGACCACTTCCTCCGGTAGTAACTCCAATGCTTTTCTGGATAATGTGAGTGTTGCGGGAAACTGCTGCTGTAACCCGGTCAGTGTGCTGTGAACTGCGGCCAGCATCCCGTTAATCAGCGGATCAGGACTGCCGACAACATGATTCAGGGCACTTTCAGCATCCCGGATACACTGTTCGGCGGCACCCATCTGGTTTATCAGATGTAACACCCACGCCTGATAGAGGTATAAACGTGGATAGATCTGCATAACGCTGTCTGGCAAAGTGGTCAACCAGCCGAGTAGCGTGTTGTGTTCGGCACGCCGCCAGATGAGCAGTTCAGCAATGCCCTGCACTAATTCTGCTGCTCGTTCATTGTCCTGAGCTGCGAGCGCGTGGCTAATCGCTTCCGATTGGAGTCCATTCTGTTCAAACCAGTGCGAAGCCTGTTGATGCAGTCCTTTCACACGATCTGGATACTTCAGTTTCAGCCGATGATGTAAAAAGTCAGCAAATAGGCGATGATAGCGATACCATTGGCGTTTGTCATCCAGCGCGACCACGAAAAAGTGATTGCGTTCCAGATGTTCCAGCACAGAATAACTGTCCCCTACCCCAGTAACCGTATCACAGAGATCCGCATTAAGGCGTTCAAGGATGCTGGTTTGCAGCAAAAACTGCTGCATCGCTTCTGGCTGTCGATCAAGGATTTCATCCCCCAGATAATCCAACACGTACCGATGATCCCCTGCGAACGAAGCGATGAACTCAGCCGTGTCATGTTTCCCCTGTAATGCCAATCCTGCCAGTTGCAAACCCGCAATCCAGCCTTCGACACGGGTATCTAATGCCGTTATCTCTTCTGTAGTGAGGGTCAATCCCATGACATCAGTAAAAAAGGCTGCGATTTGCGGCGGGGAAAAGCGCAGATCAGCGCTGCGTAATTCGAGCAGTTGGCTGCGGACCCGCATTCGTGCCAGTGGCAAAGACGGATCGGTGCGGGTGGTCATGATGAGGCGCATCTGGGAAGGCATATGCTCAACGAGAAAGGTCAAACCGTCATGTATGGAAGCCGAATCGATGACGTGATAATCATCCAGCACTACAGCAAACAAATCAGGGAGTGCCGAAAGTTCATTGATCAGTGTGGATAAGATCGTTTCGACGGGTAACGGCTGTGGTTCGTGCAAGAGTGTGAGCGTTTGCTCCCCAATTTCAGGATACAGGGTTTGCATCGCTGCGATCACATAATCCCAAAAGCGTACTGGATCATTATCGCCCGCATCAATCGAAAACCAGGCCACCTTCAATTGACTCTGTGCGATCCACTCGCTCACCAGTGCTGTTTTGCCATATCCTGCCGACGCAACAATGAGGGCGAGTTTATACTCGCTGAGTTTATCCAGCTTTTGAATGAGTTCGACCCGCTGCACATGGGATGGACGGACAGGTGGAACGTTGAGTTTTGTATTCAGCAACAGCATCGTACTGCCCTCTAGCTTCGTCATAAATCAAAATCGTTCGACATGATAGTAGCATAATTCGTTTTCGGATGTCTGACTTGTGGGCGCGGCTGCGAGGCAGCGCCGTCGTCCTACGGACGACTCGCTCCCCTCAGCCGCTAAACATGTGTAGGACACACATGCTTGCGCTACAGCCGGAGTATACCGATTTCGGAGACATCGGTGCGGCTGAGGGGAGCGACAGGTTTAATCTGTCAAGGGGAAAATGAAAAAGCCGCTTCTGGAATAGATTTTTCGCTGGCTGAGATGGCAGCAGGCAGCACAAAAGAATTCACCCAAAAGCTAGTCATGGGTGCAACCCTACAGTTCCAATTGTGCCAATCGGTCTTACATCGTTTTTAGCTTAGGTGCTCCCTGATGAGTGCGATTTGCCACATGTTTCGCTTCGTCGTACTGCTCACCGCGTTGCCATAAGGTCCAGATAATCTTCGCCCAACGATTTGCCAGGGCCCGATAGGCACGAGCTTTGGTGTGACCGCGACGCAACTGCTCATCGCGGTATTCGCGTGCCCAGTCACTATGACGCACGCTCTGGCGGGCAAAGTCGTCCATCGCTTTGCGCAGCGGATGCGAACATGCCCGGCGAAACTCAACGTTCACAGCCTTACCACTGCGTCGCGTGACAGGAGCTGTACCGGCAACCGCCTGCAACGTTTCTGCATCGGGAAAGCGGCAGCGGTCATCGCCAATCCATGCCAGCAATCGTGCGGGAGTCAGCGGGCCGTGTGCGCCCGGAAAGCTCTTCCACCATTCGGCTTCCGGATGGGTTTGGAAGCGTTTCGGCAGTTCGCGTTCCAGATGTCTGCGGGTGTAGTGGAGTTGGCGCAGGATCGGAATGAGGACTTGGACCTGAGCCACATACCCTTCGCAGACGGCAGCCGTCGGCATGGGTGTCTGAAGCAGTTTGTAGATGATGTCTGCCCGATCCATACTTTTGTAGTTCTGCTTTTTCAAGAATCGTTTGAGTTTGTAGAGGGTGAGGTCGCGCGCCCGCTCTGGTGTCGGAAAGGCTTCCAGGAAGGCCAAACAGATCAGGCACTCCACATGGGCGAAGAGATGATTGGCGATCGGGAAGTATTGGTAAAGCAGGTAGCTCAATCGGTTCGACAGACGGCGTTGGTCGGCGACCGTCGCATCAAGCGCTCGTGCCAGCTCACGCAGATGCAGTACCGTTGCGCTGGAGCGCGTCAAGGGGCGGCAATCCGGGTCATTGAGGCGCAGCAGGTACGCCAGCAGATAGGCATCCGACAGATCCGATTTCGAGCGGCGGGGACGGCGATGAGCAACCACCGTTTAGGGGGTCACATAGACCGCCCAGTGCTGAGCCAGCATCCAATCGACCAACAGACCATCGGAGCGCTCGATATTGAACCGAATGTTTTCTGCCCCGTATTGCTTAACCAGCTTCTCGAACTGTTTGAAACCCGAGTTGGTCTGCTTAATCTCCATCTGTTGTATGATACTGCCCGCCTCATCGAGCAGGCACAGATCGTGTTTCTCCGTCGCCCAGTCCACACCCAGAAAGTACATGACACACCCTCCTTTACTCATGATACGGGTTGCTGCCACATCGCTACGACCATATGCAGGCTAGGGCGCTCGAGGCGCGACAGGTTTACGATGGCGTAGGGATGTCCCACATCAGCGAACAGTCGCTCCCAAGTTCTCACGGAACAGCAAGCTAAGGGTTCTACCAATGCGGGTGGCAGGTAGGACAAGTATGCCAATTGTCTTACCTACCTGGCACACACGATGAGCGAAGGCTTGCAGGCGACCTAGCAGTCGCCTGCCTCCCGCGTTGCGGGAGTTCGGGCTAGGCTTGGGTCACAGGGTCGCGTGGGTAGCGCGCACCGTCTGTGTCCCAATACTTGCTTGGATTGAGCATCGCTCATGACCCAAGCCTAGCCAGCGAGCTAAAACGCTCGCTCCTCATGCGCCGGAGGGCTTGATGTGCCGCGCTCACGCGCAGCACCGCTGAACGACCCTGCGGGTGTCGTCCAGCGCGTCGGCACGGTCAACCATGCCGACCAGACACACTTCGTGCGTCCGAGCAGGGCTGTGTATCATCAGCCCTAAAACAGCAAACCGCAGAAAATTCATTCCTCTCAATCAGCCGCCGCATCAAACTTATAGTAACATTAAATAGCGGTTAACATCGCGGTACAAGTCTCAGGTTAGCCAAAGCGCATTGAAGAGAACCCATGGCCCAGCTCGAACAGTTACAGCGCGGTATCCAGGTATACGGCATTGTCCCACAACAAACGGTCACACTCATCGACGTGGAGTGGAGCGGTTCAAATGCAGTGACAGTTGTGTATCGTCGCAGTGATGGCAAGGTCGGCGATACGTTGCTCTATCGGGAAAACGAAGCAGAACTGGAAATAGTCCAAGCACAACGACTCTGGGCGTTTGATGTGGACGGGGCGCTGTTGCGTCTGGTTACGGAAGCCTACCGCATTCATCTTGCTCATCTGTTTGATCCGATGCTGGCGGTTCATACCTCGTTGATAGAGCCACTGCCGCACCAAATCACGGCTGTGTATGACGAAATGCTCACCCGTCAACCGCTGCGCTTTCTGCTGGCAGATGATCCGGGTGCCGGTAAGACCATCATGGCGGGTTTACTGGTGCGTGAGTTAGTCGTGCGCGGGGATGTGCGGCGCTGCCTGATCTGTGCGCCGGGCAGCCTGACCGAGCAGTGGCAGGATGAACTGTGGGCGAAGTTTCAGCTTGATTTCACCATTATGACCCGTGAAATGGTGGAAACGTCACGCAGCGGTAATCCGTTCGCCGAGCAAGACCTCATCATCGTCCGTCTCGACCAGTTGAGCCGCAGCGAGGAATTACAGGTGCGACTTCAACAAACCGATTGGGATTTGGTGGTGTGCGACGAAGCCCACAAGATGTCGGCCTCGTTCTTCGGTGGTGACTTAAAGGAGACCAAACGGTATCGACTGGGTAAGCTGTTGGGCGAATTGACCCGCCACTTCCTGCTGTGACCTTGAGCAGCGCCACTGCCATCCTCAGTTCGCGCTGGTACGCCGAACTCACGCACTGCCACACCATTCTGGTCGCCTATGACCACGATGCAGCCGGTGAAAAAGGGGCGAACCGTTTGCTTTCGCTCTCACCTCGCTTTCGTCCTATTCAAGTGCTGCAGGGCAAAGATGTAGGCGAGTTCTACCTGCAAGGCGGCGACCTCTATGCCTGGATTGCGGAAGCACTGGAGGATAAACAATCCGTTTTGGAGGAGCAGCCCCATGTCCTCTAAACCTACCAAACCACCCAAGCCGGAGGATATGCTGCTGCGGGTAATTCGAATCGCTGAAATCCTGGTGAAAAGTCAAAACAAGGTATCCGAAGAAACACCTGTGCCATCGCCGAATAACCAAACAGTTACAACCACGATTCAGTCGCAAAAAACACAGTAAGGGTATTTGGTGTAAGCTCAGGCAAAAGTCATTCAGATAAGGTCTTATGAGTCGTCGAAACAGTAAACGGCTGCCGCCTAAACCAGGCTGGGCAGTCTATCTGCGAACCAGCAGTGAAGAAGCCCAGAATCCAGAGAACTCGCAGCGCCGCCAGCGCCATGCGATTCAACGGTCATTATTTGAGCGTAACGACCTGCCCGTGTTCAACGAATACATTGATAATCTGAGCGGCAGGTATGCGGATAACCGACCGGGATACCAGCAGATGTTGGAACATGCGCGGGCAGGTTGCTTTTCCCATGTCGCTGTAGAAAATGCCGAGCGTTTTGGACGCAACGATGCCGAAGCGTTGGTCGCCATTGATGCGCTGCATGACCTGGGCATTGCAGTTAGGTTCGCCGACTATCCCGACCTCGATCCGATTGACCCGGATGACCGTATTCTGGTCAGCCTGTCCTTTATGCTGGCGCGACGCGAGTCCATTAAACTCGGTCAACGAGTGACGGGCGGATTGCACGCCAAGTTGCGGACCGGCGGCTTTGTTGGCAAAGCACCGGATGGCTATATCAACTGCGAAGAGAAGACGGAACAAATCGACAAAACCCGTGCCGGACGCTACAACCGCTGGATTGAACCTGACCCGGAGCAGTTCAAAGTGTGGCGCACCGCCTGGGATTTGCTCTTGACCGATCAGTACACGCTCGCTGAAATTTGCGAAGAACTCCACGCACGCGGCTATCGATTTCGTAGTGGTCGCCCCTTCGTCACGGTCAGCGCCAGTGGAAAACGCAAAGAGGCGGCGAATGGATTGTCGCGTATTTTGAAGAACTGGTTCTACGCGGGTTGGGTAGTCAGTGAGAAAGCCAATATCCCACCGAAAACGGTGCAGGGTCAGTGGAAGCCACTGGTAACAACCGAGGAATTTGAGCAGGGTCTTGCCATCCTTGCTGCTCGTCAGAAACACCGCAAAAGTGGTGGTAAGGTTCATGATTATCTGCTGCGCGGTTTAGTCTATGTTGAGTTGGACGACGGCAGAGTTTTACGCCTGACCGGATCAACGCCCAATGCCGGACGTTCAGGCGGCGGCACTTCGTATTACTGCATCGAAAGCAGCGGGGTCAATGTTCTGTGCCGAACAGTGGATGAGCAGATACCGCATGAGCTGATGAAAATACAGGTTGATCCTGAGATGATCCCACTCATCCGAGACAGCTACAACGAAGAGATTGCCAACAAGTTGGGGCGAATGCGTCCTGACCAGCGTACCGACCTCGAACGAAAATTGAAGGATATTGATGAAGAAGAGGCGCGGGCGTTGCGGCTTTACACCATTGGCAAAATCACAGATCGCGTCTGGGAAAATCTGTGGTCGGAATGGCAGGATCGGCGACGCACCCTGCGTCATGCGCTGGAGTCGTTACAGGCGCACAACGATGTTCACATCGCAAATTTGGATGCAGCACTCACGATCATTGCAAAAGTGGGTATACTGTATAACAGCTGGAACGCAGCAGTCAAAAAAAGCTGCTGCATGAAATGGTCTATCGGGTGATTGTTTGCCCGAAGGGAACCATACGGCGGATGGAATTGCTGCCACCGTTCGCGTATCTCAAAGAAGTGACAGATCGCGTGCGGAAAGGTAGCGGTTTTGAGGGAAAAACAAAGACCAGCACAATGGCTGGGCAATGTTCGAGTTTATTCTCGTTAAGTGACTCGGGGGACTCGAACCTCAACCAATTGATTAAGAGTCAACTGCTCTGCCAATTGAGCTACGGAGCCAACTAAATCAAATTATAGCAATACCCTCTCGCGTCAAGGCTCGGTTATTATTCGTGACGCCCACATCAGTTTTGTTTCGTCGCCAAGTTGCGCTATGATCGTAACCGCTATCGGGAGATGAATCACACAGGAGCAACTGTAATGCGTAAATATGTTTTTCTTACCTTCATATTGCTGCTCGTTTTGTCCCTCTCCAGTATTGGTGGAGTATTGGCTCAGGACGGAGCGCTGATCGTTGCGGCTGATGTTCAGGATGTGCTGACCCTAGATCCAGCCCGTGCCTATGAAACCGTCAATCTGACTGTATTCCACGCGGTTTATGAAACCCTCGTCAACACGCTGCCTCTGACCTGACCAGTTTTGAACCCGGTCTGGCGGCGAGCTGGGAGATTTCCGATGATGGTCTGGTGTACACCTTCCATCTGCGGGAAGGCGTCAAGTTCAGTTCAGGCAATCCAATGACGGCTGAAGATGTCCGCTTCTCGTGGATGCGTGTTAAGAATGTCAAAGGCAATCCCTCATTCTACGCCGAGGCCATCGCCGCTATTGAAGCGGTTGATGACCTAACCGTTAAAGTGACACTCTCCGCGCCGACACCGGCATTTCTTAGTATTGTGACCGTTCCCGCCCTTAGCGTGACCGACAGTATTGTTGTCAAGGCCAACGGCGGCACGGATGCCGAAGATGCCGACACGACGGATACCGCGCAGGAATTTCTAGACCAGAATTCGGCGGGAACTGGCCCCTTCATCCTTACTGGATGGACACCCAACACGCAGGTGACCATGGTGCGTAATGACAGTTACTGGAACACCCCGGCCAGCCTGCCGGCAGTGACACTGGTTCAAACCAATGACTCAACGACAGCATTACAGCAGTTGGAACGTGGTGATGTTGACATTGTAGATAATCTGAACAAGGATCTTGCCGAGCAGGTGACTGCCAACTCCAGCCTCAAGCTCGAACAGGGGCAGAGCCTGAATCTTTCCTATTTGGCGATGACCCCCAATGAAACGCTGGGAGGCCCTTTAGGTGACCAAAAGGTACGGCAGGCGGTTGCTTACGCTGTCGATTTCGCGGGCATTTCCGATGGGCTGTTACTGGGTTATACCGACCGTCCAGCGGCCATGCTCCCCATCGGTATTCAGGGTTCTGACCCCAGCCTGCGCTATGAACGCGACGTCGAGAAATCAAAAGCGCTGCTTGCTGAGGCGGGATATTCTAATGGTGTTGATCTTAAGTTGGCAGTTGGTTCGGGTGGTGCTTGCGGTATCCCGGCAGAAACGATTAGCGCCAAAATTCAGGGCGATCTGGCCGAAGCAGGTATCAACGCCACCGTCGACATTATGCAGACCTCCAACTTCCTGACCGATTATCGCGCTCAAAAGCTGCCTATGCTGCTCGCCACCTGGACGCCGGATTATCTGGATGCCACCATGTGGTCAGACTACTTCTCGTATCCTGACGTTGGTCCAGCCTTCCGCATTATGCTGGACAATCCGGCTATTGTGCAGGCGGCCACTGATGGCGGCAAGGAAACCGATACAGCCGCGCGCAATGAACTGTACCTTCAGTACCAGAAAGCCCATGTGGATGCGGCTGTCTTTGTGCCCATCTGCCAGAACCGGATTCTGATTGCTACCAGCGACAAGATCGAAAACTTCGTTTTTCATCCGGTCTATTTTTTTGATTTCTACGCCATGACTAAGGCATCCTGACCTCAGGAGTGCTGGCGCAGCGATGGCACCGTCCCCGGCTTATTGGTTCGGGGACCGGTGCCACCGTGAGCACTGGAATAACACATGGGCGTTTGGCGTTACGTTCTCCGGCGAATCATCCTCGCTATACCAATGTTATTTGGCATCACACTGGTCATGTTCATCATGTACAACCTGACACGGGTTGACCCGATTGTGATGATCGTTGGTGAGCGCCAATTGAACAATCCGCAAATCGTTGAAGCCGCCCGCGAACGCTGGGGTCTGGATCGCCCCCCGTGGGAACAATATTTGACCTATATCAACAATTACTTGCATGGCGATCTTGGCCTATCATTCCTCACCCGCCGTCCAGTACTGGATGACCTGTTACTGTATCTGCCCGCGACCATTGAACTGGGCGTCGCTTCCTTGGCCTTCGCCATTCTGCTTGGCATTCCTGTGGGTGTGCTGGCGGGCATCCGCAAGGGTAGCCTTTTTGACCGTATCGCATGGATGGTTTCCCTCCTCAATGCGTCGCTACCTCCCTTCTGGACGGGGTTGATCGTTCTCTTCATCTTCTATTATCAATTTGGCCTCATGCCCGGCCCCGGCCGCCTTGACCCACGCATGACTCCACCCACCGCGGTGACAGGATTATTCACTATTGATTCGCTCCTGAGCGGGAACTGGGCAGCCTTTTGGAATACGTTGCATCACCTCATGCTGCCAGCATTTATCTTGGGCAGCTTCACATTGGCGATCATCATGCGCGTCACCCGTGCTGCCATTATTGATGAGATGCTGAATGACTACATTCGCACTGCCCGCAGCAAAGGGCTGACAGAACGCATGGTCATCGTTGGTCATGCACTGCGGAATGTGCTTATTCCACTGGTGACCATTATGGGATTGGCCTTCGCCGGACTACTTCAGCGGAGCGGTCATGACCGAAACCATTTTTGACTGGCCGGGCATCGGTACATATCTGGTCAAAGCCGCCAGCGCATTGGATTACCCTGCCATACAGGGGGGCACGCTGCTGATTGCCATCATCTACATCATTATGAACCTCACTGTGGATATTCTCTACGGTTTCCTTGACCCACGGGTGCGCCGTGACAGCTAATACTATCACCCCCAATCTGTCATCTGATGCGTCGAAGCAGCGTATAGCCGCTGGGCGCCGTGTCAAACTGCTCACCCACATGCGCCGTTACCCGTCATTCTGGATTGGGCTCGCGATATTGTTCGTTTTTCTGGTGTTGATTGTGGCAGCACCGGTTGTTGCGACGCACGACCCGTTAGCGCAGGATCTCGCCCAACGTCTCAAACCACCTTCGGCCGCACACATCTTCGGCACCGACGAGCTAGGTCGCGATATTTACAGCCGCACCATCTATGGCGCGCAGGTTTCATTGCCCATGTCACTGGTGGTGGTGGCGATTTCCCTGATCGGTGGAAGTTTGTTGGGTGCAGTAGCCGGTTTCTTTGGCGGCGCGGTGGATGACGCCATCATGCGCGTGGCAGATGTGACTTTAGCGTTTCCCGCCATTGTGCTGGCACTTGCGATCTCGGCATTGCTTGGTCCAAGTCTTGCCAACGCAGCCGTCGCCTCCTGCTTCGTCATTTGGCCGGAGTACGCACGACTAATGCGTTCTCAAGTGCTGGTCATCCGCGCGCAGGACCATGTTATTGCGGCCCGTTCCATCGGCGCATCTGAGATCGGTATCTTGCTCCGTCACGTGCTGCCTATGTGCTGGACACCGCTCATCATCAAAGCCGCGCTAGACGTGGGTAGTGTGATTTTGCTCCTGTCTGCCCTGAGCTTCCTCGGTCTGGGCGTTAGGCCGCCTACTGCTGAGTGGGGCGCCATGATCGCCATCGGCCGCACCAAGTTTTACGACTGGTGGATGTCGGCCTTCCCCGGTTTCGCCATCCTATTCATCATTCTGGGCTGCAATCTGATTGGCGAAGGACTGCACAACTGGCTTGACCCTAAAGTGTGACGTTGTGCTTTAACTCGCTTTTGTCATAAGGTAACCTCAGGTAGATAGTGATAATCGTGCCGGGCGAAAGGTGTACCCGATGGCAATTCTGGATAAAGGTAAGGCCCTCCGTTCATTACCACAGACACCCGCACTGTTGCGTTTCATACTGAGCGATGTCACACAGGAGCAGGCGATGAAAAGTTGGGATGGCGACTGGAATGTGGTGTATGTGGTTTGCCACCTGCGCGATCTAGAGGCTGCTTATCTTCACCGCATTCATATGATGCTCGAATTTGACAATCCCACATTCCCCGCTAATGACCAGCGGGCGATGGCTGTTGAACGGAATTACGCCGGGGCAGACCTGCGCACCGCTCAGAAAGAATATGAAGCACTCCGGCGCGAATTTATTACCTTGCTGCGCTCGCTACGTGACGAGCAGTGGGAAAGACGTGGGCAGCACCCGTATTTCGGGGAGACGACCATCCTGACTCAAGCCATCAACAACATCGTTCATGATATGAACCACATCGAACAAATCTTGCGGGCGCTGGGCAAGACGACGGTTTGGGAATAATTCTCAGGACTTTCGTTCGCTCTCTTAAATTCTGTCTTATTCCCCTCGCCAATGAGGGAGAGGGGGCTAGGGGGTGAGGGCTATAAGCGAAAGTCCTATTTCTGTCAAATCTGCTCCAAGCAATTGCATCCGATCTGCCAACATTATTCCAACGCGGTTCACTTCTCTGGTATCATCAGGGTAGTACTATGATCACGAGGAGTTTGTATATTGCCGTCGTCACAGCCCACCCATTCCGGTCTAACCTCCTCCGAAGTTGCCGAGCGCGTCCGGCGCGGCGAAACCAATGCCTTCAAAGCGCGGATTGGGCGTAGCTATTGGCAAATCATTCGCGACAATGTGTTCAATATCTTCAATCTGGTTTTCTTTTCGCTCATGGTGGTCGTGATCGGTCTGCGTGATTACTCAACCGCTGTGTTTGCAGGTTTCAGCGTCGTCACCAATTCCATCCTCGGCATGTTTCAGGAGATTAGCGCCAAGCGCAAATTGGACCAACTGGCGGCGCAGGCAGCCAAAGACATTATGGTGTGGCGCGATGGCAAACTGACGGGCGTACCCATCCACGACATCGTCAAGGATGATTTCATCCCGATTGAACCCGGTGACCGGTTGGTTGTGGATGGCAGAATCCTTCAAAGTGACAGCCTCGAAATGGATGAATCACAGCTAACCGGCGAATCGGACGCTGTGTTCAAAGAAGCGGGCAGTGAGGTGTCCTCCGGCTCATTCTGCACTGCTGGCACAGGCGTGATGCAGGTGACGCGCGTCGGCAAAGATAGCACCGTCAACACGCTGTCCTCTATTGCCAAGACTTACAAGAATGTACGCACTCCGACCCAGCTTCGTATCTCGGCTATCGTTGAAGTGGCGCTCATCATTATGTTGATCGTCATGCCCATGCTGGCTGTTGCAGGTTATCTGAACGACCTTTCTCTGCTGGAGGTTGTGCGCAGTCTTGTAGTGTTCGTCAGCAGCATCGTACCGCAGGGATTGGTGCTGGTCGCCATCCTTTCGCTCACTATCGGTGCAGTCAGCATCAGCCGATTCCAGACGCTGATCCAGCGCGTCAACGCAGTTGAGTCGATGGCAAATGTGACCGTACTGTGCTTCGACAAAACCGGTACGCTCACGCGTAATTTACTCTCCGTATCCGAGATCATCCCTCTGGCTGGTCACGGGCTACCACAGCTCCATGACTCGCTCCGGCTATACACTAACAATCTTTCCTATCAGAATCGTACTGCCTCGGCCATTGCCGAGGTACTTCCTCCCGCCAGCCAAAACGGCCAGCATCCCGAAAAACTGCGCGAAATCCCTTTCAATTCCAGCCGGAAATGGGGCGCGCTCGTTTTCCCTGAACAGACGCTTATCCTCGGCGCTCCCGAACGCCTGCTCAATCAGGATATCTACCCAGAAGAAGCAACGCAGGCCGAAAGACTCTCTGCTGAAGGGCTGCGTGTGCTGGCTTTTGCCCGCACCACGCAAGCAATGGATGGCGCTAACCTGGACGGCAGCGCCGAACCATTAGCCTTGATTGTGCTAACGGATGAGATACGTCCCGATATTCAGGAAACGCTAGATTCCTTCCGACGGCAGAACGTGGCACTGAAAGTCATCTCCGGTGATAACCTCGAAACGGTCAGGTCAATTGCGCTGGCCTCCGGCATGGAGGTTCGGCACTCCTATACGGGAAGCCAGCTTGACGAGATGTCCGACCCAGAACTGGAGTCGGCGGCGATCAAAGGCGATCTGTTCGCCCGCGTCGAGCCGGATACCAAGCGGCGTATCATCGCAGCACTCAAACGACAGGGTGAGTACGTGGCGATGGTGGGGGACGGTGTCAACGATGTGCCCGCCCTCAAAGAAGCGCAGCTCGCCATTGCGATGAACGATGGCGCCCAGATCAGCAAAGATGTTGCCGAAATCGTGCTGTTGAATAATGCCATGTCTACACTGCCTAAAGCCTTCGAAGAGGGCAAAGCGATTACCCAGACCATCTACAGCACGACCAAGCTGTTCCTCGTCAAGAACTTTTACAATATCGTCCTAATTTTCTTTATCGGTTTTATGACTCTGCCGTTCCCGACGAGCCCGATCCAGATTAGCTGGATTACCTTTGGGACGGTCAACATCCCGGCTACTCTGATTGCTTTTAAGCTGATCCGCCCCCAATATATGGCACGTTTTCGGCGGGATGTACTGGAATATGTGACCATCTGCGGCACGATTAGCGCGGTCAATCTGGCGATCATGTACGCCGCAGTGTATTACGGCACCAACCAGAGCACCGAAGCGGCCCGCAGCGCAGTGACCTTGTTCATCGCTTTCCTCGGTACGCTCATCTTCTGGAACGTGTGTGGGGTCGAGCTACTTGAGCCACGCAGCCTGATCCGTGAGTGGCGGATTACCCTGCTAGGACTGGTACTGACGATCATAACGATGGTGGTACCATTCTTGTTTCAGGAAGCCTTTGCCTTCGTTATTCTGCCCCCGCTGGTGTGGGCGTTGATGATTGCCATCTTCCTATTGACGGCCGTGATGGTGTACGTCTTTACGCGCAACCGACACCTTATCATCCAGTTCTGGAAGTTGTTTGAAGCGTGACAGATAAAGGGTAGAATGAACTACATCTGACGCAAGCTGCCTGGAATATCATCTTCTATCTTATTTAAAAGTTGCACTGGATGAGAGAAAACAAAAAGGGCGCATTGTAGAGCGCCCTTTTGTGTATAACTTTTTAAGTGCGTAGGTGTCTACGCCCGTCCCCACTTGGCATAGGCTTCGTCGAATGACATGCCCTTAGCAAAGTCTTCGCGCATACCTTGTTCACGGTACTCCACATCTTCGACCTTTTCCAAGGCTTCCATCGCGATTTCCTGTGGGACGACAACCACGCCATCCGCCTCGCCCACAATCCAGTCTCCCGGACGTACCCGAACGCGGCTGGTCAAGGTTCCCGGCATGCCGATAGTGCCGTTCACTTCATCAATTCGCCAGCGCTGCGATGATTCAATGGGGGATGTTCCACGCGAACAAACCGTGTAGTTCGGGATCACTTCCAAACCCAAATAGTCGCGAATGAATGAGTCCAACACAATGCCACGCGCTCCGCCTTGTTGCAATGCCCAACTGGTCATCTCGCCGAACTTGCCCGCGTGCATCTCGCCACCGCATTCAACCACCACCACACATCCCGGATACATCATGGTGCGAAGTTTTTCAAAATAATTCACTCCACCCCCACCTGTCCATTCTTCACCACGTGGCACGGGGTAAGATGAACCTTTGACCGTCACCACCTGCCCGGCTAAATGTTGGTGCATAAAAAGCGGGCGGATGCCCAGATCAATACATTGATTGGAATATCCCATCTTATCGAGTGTGTCATACAGATTCGCGACCCGGATTTTATCCCAGCGTGCTTGCAGTTCGGCTGGGGATGGTGTTTGCTCAGACATGAAAAAATACTCCTTTTAGCTGCTGAAATAGGTGTCGCCATTCCACAACAATGATTTCGCCACCTTATCGTTCAGTTCTACACCGATACCGGGGCGTTCAGAGACAGTCATAAAACCATTTTCAACAAATGGCTTATCACCCTCGCAAAGATCATTCCACCACGGAATACCCAGCGCGTGAAATTCAAGCAGCAGGAAATTCGGCACAGCTGCCATCACATGGCACGCTGCCATCATTCCCAATGGTGATGAAACATTGTGCGGCGCAATGGGAATATAATGTATATCCGCGAGGTCTGCAATGCGCTTGGCCTCACCAATCCCGCCAGCCTTCGCCAAGTCCGGCATGATAACATCAACCGCTTTAGCAGCAAACAATTCGAGAAATTCAAAACGGGTATATTGGTTTTCGCCACTGCAAATAACGGTGCTGCTAGACGCCTTAACCTGTGCCAATGCCGCGATATTTTCCGCTGGAACCGGTTCTTCCAACCACAATAGACGCTGCGGTTCTATCGCCTTCGCCAGTGTAATTGCAGATGGCAAATCGAACTGACCATGACAATCAATCGCTAGATCAATTTCATAACCGATGGCACTCCGTAGCCCCTCAATCAAGCTGATGATGTAGCTCATTTCTTTCGCGCTGACAGTCCAGTTAAATGGATCAAGTTTTCCAATACCGGTACTGTCCACATCAAACTTCACTGCGCTGAAACCTTGTTCGACAACCTCCAACGCCTTATCAGCATAGGCTTTTACATCTTCGTTCTCACCGGCGTGACAGTCGGCATATAACCGAATTTTGTCGCGGAATTTACCGCCAATTAGTGTGTACACCGGTACTTCCATCGCTTTGCCAACAATGTCATACAGCGCATTTTCAATGCCGGTAATAGCAAAAATGATCGGCGCATTTGTTGAGCCACCGTAACGTCCACCACGCCGCAGCTTTTCGTAAAGCATATTGATGTTGAATGGATCTTGGCCAATCAACAAACGGCGCATGGCAATCACCGCTTCTTTGGTGGCAAAACCTGAATAGCCCGGCCCGCCCGAATTGCATTCACCTGTACCCGTAATCCCTTCGTCGGTATAAATACGGACGAATGTCCAAACGCTCCCGCCGCTGTGTTGCACCTGTTCGCCAATCACGCAGGCTTGTACATCTGTAATCTTCATGTTTATCCTTTTAGCCCACCGGCTGTGAGTCCTTCTACGAGAAAACGCTGTGCAAAAATATATATCGCAACGACTGGAACTGCCATCATCAATGAGGCCGCCATAAGCTGGCCCCAGGGATAGATGTCGCCGAACACCAGCAGTTGTAAACCAACAGGCAGTGTCTTGAGGGAATCGCTGGTGATGAATACAAAAGCAAACAAAAACTCATTCCAGGCATTGGTGAATGCAAACAGGGTAACAGATAGCAGCGCCGGCGCAGCCAGCGGCAATGTGATACGCCAGAAGGCCGTAAAACGGTTCGCACCGTCGATCATAGCCGCCTCTTCGAGTTCAACCGGGATCGAACGGAAGTACCCCATCATGACCCACGTCGCGAAGGGCATGAGGAAGGTAGGATACGTCAGAATGAGCGCCCAGTGGGTGTTAATTACGCCAAGATCGGTCAAGATGCGATACAACGGGATGAACAGCAGCGTACCGGGCAGGAGGTACGTGACCAGCAGCAGAGTCGTCATCATGCCGCCGCCCCGGAACTTGAGCCGCGACAGGGCGTATGCACCAAGCGCCGACAACATCACCGAGATCGCCGTGCTGGTGGTGGCGACCAACGCCGTATTCTTGAACCACGTCACAAAGGGCGTATCGTATATCAACGAGCGGTATTGTTCAAACGTCCAGGGGTGGGGCCAGTAGATCGAGTCGAATCGCTGTATCTGCAAATCGGTCTTAAACGAAGTGATGATGATCCAATAAAACGGGAATAGCACAAAGATCAGAAAAACGGCAAGGAGCGCGAGGCGCGAAGTGAGTGACACGGCGTCACGCTGATTGCGACTGAGTCTAGGGACGCCCTCTTCCTTCGACGGAAGCACCATGCTGAAGAACCACCCACTAACATTAGATACAAACTCAAATGGTATCAGCACGAGGTCTACGAACAGACCCAAGAGGCGACCTAAAATCGCGCCAGCGGCATCTAGACGTGAAACTTTGTCAGTCTGCATAGCATTTTGTTCCGGGCGCATAAACCGCGCCAGAAAGAAAATCAACACCGCGATGAGCGGAGCCATACTGAAAGCTGTCGCCGCGCCGGGTCCAAAGCGCAAACCGATGATCGCTTTTTCGTAGGCAAGGATGCTGTAGACGCGGGTTGCACCACCGGGTCCGCCGCCCGTCATGAGATAAATCAGCCCGAAACTGTTGAAAGTCGAAATGAATGAAAGCAGCAGGGTAACGACGATGACATAGCGCAGGCCCGGTAGGGTGATATGGCGGAAGCGTTTAATGGTGCTGGCGCCATCGACCGAAGCCGCTTCGTACTGCTCCCGGTCAATCGCCTTGAGACCGGCAAGCAGCAATATCGTATAAAATGGAATACCTTTCCAAACATTGACGGCGATCACACTCGGGAGCGCTAAGCCCGGATCGCCAAGCCAAGCCACTTGACGGTTGATAAGTCCCAATTGCATAAGGATCGGGTTCAAACCACCGAATATCGGGTCGTAGATGCTTCGGAATGCCAGCGCCGTGACAACTTCGGGGACGATCCAAGGCAGGAGCATTAGGCCGCTGAGAATGCTACGAAATGGCAACTTGCTATTAAGTATCAGCACCACCGTCATCCCAACGACAAACTTGACCGAGAGCGAGGCGATGGTGAATATCAAGGTATTCCCGACCGCGCTGATGAAATCACTGTCGCGCAAAAGCCGTTCGTAGTTTCCTAGCCCCACATACACTTCGGTGCGTGTGACGACGTTGCGTGTCGTCATACTCATCAGGATAGCATTGATGAAGGGCCAGAAAATTAGCAGCGCCATGAGGATAACAATCGGCAGGATAAAGGGATAGGCAACCCGCCAATCGCGGCCGAGGATGGTGTTTGATCGGCTGCGTTTTGGCAATGAAGGCGCCTGCGCCACCACCGTGCGCGGACTGGTTTTGGCTGGAGTACTCATAATAACCTCGCTATCTCTAAAGAAACCGTATTTTAAATAGTTGTATGGCAGGGGCGTCTGAGACGCCCCTGCCACGAATCACTATTGCGGAGCGCCGCCTTCTTCAAAGATCGCAACAATCTTATTGTGGGCATCTTCAACTGCCTCGGCAGCAGTCATCGCGCCAGTCGTAACGTTTGCCATCATCTGGCTGGTGATAGACGCCGCGTCGATCTGCCCGACGAGCGCGTTGGGCGGTGCCGGATGCGACATGCCGAAGTAGGGCTCTGGGTGCAGGAGGATATCTTTGAAGACAGCGAAGTTGGGGTCGGCGGCCAGAACTTCTTCCGTCCACAGTCCTTCGTAAGCGGGCATAAACAGACCGCCACCGTTGGCAACCATCGGGCTGTAGTTCGCCGGGTCGAGCAGGTTGTAGATCAAGTCTTTAGCAACATCAATGTTCTTCGCACCCTTGAAGATCATCAGCCAACCGTTCGCGCCCGCTTCGTGCAATTCGCCATTGTTCCATGTCGGCGCGTGCATCACAGCGGTCTGCTCGAATACCGGGTTGCCATCCGCCTTCGCTTTCGCGTAGACGCTCGGTTGATTCAGAGTCATGCCGATTGTGCCAGCAAGATACTGCTCGTTATTACTGGTGTCCGTCCAGCTTTCGATTCCGGGCGGGCGCATCGGGGCGTACTTGTCGCTGGTGTAGGTTTCCTTCATCCACTCTACCGCGTCGACGGTTTCCGGTGAGTTGAAGATGACCTTCAAGCCACTGTCGTCGACGAATCTTCCGCCGAATGCCTGAATGCAACCGGAGATAAAGCCATGACCGTCACCGCTGCGATTGATGGTCATGCCCCAACCATAGAAGTTTTCATCGGGGTTAGAAACTTCAAGGCAGGCATCGCGGCGGTCGTCGAACGTCTTGAGGTCCTGGACGTTGATACCCTTTGCCTCAAACTTGTCTTTGCGGGCAAACCACGCGCCCGTATAGCTCATGAATGGAATGGCATACCATTTACCATCGAACATGCCGTTGGCCTGTGCCTCGACGGGTACCGCCACGCCATAGCGGTTGCTGAGTTCGGCAACTACGTCGGATACATCTTCCAGGATGTCTAACGAAATCAACGAGGGGATGTTAAGCTGGTTATAACCGAGATCCGGCGGATTGCCAGCTTGAACTGCCGCTAGCATCTTGGCGGGGAAGTCGCCGAAGACTTCAGGATTCGCCGTCGAAATATCGAGTTCCAAGCCTTTATCTTGTGCATACTTGACGACCGTGTCGTGGAACATGGTCTGAACGACTTCGAAATATTCAGTTCTATGAATAACAGTTAGCTTCCCTGCTGCGCCTTCAGGCAATGGCAGCGGTGTAGCAGTGGGATCTTGTGCCAGTACACCGGGCACCATCAGACCAGACCCCAGCACTACAGCACCCGTTCCGGCGGCACGCAGGAAATCGCGGCGGCTCATATTTTTACGGTTCATGATCTATTTCTCCTAAGATAATCTAACTGCAAACCGGGATTGGGAATTGCTCTATGTTTTTCCGTTTGGTATCCCTTTCTCTATATATGGGGCAAACCGTGACAGTAAAATCCGCACTTAACAAGCGGACGTGAACCCCCGAAATTCATTCTCGCGCTTTCTCCGCACGACCATACAGAAATAACATCGCCAAAATAACCAACCCAAATGTGATATCGCGAACAGCTGGTGGAACCTGAACAATATTGAGAGCGCTATCCAAAAGACGAATGAGGATGACACCCGCAACCGTGCCCAAATACTTACCAGAACCACCAAGTATGGATGTCCCACCCACAACTACTGCGGCGATTGCAGGTAATAGAAATGGTTCACCCATCTCGTTGAAGCTCCGTCCAGCATTCCCTGCAATCATCAGACCAGCAAGCGCATTCATTACGCCACTTAATACGAATGCGCCCACTAACACGCGGCGGGTCTTGATACCAGAAAGATAAGCAGCTACTTCATTGTTCCCAACGGCATAAGTCTTACGGCCCAATGCACTGCGGTTAAGCACAACATAGTTGACAATCGAGATCACAATCCAAAATAGGACGGCAACTGGGATTATATCGCCTAGTATCTCAGTCGCGAACCAACTTAATAATGGAGGCGCTTGCTCAAATTTTGGTGCAGACCCGTTGTAAACAACAATCATCCCTTTAAGCAGTGCGTTCATCCCCAACGTCAATACCATTGAGGGAATACGCAGGTAAGCAACACCGATGCCATTTATCAAACCAACACCAACACCAACACCCAATCCCACGAGAATACCGGGGATGAAACCGGAATCCTGTCCCCCGGCAATAGAAGTCGCAAGCACCGCTGCCAAATTAAGTGTCCAGCTAACGGACAAATCAATATTGCCTGTCAAAATGACTGCCATCTGTCCGGCAGCAATAATACCCAGAAAAGAGGCCTGCTGTAGTTGTTTGATGAGAAATGTCGGTGAAGCAAAATTAGGTGTAACTAAAAGAGAACCGAGTACAACCAACACAATAATCATCAGATAAGCAATGACCACGCTCCGCTGCTGGCGTTCTAAATTGTTGAACCACCGCCACAGACCGAAACCCGTGTTATCAGATGTATTGGACGAAACAGCCATCTTTATTGCCTTTCAAGCCTCATCGCATCAAGTTCAAACGATTCTTTATGGTCAAGATACGGCTGGCTCCGGCGGTCACGGCTAACAAAATCACCGCCCCTTCCCACAACGGTTGTTGCAACGGGTCAATGCGGGCAAAGAACAAAATACTTCGGATTATCGGTAGCACGAATGCCCCGGCAATTGTTCCGGCAACACCGCCTGATCCGCCAAACAGTGATGTCCCACCCAATACAACAACAGCAATGGATTGCAGTGTAAATACACCGCCCTTCGTCGCGTCACCGGACAGAGTTTGCGCCGTCAGAAACAACCCTGCAATCGCCGCAAATATGCCGCTCATCACGTACGCAGCGATCTTTGCCCGGTTGACATTGACGCCACTCATGTAGGCAGCACCTTGATTGCTGCCAACCGCATATACCCATAATCCCAGCTTGGACCGGCGGAAGGGCTGCCAAACAACAAGCAGTACCAATACCAACAAAATTGCCGATGCCGGAATGTAATCAAAAATACTGCCAGTTAGCTTCTGTTCACCGGACAGCGGTTGCAATATGGCGCTAAGTCGGCTAGTTAATAAGTCCCCATATAATCGAGGGACAAATCCACCAGGACGTGGACGCAAAAACAATGCCACGCCGCTGTAAACAGAAGCGGTTGCCAACGTGACAATAATCGGCTGGAGACGACCATATACGATAATTAGCCCATTGATGAGGCCGCACAACACCCCCACCAATAGAACCAATAGCACAGTTCCAATCATCCCAAAGGCGCCGTCAGCAAACACCGCTGATGCTAATGAATTAGATAGGCTGATAACTGGGCCTACCGAAAGGTCAATACCACTGCTGATGACTACCGAAGTCTGCGCCATCCCCGCAAAAATCAAGGTCATGCTCTGGTTGAAAGACGAGGTGATAACCGGCGGTGTAAAAAATTTGGCGTTGAGCTGAATGTTGAGCAGTAACAAAACTAGCAAAATAGAGTACGTCACCAAAACACGGAAATTACGGCTGACAAATCGGCGAATTGGGGATACGGTTGGAACTGAAGAATGGATGTGTATAGCGGTGGTCATATCGTGTCCTCTCAGGCCTCCATGGCTGCCGCTGGCATAAGGAATTCGTCATCGCTCTGGAAACCAAGCGCCGCCGACACAATGTTCTCCTCTGTGATGTCTTTCCCCTTTAGCTCCCGGAATATGCGACCTTCGTACAATACCAAAACCCGCGAACACATACCAACCAATTCGCTTAGTTCAGTCGAGAAAAACAAAATACTCGCGCCGTTATCCACCAATGTCCGCATTAATTGATATATCTCTTGTTTTGTACCCACGTCTATACCGCGAGTAGGGTCGTGCAACAAGTAGACACTCGCTTCAGTCATCAACCATTTACCAATAACGACTTTTTGTTGATTGCCACCACTTAAAGCGCGCACTGGAATACGCGGTGAAGCGGTTTTAATCTGCATACGTTCTACCGCGTATTGAATGGTGCTTTGTTCTTTCCCATTTTCAACCAGTCCAAAATGCGAGAGCGTGTCCAATACGGCTAGCGTCAAGTTATCCCCCACTGAAGTGGGCAAAATCAAACCCTCAGTCTTGCGGTCTTCAGGAATCAGAGCAAGATTGATACCAGCCCGTGTGGCAGCATCAGGCCCATTAATTTGCTTATGCTCGCCATTGATGTGAATTTCCCCCTTAAGCCCTCGAAGTAGCCCAAACAGGGCAAACAGAAGTTCACCTTGTCCTTGCCCATCCAGCCCCCCCAAACCCAATATTTCGCCTTTTTGTAGGCTGAAACTGATGTCGTCTAGCGTTTGTTCCCATTTGAGATTTTTGACTTCCAAAACTGGCGTACCTGCGGGCAGGGCTGGGTCCGGTTTCGGCGGAAACACTTGCTCTAGCTTCCTACCGATCATTAACTGCACCATCTCGTCCCTAGCAACGCTCCCAATAGCGAATGAACCCACGTCTTGACCATCTCGGAAAATTGTCAACGTATCGGCAATTTCTTCAACTTCGCTCATCCGGTGTGAAATGAAAATGATTGAACAGCCTTCGTCACGTAACCGCCGGATGACGCGAAACACCAACTCGACATCATGCACCGAAAGTGCCGATGTGCCTTCATCAAGTATCAAAACCTTGGGGATGCGGGAAAGGGCTTTAGCGATTTCTACCAGTTGCCGTTGCGCCAACGGTAGCTCACTAATCATCGCATTAGGGTCAATATGGGTAAAACCTAAATCCGAAAAAAAGCGATCAGTTTGTGCACGCAATTGAGAGCGGTCAATCAACCCTAAACGATTGCGTGGCGGATTGGTTACAAATATATTTTCAGCCACCGTCAGATGGGGCATTAATGATAATTCTTGGAATACGGGGACAACACCGTAGCGAGCTGCGTCAGCGGGCGAACGGATGATTACACCCTGTCCACTAATTTGAAGTGTGCCACTATCGGGGATAGTCACGCCGGAAAATATCTTAATGAGTGTTGATTTGCCTGCGCCATTTTCACCAATAAGTGCGTGAATACTACCGGGTTGACAGCGAAATGATGCCTTATTGAGCGCGATTGTACCGCCGAAATGCTTACTAATATCCCACGCTTCAACCGCTGCAATTTTATTGTCTGACCCAGACATAAAATCCTCTTAAAAAGAAAATAACTCGATCTATTTACCTACCGGACAGGATTATATCCCCGTCCGGTAGAAAGTAACCTGAATTTACAGAGATCAGTTGACTTCGACAGCCAAAATCTCATCCGGTTCCAGATTCACACCGCATTCTGGAATCTTGATGGGAGTGAAGAAATCATCAGGCAGGTCAGCAAAATAGTGCACACCTTCTTCAATATCCTCACTGGTCACCATCGGTAGCGGCATCGAAATCACGCGCGGTAGTTCGGTTCCTTGCAGTAGTTCCAGTGCCGCCTGCATCGCGACATTGACCATACCGGGAGTTTGACCAACCGAAATACCAACCAGACCTTCTTCACCACGTTCTGCCAACGCCTTGCGGAAACCGTTTTCAGCTTCGCCAGCCATTGGGACGAGACCATAACCCGCATCATCAAAAGCCTGAATGACGCCGGGACCACCACCTTGAATCCAGACACCATCAATTTGTGGCTGGGTCGCTAAGAAGTCAGCCATTACTTGCTGTGCCACACCGCTGCCCCACTGGCCTTCCAGTTCGGCAATGATCGAAATGTCAGGATATTCGGCGAAAACTTCTTTCGCGCCGGTGTTGCGGTCAGTGTCTACGCTCGTGCCGGGCACACCATTAACCAGAACTACATTACCCTTACCGCCCATCCGTTCAGCAAGGTCTTCAGCCATTACTCGACCAAATTCCACCTGATCTTCATTGACCAGAACAGCTTCTGGAGCAGTCACAATATTGTCAAATGAAACGACAACAATCCCTGCATCAGCCGCACGCTTGATCACCGCATCGAATCCCGTGGGGGTAGCCGCATTGAGAATGATGGCATCCACACCCAAAGCAATCATGTTGTCCATCGCAGCGATTTGCGCTTCAACATCTTCACCAGTGCTGACAACGACCAACTCTTTGATATTGGGTGCAACATCGGGAAGCGCGGCCCATGCCTGTGCCATCTGGATCATCTGCGTACGCCAAGCATTGCCAATGAAAGAATTGCTTAGACCAATGGTATATGGACCTTCTTTGGCAGGAATACTCACCATACCATCATTGTTTTCAGCAGCTTGGAAACATGCCTCCGGATCATATGTATCTTCGGCAGATGCATCCTGTGCCCCAACTGCCACCGCCCCTAAAACAAACACCAAAACCAACAAACTCATCAAAAGAAAAATACGTTTCATTTCGAATACCCCCGGAAAATATTAATCCGAATAAAGATAGAATGCTTATCAATTGGATTTGCTTTCAATAGGGTTCCTTTCTTGTAGTGAAGGGGCATCCCTTCAAAATAATAGACACTCAAAGCAGTGCGCCAATGCAGAATTTCGATGGGCTGCCTTGTAGTTAGGTATGCATATTAAATTCAACTTCACGCTACACTATTTTCTCGCCTGCCTACCACGCGGACGGTGTTCACTAACTCACCTATTGGATCAATATTGATGCGAACCGTATCACCTTCCACTAACGTAAAGTCGTCTGGGGGGACAATACCAGTTCCGGTAAAGAGCATGACACCATAGGGGAAACGTTTGCAGCGCCCCAGATACTCAATGAGTTCACTTAAGGGGCGATGAATGGCAGCAGTAGTGGTTTCCCCATTAAAGACAACACGATCTCCCCGTTCAATTTGGATGGAGATTCCAACATCCGGCCACGTTGTGCGTCCCGGTTGCAACCAGATGCGCGGACCTAAGGCACATGCGTTGTCATATACTTTGGCCTGTGGAAGATATAGAGGGTTTTCGCCCTCAATGTCACGTGAACTCATATCATTTCCAATTGTAAAACCAACAACTTCCATATGGGCATTCAATACCACAACCAACTCAGGTTCTGGCACTGACCAACGTGCATCATAACGAATACCGACAGGGGAACGGCTACCTACCGCATCATATCCCATTGATTTAAAAAACAATTCGGGGCGCGGTGCGTTATAAACTCTTGTGTAGATAGTACTATTATTGGACTCGGCTTCACGGGCTTCTTCACTGCGCTTATAGGTCACTCCGGATGCCCATATTTCTTGCCTGCCAATGGGAAACTGCATTGTTTCATCATTGCGATCAAGCTGCGCAGCGGATGTATTCCGAAATAGTGTTTCCAGTTGGTCAGCACGCGGTACATCAGGAGCGCCCGAGAGCAGCCAATCAAGCGTTAGATTATCGCTTGTCGCGGACTGCAAAGCATGTACAGTACGTCCTTGTTCAACACCTAGCCGGGCAGCAGAGTCAGAACCATACTGAACTAAAAAGAGATCATTATTGTTCATTGAAAATCCTATTAAACAAAGATTACTTTGGTATTCGGACACTTCCCACCCTTAATTTTGAAATGAAATTAGGAACAGGAAATCGCATAAAAATCTTAATTAGTTAGTTCATTATATGAACAACAAGTTCGACAGATGAACATTTACCATACTAACCTCTACCGCTAAACTTGTCAAAATTTCATTGGGGATTTCAATTTGTGAGGAAAATCACGTACTTCTTGACAAGACTCTAGGCAACCTTCTAAAATGACTTGTTCAATAAATGAACTATTATTTCAAATTTTCCAGGCGGTTCTGCAAATTAATTCAGTGAAAGCTATTACAAATATGTCTGATCACACCCAAGAAAACGATATCAACTACTCTGGCACAGTCATCAAAGCACTGGACATACTCGACTATTTGGCGGAACATCGTCACCCGATGAGCACACAAGAAATTGCTAAGGGCTGCGGCATGTCACGGCCAACTACCTATCGCCTGCTCACGACCCTCATGTCACGTGGTTTCATAAAAGATGATGGCAATTACCAATATTCTCTTGGTCTGAAGTTTCTGTCCTTGAGCAGGTTGGTATTGGATGAGCTTGATCTAGTTGAGGTGGCTCGCCCTTTTCTGCACGAGCTGTGTACCATTTCTAACGAAACAGCCAATCTCTCTATATTGGACAATGGAGAATTGTTGTATATCGGCAAAGAAGAAAGTCTTAACCACTCTGGAATGCCAGCGTTAGTGCAGTTGCGTTCGACAGTAGGTACGCGCTTGAAGCCCCACAGTACGGCAATGGGCAAAGCGATGATGGCTTATTTACCATTGGAAGAACGTGAAACACTGTTGGAATCATCCCTCCCCCTAAAAGCTTACACGGTGAATACAATAACCGATCTTGACGCGCTGCGGCGGGAACTCGAACAAGTTCGCCAACATGGCTACGCGCTGGACGACCGCGAAGTAGATGATGGGACACGCTGTATCGCCGCGCCCATTTTTGACAATACCCGACAGGTAGTCGCCGCCATGAGCGTCGCCGGTCCTGCTTACCGTGTCACCCGTGATACGCTGAACCAGTTATCAAGGGAAGTCGTGCGCATCGCCCACAATCTCTCTCATCAATTGGGCTATGTAGGTAACTGACCACAAATTTGAACGTTTTGATCCTCGCTACGTAATATTTAAAGTTCAACATCTCCAGAAAGGGTTAGGCAATGTCATTCAACCCGTCAAGCGGGATGCGCGCCTTTTATGTGGTAGCACTTGGTCAGTTCCTCTCCCTCGTCGGCACAACCATGACACATTGGACTCACCATCTGGTCGGCGGAAATTTGTCACCGAGGTTCAACCGGTAACCAACCTGCCACTGCAATGGCCTAGTGGGCTTCTTTAACCTTGCCCCGGAACTCTTGCTCAGCCCGTTAAGTGGTGCGTTGGTTGACCGCTGGGATCGCCAAGCTGGTCATGGTCATTTCGGACGTGGCCGCAGGTCTGGCTACCATCGCAATTTTCTTCCTCTACAACGGTGGTCAACTTCAGATGTGGCATTTGTATGCCCGGCGGGCGCATGGACAGGCGCGTTCAAATCCTTCCAATGGCCGGCCTACTCGGCTGCTATCTCAACCGCGATCCCCAAAGCCAATACCCGTGCTGATGCTCTGCTCAGGCCGAATCAGTTTCCGGCATTTTGGCTCCCCGCTGGCTGGTTTTCTGTTGGTTGCTGTAGGGTTGATCGGTATCATGATGATCGACATTGTTACTTTCCTTGTCGCAGTTGCCGGGGTTTTGTTGGTTACAATTCCGCAGCCAGCCCGCAGTGAAGCTGGTATGCACGGCAAAGGCAGCCTATGGAGCGAATCCATATATGGCTTCCGGTATATATTCCAGCGTCCGAGTCTGCTGGGACTTCAATTAGTGTTTTTCATTGGCAACCTACTCGCCAGTCTGGCCTTTATCCTCATCAATCCTATGATCCTATCCCGCACTGCCAACAACGAATTTGTGTTGGGGCTGGTTCAGGCCGCTTTTGGAATTGGTGCGGTCATCGGCGGATTAATTCTAGTGAGAACGGGCGGCTTGAAGCGGCGGGTGCACGGTGTTTTGATGGGCTGGTTTTTATCCAGTCTTTTCGGGTTAGTGCTATTTGGCGTCGGCCGAACCTTGCCCATTTGGATCGTATTTGGACTTTTAGCTTCAATTATGAATACCTATATCAACGCATCGAATCAGTCCATCTGGCAGTCGAAGGTAGCGCCGGACGTGCAGGGGCGGGTGTTTTCGACCAGGCGTTTGATCGCCCAAATCATCGGCCCAGTTGGTATCCTGCTGGCAGGGCCGCTGGCTGACCGCATCTTTGAACCTGCAATGCAGTTACGAACTTTGAGCGAACCGCTGAATGTGTTGTTAGCCGGGCCGCTAGTTACGCACGCCTTCGCTAGCGCACGGGTAGGTGACGGCTGGACAAACATTTTCGGCTGGCTGGTGGGTGTTGGGCCGGGCGCGGGCATGGCGCTGCTCTTCGTGATCACCGGTTTGCTGGCGATGCTGGTGGGGGCAGGGGGTTATCTCTTCCCGGCTATCCGCAACGCCGAAGACCTCCTGCCCGACCATGATTTTGCCGCATAGCATCTGTCACAAATATGAGCAACTCCCCAAAAAAACGCAGGTGACTAAGCACCCGCGTTTTACCATTAAACAGGTTTTCCAGCTAGGGATGTTGATAGCCGCTTAACCTAACGTCGCCAGATAGTCGCTGATGGTCTGTGACACGCTGGCTTCGTCCAGATAGCCGTACCAGCTCTGCTGGATGTTACCGGCGGCGTCAATCAGCGCGTATTGAGAACGCCCGACCATGTTAAAGCGTTGGCGGATCGGCAGCGTGGCATCAATATCTATGTTCAAAGCAATAAAATCGACCCGGTCTCCGTACTGTTGTTTAAGCCCATTCACGATGGGGTGATTTCTCTGGCAGGTCGTTCACCAATCGGCGTAAGGTCGAGGAACTGTGGGCGTCCGGTGCTGGTGACCAGCGATAAATCCTGCGGGGGTACAGACCGCCCTCTTCGCCCACGATATTGGGCGAGGGGATACTGCCTTCGACCGCATCGGATTTGCCGGGTGCTTTGGCCGCGTCCCCGACGGCCAGTTTGTCAGTGGGGGCACAGGCACTGAGGGCCAGCCAACCCAGCACACCCAGCAGGAGCAGGCGCAATATATTTTTCATAGGTTTCCTTTCGAGGCAATCTGCTGCGCTGGCGATGATTATGCCCCGAAATTCTTAAGCAATTATGAACAGATGGTTACGCAAATTATTACGGAAGAATACGAACATTGCAGAAATTTCTGCAACGAATGCACCTTCCGCATTTTGTGTCGCACATGTCGGCGAAGTCGTCGTCGTCGGACAATTTGGGGGTGAGAGTGGCGATAAATGCGTGTAATTCCTCCCGTCCCACGAACACTCATTTTAGCACAAATGTTCAGTTTTGTCAAGGGCGAGTTGGCGTTTTCAACTGGAAATGGGACAGGCAGGCTATGCGATTTTGCGCTAGAATACAATTTCTGATTGTCACCTAGAGAAACATGCCAATGCCTATTACCGAAACGCAAGCCCGCGAGAACCTCAAACGGCTGCTGGATGACTTTGACAAACTGACGCCCGACGAACGCAAAACCATGAGCGAAGCCAGCGTGGTGCGCCAGTTCGTTGACCGCCTGCTGGAAGAGGTGCTGGACTGGCCGATCAAAGACCCGCAGCGTTACAAGTACGAGATGAACACGCAGGCCGGGCGGCCTGATTTGACGTTGTTCCCCGAATCGGGCGGCGTCATCTTCATTGAGGCTAAGAAGCTGGGTGTCATCAAGGAACTGGAGCAGTCGCGCCACACCATTCAGGGCGTCATCACTCCCGGTCAGATGGCGCTGCCGGGCATGGCGGTTGACCGCACAGCGGAAGAGCAGCAGGCCATCAACTACGCCTTCGCTAACGGCGGTACATGGGCTATCCTTACCAATTTTGAACGCCTGCGCCTGTTCAACGCCCGCCGCGACTGGCTGGTGCTGTCGTTTGAACGCCCCGGCGCGTATCTCACCGAGTTCGACCAACTGTGGCAGCTGTCCTACGAAAATGTACTCAAAGGCAGTCTGGATGCGCTGAGCAACCAGCGTTACGCCCGTGATATTGACAGCGCCTATCTGGATTTCGTCAACGAATGGCGCTTGAAGTTGGCGCAGGACATTCTGGAACATCCCAAACAAAACCGCTGGGCTTTTGACGAAAACGGCGCGGTCAAACTGCCAGACTTACGCGCCGTTGTGCAGCGTTACCTTGACCGCATGGTGATCGCCCGCTTTGCCGAAGATTGGCTGGTCATCCCGCCGGGTACGCTGCGCCAGATTCACGAACTGCGCCAGAGCAACCGTTACACCTTCCCGCTCGACCAGCAGCTTGACCAGTTCTTCCGCCGTTTTGACGAAGAACACAACTCCGCCCTGTTCGCTTATGGGCTGGTAGACGAAGCCAGTTTTAGTGATGATGTCCTCGCCCCGCTCATCAACAAACTGTACGAAGTCCGTTACCGCGCCATGCCCGCCGACATCCTCGGCAACACCTACGAGCAGTATCTGGGCAAGGCGCTGGCCGTCACCAACGGCACAGTCACCACCCGCGATAATCTGGAAACGCGCAAGAAACAGGGCAGCTACTACACACCGCAGGTCATCGTCCAGTACATTGTGGATAACAGTCTGGGGCGCTACCTGTACGGCACGGAAAATGGACAGCCCGACGGCAAGCCGCTGGCGGGTGAAAGCCGCAAAACAGCAGCCGAGATACGCGACCTGAAAGTGCTGGACAGCGCCTGCGGCAGCGGTTCGTTCCTGATTTATGCCTACAAAGTGCTGGCCGATTTTTACGAGTCCGAACTGAAACGCCTGACCGCCGACTATGACGAGCAGGTGCGGCAGATGGCGGCTAACTTCGACAAAATTTCGCTGGATGACCGCATCGCCGCCGAGCGTGTCCAACAGGAGCAGGAACGCCTGCGCGACTACCCCCGTATCATTCTCGAAACCCATCTCTACGGCGTTGACCTCGACCCGGCAGCCGCCGAAATCGCCACCGTCAATCTCATCATGCGCGCCATGGAAGGCCGCCACCACGAAAAACTGCTGCCCCTCATCCTCAACCAGAATGTCAAGGTCGGCAACGGGCTGGTGGGATTCAGAACCTCACCCCCTGCCCCCCTCTCCGCAAGCAGAGAGGGGGAAGAAGATTACCGCCTCCAACTTGCTACCTTGCGCCGCCTGCGCGGGGATGTTATTCGCGTTTGGGAAGGTGACGCCCACACCACCGCTCTGCAACAACTCGAAACCCAAACCGCCGCCCTCGCCGCCCACCTCAATGAACACCTCGCGCCGCATTTCACCGACCTCGCCCGCGTCCGCCCCTTCCATTGGGGCGTGGAGTTCCCGGAAGTCTTTTACAACGACGACGGCACACTCAAGGACAATCCCGGCTTCACCATCATCTTTGGCAACCCGCCGTGGGAAATCCTCAAGCCTGATCTGCGCGAGTTTTACGCCCAATTTGATGAACGTATTGAAAGCCGCCTCAACCGCACCCAAGCCGAAACCCGCATCGCCGAACTGGATGCCGAAGACCCGCGCCGCCGTGAAGAATTTGAGCGCATCAATGCCAGCGTAGGCGAAACCACTTCTTACTTACGCGCCAATGGTGACTACACCCGGCAGGGACGGGGCGACCCCGCCACCCACAAACTCTTTTTAGAGCGCATGTACGGCCTGCTGCAAAATGGTGGACGCTTGGGTTATGTCGTGCCGTCCGGGATTTACACCGACCTCGGCACCAAAGACCTGCGTGAAATGCTGCTGAATGAAGGCAGTATCCAGTATATATACAGCTTCAGCAATGAACGTTTTTTCTTTCCTGGTGTCGATCATCGCTTCAAGTTCTGTATGCTCGGCGCGTATAAAGGTACACAGTCCGATGGCTTCTGGGCGGCCTTCCGTTTCAACCCGCGTGTGGCCGTTGCACCGGATGATTTGCCCGCATTTTTGAGTAACGAGAATAATTTGATTTATGTGGGCCGCGCTTCATTAGAGCGTTTCAGCCCTGACAGCCTGAGTGTAATGGAGTTCCAATCCAAGCAGGATTATGAAGCAGCCGAGAAGATTTATGCGGATTGGCCGCTGCTGGGTGAAAATCCTCACCCCCCCGCCCCCTCTCCAAGTATTGGGGAGGGGGAGTCAGACCCTGCATTTGTTCCCCATCTCTACGAAGTTGAGAGGGGGTTAGGAGGTGAGGACATTCCCTATGCCCAAACCTACACTGACACGCAACTTTGGGATGCGCTCAAGCCGCTGGCCCGGCAGATGCGCCACGAACCCACGCCTGCTGAGGAAGCCTTATGGGAACAGATACGCAATCGAAAGATTCATGGATTGAAATTCCGCCGCCAGCACCCGATAGATCGTTTCATTGTGGACTTTTACTGCGCTGAAGCCCACCTCGTCGTCGAAGTGGATGGTGAAATTCACGATTACACACCGGATGAAGATGCCTTGCGTCAAGCCTTTCTGGAAAGTCGCGGGCTGCGTGTCGTCCGCTTCCGCAATGAGGATGTTTTGCAGGGCATGGATAACGTGCTTGAACAGATTGAAGCAGTTGTGAATACTCCTCACCCCCCATCCCCCTCTCCATTACATAGAGAGGGGGAGCAGTCTCCGCACACTGCGTTAAAGTCCCCTCTCCAGGCAGTGGAGAGGGGATTTAGGGGTGAGGATTTGACTTGGACTCTGCAATTTGCACGAGAATTTGATATGGCAAACGATGCTCATTTGTTTAATGAACATCAAAATGGGCTACCGCTCTACGAAGGCAAAATGATTCACCAATTTAATGCGGATTTTGCCGAGCCGCGCTACTGGATTGATGAAGCAAAAGGCACAGAAAGTTTGGCAGGAACATCGGCAGCCAATTGGTTCAAAGGTTACCGGTTTGCATTCCGCGAAGTGGCCAGCACCACAAATGAACGGACATGTATTGCAACAGTCCTGCCACCCAATACCTTCGCCGGACATACGCTGTGGGTTGGTGTCGCCCCCGATGAACAAATCTTGTTGTATTACGTTGGGATCATCAATAGTTTTTGTATAGATTGGTTGGTGCGCTTCAAAGGCGGAACGCACGTCACATTGTTTTTGATGAAATCCCTCCCTGTTCCCCGCCTCACCGCAGGCCACCCGGCATTTGACGCCATCGTTCCCCGCGCCGCTCGCCTGACCTGCACCCGCCCCGAATTCGCCGGGTTGTGGGAGGACGTGATGGGCGAGAAGTGGGACGCCAAAAAAGGCGCAACTGATCCGGCGGAACGGCAACAACTGCGGGATGAAATTGACGCGCTGGTGGCGCATTTGTACGGGCTGACGCGCGAGGAATACGATCATATTTTAGGCACATTCCCGCTGGTGTTCCCGGACAGCGACGAAGGGCGGGCGCGGCGGGCCGCTACGCTGGCGGCCTATGACGCGGCGGGCTAGACAAACCAACTTCTAACCCATTTCTATCCGCCGACCAATTGACAAGTTTGAACATTTGTGCTACTCTATGTTCGGTAGTGGTAATGTGGTAAGTGATGATCTTTACGACAAGTAATAATCACACGAAAAGATGTAGGGACGAGGTATGCCTCGTCCGCATTCCCAGTTCTCCTGCATCACTTACTTTGCAACCACCACCATGTAATGGATAAGTGCCTCGCCCCACAACATTAAAACGATAGCCGAATTCACGTGCGCAGCCTCCCTATGGGACGCCATCGCCGCCAAATTTTTTCATTGCCGCCACCGCCGGATAGAATCGGCACAAATAGCACAACATTTTGTGCCGCCTGTGCTGCTTTTGCCGCCATTTGTGCTAATATCTGTAATCTTCCGTAATATATCATCGTCTGTAGACTAACGACTATAGACTGCCAGCTATCAGTTATAAACCATCAACTACCGCATACAGCCCCCTTCGTGTTACATTCTCCCCATTCATACACGAAGGAGTTCATCATGACCACACAAGCAAGCACTGCGGAATGGATCGCCCGCGACCAGAAGCAGCTTCACCCCCTCCAGCACCCCAGCCGTCATACCAATCCGCTGGTGATCGAACGGGCGGACGGCGTATACCTGTATACGACCGACGGCCAGAAGATACTGGACGGTATGGCCGGTTTGTGGAATGTCAATGTCGGCTACGGGAACACGGAACTGCCGGAGGTGGCGCGCGAGCAAATGCTCAAGCTGCCCTTCACCTCGAACTTCGCGGGCATGACCAACCAGCCCGCCAGCGCACTGGCCGATAAACTCTCCGGCTACGCCTACCCCAGCCTGAAGACTACGGCCTTCACATCCGGCGGTTCAGAGTCGAACGAAACGGCTTTCAAGACAGCACGCTTCTACTGGCAGCGCATGGGCAAGAAAGACAAACTCAAGATTATTGCCCGCAGAGGGGCGTATCACGGTATTTCACTGGCAGCCACCAGTGCGACGGGCATCGGGCGTTATCACACACCGTTCGGCCCGACGCTGCCTGAATTTATCCATATCGCAGCTCCCAACTCGCACCGTTATGACGGGGACATCAAGGAAGGCGAAACGGTGGGACAGGCAGCGGCGCGGGCGCTGGAAGAAGCTATCCTGCGCGAAGGGCCAGACACGGTAGCAGCTTTCATCGCCGAGCCAATACAGGGCGTGGGCGGCGTGATCGTTCCCCCCGATGATTACTTCCCGCTGGTGCGGGCGATCTGCGACAAATACGAGGTGCTGTTCATCGCGGACGAGGTGATTACGGGCTTCGGGCGGACGGGGAGCATGTTTGCATTGACTCATTGGGGGGTGCAGCCGGACATTCTGTCGTTCGCCAAGGGCATCACCAGCGGTTATATCCCGTTGGGCGGTATGCAGATTTCAGACGCGGTTCATGACGCCATCTGGAACGCGCCGGAAGCCGACTCATGGATGCACGGCTACACCTACTCGGGGCACGCGACGGCCTGCGCGGTGGGGCTGAAGAACCTTGAGATTATTGAGCGGGACGGGTTGGTGCATAATTCGCAAACGACGGGTGAGTACCTGCTGAAGGGGCTGGAGACGCTGACCGAGTTCCCGCAGGTGGACAATGTGCGCGGCAAGGGTTTGCTGTGCGGTGTGGAGATCGTAACGGATAAGGCATCACGGGCGGCGGATGCAGGCACAGCGGGCAAGCTGATGAACATGGCGATGACGGCAGGGTTGCGAACGCGGGTGGTAGGCAACGTACTGGCCTTCTCACCCCCGCTGACGATAACCCCTGCCGAGGTGGACAGCCTCGTGCAGACGATGGGCGATGTGCTGGTGAAGCTGAATTCGTAACATATCTACCCGCTAATGGGATAGCGTATAATAGTCTCAAATGAGTGAGAGGCAGTGCCCATGCTGATTGCCAAAAAGACCTATACCTACGCTGAATATACAGAGATTGCCGCACGCCCGGAAAACGCAGGCCGCTTACTGGAGTTGATTGATGGGGAGATCATCGAAAAAGTGGGCAGTTTTATACCATCCATGATCGCTGGTTTGATTCTAGCGGCCTTTGTCAATTTCCTAAAAACTAACCCTATCGGTTATGTGACTGGTGCAGACGGCGGTTATGTGCTCGATGATGAGAATACTCCGCTGCCGGATGTTGGTTATATTTCAAAGGTGCGTATGCCAGAGTTACCCGCCCGCGAAGTTCCTGTGCCTCCTGATTTGGCAGTTGAAGTGAAATCAGCTAATGACTCCTACAAGGGATTGCAACGCAAAGCCCGTAAATATCTGAAGGCGGGTACGAGAGTCGTGTGGATTGTCTACCCCGAAGACCGTACCGTTGATGTGTGCCAGCCTGATGAGAACGAACCGGATGGTATGCGTATCCGCGAAATCGGCATAGATGGGACGCTAGACGGAGGGGATGTGCTGCCGGGTTTCACACTGGCTGTGCGCGACATCTTCCCGGCGTAAATCTTATATTCCTCCCGCCTCCATGAAACCTTTGCCGATGGTTTCAAAGTAGCCGGGAATGAGGAGTTTGAGCCACGGGAACAACCAACCGGGTATGCCGTCTACATGGGTGTAGACGGTACGCTTGCGCTGGTAGGTAGCGCGGGCGATGAGGCGGGCACTGTCTTGCGGTGTCATCTGCTTGACACGCCGCAACTGCCCGGCGATGCCGCTGGAGGGCTGTCCGTCTTTATCCAGCATGCGCCCGGCAAAACCCGTATCCACAAAGCCGAGATAGAGCATGGTGATGCTCACGCCGTCATCCACCACTTCGGCACGCAGCGACTCGTAGAAGGCTTCCATAGCGTGCTTGCTGGCGACATAACCGGTGTTGCCGGGGGCGATCAGCTTGTCCGCCATACTGGAAATATTGGCGATGCGTCCCTGCGTCTGTTTGAGGTACGGGAGCGCATAGTAGGTACAGTACACCGCGCCGAGGAAGTTGACTTTCATAATTTGCTCAATGAGCGCCGGGTCTTTGAGGTCAGCGAAACGTGCCCACATGGTAATACCCGCGTTGTTGACGAGGGTGTCTACACGCCCGTAATTATCAACCGCTGTCCGCACCAGCTTTTCACAGTCGGCCTGCTGGCTGACATCAGCCTGAACCGCCAGTGCTTTCCCGCCCATTTCGCGGCAATTGGCGGCGATGGTTTCAAGATTATCTAGACGCCGTGCGCCCAGCACCAACCATGCACCCTGCCGCGCCAATTCGTAAGCCAGCGCCTCGCCAATACCGCTGGACGCGCCGGTGATAATGGTGACGTTATCTTGATAGAGTGACATCTCAGTCAAAGACGATTAACCCTTGCCAGTCTTCCAACAACGCGGGACCGACGCCCTCTACTTCGTCCAACTGTTCCAACGTAGTGAAACCACCGTTGGCGTCGCGGTAGGCGATGATCGCTGCGGCCAGCGCGGGGCCGACGCCCGGCAGTGCATCCAGTTCTTCGGCAGTGGCAGTGTTGATGTAAACCTGCAACCCGGCGCTTGGCGTGGCGAGGCTGACATCCTGCCCTATGCTGAATACATGCACCTGATCGCCATCATGGAGGCGGTCAGCCAGATTGACACGTTCGACATCCGCACCAGATGCCAATCCACCAGCGGCGTCAATGGCATCCTGCACACGGCTGCCGGGCGGGAGGGTAAGTAGTTGATCGGGCTGATTGACCGCACCGGTCACATAAACAGTGATGGGACCGGGCGTGGGTGACGGGGTGCGGGTCGGAGTGGGCTGGGGGGTGTTAATGATAATTTCTACCACGGCAGGGCGATTATTTAATAACAAAACAGCGCCACCAACTATGGCTGCAACAACAATGAAAAATGCGATTATTGTATTACGTGGTGATGATTCGGGCGCGGGATTGTCCGTCATGTATTTCACTCAAGACTGGAGGGTGAGTTTATGATACCCACCCCTGATTACCAATCTTGATACTACTTCTTTTCCATAATGCTGACCAGCTTTTCGATGGCTGCCAGCGTCTTTTCTTCGACGGTTGGGCCGGGGGGAGGAGGCGGAGGCGGGGGTGGCATAACTTTATTCATGGCACGCACGATGAGGAACAGCACAAAGCCGATAATCAAGAAATTGATAATGGCCTGCACGAAGTTACCCGTGCCAAGCGCCACACCACCGATATTCAGCGTCTGTCCACCCAGATTGACACCACCCAGAATGACGCCGAGGATGGGGCCGATGATGTCGTCAACAAGCGAGCTGACAATTGCGCCAAAAGCGCCGCCGATGATGACGCCGATGGCGAGATCGAGGACGTTACCGCGCATGATGAACTTTTTGAACTCTTCAAACATAGGTTTACCCCTCATCACTAAGTTAAAATATGGTCGAGCAAACACACTCGGTTGGCAGTGTTTACCATCCGAAATATTCCGTAATTTATAGCGCGTGTTCGACAAAATTGCGAATACTTTTTGACAAGCTAATCCTCGCCCCACGGCAGGATGAAATCCTCCGGTTCGATACCCAGTGCATCAGCCACGCGATTGATGTAATTGAAGTAGGAAACGATCTGCGTGGCATCGTGAACGGCGCGGTCATCCAGCCCTGCAGCACGCAGGGTTTCGACGTCAGCACGGCTCATTTCAGTAGGGTGCAGAGTGAGTTTTTCGGCATAGGCACAAAGGGCGCCATCTACAGCACTCAAGGGCGCAGTGTGCCAGTCACGGGCAATAGCGTGGACATAGGCATCGGCTTCGGCGTCAGTGTTGAACCATGTGACCTCGGCACGGAGGTCATGCGCGTGGGCTTGCGTTCAGTAGACGCAGTGGTTGGCACGGCTGACAACTACTGCCAGCATTTCACGCTGGGCGCGGGAGAGTGGTGACTCACCGTGCAGGAGGGCGCTATACATGCTCATGGAGGTACGCAGCACTTCGGCGTTGGGAGTCATGATGCGGACAATGTTCCAGACGCGCCCGGCACGCTGGACGGCTTTATCGAGTTCGCGTTTGACCGCGCCGGTGGCTTCTTCGTCGGATACTTGTTTGATATAGGGCATGGGGAACTCCCGTAGCTCAATATAGGTCTATCTCAGATCTATGTCATGGGGATGCATTTTCCGGATCGTAATGGATGACATCAATTTCTTTGCAGATATATATCATAGACTGGTCAGATGTAACAATAGTAATAGGTGTTGAAGCGGAATATTTCTTTACGAAGGCCAAATGTAAAGCATCATTTGATCCAATACTAAACTTGGTTCCATGAACAAGTAAGATTGACTCCGCCTGTTTATATGTACCGTCCGGGACAGAAACGGCATAAAATGGACGAGCAGTTCCACGTCCCACAATAGAAACATCTCGCCTCAGACGCTTTATGAGTTTTTGCAAATCACCTTTTTTTAAATATCCTTTTCTAAAATCCTTCATCAAAATGCTCACATATTCCAATTGTGTGAGCGGGGAAATCTGTATGGGATGTGATGTAGATGCCAGTCGTCGTATGTTCAAACTGCCTTTTTCGCCTTTGATTTGCCCTCTGTAGAACTTATATAATGCATTGGCATCAAAGTAGTACACATTCACAGTCTATCCCTCTGTTCGCCATTTGGAATTGCCGACAAAATCCGCTCAACTTCAGTCAAAGAAATGACCTGAGCAATATCTACTACCTTATCTTTCAGTTTACTCATTTCAATACTTGGTTTCTCAAACCAAGCACTTACACCAAGATTGATGGCTGCAACAGCATCATCACGGTCGCCATGCCCTGTTAAAATCACCATGTCGGTATCTACACCTTCTTTACGAGCAAGTCTTATCATCTCTATTCCATTCATTTTCGGCATTTGTATATCGACAATCGCGACATCAAACTCTCCGTGGATTAGTTTTTCAAGTCCCTCGATTCCATTACTAGCAACTTCCACTTGAAAGTCTCTTTTCGCGAAATACTCTTTATAAGTATTTAGAATTTCGGATTCGTCATCCACGATTAGTAGTTTGTACTCGCGTTCCATTTTTATTGTTCCTCTCTGAATCAAGTGCAGGTAACTCCACAGTGAATCGGGCTCCACCACCCTCTCTATCTTGATAGTATAATCGTCCTCCAAATTCATCAATAATCCGCCTCGAGATATGGAGTCCTAATCCAGTACCTTTTTCGGACGATTTAGTACTAACAAATGGAACAAACATTTGATCACGGTATTCCTCTACAATTCCCGAACCATTATCTTCAACAATCATTTCAATTTTTCCATCTTTTCTTCGGTTTGTTCTTACCCAAACTTTAGCAGTTTCTTTGTCTTCGACGGCTTCTCTAGCGTTTGTCATAAGATTAATTAGAACCTCTTCTAGTTGATATGGGTTTGCCCATACCCTAAGAGGTTTGTCATCTGACCGATTCAAATTAGTTTCCAAAGCAATGTTTCTTTGTGTAAATTGAACTTCAAAAGTATTAATTGTGCGCGCAATCAGCTCGTTTATATCAACAATCTCCCTTTGCGTTCGATCTCCTCTAGCGAATCGCCGAAAATTATTTATTATCGCATTTAATCTTTCAGTCTGTGTCCAGATTCTTTCCAGCAATGGTTTAACATTTTCGAATTGGAATTTTTCTTCGTCAAGATCGCTCAATCCCGCGCTAGTTGCCGCACGTATAATTCCAACAGGCTGATTTATTTCATGTGCAACCGCTGAAGCCATTTTCCCCAAATAGCTGAATTTCTTAGCTTCTTCTAGCTCAATCTGTTGATCAACAATTTTCTGTTCCAGTTCACGGAATCTCTCTTGAATACCAAATTTCGTTGCATAATCGGGAAATTCATTTTGAACTTTTAGAAAAATCTCTCGTGCCTCTTGATGTTTACCCATTTCACTTAGGGTTATTCCTATACCCGTCCATCCATATGGGCTATTAGGGTCAATTTCTAATTCGCGTTTGTACACTTCTAATGCTTCATCAAGTTTGCCCATTGCCCATAAACAAACCCCCATCTGATTCAAAACCAATCTGTCTTTGGGACGTTTAATATTGATCTTCTTTAGTAATTCATAAGCTTCCGAATGATTGCCCATTTTTACTAGGACAACCGCTTTTTCGAAAATCAAATCAACCGTTTGGGTTTTAAGCACCGATTCCGCTTCGTTTAGTAAAGTATAGGCGTCTGCAATTCGGTTTTGTTTGCGTAGAAACCCCGAGTATCTCAAAGCAATATCAATTAGCCTGTGCTTTCTTCTCTTACCTGGATCAGATTGTTGCAGCCCATTCCATAGATTCTCGTAGTACTTGCCGGCGAGTTCTGCATCCCTTACTGAATAACATCGTGCTAGGCCAAGTTGAGCGCCGTATTCATTTGGTGATTTACGCAAAATTTCGAGATAAATTTGTTCCTCTTGTTCGTGTCGTTTTGAGCGTGAGAGAAAACTTGCGTAAGTATAGAGAAGCCGCAGATTGTCTTTCCCATACAACTTGTCAACAAGTTCATTAAACATTTCATCCACATTAGGTTCTTCTCCTTTCATCCAAACTAAAGTATCAAAGAGTAACCGTTTTAAATTTAAACTATCAGGATCTAGTTTTAGCGCCAACTCAATGGCTATCCTCGCTTCACCGTACCTAGCCTTATTAAGGTGTCGTATAGTAATAGTTGCAAACTCATAGAATCCCCACACATCGTCAGGATATTCTTTTTGAAATTGAATTAGCAATTCAGCAGCTTCCGAGTATCTGCCTTGTTCTTTCAGTTCTTCGATTTGCATTCGCAAAGTATCTTTAGAATCCATTACTCCACCACCTCCACCTGTATCCCCTGCTCACCCAACGCCGCCCGCAGCGCGTCCCACTGTCCGGCGCGGACGATAACGGCCATCGGGCCGAGGCGCGCGCCCATGTAACGGCGGAGCGCGGGGGTATCAAGGATTTTATCCAATGTTTCGGGCGCGGTGGTACGCAACACTTGCAACTTTTCGAGCGATACATTGGCTGACGGGCCAGACTGCCAATTTTCGAGCAGGCGGGTAATGGCCGTAGGAACAGGGGCATCGCCCAAGGCGCGGGCAACAAAGCTGCTGATGTGTCCGACGTTGATGCCCTGCCCGGCGGCCTGCTGGATACCGGCGGCATCCAGTTTGTAGGTGTAGGGGTCGCCAGCCGGGCCCCATGTGGTGAAACGTGCGGCCTGAAAGCGATCTACACGCGGCACTTTGCGGCTGATGAGCAGCGTACCGTCATCTTTAATGGTGATCTTATCTTCGGGGTCGGCGGGCGTGGGCCAAGGGGCCTGCCCCAAAAAGGCGCGGCCATAGGCGGTGAGGCGGGCGGCTTCATCAGCACGGTCTACCAAGCCAAGCCAGTGCATTGGGCCGCTGACAATGTAATCCAAGAGCGCACCTTCGACGGCTTCCCAATTATCGAAACCCATCAAGTACTCGCCGTCTTCACCACGTATGTACCAACTCTGGTAATCGCCTCCGGGACGCTGAAAATCCGGTTCGGATTCTTTGACGGCGTTGATGAAGGCTTCCAGCGACCACCACTCTTGACGGGGCACAAGATCCGTCATGATGTCGAGCACGCTGGCGCGGGCAACGGCAGCATCATATTCATCCAGCTCTCCACCCGGATCGGGGTAGAGACCGGGAACATGCCATAGTTCACGGTAAAAGGTGCTGGCACGCCAGCCTTCGGCCAATGCTTTGACCTGCTCGGCGCGGGTGGCAGAAAGCCAACGACGGGCTTCAGCCCGCTTAGGATAGACTTTTCCAGCCTGCGCTTCGACAAGGTCGGCACTAAAAGCCAGCGCCAACCCAAAATTCAAGCGTTCGTCATCCGGCTTGAGAAGAAATTTACGTAAGCGGATAGCTTCTGATTCGGCCAGTGAAATGCCTTCGAGCGCAGGGCTGTAGAGCTGCAAATAGGCCAGCAGTGTAGTAACATCGTCCACGATTGACGTATCGGCCTGCTTAACGCCAGTCACGTCCTTCAAGGGTTCGACCAATGCTTCGCCGGGCAAATCTTCCTGCGCGGCAGCAGCGGCATTAGCAGCAGCGACCGCAGCCACATCTGCGGGGTCGGGCTGAAGGTCACCGTAGGAGGTTTTCCGCAAAGGCAGCGCACGCCCCAAGTCCTCTGGCACATAAACCACCACCCGCGGGCCGGTATCCGCGACCTCAAACATTTGGGCAACCAGGCCACGATAGAATAGGGCTTCGGCGGCACTGGCAGGATTTTTGAGGGGGTTCTCACGCTCAATTTGCGCCACACCCATCTGGCGGATTTCACCAAACAAACGCCCGAATTTGGCAGCGGGCATTTTGCCACCAGAGCCGATCAGCATTTGCAGCGCACCACGCTGAGCATCATTCAAGCCATCCCAAACCGATTCAGCCCGCGCGGGATCGAGCATGGCCGCGTGGAGAGCGTCCAGCAATGCGGGGCGATCCAGTCCGGCGGGATTGACCTTCCAGACCTTCGCCAGCACAGGCAAGAGCGCGGCATCGGTATCATCTTGTAGGGAGAGGAAAAGTGTTTTCATACAACCTAGTCTAATCAGAATAGGACAAATGTGCAAAGGCAAAATATGGGAATCTATTTACTGCGCTCACAAAATTATTGAGTGTTGCAGCAACATCACTTTGCAGGCAGTATTATCAATCAAATCATCATAGGTATGCATACGAAACATGGACGCACCTGACCCAATATATTACCTGACGCCCGCGGAAATCTACGACGCGGCGCAAGAAGCCACCGGACGCAAACCGGAAGTTCGTGAACGGCATTTGCTGCGTTCGGCAGCGGCACGTCCCATGCTCCAAGCCTTCGGGAGCGAAGCCTATCCTACATTTATGGAAAAGGTGGCGGCTTTGATGCACTCACTGGCAGCGCATCATTTATTCTGGGACGGTAACAAACGAACCGCTACCTGCGCGACAGTGAAATTTCTGGAAAAGAACGGCGTACAACCGAATTGGGATGACGACACAATTTACCAATATGTGCTAGAGATCGCACAAAATATGCATGATGTGCCGGAAATCGCAGAATGGCTGGCGGCGCACACCAAAGCGATTATTCGTTACATCACAGTTGACGAACTGATATACATCAACGAACAGGTGGCAGTGAGCGACGAGAAAATACACACCATTGTGGAAGGCAAGCGCGCGGTGCGCGACATCGGATTATTGGACGCGGCAGCAGCCCGCCCTGCAAGCAGCGCCTTCGGGCAGGACGCCTACCCCACCCTACAAGAAAAGGCTGCCATACTGCTCCACGCCATCGCCCGCAATCACCCGTTTGCCGACGGAAACAAACGCACGGCCACCATAGGGGCGTTATTGCTGCTGGCGGTCAACGGTTTGAAAGTGACGTGGCAGGCAGAAGACGCCCTTGCACGCATTATCGCCACTGCAGAGGGAAAAACTGATGCCAGAGCGTTTGCGGAATGGTTACCAGTAGAGACGTGTGAACGGGCGCTGGTCGAAGATGCGGCACGCGATATGGCGATTATAAACGAGTTAATTACCGATCATGCCTGGTTACTCAACGAGCTCGCGGTGCGTTAATTAGCTGCTTCAATCATCACTACCTGTGTCGAGGCCATCACCTAAGTCATCACTGGATTCGCCGGTATCGGAGCTGCCAATATCAACAGTGTTTGGTTGCTCATCGAGCGTGTTGATTTCTTCGCCCGAAACATCCGGTTCCTCTATCAGGATATCGCACACGTCCGGCGGGCAGTCGTCAAACTCCAAGGAGTCAAAGATTGAACGATCTGCACACATCTCAGCATTGGCGGGATCGTCACAGTAGTCATCAAGGTTAGCGTACTGATCGGTATCCAGTAGATCAAGCGGCTCACCGGTTACTTCTTCAGTGGCGGCGGCGACTACCTGCCATTCTTCGTCATCCATAAGGTAAACGGTTTGCGGTACCCCTTGCGGTGTCAAGCCATCTTCGCCGCCCAATTCCAATGCTGTTTCAAAACCTTGTGGAACGACCCGTGTCTCGCCGTCATAGGTGACGAATACTTCGCCCTGAAGAGTGGTCAACCGCATATGTTCGTTCTTCTGAGCGGTCAAGGCGACACTTGAACCGACTGACAGATCCAGCCCATTGGCACGGAGATTAACACGATAACCTTGCGGACTCTGAATAACCAGTGACGAAGGCGGGGCTTCTTTACATGTGGGCTGGAGACCACTGACAAAATAGAAGGCCTGCATGGGATTGAACGAATCCCCTGTTGTAGCAGCATTTTGGAGGGTCACATCACCATACAGTATGAATTTTACACTTTGACCGGGAAGCGTTTCGGGAAGATTGGCTTGAATTTGCAGAAATGCCACACCCCATGTGCCATTTTGTTCATCTAAGGGAAAAGTCTGCAGGCTGCGAATGGATTCAACGGGTGTGCGGTCAGCGGGTTCTACAAAAGGCTGACTAAGCATCGCGTCAAGCTGTGCCTCGAGATGATCGTTGCCATAGCAGGCTTCGTTGCGGCCCAATCCCGCGCAGACGTCGGCAACGGTAGTCAGGGCGCGCTGCACCAACGCGGGACAGGAGTCCGCAGCCAAGGCACTACCAACTTGAATTCTGATGAGCAATAACAAGCACAGGGTCGAAAAACTAATACGGGATTTCATAAGTGCATCTTTCGCCCAGCGCGGACTGAATGTATTTACACCATACGACAATCTGACGAATCAGGACGTGAATTGAATTTCATCAACCGATAGAACCTGCTAATCGCGACTGCCGGGAATGACATGCACCAGCGCAGCAGCCCGGTACATTTTCCAGCGATCATAGAAACCCCAACATGCAACCAGCCCAAATGCAAACCCATATATGCCTAAGTACGGCGCAAGCGCTGGATTGAGCCGCAGCGCAAGATACATGCCCCACAGCGAATATGCCGCCAACAGAAGTTCAATCCAAGTGGCAGGATCACGACGCAGCGCATAACCGCTTTCATGCCATTCATGTGCAAACTTGGGGGTGCGGCGGAATTCGGTATTGCGCCCTATTATCCCATCAATCACAGCGCGGGTATTGCTCCACGCGATGCCTGTACCTAGCGCCATCAACACCGGAAAGGCCAACAAACGGCGCGGCCAGTCGGCATAAATGGCGCGCTGACTAATGACATAGATGAGAGGTGTGCCTAACCCTACTCCCCCCAGCACACCCAAGGGGAGATGCTGTAGCGATTTGGACTGCAGCAGCGGCGGTGTGAGGATGAGTAGTGTAATCATCAGTGGGTGTGGCATGTACTGGCAAAGGTGGAGAGTTGCCATGAAACGCTGCGAGAAGCTGAAGCGGGAATGCCACAGGGGGCGTAGGGTATGCCCTAATGTCTGGGTTGTCCCCTTAGCCCAACGCGCTTGCTGCTGTTTATAGGCTGCGATCTGCGGCGGGAGTTCACCCGGAACGACTACATCCGGTAAATACAAAAATTCCCAGCCCGCCAATTGGGCGCGATAGCTCAAGTCCAGATCTTCAGTTAAGGTTAGATCACGCCACCCGCCCGCTTCCCGAATACACTGAGCACGCCAGATACCGCCTGAACCGTTGAAGGTCATCAACCAACCGCCACGACTGCGAGCAGTCTGTTCGATGACAAAGTGGCTGTCGAGCGCCAGTGTTTGCCCAAGGGTGAGAAGACTATTGAAGGGGTTGAGATGTCCCCAGCGCGTCTGAACCATGCCAAGTTTAGGATTCGCTACGAGATAAGGCACTGTACGGCGCAGAAAGTCGGGAGATGGCACGAAGTCAGCATCAAGTACCACGACTAACTCGGCTGTGGTATGAGCCAGTCCATAGGCCAATGCACCGGCTTTGTAGCCGGTGCGCTGCGGTCGGCGAACGTGCTGTACTTGCAGGCCGGCTTTCTGAAGACTCGCCACTTTCTCGGCAACAATTGCTGCGGTTTCATCAGTAGAGTCGTCAAGAACCTGGACTGTCAAACGGTCAGAGGGATAGTCCAGAGCAGCCACAGAATCCAGCAGGCGACCCACTACATGGCGTTCGTTGAAGAGCGGCAGCTGTATCACGACCAGCGGCCAAACGGCCACTGCGGGAACGGGTAGGGAGTCACGGCGATGGCGAATGTAAACAAGTAAAAGAAATAGTTGGCTGCTGGCATAGATCGCCAGAAACAAGGCAGCAAAAACGTAGAGGCCTATCAGGAAATCGAGCAACATGCACATGAGTCTATCTGTGTAAGTGAAGGCTGGCAAGGGTATGGTCTAGCTCACACAACCATTACGCACACCAGTGAAAATTGTTGCAGCGATGGTATAAGAGTAACCAGTGCAGTTGGTGTTTTGCGCTACAATTAAACATATTCCGTGCGTCCAGTTGATAACACAACAAACAGGTAAAAGATACTATGTCTCCCACCATCCGCCTTGCCAGCGAAGCTGATGCGGGGCAAATACAAACCATCTATGCGCCGATTGTAGGGGACACCCCATTTTCATTTGAGATGCAGATTCCAACAGTGGACGAAATGCGCGAGCGTATCCATCACAAATTGGAACAGTATCCGTGGTTGGTAGCGGAACATAACGGAAGTTTGTTGGGATATGCGTATGGTGGGCGATGGCGTGATCGAGCGGCCTACGAGTGGACAGTCGAAGTCTCCGTATATGTGCATCCTAGTGCTCAACGGCAGCGGGTGGGACGCGCGGTTTACACCGCACTATTCGATGTGCTGTATTTGCAAGGATTTGTCACGGCAGTAGCAGGCATTACCTTACCTAACGCAGCAAGCGTGGGATTACACGAAGGGGTGGGGTTCCAATCGGTAGGTGTGTATCGCAATGTCGGCTATAAATTCGACACATGGCACGACGTGGGGTGGTGGCAACTGGCACTGCGCCCGACACCCCTGCAACCAGAACGGCCACGTAATCTGCACAGCATCGTCGGCACAAAAGAATGGGATGCAGCGCTGGCTAGCGGAGCGCGGTTGATACGGGTGTAACGCAAATGAAAAGGACGGGGATTTGTCCCGTCCTCATAAGTGGGCCGACATATCGGTCAGCCCCTACTGTTGAAAGTAGGTAGTGCTCAGTTAGCCTTTGTTGGCGGCGCGGGCGGCGCGTGACACGCCGATGATACCGATTAAGCCAAGCGCCATCACCAACAAGATACCAAAGTTACCACCCGTGCCGAGTTCATCAAAGAAACCGGTTTGAGGCAGCGCGGTTGGCGAAGGCAAGGGGCCACCGATACCCCCTTCTTGGGTAGGTGTCGCGCCACCGAGCGCAACTTCTGTTGGGCCACCGCCCTGCCCCAGTAATGCTGCAAGCGCGGTAGCGGTAAGCGCAACCGTATCAGCATTTATGGGTTCCTGAGTGGGTGTAATCTGAGCGGCAATTGCTGTTTGCGTGGCGTCAAACGCAACTTGAGTCAGCAGCGCATTGGCCGCAGCTTGCGTTGGGTCGATAGTGGGTTCAAGCGGCGTAGGCGTGATTGTTGGCACAGGCGTGTTGGTTGGAGGCAGCGGTGTGGCAGTCGGCGCTAACGCCGTCTGAGTTGCGGCCAATGCGAGTTGGGCATTGGCAACCTCTGTCTCGGTGGCATTGGCAAAGGTCGTGGCGTTAGCGACTACGATTGCGGTGCGTGTGAGGTCAATGTCAGTCGGACCGGTTGGGCGGGTTGCGAGAAACAAGACAGCAGCAAGCCCGGCCAAAAACAGGAGGATCATGACACCAGCAATGATGATGAACGTGCGGTTGCTACGCTGCGGCCCGGGTTCATCGTCCAGCGCCGGCATATCTTCGCCTTCAAAGCCAAAACCGGCATCTTTGTCATCATCAAGGACTACATCAGCAGGCTCGTCGTCAAATTTAAATTCGTCGCCATTTGGCTGATCATCATCAAAACTGAAATCGTCGTCGAAGTTAAAATCGTCGTCGTCCTGCAAATCTTTTCTGTTGAAGCTCATATTTGTCTCCTGAAGGCTGGTGCGACGTTAATTCTAATATAGCACCGATTATTTGCCAAACACCTCAATGTTCACCAAAGGCACGTTTAATTTTTCGCCAGTGACTGTTTCGATCTCAGCACACATGACTCTGAGTCCATTCTCTATCAGTATAGGCGTTTTTGGCAAGTTGACCACTGTACCGACTTCGCCGGCATGTGGGATACGCGTGAGACGCACGCTGGTACCCACTTGCAGCGCTTGATTTACGTTAGGGCGAACAGCACGCGCAGCACCGCGCCCGGATGGATTAACAACAATTTCCGGGCGACGACCTTCCCAGCGATTCGGCAATACTGCATCGAGGGTGGCTTGACGTCCAGCAAAGTTATTCAAGGTATTCAAAATTAAGCCACTCATGCGAAGTGCGCCAAAACCTTCAGTGAGCATAATTGCACCTTTGGCGGCCAAGACAGCTTCTATCAAGCCAGCTTCCATACTGGGGGCAATGATACCGCCAAGGTTTTGATCTTCCATGACCTGCAAACCAGTTGCCCGTAGAGGACGCTTAGTGGCAACAATTGCGCCACGATATTGGATGTCCAAATCTTCACCATAAAGACGCTCGATTCCGGCATCGGGTTCGATTTTGAGGATGCCGATAACACGGCGGTTATTGCCCCACGCACCCTGCACCACCGAGCCATAGGTTTCGATGACGACACCACGTCCAGGCTGAACTTTAATGACTTGTCCGTCCAGACCTGCTTCTAGTTCAACCTCTTGCGGTTCGATTTGCAAAATAATGCGTCCATCTACCACATCAGCGACATAACCACCCACGGGAGCAAGCACACGCCGCCCGCGCTGGTTGGGTAATCCAGCCAGAGGCGATTTAATTTCAACCTTATCGCCAATCTGAACAAGCATTAGCTCAGGGAGTTCATCAGGATTTTTAAGGCGGAGTTGTTCTGCCGCTTCGATCATGACATAGCGAGAAGGCAGACGACCACGCGCCACGATGTCACGCAAATTGACACTTGCACCCTGCCGCACTTCCACACTGCCGATAGCATCTTCCGGCAGGCTCTGTTCGCGCTGGATGGTGCTCATTTCCAAGATATGTCGTTGATCAGGATAATAAGGCATAAGAGTTACCTGTCATTGGTTTAGGGTTAATTGATTATTCTCATCGTCGTATTGTACGAGTTGTTTTTTGTTCATTATTGTAGTAATTCACTGACGTTTAGGCGGATCAATGCCTCATCCAGACTCGGTATGACAAGCTTAACTGCCCATCTGAAACGATCTTCGTTTTCAAGAGAAAGTAGTCCAGTCCCAATTATAAATATCATTCTACGGAGGGCGTGGAGCGTCAAAAGACGATAATCTAGCAAACACTGGTCAAAGGAATAGTGTTGAACACCGTTTCTCAATAAAGTTGTGTGATAAAAACGTAGGAGGTCTATCTCGTTTGCTGCCCGTTTATCCCAGAGGCAGAAGCTGCAAAAATATGCGACATCCGTGACGCCCCTACCAAATCCCAGCGTTGTCCAGTCAACAACTGCAAATGGAACTCCAGAATGGCTAGGCGTAAAAAATAGATTTTCAAGCTGATAATCGTCATGAATTAAAGTCTGTGGTGTTTCCGCCTGCTTCTGTTGGATCATGTTGGGGTATTTCCCAAAACGCTCCCCAATCTCAATAAGCGAGTCCGGTATCAGATGCCCTACCTTTTCAATGAATTGTCCCCAATGTTCTTTGTAGGCCGTATCACCATCACCCCGGGGGTTCACTTTTGGCAACCATTCCATTTTGTCAAACAAATGGCTGTTCCACCAGCCAGCATGAAACTTTGCAATCTCACCAAGAGCCAGTTCAGCTTGGGCCAGCGAACACCCATCAACCAACTTACCTGTGCGTCCAGGAGTCATATCTTCGAGCAACAGAACACTTTCGCCCGTTTCCATGTCCAAAGCAGAATAATAACAGCGTGGTGTTCGTAACTTCACCTTGTCAGCGATGTGGTCGTAAAAACCGACCTCCCTTTGGTACAACCCAATCGCGTGGAGGATGGCTCGCATCTCAGGATTCGCTGTTGAAAACTTGGCAAACAAAGAATGTGGAGCTTTAAGCTCATCAATATCGTAGAACAGCCTCAGAAAAACATGCTGTCCGACGACGCCGCTCACAGTCTCCTCCAATGACTTCATCTCAAGCGAGGTGACCACCGCTTCTTTGAGTATTTCTCTTTCGCGCAGTACCCCAGTCAGCCATCCAGCAGTTATGGCACTGGGACCCTTTGGGATATTCATATCGAACACCTCAGCATCACATAGGGAGTTGTGATTGCATCAATAAAAGGGACATCGAACATTGGGATTGGTCGTTTATTTACGTAAGTCCTTAAACATAAACTATCAACCATAAACCATTTACTTCCGTCGAAGTTCATCTAACGACGATTCAGCTTTGGCTTCTGGCTTAGCGGCTACCTTGCCCGACTTGACCGGTTTGCTGGGGCGGCTCGGTCTGAGATCATCAAGATCTGGCATATCCGGCAAACGCAGATCAGGTCGCAGTTCAATTTCAGCGGGTTGTTCGGTTACAGCTTTTTCTTTGGAACGGCGACCAAACCAACCACGCCCAGCTGCCGGTTCTTCTGGCATGTCAACTTGCTGGTTTTCGTCCCGCGCAGATTGCAGCCATTCATCCTGTATCTCAATTTGCGGATCGCCCGTCATTTCAGAAATCCAGAGTGGTAGTTGAGCGGCACGCCCGCGAATGTCCGTGGCTAACGGTAACGGGCGTCCACGTGCATCGAAAATCAGTCCGACTGCGCCACCTTCAGCCTTAAACTTGATTTTGCTCTTGCCACCAATTGACATACCACGCCCGACACTCACTTCCACCCGTGCGGTACGACCTACACCCAGAGGGTAAACCCACAAGTGCCCGCCTTGTACATGCTGTTTGATCACCTGGCCTTCAGAAGTGCGGATTTTGATACGCATTGCAGGGCGGTTAGTCTTCGGTTGTCCACTCAAGCTAATACATGTACCTATCTGTTCCAACCCACTGCTATCCAACACCTGCACCACTGCTTCGGGATTTGCGAGCGCCAATGCACCCAAGGCCGCAACCATGCCAAAGGGATCAATCACAATCCGTGCCGTGCCCGTCGGCTGTACAGCATCCAATAGCAGCAACGTGCCGTAGCCAGCACTTCCTGTATTGGTGAGGGCAGCACCCGCGCCAATAATCAAACCGAATGGTGGCATCAATAAACTGTGGCTACGATCCATACCCTTCGTCCAGCCCGGACGTGATACTTTGAGCAGCGTATCAATGCCGGCCCGCAGCAACCCATGTTCGATAAACAACCCTTTGATGGTTTCGGGGATGCTACCCGGCACTAGCGTTTTGTTGAGCGCATAATGGCGAATCTGGTTTTCAGCAGCCATGAAGGGCAGCCAACGATTTACGCCGTCCTCACCCGCGAGATTCAAGAGACTTTCAGCACTGTGCCCCAGCCCGATGTCGGTGCGGATCGTAGTAGAGGTGCGATCATCAACGTGCGCTGACAGGATGCTTATGGCACTGCCCACATCCACGCTGAGGACGTTTTCGCCCGTGCTTTTGCCGAGGTAATCAGTCATCAAGTTGTAACTCTGGGCGGTAGGCAACACACCAAGGCGACTCATGCGGGCCAGCGGGCCGAAACCACCCTGCTTGGCCTGTTGTTCGTTGTATGCCAGTGCCAGTTGAATCTGTGCGCCTTCCAGTTCCTCGTCATCCAACGAAGGTCGGATATTGGGTGCAATGAGGATACTGGCGAGGCCATCGAACATCTCGCGGACAGTGGAAACCAAGGCACTGTTACCGGCATAGAGCAGCACAGGTTTACGCCCGCCTTTGATGAGGCGGAGTGCTAACCTCACGACCCGTGCCAACTGCACAACGCCTTCCTGAGCGCCACCTTCCATGCCACCTGTTATGAAGATGAGGTCGGGGCGAGAACTAACGATGGCGTTCATCTGCTGTTCTTCGGAGCGACCATCTTCGAGTGTTAGCAGTTCGACAATATCCACATACGTACCAGCGAGCGCGCGACGGGCACTGGCAATGCTGACATCCGGCACGAGGCCGACCAACACGGTTCGCATGGTGCGTCCTATGCTGGCGGTGGTTAAGAAGTAATCTACACCGGAACGATCATTCTGTTCCGGTGTGATGATTTTGTTGTCATTGGTCAGTAGTTTACGACCCGTTACGGCTGTCATTTGTTCGATGACACGATTTAACCCCAGACGAGCATCACTTGCGGGGAAACCACCGGTTGAACGGGCTTCAGCACGGGCAATCAGGCGATACATGCCATCCACCAAATCAACCAGAATGGCGCGGGTATTCACATTGCCGAAATCAACGGCCAGAATTGAGCCAGAGCGTTCTTCAGCCACGCCTAACCTCCGGTAATTCGTGCAAGAATAAAGGCCACCCGTTCACTAAAGATGGTTAAGCTGGTGAGGATAGCCCCTGAGTACAGCGCACCCAGTGTGATGATGATAAAGACACGTCCGGTGGCATTCATCACACTGCTTAACAAACTACGCGTGATTCGACCATCCGGCCTACGGCGCGCCAAATATTGAAAATAAGCGAGGGTGCTGGCGACGCCGATGAATATCAGGAAGCCGTTGAGCGGGTCGAAAGCGACCCGGCTGCCCGTAGCATTTGCCAGTGGGATAAGCGTGCCGGAAATCGCACCAACCAGGGCGACCGCAGTGCCAACGCCAATGATGAAGGCTATTGCCAAATTACCCAAACGCCCGATACGCGGCGACGCTTTTAGCAACAACAGCAAGCCCAGTATGAATGGTACCAGCCCAACTGCCCGCGAGACGATGTCGGCATCAGGCGAGGTAACTGTTCTTCCTAACCAGGGCAACAATACGCTTTCCACAGTTGTCAGCGTCACAAACCCCGCCGAGAGACCAATGAAGATATAGATCGCTAAACGGTAGGCTACCCTAAAGAGGACAAAATCCCCTAACGCGTAGGAAAAAATCATTAACGTGAAGACAAACCCGGCCCACAGACCGATCTGCTCTCCGCTCACTTGGTACGCCCCCTTCGGAACAACGCGCGCAGAATGTTGAGGACCGCGCCGAACGTGATAATACCGATAATCGCGATTAGACCGAGAGTCATGCCATACCAGCGTTGATCGCGATAGGGCACGGCAGCAGGTTTGACAGTCCCACCCTGATTGGGCAGCGGTGCGGGTGCGGGCGCAACCAGAGTGGATGGAGCAACCGGTGTCTCCTGAAGTTCCTGTGCTTGCTGTACGTAATGCGAATCTGACAGCAGGCTTACTACTTCGACAGGATCCGTACGGAAGGCACTTGTGGTTGGCGTGACCTGTGAAGGATCTATGATGCGGATGAACTGCGCCGAAACCCAACCCTCGGAACCGTCCTCCATACGAATTTGCAGCCACGTACCGTCGTCATTGCGTCCCAGCACACGGACAGTGGAACGGGGGGCAAGTGAGCCAACAACCTTGAAGCTGCGCCCCGGACCCTCGCGCACATTCACCGAGTCACTAACATTTACCACACCCTCGATAATGGGTGTCAACAGTGAGCCACTGCCACCAGTGCCCGGTTCAGGTGTCCATGTGGGGGGCAGGTCAGTCGCACGAACATTGGTCGGCGTCATTGTGGGCGTAAATGTCTCGGTAGGCGTTAGCGTTATGGTGGGCGTCAACGTTTCCGTCGCTGTCAGCGTAATTGTCGGAGTGGCGCTGGGCGTGAAAGTTGCCGTCGGTGTGAAAGTCGGGCTAGGCGTGAAGGTTTCAGTCGGCGTAGGCGTTTGAGTGATGGTCGGCAAAATAGTGGCTGGCACGTCAGTAGCTCCTACCAGCGGAGCAACTGGCGCCTGCGCTTCCAAGATGGCGCGGTAGGTATACGCATCTTTATAGCCAACCAATAGTCCGTTCACAAGGCTGCGATCATAGGGTTCGGCCAGTGGTCCGGCAGCATTGCTGGCCGCAACCAGTAAGGGCGCACTTGCTAATGGCGCTACCTGCTCGACCCAATTACGGACATCATCACTTCTTTCAGCGATAACCACAATTAGGGCAAAGTCACGGAGAGAAGCAATATTCAAGTTGGTGGCCTGTCCGTTGATGTCGTTGCTAAGCGTATCACCCGCATTCTGAGCAAAGGCACGCAAGCCGACTGCATCCCCGGGTAAATAGCGTGCAATATAGAAATCACGATTGGGCAGTATTTCCTGCCCGAAACGGTTAATCCCTACCCCCGGACTTACATTTACAGAGCCATCGGAACCGATGGGGACATCAAGCCCTGAAATAACACCATAGGTCAGCACATTTTGAGCGTGCATTAAACCAACGACGTTGGTGCTGATTAAAACCGGACGCGCACCCCGCGCAAAGATATGACGGAGAAGAGTATCAAGCGTACTATCAAGTTCGGCGGCGCCCGTTGGCCCATACTCGGTAACTAACAGCACCAATTGACCACTCTGAAGGGCGTTCACCCGTTCGAAGGCCGCTTGCTGACGGCTACCCGCTTCAAAGCTTAACGGCGGTAGCTGCCCGATACGCAAACCGCGAACAATAAATGGCAAAATCACTGCTGCGGCCAACACAACGGCCACCAAAAAGCGGTCAATTTTGATGCGCGAGCGGCGATGGGCTGGCGTAGCTGGAAGTGGCACGCTTGCTGCAGGACTGCCGAAGTCTTCTAGGTCAGGAGACTCATCTAACGTCAGGTCAATGGCAGAAGGCGAAGGTTGACCGGGTTGGTCTCCTGTTGAGACTAGTCCACGGAGAAGATTAATTTTCTCGCGCTGCGGATCGGTCATCACCAAATTTTCAACGAGACCGGGTTTGCCGACGGACAAGGCCGCTGCCGGAATTAGATCTTCAACTCCCGGAAGGAGGGTCTTGAGTACGTCTGTTGGCGCATCTTCTCCGGGAGTTGGAAGTTCAAGTCCAGCCTCATGGAGTGCTTTGAGCGAGGGTGTCAATTCTTCCAGCGGACGCTCGGACTGAGCTTGCTTGCGAACGATGGCGGCAGCGGACTGTTCATCCGAACCAACATTTGCGCCGAGGTCGGAAAGCCAGTCTTCTGTACCACGCGCGATCTCATCTAAATTCGGACCACTCGTTCGGTCAACCGGGCGGGCAGAAGCTGCTATGTCCAAGTCTTCGTTATCAAGAATGCTGTCGAAATCAACATCAGCCATACTCATTAATTGGCCGGTCTGATCAACAACATTGGTAGAGACATCTTCATATGACGCGAGTAAGTCGTCAATGTTACTCAATTCGCCAGTGTTGAAGAACTGTCCTGTTTCTGCTGGTGCAGCCTCTTCCACGCTACTATCATCCAACATACCGGCAAAGATATCATCATCATTTTGTTGAGCGGGGAGTTGAAGGGTCGGTGCATCCAGATCGGGAACATTTAAGTCACCGCTATCCTGCAATTCACGTAGCCAGTCCGGTGTAGAATCGCTAGCGGGGGATTCGGCTGGCGATTCAGAAAACCACTCGTTTCCAGCGGCTGCCAAATCTCCCGTTGAGGGTTGATTTGCCCAATCGCGTAAACCGCCCGTGGTTGTACCCGAGTCAGCGGGAGACTCCGCGCCAAAATCACCAAAGAGATCATCGCTCGCCAAATCGCCACCGAAATTATCGGTTACGGCAGGTACGGCACTGGTAAGCCAGTCTGGAAAATCCGGTATGGCCTCGTCTTGTTGGTCGCTAAGCGGTGTTTCCTCATCCCAAACTGAAGCTGTGGGCTGAGCTGTTTCATCGCTTACCGCAGACGTACCTACAGCCGTTTGAAGCCAATCAGGCATGTCTTCAGCGGGCTCCGAAGGCTGTTCGGATGGAGTATCCGATTCATCAGCAGCGAACTGCTGCAACCAATCCAGAGAACTGTCCGGTTCGAGTTCCTCCGGCACGGCGTCATCTTCGATAGGCAATCCGCTAAGTTCATCGCCAACAATTTCGGTGCTGCCTAACCCGCTTAGCAAATCATCTTCACTGGGCATATCAAATTGAAAAGCATCATCATTTTTATCACTACTTTCAAATGAAGAGACGCCAGTGTTCGGGGCGGGAGGAAATTCACCCATCTCACTCATCCAGTCGGGAATTTCAGCCCCTGCGGAATCTTCATCGCCCGCGTCTTCGCCTGAAACGCGGCGCCAGTCAAGTTCGCCTGTGAAGCCTAAGCCACCAGATTGCCCACTGCCACCGCTAGATTGGGTGCGGTCCTGCTGCCAATCAAAGGTTACGGCGTCGTTAGCTTCATCAAGCTGCTTATCGAAAGCATCTTCCACATCCTGCCGCCAACTTAATTCGCCGGTAAAACCGAGTTTTTCGCCTGACTGCGGGGATGACCCTTCGTCATCATCGGTACGGCGCAGCCAATCGAGATCATCCTCAGGATTTTCGTCTGGCGGTGGCTGCTTGTCGAAATCGTCAGTCATACTGCTCCCCCATCTGACCGGACACTTTATACATGCCGGTTGGATGTGTATTCAGCAAAAATTGATCGCACATTAGCGGGTCTACCACCCACATATGTCAATATTTCCATTTGTCTATTCGCGGTACGAACGGTCTTGACCAATGAGTACACGGACACCAATGACTACAGTCGCCAAAGCGATACCCATCAAGATACCGCGCGCGCCTGCACTGACCGGCACTTCCAAAAGCCACGTCCGAATGGCCGCCAACAACCGAATTAGTGGTGATGTGAAAGGCAATGCACCAGCCAACAGTACCAACAGCACCAGCGTAAACAACAATGCCGAACCGGAAACACGACGCCGCATGAGGCGGAAAGCGGCATAAACCAAAGCAAACAATACTAATCCCGCTAAGGCAGATTCGATAGAAACCTGCACGCCTTCCAGCAAAATACTAGTAGGAGCGGGTGTAGTTGAAATAACTCCCACGCGTTCCAGTACACCCAATATCAGAACACCTAACGCACTTAAGATCAGCAAGACGCTATACTGCCACTGACCACTGCGGCGGAAGATGCGACGCAGATGAACAATGAGCAAATTAAGAATCCCGATGATGATGGTGACAGCTACCGTGATGACCGTTATTTGAAGAAAGATATTGGTCAGTGTGGGTATGGGCGACCCTTTAATGAGTCCGGATAATGAACCTAACCCGTCGCCGACGACCAAACCCAATAGGGTTAGAACACCCACCACTATGACGATAGCGGAAAAGAGTGCTGAACCTAAACGCCTCATTTACCCTCCCCCAATCAAGCGGGCAAAGAATTTGCTAAAGGTATTACCAGTCAATCCGTCGCCCACAGCCAGCAGCACACCGAGGATGACCAACCAGCGCAACACATCTTGTGTGACAACACCGGCGATTTGCGAGGCTGAACCACCTAGGTACGCGCCAGCCGTGAAAACCTCTTCACCTATTAGCGGTTCTTCGGACATGACGTAGGCGATAGCTTGACCTTCCAGTTGGTTGCTGGTTGCCAATAGGCTTTGATCGCGGCGCAGTGCAGCTTCGCCAGCCAGCGCCAATTCAGTGCCAAAACTCCGGCCAAGACATTAGCACCCACATCATCGGCAGGTAGGGTAACTGTCAATGCAGCAGCAAACGCCAACGAACGTGAGCCGCCGGGATACCAGCGGACACCCCCTCGCCGAAAGCGGTCAATCATATCACGGGAGGCATAAGCCCGTCGCAGGGTATCTTCAGCAAGTGGTAAGGCGGTGGTATCGGCAACGGTGATGATCGGTGGAGTGGTGTTGATAACAGCACGGCGCGTAATTTGGTAGAAGAATTCCGCATTCGCCAGCGCGAGTAAAGTACTTTCACCACCCAAACCAGCACTGCCCATGGAAACATGCACCGGGCGATTACTTTCGATGGCTGCGCCGACGATGCTAGGCAGACGAGCGAAGGCTGGAATTTCGCGCAGCGTATAGAGATCAGGCCGCCGCCGGATGAACTGAGTGACGATGATGCTGACGACCATTGTCAGCAACACTATTAAGAGCGTTAGGACCTGGGTTGTACTATCCACACTGTTCCATCCGTTTTGAAAAGAAGTCTATGTCTGATAGTTCTTAGGCGATAGTCAACAGTCAACAATCACTAGATAAAAGACGTTAGAAATTAGATTAAAGGCATCGTATACAGTAATCTGCTCGTTACCAACTACTCTCCATCGAAAAAGCGGCGCAGGGCATCCAGCTTATCCGATGCTTCGAGTGATTCAGCAACACTGGTTAGCGTGTCACGCTGCATGAACACACCCAGCACGGGCTGTGCTACCCATAATAACTGCGCTCCCAACGGCCCCAATGGTTCCAGTACATCCAGCGCCACACTGACTGCGTGGCCCAAGCCGCGTGCCTGAAGCTGCTGCGCCCATTCAGGGGGTGATGAGTCAGGTTGGTTTTGTATCATTAGGTCAGTATAACATAGGCTGGTATTTGTGCGAAACCGGACTAAATGGCAATAGGCTTGAGGTTTTGTAATATGAAGCGCCACTCGCAAGCGGCGCTTTTTCTAAGATTTGCTACACGAATGTTAAAAGTCACAAACAGCTTACAATCGTTCATGCTATTTCCAATTGTTACTTTTGGAAAAGCATATTTCCATTTTGAATTATAACAACAGCCCGATTACCACATCGTATAACCGCCAGAGGGCGCGTTTGGCGGGGTCGGCCCAGCCGCGTTCAGGCAGCAGCGGCGGGAACTTGCTGGCAGCGGGTTCATCAAATGAGTTGTTCCAACCCTCCCCCGTCCACATGACATCTGCGCCACTTAATCCTAGTTCTTTGACTAATCCCTGTGCGTCATAACCGTTATTGTCATAGGTGTTACCGTGAATCCAGTTGTTCTCTGGCAATGCGCCGAGATCAAATACAGTATCGCGGCTGTAGAGCGTGTAGAGGCTGGTGAGCGCCACGCCAAAGGTCTGGTTGCCGCTGATGATATTGCCGAACACTTCGGTATTGTCGGCAGTCATAATCATGATGCCTGTGCCGGGTGGCACTTTAGAAACCGTCGAATTCCGTTTGCCGAAATTGGCATGATTGTTGTTGATGATGCGGTTGTTGTAGACGCGCGTGTTGTAACCCACCTTCGAGGGATTATTGGGCAGCAGGAATACGAGAATCCCACCTGTGTTGTCATGGGCATAATTGTCATAGACTTCGGCATTGGTGCTATTTTCGATTTCGATGCCGGTCACGTTGTCATGCACTTCGTTATTGCGAACGATGATTGGCCCGCGGCTCTGCCCCACGTAAATACCTGCATCCGCGATCCCACTAACAATATTGTTCTCGATGAGGATGTCGGTGCTTTCCACCGGATACAGACCGTATAAGCCAGCATCACGGATGATGAGGTCCCGATAGACTACCCGCTCCGCGCCGGTGGTCAGGACACCATTGCCGATGTAATTGCGGATGCCGAAGCCTTCTAACACAAAATCATCGCCGGTGGTGTTGAAGCCGTCACTGCGGGTCTTTTCGCCGTCCAACCACGGGCGATCTTCACCATTCACAATGCCTTTTATAGTGATTTTCGGACTATCTACGTAAACAGTTTCATTATAGATACCGGGTTCGACTAAAATGGTGTCGCCGGGCTGCGCCTGATCTACACCGGCTTGAATTGATTCACCGGCTTTTACCGTGATGGTCTCCGGGTCGCGGGTTTCATTAACGACAATAGGCACCGCTTCAGCCAGTTCCACCAAGGCGCGCGCCGGATTTTCGATGTGTTGAATCAATGGAAGGCCAGAAGGCACGCTGGAGGGGATGCTGATCAGATCAACCGGCTCATCTGTCAAGGCATAAAGAAATGCAATCAGGTCACTGGTTTGCTGGCTGGTGAGAGTAAATCCCTGCAAGAATTCATCCGGCGCAATATCAACGCCGAAGGCAGGGCCGCCGCCTTTGGCATAAAAATCTACGACTTCTTCCAACGTGCTAAAGACACCATTGTGCATGTAGGGTGCGCTGAGTGCAACGTTACGTAAGCCGGGCGTGCGGAAGGCGCGTGTAGAATCCGGTCCATTGACCACTTCCACCTGCCCTAAGTCAGGGCTATTGGGATTTATGTCCGGCACACCCAACACATTGAAGGTATAGTTGCTGAAAGTCGGCCACGAATGACATTCGAAGCAGCGTGTCTGGGCACTGCGGAAAACATTAAAGCCGCGCCGCTGGGCGGCGGTGAGGGCGTCAAAGTCACCCGCCGCGAACTTATCGAAAGGCGAGTTAGTGGAAATCAAGGTGCGCTCGAAAGCCGCGATGGCCGCACTGACATTGGAAACGGTTATACCATCGGGGAATGATTGGGCGAAAAGCTGCTGATATTGGGGAATGGCCTGTAACTGCGCGATCATGGTATCTATATCTGCTGCCATCTCATTTTCATTGGTGAGCGGAACAAGCATCTGTTCTTCCAGTGATTTAGCGCGTCCATCCCAAAACAGGCTAGTGGCGTAAGCTACGTTCCACAATGATGGCGCGTTGCGACGTAGATCTTCGCCGTGTGCTCCCTGCGCTACAGGTTTACCATCAGCGAAGCCTAAATCGGGATGGTGACAGCTGGCACAGGCCACGTCATCATTGGCAGAAAGCAACGGATCGTAAAACAACAATTTACCGAGTGCAGCCTGTTGTGAATCAACCGCGGCAATTGAGGGCCATGCGGCCTGCAAACCACTTGTGGCAGTATCGCGCTGACGCGCACCACCTCCCTGCTGCGCCAATGGAATTGGCTTGTCTTCCGGCACAGGTAGGAATGCGAAGAGGATGAGAAGCAGCCCCAGAATCAGCAAAAAAGCAATGAGCACCCAACGCCACCAGCGGCGAGGGGAGCGCTGCGCGGAAGCCAACGACTGTTTATCCGAAAATGACATCTGTTCAGCAGTTTGTGAAGTCATCAGGTGTTGTCCCGTAACATCATAGTTTTTGCAAGTAGTGTGGAGTATTTTACCGCGTTAAAGCGAATATTCCTTGAAGATCAAGGATATTTTGTCAATTCATTTCTATGGCGATAGTTTACTCTTGTCCTACCTGTGAAACAGAATTTGTGATTGATGCGCTATTTTCACATTGGACAATAAGGTATGGGGAAGGATTTTACTTTCCTCCCCAAACTTCTGTCTAAGCTGGGCAGGTGCAGTACACAGATGTCCGACCACATAACCCCCCAGTAACGCATGGGGAATTGCATGGACTCGTTCTAGGTTGGCAGACGGTTACAAAGCCTGAGCCACCTGACCCAACAACTGGAATGCCATAAATCGTGTCACGTAAAACGTTAGCTTTTCCAGTCGTACAGGCTAGAATGCCATCAAGATAGGCCGAAACGTCCCACGACATATTATCCTTGCCATCGGGTGTACCGGAGACGCTGGTTTGCGGGGCGTCAACCGAATATTCGGCTACAGTTGCACCACCGCCGTCATAAACATGCACGGTATAACTGGTTGCACCAGGCACAGCATCCCAATAAAAATCCACGTTACCTGCAGGCATTTGCCCCAATGGTGAGGTTGGTTTGAAATTGCTACAATCTACTCGACTGGCCGCTGGACCATTCGTCACACTACCCCCAGTCAGTACGCCTCCGAGCGCCTTTAGGATGGCCTGAATGTCAGACAAAGTCGGAATGCGAACCGGGTAATTCAAGACTTTTGGCGGCAGTTTTTCTAACGGTTTAAGAAATTCAAGTTCGTCGGGCGTCATTGGGCGTGACCCACCCCACGGAATGTTGAACACCGTTGCACGATCTGCGCCGCCACAGTTAATCGAATTGGCCGTAAAACCAGTTGGCAAATGGATCACACCTTTGTTGAGATCTGCGCCGCCATCCACGACCATCAATTGGATCACATTACATACGAGGCCAGTACTGGCGTTCTTTCCAGTCAGTGAGCCTCCGAATTCTTTTACTAGGCCCGGATCACGCATCAATTCACCAAAGGTCTTGCGAACACTTTGTATGACGATCGTCGAACCGATTTTGATATCCGCGCCATTGAGAGTCAGCTCAACTTTGATCTTCTCCGGCCCTTGAACAAGCAGCACATCGGGTGCCTCTTCACAATTTACTCCCCGTACACCGGTTGTCACATGGAAGGCTTGCATAGAGGTACGTGCTCCGGCGGTGATGACGGGCAACGCGGCAACATCCACCGCACTGTCTAGCAGCAAGACGCTGATCCACCCCGGCGAACCCTGATATAACACTCGCAACCATTGGCTGTCGCTACTTCGGCCATCAGCTTTCAATTTGCTGCCATTCGGGACACTTCCGATGACATTGGCAGTCTGGCTTGGATTGCTTCGTATGTTTGCGTTGCTGATTGTTGTTACATCTACAGGATCGCCCGGAATGAATGCCACCTCCGGCGCAACATCGTTGCGGACTTGTGTATCGCCCATCAACACAAAAGTAACAGCCTGACCGGGCAAGGAACTGGGAACATTGGCCTGCACCTTCATGACGGCCATACCCCATGTGTCATTGACTACATCGAGTGGAGCGGTAGTAATTTCATCAATCAACAGCAACGTAGAGCGATCACTGACTTGGCTAAAAAAATTGTCCGGTTGGGCTTCAAGAAAAGTAGTATTAACGCGATTGTACCCATAGCAGGCACTATTGCGATCAAGTGCATCGCAGTTCTGTCCTAACTCACGCATCGCACGGTTAACAATGTCCGGGCAAGTGGCATCCTGCAAAGCGCGCACTACCGGAGACAACACCAACATGACACCAAGCAGCAATAAACCAAATCGAAGGTGCATGATAACGGGCCCTTGTCTCGAATTTTACCGATACCATGCGATTATATTCCCAATCGGAAGTTTTGAGTGTGGTATTTATTTTTACAGGAGCGTCTGCGACGGATCGGCACTCACCTACGGCGCAGCGTTCGCCGCAAGAATTCTAACCCAGCGCCCAGCACCAACACCACCTGCACAGCGAGAGCTACAATCAACCAACTTGGGGGATTGGAATTGGTTGCCGCAGATGCAAACTGAGGAACAGGGGAAGCGACCAAAGCCACTGATTGTGGTGTCAAGGATGGTTCCGGCGTAGGGGTACTGACTAATGCAGCAACAAGATCTGGCACATTGTTGGCCGTAGCAACAGGCGGGATGGTCGGAACAAGGCTGAGCGTAGGCGCTTCAGTAGCAGTCGGAGGGTGTGTAGGGTCAGGCTGCAAAGTGGATGCTTCAGTAGTAGCACTGGGAAGTTCGCCCGGTGTGGGTGTATAGGTACCTGCCTTAGGCGGAACGAGGAAAACTGCACCTTCTTTCAATTTGCGATAGTCGGCTTCAGTGAGGCCGTTCAGCGCCAGCATTGCAGGTATGTCATTCCATGTATAGCCGTAATTGAGGGCAATTTGGCCCAGCGTATCACCGGGTTGGATTTCATGTTTAATATTGCCGTGTTCATCCCAACCAACAACGTAGGGCGGCAGCCCGGGAGCAGCGCCAGAGGCTGAACTGCCTGAACTACCCACAGCAGCCGGCGGCACGAAATCCGGACCGCCGGGATTCCCAAATACAATGACATAACTTTGACCGGCTGCACCGTGACCGACAGCCACACCAACTTCCTTGTAGCGAGTATTCACCAGCCCCGCATAGTGAATGCCCGAATTAAGCCAGAACGTCCAGGCATCATTTACTCTAGCCAGTCCGCCACAGTAGATGTTCTCGCCAACATAATCTGTGCTGTAACCTGCGTCTCGAGCACGACTGCGAGGATTTGAACCGTCCGGATGGGTGTGGGCAATAGCACAACCATTGGCAACTAACCAATTAGCTTGACTCTGGGCCGCTGCTGTGAGAGCACCGTTGACCGTGTAGGCAGGCAGCCCCTTGCTGGCGCGTAAGCTGTTAACACGTCCGGTTATGTCACTGGCTTCATCCTGGGCATCGGTCGGGCTAAATACGACTAACAAACAGCACCATAACAAGAGCCACTTTGTCAGCAAACCCGGTATTCGCAAGGAAGTATTCATAGACACCGATCACACATGACTCGCAAACAACGGAGATCATTATAGCGTATTCGTTTTGGTGCCTGAATTTGAAAACCGACTGTGAATTTCACTCACAATCTAGTTTCTTTTATTTCTTGCGTTCATCTACCAAACGGATAGCTTTTAATAGAGATTCCAATCCTTTGATGATATTCCCATTGATGTGAAGATGAATTGTCCGGCGTTCTTTATTCTGCAACGATTCCAAGTCACCAGCAGCTTGCGCGCTCTTCAACACACCAAAAGTATAATGTTCATCCGGAATAGCAATATCCTGCGGATCGTCACATGTAATCTGAATGAAATTACCGGTGTTGGGACCGCCTTTATGATATTGCCCCGTACTGTGCAGGAAACGCGGCCCAAATCCGATGGTCACCGCCCGCCGGGTGGTATGGCGGAGCATGCGACGCACTTCATCTAAAGCTCCGGTGACTTCCGGGATCATCGGCAGATAGGCTTGAAGAGCGAAATAATCACCGGCGCGGGTGGAATTGATAAAGGCTGCCAGCATACCCGTCATATCGCCACTGTTGTAATTATGTTGGAGACACAATTCGCTCAGCAAGCGCAGCATCTTTTCATCGACGTACAATTCCACGCTGTTTTCAGCAAATGCGTGTTCGTGAGCGGGCAAGCCACTATGCTGCTGATAGTATCCCAACAAACGGGCAGTATTTTCCTTACTCTCCGTCACATTCGGTTCGTCAAAAGGATTGATCTCAAGCAGTTTCCCAGCAACGGCTGTCGCATATTCCCAGCGGAAAAACTCACCTGCCAATGCATAGCGGTCAGGCAAGTAAAGGGTGACACGTGGATGTCCTGCCTCACGCAAGGTGCGAATACCATTGTCCATCGCTTCGTTGCTGGGGTCTTCATCCACCCGCAGATAGACAAATATGCGATCGGATGAAAAATCATGCGGATTGCCTACAGTCGCACCGACAACAGGCAGCAGTCCTCTGCCCTCTTTGCCTGTGCTTTCAGCAATCAACTGTTCAATCCAATTTCCAAAACTTGCAATTGAAGCGCTCGTTTGGATGGTTACTTTATCGCGGCCCTCTTTGCCAAGTGTACCCAAAATTGCGCCCAGTGAGATCCCGGGGTGATACTGCGCCGGTATAATCGGTGAGCAAGCTTTCATCATTTGAGCAGCTTCTGCCCACATCCTATCGAGATCAAGTCCCATAATAGCAGCTGGAACCATGCCAAAGTAACTTAAGGCACTGTACCGTCCGCCAATATCGGCGGGATTGAGGAAAATATCCCGGTATCGGTTAGTTTGTGCCAATGTTTCTAATTCGCTGCCGGGATCAGTGATAGCAATGAATTGATTGCCGTTGCGCCCAGCCTGTTGGTAGAAATACTTGGCAAGCATGGCAGTTTCTACTGTACCACCTGATTTACTGGCGATAATGAACAATGTATTGCGAACATCGACTGCCGATTCGATGATGCGGATGAGTTCGGGATCGGTGCTGTCAAGCACGCGAAATTCCGGGAAGCCGGGCTGCTGTCCGAAGGTCTGATACAGTACTTCGGGAGCTAAGCTGCTCCCCCCCATTCCCAGTAATAACGCGTGGGTGAATGCCCCATTTTTCAAGCTGGACTGCAAACTCTTGAGCCGTTGAATATCAATTGTTTTGGAGGTATCCAACCAGCCTAAACGCTGCTCTATTTTGGCGACGATACCAGCTTGATCTTTCCACACACTGCCATCACGCGCCCACAAGCGCTCATTTACTTTTTCGCCATCTAATTTTTTGATAGCAGCTTGAACTGAATCCCCATGTGTACCCAAAGCCAAATTTTGCTTTTCAAATACACCTGTTTGGAGAATATCGCGTTTTGCTTCAACCTGCTTAAGGAGGTTTTCAAAGGCCTCGACAAAGAGAGTTACGCCATCCGCCTGAAGCTGAGTGGTGATCTGCTCCATATCGACACCGACTTCGGCAAGAATATCGAGCGTTTCTTCGGCCCTGTTCAATTCTTCAACAAGTGTATCTGAAGCTGTGCCGTGATCTTTGAAGGCTTTAAGTGTGGCGGGCGGCACAGTATTCACTGTATCTTTGCCAATGAGAGTGTCGATATACATGGTATCAGGATAGGCAGGATTCTTTGTTCCAGTGGAAGCCCAAAGGGGACGCTGCACCTGCGCTCCGGCCGCCCGCAGTTTATCAAACTCGTCGCCATAGAACATCTTCATGAACCGTTTATAGGCCAACTTGGCATTGGCAATTGCTGCTTTGCCCAACAGTTCGCGGTTGCGAGTAACACGATCCAAATCACGGCCCTGCGCGGCGCGAATGTTGTTTTCCAACATGCGATCAACCATGCTATCAATGCGACTGAGAAAGAAACTAGCAACCGAAGCAATATGACTGACATCACCCCCCGCCGCCAACCGACGTTCAAGCCCGCGAATGTAAGCCCGTGCAACCTCCTCATAGTTTTTGACAGCGAAGATGAGGGTCACATTGATGTTCACGCCCTGCGCTATGGCTTCTTCTATAGCAGGGATGCCAGCTGGTGTGGCAGGTATTTTGACCATCAAGTTGGGGCGGTTGACAACTTTATAGAGGCGCAGCGCTTCGGATACCGTCGTTTGAGTATCATTGGCAATGAGAGGAGAAACTTCTAAACTGACGTAACCATCTTTACGGTTACTGCGGTCATAAATGGGGCGAAAGAGATCGAGCGCATGTTGAATGTCGTCAATCGCCAACTTCTCATAGATATTGTAAGCATCGAGATCAAGCATGTGCATAATCGAATTATCGTAGGTGTTCGACTCGCCGATGGCCTTCTGAAAGATGGCAGGGTTGGAGGTGACTCCAATTACCCCAAACTCGTCAATGTACTTTTGCATTTCACCATTTTCGAGTGCACTGCGATGAATAAAATCGAGCCAGATACTTTGTCCAAATTGCTGCACATCTACGGGGGGATTGCTCATGCTGTGCTCCTCCACTTCCCACTTAAGACATGAATAACAGATTTCGATATGACATCTGAATAAAGGGGTTACATCAACACTTCATAGTATACACAAAATAGCCCGGTTTGGCGCAGTTTGGTGCTAATGAATTGGTCAATACATACAAACCTTAAGACATTGGCAACTGACCTATAAACGCAACTGCATGTTATAAAGGTCAGCGTAAGTGCCACCCAACGCAACTAACTCATCATGTGTCCCTTGTTCGCTAATCCCGTTATTATTTAGGACAACAATGCGCTGTGCATGGCGAATGGTTGACAAGCGATGGGCAATCACCAGTGTAGTGCGATTATTAGCTAACTTTTCCAGTGAATCCTGAACGGCTTTTTCACTTTCGTTATCTAGTGAACTGGTGGCTTCATCGAAAATGATGATCGGCGGGTTCCTTAGGAAGACGCGGGCAATGCTCAAGCGCTGCTTTTGGCCCCCGGATAATTTCACGCCACGCTGTCCAATATCAGTATCGTAACCGGCCGGCAGACTCATGATAAAGTCATGGGCATTAGCCTTTTTGGCTGCCTCAACAATTTCATCCTGTAACGCATCTACTTTACCATAACGAATATTTTCAGCTACTGTGCCTGCAAACAGATATACATCCTGCTGCACAATGCCGAGGTTAGAACGTAAGGAGCGTAAAGTGATGTCCTTGATGTTGGTTCCATCCAACAAAATCTGACCGTCGGTAACCTCGTAGAATCGGGGAATGAGCGAACAAAGGGTAGTTTTGCCAACACCCGAAAAGCCAACGAGGGCTACATATTCACCTGCACCAATGTCCAAGGAAATATTCTTGACTACATAACTGCGATCATCGTTATATCTGAAACTCACATCACGGAACTGGATATTCCCATGAGCACAAGGGATATCTATGGCATTCGCCGTGTCCACAATGTCCGGCTTGACCTCCAGTATTTCCATAAAGCGGTTAAAGCCGGTAATGCCCTCTTGAAATAAGCGGGCTAGATTGGCAAATTTCTGTATCGGATCAACGAGGATAGCCACAAACAGTAAATAGGTAAGCAAATCGGACAAGTCCAAAGTTGCATTTACTATTGCTACCGCGCCAAGAATGATGACGGAAATGGTCATGAGTTGGGTAAATGTCACCATGCCTTCATAAAAATATGTTTCGTTTCTATAACCGTCACGTCTACTGTCCACAAACCGCTGATTTGTCATGGCAAACTTTCGACTTTCTATATCTTCATTAGAAAAGGACTTTACAACCCTAATACCCGAAAGGGTGTCTTCAACCTGTGCGTTAATGTTTCCAATTCTTTCGTAGCTCCTCGTCATGGCAGCGTTCATGCGACGATTGAAATAGAGCGCGTAAACAGCCATGATTGGCATGAAAAGAAATATGGCTAATGTGAGATTGACATTGAGTTGGATGAGGATGATGAACGCGCCAACGAACTTTAGCAGTGCAATTATGGTTTCTTCCGGAGCGTGATGATACAACTCGGACAGAGCGAAGGTATCGGTAGTGATTCGGCTCATGAGCTGGCCAGTTCGTTGTTCATCATAGAAACTGAATGACAATTTTTGATAATGGTTAAACAATTCAGCACGCATGTCGCTTTCCATTAAAGTCCCCATCATGTGTCCCTGATAATCAACAAACGTGTTGCAAATCACATGCACGATAACTAATCCAAGCATGACAGCACCCATTGCATAGATTTGATTCAGTCTATTGGGGGCATCTCCACTTAACAGATTCTGCGTAATGTATCGGGCGCATAGGGGGAGAATTAAGGTCACTACCGATACTATAGTCGCACAAATCACATCAACACATAGTAACCGGCGATAAGGCTTGTAATATGAAAAAAACTTTCGGACTCGAGAATTCAAGTTATTTCTCCTCTAAAAGGCAAGGCAACAGCAACGCGCTGATTATCACCAGCGATTGACAGATAAAGTGAGTTAGCTTTTACGAAGTGATGAAAGCGTCTTAGTGACAAAGTGCGCCAGACACTTCGCCAGAGTGGTAATTGGAACGAAAATGAAAAAAGAGCGCGCTTAGTCCGTCCAACATCTCACACAATGAGGTCGCTTGGCGCAGGCGGAAAAACTGACATTAGAGGAAATAGAAGAGCAGCGATCTTTCTAGCGGTACAAGTTGCATATGGGTTGTAAGACAGGCAACCTACGTACCGGGATAACCTACAGATTCTACTTGAAGGCGTCTAATCGCAGCGCAGTTCCGGTGCACCAGATTCGATAGCTAATATGTTATATGTGTTGGATGACATTTTTCCTCCTTTGTTGCTATTTTAAGAATATCAACAATCGTATCGCGAAACGGATTTGTGGGCAAGCAGAAAAGGTCATTGGGGGTCAAAATTAGGAGCGGGCGCTACCCCGTTCTCCTCTGGTCACTCAGTTCAGGGAATAGTCAACACCTGCCCCACGAAGATACGAGTCGGATCAGGGATATTGTTTATGCGTTGCAGGTCGCTGAGGCTAACACCATGATTCAGGGCAATGCGAAATAGGTTATCGCCCGCGCGTACTATATAGGTACTGCCACTGACTGGGGTTGTGTTGATGGTTGTTGCGGCAGTCGTGACGAAGTTGGTCATTGCGACACTACCCCCAGCACTGGCGGGAATAATGAGAGTCTGTCCCACGAAAATCAGGTTGGGGTTGGTAATGCCATTGGCGATTTGCACACCATCAATGCTGATGCCAAAACGCGCTGCGATGATAGCTAATGTGTCACCGGGCTGGACTACATAGATACTACTGCCACTTGTGCCGCCAGATGCTGTTCCGCTTGAGGCAGCACTGGCTTCTGTACCGGGACTGAAGGCGCAGCGGCTGGCGAGGAAGATAAAATTGTACTGCTTTTCAAAGTTGACCTGTACTTGCAGCTCTTTTGATGGAAGAGCATAAAGACCGACCAGTGTGTTGCCGCCAGCTAATATGTTTTGCTTGGTACTGGCAGCCTGATCCAGAGCCAAGTTAATGGCGGAAGATGATACGGTGAGTGCATTTTCGCCGCGACTGCTCTGCTGGTTAATTTGCAGAATGGTAACACCGGTGCTGTTGCAGTAAATCGCGACTGGCGCACCGGGATCGGGGTTGAGGCGACCATCGGTGAATACAGGTTTGCTGTAGGAAGCGCCACTGCCGGTACCGCCAACCGAATTGGTAATTGTGGCCGCCCCCGAACTGTCTCCTGCGCAGTTTACCGAAACTGAACTGCTGTAGACAACACTGCCACTGATGATAGTATCCAAGCGAATAGCGAAGGTGAAGGGATAGGCACTAAAGGACTGTGAGAATGCGCCAAATAACTGTGAACCCATCCCAACTGGGAGCGGAAATGGGCCCGTTGGAGTGACTACACCATTATCAATGTAGTTGATGGTGTAACTTGCCCCGGCTGGTAGGTTCCATTCGACAGGCTGACCGGACAACACAACTTCTACCCCACTACCGCTGGGGCCGCAGGTGAAATTGATGCTCGGTTGCCAGCGGTAGTAGTAGGTTTGAGCATAAATTGTGGCAGGCAGAAGCACAAAGATTAGTATAGTGATCACAACAACAGAGCGTTTGAGATTCATGTTGAGCCCCTCAAATACTTCAGCTTGCGAACCAATATCAAGTGTTGGGTTTGATTTAACCTAAAAGATAATTTCCCTACATATATAGTAATGTTCCTAACAGACAACTTAACGACAACCTGTTCAGCGTGTATCACCATGCGCGCGACGACGCAGGGCTGGCAGGGTTACTAAAGCTGTTAGCACAACAGAAATCAGCATAAGGCCATTCACCATCCATGCGCCGATCAGCGCGCCAGCCCGTAGTGTGGTAAGGATAACTGGAGTTACCGCCATGTTTACGCGCCAAGCGTGAGCAAGATCAACAACGGGTTGGAGCAGGAGCCACCCCGGAACAAGGACCAGTATTAGAGTCATGATCTTAATGACGATGGCTGGCCGCATCAAATCCAACGCACGGTAAAGTGGGCCAAAAACACCACCAACCATGATAACCGCACCGTACACAGCCAGCGCAGTGACCACAGGCACGGCTGGCAGCCAATGCTGGTCAAACAAGAGCGCAACTAGCCACGGTACGACCAGAGCAAATGCGGTGTAAAAGATTGCTGCCCCGGCTAGCAGTGCAGCAAGAACCCGCAGGAGGTTTTTTCGCAATCCGGCGAAATCATGACGCCCGACTGCCTGTGGAATGACGGCCTGCAAATTATCAAAAAAGGCCGAGGCAAAGGTCGTGGGGATAGTGAGTGCTTTAAAACCCAGCTCTAGATAACCGGCAGCAGTCTGACCAATCAGTGCACCAACCATTTGCAACGGAATTTCGGTATAGAGATTGGCGATATTTTTATCCAGCGCGTTGAGGAAACCGAAGCCAAGATACGGACGAGGAGAGATGTGACGCGCGTGACTTACAATCGCGCGCAGGGCGGGATAGGGCACAGCATAAGTGGCACGGCCATGCTGGTAAAACACCAGCGCGATAGTGAAGGTGATGACCGAGTAGATAAGGCGGGAGACTACCATACTCTCGGCTGTCCGACTGACCAACAATGCTAACAGTGTACACAGAAAAAGTACGGCATAGTTGATGTTCTGCAGTATGGCCAGTTGACGCATGGAACGCTGACTTTGCAGGGTTGTTACGATTAGGTTGTAGAGCGCATCTGGCAAAACTGTCAGCGAAAGCACCGCCGCCAGCGAGCCGATGTGAGTATGGCCACCATAGACTCGACTAGCCAGCAGCGGCCCGATAAAAAATAGGACTGCACTCAATCCAACGGCCCACCATGACGAGACTTTGAGATATACGGCCAGCAAATTGAGGATTTCGGATTCGTTCTTCGCTCCGACGGCCATTGGCAGGCGTACAGCAGTACTGCTACTCAGACCGGTGAGGTTAAAGGTCAATGCAATGGTAAGGAAGGACTGCACTAGTGCCCAGACACCATAGGATGTTGTACCGAGCAACCGTGCGACTAACAATGCAGAAAGAAAAGTCAACGCCGTTGTACCGACTTTGCCGACCTGCAAGATCAATGTATCACGAACAAATTTTCTTTGTAAAAGCGCGCGCAGGCGTTTCTGGATATCTAACATCACTAAAAGAACCTGAGCACGATAAAATTCATAGTCCGACGACGAAACGTACGGGATCGTTGTGTCGCAACAGTCCCATCTAGGTTACAACATGATTCTGATTATAGCGTTCCAATGCAAGCGGCAAAAATCGCAACCCGTCATTTATTTGCCTGCCCACAGATACAGCAGTAAGGGCCGCATCTCGACATATTGAACATTGGCTTTAACAGACGGGTCATTGTCCATAAATTCACGCGCTGCTTTTTCTGATTCCATTCTCAAAATACCGATGCCAAAAGAGTCGTCCGCGCATGGCCCAGCGGCCAACAAAATACCATCAGTTAACGCCTGCTGCATATACCTAAAATGATCACCGATGGCAGCTTGTTCTTCTGCAGAAGGCGCTTCGAAGAAGGCTTGACCTCTGACAGGATGAATGGTGTAGAAGAAATGCTTGAGCGCAGTCATGACTTACCTTTCTATGAAAGATGAAATATTCAGCCTTTGTTCCCAACCCGCAAAGAAAGTTTGAAGGGGTGCAGTTCGAGCTGTTGAACACCTGAGAGCACCGACAGATCATGGCAAATGACCGTAATCACTAAGCATAGATCGAGACTCTCTTTTGAACAAATTCACCCCAAAAGCCGTACTAGGAATTAAGAGGCAAAAGTCGGATAGTTTTGAGGCCGTTTTTCGGTCAAAATAAGAGTTGATATTAATGATTAGGGACTTGCGTTTTTAGAAATTCCGTGCTACAATTTAACCATGTAGAAAGTCACTAATTTCCTCATCAAATTCAGTTCAAAATCGGGTTCATTAGTCAGGGTATATTCGAGCTCAACGGAGCGTCTGTTGGATGGTCGTCTTCGAGATTGGGAAACGTATCGCTTGAAGAATTTTGGAGGGGCAATGAAACAGGATAATCCAAGTAATAATCAGCCCGCATCAGCCCAACATTTTGTCCGTACCGATCATGACGCCATCAGTGATCAGGGGTGCGGTATTGTCAAGGCATTTCATTACCAGCAAATTGCTCTGCTCGTCGAACGTGAGTATACAAACCCAACTACAGAACCATGTCTGTCTCCTTTGTTATGGTCGAGTCTTTCGGACTACGACTGGATGGCTAGTCTCGCCACATAAAAGACTGTTTGTTTCTAGTGCATCATGGACGTATAAGGGCCAGCACATGTTCCAGACGTTTGAGATCATGCGAAAGCTGACGCGCTAAAGAGCGTCCGCACGCCACCGAGAATTCATAACGATCTTTTTCATTTTCGTATTGCCATGAAGCGTAACGGATACTTGCTCCTAATAAGTCATCCGATGGAACCTCCGCAGCATTGAGCACTAATGCAAAGAAATCATGGCGCCGGGTAAATTCCATGACTACATCCCGGGTGCACAAATCCACCTGTGACAAGCTCATGGGGGGACGTGGTGGCAGGCTGTGAACTAATATACCGTTGCTATAACGATAACCAATGTTCAAGACACTTATTTCCATTGGAACCATGCGGTTTTCCCGCTGGTCACGCAATATGCTCCCATTGACTGAATCAGCCATGACTAACTCATTGACGAGAAGATCATCTTTAATCTCAACTGCGTAGATCAGTCCAATTACGGCGATCGAATCGTCGTTGGCAATGGGGGCACTGACGAAAGCGCCAAAGTCGTGCTTGTTATCAACACGATTGCTCTGGGTACCGCAAGCGAAACCGCGCGTACTGGCCCGAAGTACCCGTCCTACCATCAGTTGTTCTTGTTCAGTTGTCGAAACCATTGAAGTGCTCTCCCGACTCTGCATCTCTTTGAATGTTTGTGTTTAGAGTTCGTGTAAGCGTTTTTGACTGCGCGCGATTTGCTTACCAAAGTTCTTGGCTGAAATCACCAGTGGATCAAGTTCAGGTTTGTTCAAGCGCCATTCTAACCGGATCATTTCTTCAAGCTTGGCTTTATCTTTGCTGGAAACGACGGCCAATTCATCTGCACGGGTAAGCGCGTAGGGATACGGATTGCGACCTTGCATAGCGCACTGTTCGAGAATAAGGGCGTGGAGGTCATTAACCTTTTGGGGATCGCGGGCAACCCACATGGGCAGGTCAACACGAGCGATTGCATCTTGATAACCACTGCTAGCCTTGACATAGAAAAAGGCGATTTCGTAATTTTCACCGCGCTGCTTGTATTTCAAATTGCGGGGTGAATTCTGTACCATCAGTGCGGAACGTTCACCGGGCTGGAGCACCACACGGAACAGATCAAGGTCCTTCAACCCTTCCAAGTCCCCTGCCCCTAGATCAGTGCTTTTCACCTCATCATCACTCAAACTCAACAAGTGCAGTAGGCGGATGACCAAACGACTACGGGTAGGGTTATCCACATATCCACCCAGTAACGCGCCAGCATCATGCAGATTGACAAGCGCGGCTTGATAACGCTTCATTAATTCCACATGACCGGTTACATCGCTGTTCACCCAGAACAGTAAATGATTGTCGTATAGTGCAACCAGCGGGCGGGCTTCGCCGCGTAGTTCCCACGCCGCACTGCCCAGTTCCTTCATTTCGCGAGTGGTTCGCAGGGCATCTATTGTACGGCTACTGAGCACACGTTTACTTTTATCCTTCACATGATCCGGGTGATAAATCAGCTTAGGTGACGTGGTTTGGACGGGTGTGCGTTCATCCCCATGAAAATAGACGTAGAGACCGACGTTGGTGAGATAGTAAGGCATTCGCCATTGTTCATTGGGGTAAATTTGGGAGCCATCGGAGGCTACGATGGTGGCACTGGGGGGAACGGGTGGAGGGGGGAAGGTATCACAAATGCGTTCATGGAGGGGAGCGGCTCCACGATAGCCACTGACATCTGGACGACGTACCATGTTGATACGATGGTGGATGAAGTCAAGATCAGAAGCGGCCTGGAAACGCCTGAGCGCAATTTCGAGCCGATCCCCGACATCGAAATCAATCTCGAAGATCATGCGCCCCATTTTCTGGAGCTGATCCATTAACTTATTGAATTCGAGCGCCAACGCCACCCCCGCAGGATTCAAACCAAAACTAAACCTATGTCATAGGGTAGCACTAGCGTTCTAACGTGTCAAGTCGGGTGGTTAGGGGTCAGAGGTTTATAGTTGGTAGTTTATAGTTTATAGGTGACAGCGGTTAGTCAATAGGGGTTGGCTTTCAGCAGTCAGCGATCAGCCTATGGAGTGATAAAGGGACGATACGACATTACGAAAGATTACAGAAATTGGCATCCCTAAAGGGAGGCTTCGCACCAAAAGGCAACAAAAGCAGCACAGGCGGCACAAAAATTTGTGCCATTTATGCCGATTGTGCGCGTCCCGACGGAAGCGCAAGCTGAGCGGCGGTGGCGGCAATGAAAAAAACGGCGGCGGCAGCGGCAGGAACGGCAATACGTTGTTTGCAGCAGCGAAGGTGGGGGTGTGCCGCAGTATTGTTTGCTGCAAAAAGAGTTACCAGACACCAGTAATCAGTTCCCAGTAAGTCAGTCGTGGGGCGGAGATGTGAGAAGATCATGGTTGCAGAATAGCACAATTGTTTTTATATGTCAATTATAATTTGGGTAGAAAATGGTTTGAAGAGGGTTTGGAAAAGTTAATGTGTGCTGCTGGGGAAAGGTAGCAGCATCGCAGAGATTAGCAACAACAGACACAGGTAAAAGATACTGGCCGAGAGAATCGAGTACTGAACACAGAAGATGTATCACAAGATTGTGGCTATCGAGAAATGCGGGAGTTTGCGACACAAGAAAATTCCCGTCATAATTGCAACTCCACAACCCAACAAAAAATGGCCTAACACATGCCACGCATCTTCATTTCCTATCGTCGTGACGACAGCCGCGCTGAAACCGAGCGAATACATGACCGTTTGGTGGCGGCCTTTGCAAAGAGAACGCCTTTTTGGATGTGGATGAAGGCTATATTCCATCCGGCTCAGATTTTGCAACGGTGCTGCGAGAAGCAGTTGGCGGCTGCGATGTACTGTTAGTCATCATCGGTCCCGATTGGTTGGACATCCGTGAGAAGGAAAATCCTGACCTACGGCGGTTGGATAACCCTGATGACTTTGTTCGTATTGAGGTCGAGACTGGACTAAGCAACCCTTCGACTTTGGTGATCCCGGTTTTGGTGAAGGGGGCGCTGCCCCCGGCGGCAACGGCGCTGCCGGAGAGCTTGCGCGGGCTGGCGGGGCGGCAGGTAGCAACCATCCGCCGCAATCCCGATTTTCATCAAGACGCTGCGGGTCTTATCAATCTGATTAAGAGCCATTTTCCCAGCCGACGCAGACTGTTTGTGGGCGCGGCGGTGGCCGCAGTTATGATTGTGCTGGCGGTAGCGGCGATACTGACGGCAAACGGTGGCATGACTTCACTCACACCGGCGACCAGTACTCCAGAACCGGCAACGGCAGCGGTGCTGCGTGTGACAGAAATCACAGGCCAAACACTGACCGCTATCGCGCCAACGCAGACGAATACACCGGATTTGACTAAGACAGTGGATGCGATGGCTTTAAGTATATTGACTCAAGCCATTGAAACGGAGGTGGCCGGATATACAGCCACGCCAACAATCACCACCGCACCATCGATCACACCGAGTGCCACGACTGACCTCAATGCCACAGCTACGCAAGATGCAGTGACGCAAGCTGCCGCGCAAGAAGCAACAGCAACGCAGGAAACACAAGATGCGGCCAACACCCGCGATGCGGTGGAGGCTACGCAAGCGCAGGCCACACAGAACGCGCAAGCGACGGCCAATGTACCAACCGATACGCCAGTGCCGACACGTACGCCCACATCCGTTCCGACACCTAGTCCAACGCGCACAGCAACATTAACCAACACGCCGACAGCGACATTGACTCTTACGCCGACACCCACTGCTACAGCTACAATTGATCTTTCGGCAACAGCAAATGCCTACGTAACTGGAACACGAGCGGCCGAAATAGCGGCTACCCAAGCGGTACTGGCAGCGCAGGCCACAGTAAATGCGCGCATGACAGTAGTGCCTTCAGAGGCTATTAACATCGGGCTTATGGTTCCTCTGACCGGAGCCGCGAACTTCATAGGAACAGAACAATTGAATTGGGCTAGTCTGGCGGTTGACGATTTCAACGCAATGTACGGTTGGCAAGTTTCCCTCATTGCATTTGATACACAATTTGACAAACAAGAAGCAGTGAAGGTCGGTAATAGTCTGATCGGTGATGGAGACATCTATGGTGTGGTGGGCCCAGCCAGTACATCGGAGATATTGGCAGTAGCACCGTTGTTCAAGAATGCGGGATTAGTGCATATTTCACCATCAGCGAGTGGAATTGATCTAGAAAAGAACGGATTTGATACCCTTTTCCGCATCGTTGCTCCGGAGTCGGCACAAGGACCAACAATTGCCCGTTTCGTGATGCAAAAACTCGGCTTGGATCAGATATTTATGATTGATGACCCATCAACATATTCGATAAATTTAGCTGATGAAACGGCAGCAGCATTTGAGGAAGCAGGTGGAATTGTCACAGATCGTTACTCCGTAAAGGAAAGTGATAGTGACTTTACGTCTCCTATAATCATGGCTTTGGATACAGGTGCTCAAGTTATCATATTTACTGGACAAACCGCACAACAGGGTTCACAACTGGCACAGCAGATAAGGGAGCTTGCTCCAGATATGGTGTTTGTAGGCACAGATGCCTTATTTTCTGAGGACTCTTTCATAAAGGCTTCAAATGGGGCGGCAGAAGGGGCATACGTAACCTCGGTATTTGTTGATGCTCATCAAGTAGAAGCAGCGGCAGAGGTTGTAGCTCGTTACACCGAAAAGTATGGCGATTTCGGATATTTTGGCCCGCCCACCTATGAAGCTACCATGGTGTTATTGGAAGCGATTTACCGTGCGGTAAAGGCTGAGGACTTGAGCAGGGAAAGCGTGCGTAATGAGGTTGCCAAAACCCATGAGGAGCATAGTATTCTTAATATTCCGGTAGATTTCGACTCCAATGGTGACCTTCAAGATCCACAGTTTTTCATTTATCAGGTAAAAGATGGTCATTTCGTTTACCTACCCTAGTACACATACTGACGCATTTTTATGATAAGTTTGTGCTTGCCGCGTGCGGGATAGCGCATACAATGTAAGGTATGACGAAACCATTCGACACATCCACCATACCGGAATTCAGACGACGCAAAGCCAAGTACAAGCCTATCGCGGCTGCGCTAGGTGAAGTCTACGGCTTCCCTTCATGGCGGCAGTGGCTGCCCCCACTGGATGAGCTGGTGAGCTGCATCCTGAGCCAGTCCACCACGGACGCCAACCGTGACCGGGCGTTTGACGCGCTGAAGGCCAAGTACAAAACGTATGAAGAGGTGCGATGCGCCCACGCAAGACGTGATTGAGGCGATCAAGGTGGCGGGGTTAGGCAACCAGAAAGCCCCGCGCATTCAAGAAGTGCTGCGCCGCATCTATGACGAACGCGGCGAGATGAGCATTGAATTCCTGCGCGAGATTCCAATTGATGAAGCGAAGGCGTGGCTGACTGAAGGGTCTTAACGGAGTCGGGCCAAAAACAGCAGCAATTGTGTTATGCTTTGGTTTCAACCTGCCAGCGTTTCCGGTGGATACCCATGTACACCGTGTGGGGCAGCGTATCGGCTTTCTGCCACAGGGGATCAGCGCCGACAAAGCGCATCCGGTGATGGAAGCTATTGTGCCGCCGGAAGATCATCTGGCCTTTCACCTGAACCTGATCCGTCATGGACGGGAAACGTGTACCGCACGGGTGGCACACTGCGAACGGTGTCCACTGACAGAGTGGTGCGATTATTACGGGGATTTCAACCGCGACAACACCAAGAAAAAGAAGTCATAGTTACCAGTAGCCAGCTACCAGATGCCAGATCAAAGACGAAGACTTTGAACCACAGCCCCCTTCGGGGAGGCTTTGCACAGAACACAGAGAGCGCAGAGAAAAGCAAGAGAAAACAATCGTATGACAACTAACCAGACAGCTACAACAATAAGCGATAACGAAGTTGCCAATGTGCGACAAAACATCAATATGCTCCGCAGTCAGATCAATACGGGCAAGGTAGATGGGCAATTTCTGGTCAAGCAAGTTGATCTGCTGACCGATTTCTTCAACCGGTTGGACGGTGAACGCAAGCAGCGGAAGAAGGAAGGCCGCTTCCAAGCCTTGTATAACGTCAGCCGTTTGCTTGGTGAATCGCTGGATTTGCAGACCGTTCTCGATCAGGTTATGGACGCCATCATCCATCTAGCGGCGGCGGAACGCGGATTCCTGATGCTGCGGGATGATGACGGCGGCGTCTCTGTTAAAGTGGCGCGCAACCTCGACCAGCAGACCCTGAGCAGTGGTGATTTTCAATTCAGCCGGACGATCACCAACCAAGTGCTGGACAATGGTAAAGCTGTGCTGACGAACAACGCGGTGGAAGACCCGCGTTTCGCAGGACAAGCGAGTATTATCGGACAGGCGCTACGGAGTATCATGGCGACACCACTGCGGGCGCGGGGCAAGGTAATTGGCGTGGTGTATGTGGACAACCGCATGACCGCAGGATTGTTCAATGAAGATGATCTGGCGGCGCTGGATGCGTTTGCGGGACAGGCAGCAGTCGCCATTGATAATGCGCGATTGTTCAGTGAAACCGATGAGGCGCTGGCGGCGCGCGTGGAAGAGCTGCAAACTTTGAGGCGGGTTGACCGTTTGCTGAACGAAACGCTGGACGCCGATAAAGCCATGCAGATTACGCTGGAATGGGCTTGCCGATTGTCCTCAGCAAACGGCGGTCATCTGGGTCTGCTCGATGGAAACAGCGTGCGGGCAGTCCACCATTACGGCGAGGTCAGCGCAGAATCCGAATTGTTAGACGAAGTTTATCCGGCAGTACAGGAGGCTGTGGCAAGCCGCAAGCCGATCACTTTGACCAGTGAAGAAACGGGACAAGACAGTGTGGTCATCGTGCCTATATACCGGGAAGCGACGGTATTCGGTGTGGTGGTCATCACCCGACACAGCGCACAACCGTTCACACCAGAGCAGCAAGATTTGATCGAGCGAATGGTGGTACGCGCGGCGGTAGCGATTGAAAATGCGCGACTCTATGCAGCGGTGCAAGCGGCGAACCTCGCCAAGAGCGAATTTGTGGGCATCGTAGCGCACGATCTGAAAGTACCGATGACAAGCATTTCCGGATACACCGACCTGACGATCATGCAGGGTGGCCTTAGCGAACAACAGGGCGACTTCCTGAAAAAAGTTAAAGACACTGTAAAACGCATGGCGATTCTAGTATCCGATCTGGCGGACATCAGCCGAATTGAAAGCGGTCACTTCTATATGAACGAAACGCGCGTCCCTGTGGCCGACATTGTGCAGGCGGTGCGGGACGGTACGATGACACAAATGCAGGAATTTCAACATGAGTATGTCGAGGACGTCACCTCTGATATGCCTGACATGCAGGTGGATTATTACCGCCTGCTGCAAGTGCTGACCAATCTGGTGAGCAACGCCTACAAGTACACGCCGCCGGGCGGCGTCATCACCTTCGGCGTTCATCGGGTTGACGGGCGGGTAGCCTTCAGCGTCCGCGATACAGGGATTGGGCTGACGCCGGAAGCGATTGCAAAATTAGGTACAAAGTTCTGGCGTGCAGAAGATGATTTCACGCGGTCACGTCCGGGAACGGGGTTGGGCTTTGCCATTACACGCAGTCTGGTGGAACAAATGGGCAGCCGCATTCAGATTGACAGTGAAGTGGGAAAAGGGAGCATATTCAGTTTTAGCATCGCATGTGCGGAATAATTGGCTGCAAACACTGCCCCACAACAACGAAGACTATTCAACGCCAAACTTTGTTTAGTAGTATATAAGTAATATATTTAATTTTGAATCGGCGACAGACATTCGACGCCAGAGTTCATGATCCATTTATTCTTGTCCCCGCATTTTGATGATGCACCATTAAGCTGTGGTGGAACCATTCACCATCTGGTTCAGGCTGGCAAAAAAGTGATGGTGCGAACTGTCATGGGCGGCATCCCCAACTTAGAGAGGCTGCCCGATACGCCCATGGTGCGCGAACTGCATACACGATGGGAACGGGGGACTAACCCGGTACTGGCCCGTATAGCGGAGGATGAAAAGGCTATCGCTTCGCTGGGTGCGGATTATGTTCGGATGGGGGTGTGGACGGACTGCATCTACCGCGCTGCACGGGATGGCGCACCTTTCTACGCAGAATGGGACAAGGTGATCGGTGAAATACAGCCTGATGATCCGGCGGGGAAATTAGCGCCACTGGTGGTGCTGCCAGCCGACGAACCGCTGACCTGCATCTATGCACCACTGGGCGCGGGGCATCATGTAGACCATCAGATTATCCGCAACTGGGGGCTGATGCTCAAGGTTTATATGCCCTGGGTGGCGCTGAAATTTTATGAAGAGTATCCTTATACTCAAGACCCTGAAGCAGTAAATCGTGCGCTAGAGTATTTTAGGACGCTGGAGCGTGCACCGCAGATGACTTCTGAGGTGATCAACCTGACAGAAGCAAACGTGCAGGCGAAAGTCACATCAATTGCCTGCTACGAGTCGCAGATCAGCAGTTTCTGGAGCGGGCTGGCAGAGATGGAAGCAGCTACACATGATGCGCTTCAGCGAACAGGCAACGGTGTGCCGGGTGAACGATTCTGGGTGTGGGACAAGAAAACTTAGAACCGATTCAGAAACCTCACCCCCCAATGGCTGACACTGCGACAAGCTCGATCAGCCATTCCCCCTCTCCAACGGATTGGACAGGGGGAATTACACATAATCAAGGGGTTTCAGGATAGATACTAATGGACAAATCAAATAGACTGCTACAGATTTTCGGGGCGGGCGAGGCATGCCTCGCCCCTACATTCGCAGTGATAGTTTTGGTTTGTCCATAAGTAAGAGAGAACTAGAAAGACTGTCGCTTAATACAGCAGCAAATCACTGAAAGTAAGTGAAGGACAGACACATGACGGATAATGCGCTCGATCAGGCACGAACGTTATTGAACGAACTGACGGAAGCTGCACGTAAAGGGCACATCATCCCGGTGCGGCTGACGGGACAGTTGGAGGCCATCGGGCAGGCGCTGGAGCAGGCAGCAGAGGAACAGGCGGCGGCAGTGCCTGCGGCAGCGCCAGATTTAGAGGCCTACAAACAGGAACTGGGTGCAATGTTGACGCACGGTTTCCACGATTTGCGCCTACCGCTGACAAGCATCCGGGGATACAGCGATATGATGGGCAACGCAGCGATGGGCGAACTAAATGATATGCAGAAGCAATTTTTGGGAACGATCCGTACCAATACCAAACGGATGGAGTCGCTACTGACAGACGTGAGTGACATGAGCAAGCTGTGGAACGGTACGCTAAAAGTCGGCCCCAAGATGGAGATGTTCAAGAATGTGGCGGGGCTGGTGGAAAAGGCAATGAAGCCGCTAGCTGATGAATTGGGGCGGACGCTGGAGTTCGATTTGCCACAGGGACTGCCACTGCTGAACGTGGACACTGACCTGCTGGTCAAGGCACTGAACAAGCTGGTGGAAAATGCGCTGCGGTATATCGAGGGAGAAGGCGGTGTGGTGCGGGTCAGTGGTCAAGGCGACGGTAATTCGCTGCAAATTCAAATCCAAGACAATGGCATTGGTATAACGCCTGAAGAGTTAGAAAAATTAGGCACACCCTTTTTCCGTTCGGACAATGAATTGGTACTTAGCTATAAAGGCAGTGGGCTGGGGATACCTATCACAATGGGGTTGATGAGGCTGATAGGGGGCAGTGTGCATTTTGAAAGTCAGCCGGGCCAAGGAACTGTGGTGACAATACGGTTGGCGGGGATGAGTTAAACCTCACCCCCTAACCCCCTCTCCAATGGATTGGAGAGGGGGGAGATAACGATAGAAAGTTTTGAAGGATTAGCTGCAAAGAAAAGATATGCAACAACCGGGAATGAATCTGACACAGGCTTTAGAGGTCTTAAAAAAGCTAGAGTCTGCTGCACCGCAAACTACTGCCAATAAGCTGGCGGGCGTGGCAGACCTGTTACGCTTTTTGGCAGACGAGAATGATTATTTGCATACCCAATTGTTGGATAACATGTATACGGGTGGAACGACTGCACCCGCACCTACACCCAGTGGGCAGTTTGCGGATCATGATTTCAGCGATCCGAGCGGCGACATTTTGCACGAGGAAGATGACGATACAGCGTCGAGTGAAGCGGCAGCGCCTCCGGAATCATTCCAATTATTTGCGGGTATCAATGATGCGATGCGACCACCGTTAGTGGCGATACGCGGGCGTTCGGAGTTGGTGCAAGGTGGCTTTCTAGGTCAGATTACACCGGAACAGGATTCGTGGCTGGAGTCGATTCAAGATAACACAAAACGGGCTTTTGCCGTATTGGACGCGGTGCAGGAAATGATTGCCATCCAACAGGGCAAGGTACGAATTGAACCCGTCAATTTCTTATCCAGTGAGCTGCTGACCGAGGCTTGGGAACGGGTGCGTGATAAAGCCAAACGATTCAACCATGATGTGACAGTGCAAGCACCGGATTTAGTGCCGCTGGCAAGGGGCGACTTTTACCAGAGTTTGATCGTGCTGACTGATCTGGTGGACAATGCCCTGCTCTACACTGCGCCGGGCGGGAACATTCGCTTGTCAGTGGATAACCTCGGTACGCATGTGCTGGTGAGCGTGGCGGATAACGGCGTGGGCATTACAGAGGACGACATGGAACAGATCGGCAAACCATTCTGGCGGGGGACGCATCACAAGCTGGTGCGGGCACATGCTGGAACAGGGCTGCGGCTGCATATTGCCAAGCAAATGCTGGCGCTGCAAGACGGCGAGTTGATCTTTAGCGGCGAGCCGGGTGTGGGCAGCACGTTTAGCTTTACGCTGCCGATACCGGAGTAGAGACAAAACTAACCGCAGAGACGCAGAGGACGCGGAGGGGAGTAGGAAAGGCAGTTAAACCGCCAAGACGCCAAGAGCGCCAAGAGAAAAGGGTTGAACCGCTGAGATGCAGAGGATACGAAGGAAAGACGAAGAAAAGAAAAGGCGATTGAACCGCCAAGACGCGAAGGACGCCAAGAGAAGGCAATTGAACCACAGAGAACACAGAGGAAAAGCAGAGTGAATGACCTGTTTTGCAGGTGGAGCAGGTAAAAACGGCGTGTAGTCTATATGCGGCTGGGTTTACCAACAATTGGCGTTTTCAGTTTTCTGCGATGATAAATATTATCAACACAGCTAATGGGCAAACAAGCAGAGATGATGGACTTTCTATAAGAGTATCTCGGCCTCCGTTTCGGGTTGGAATTGTGCAAATGTGGACTCAATGAAGCCGGAATTTACCGTAGATGACTATATACTTAACCCAATTATGAGCAAATGATCATATCATATCGAAAAGAAATCGTACTTAAGGGCAAAAAAATAAACTACTAAAGATTTTCGAGACGGGCGAGGCATGCCTCGCCCCTACATTATTAGCGTTAGTTTTGGTTGTCCGCTAGAAGTCATCTACTAATGAACCTCTCGCGTTTGCGGTGAGTAAGCGTTACAGTCAGTTTGCCTGTGAGAATTACCATTATTCGGTTGTGTTTATGTTGGGAGGACCGTATGCGCGTTCGGTGGTTGTTGACGTTGGTGGTGGTATTGTTGGTAGGCAGTGTGCTGCCGGTGGCGGCGCAAGATGCCAATACGTTGATTGTGACTTCGCTCAGTGATGTGAATTCGCTCGATCCGGCGCTGGGTTACGATACGGTGTCGTGGCCGACAGAGCTGCTGGTCTACCGCGGATTGGTGGCATGGGACGACAGCGGGACAACGATGGAACCATCGTTAGCGGATAACGTGGACTCTTCCAGCGATGGCCTCACCTTCACCTTCCATCTGCGAGATGGGGTGAAATTTTCTAATGGGCGAGAGATTACCGCTGATGATGTGAAATACAGTTTTGAACGGTTGATGAATCCGGCTACCGGTTCGCCGGGCACATTTATTTATGAAGTCATCAAGGGCGCGCCGGAGTATATGGCGGGGACAGCCACCGAGATCAGCGGCATAAAAGTGGTGGATGACCGAACAGTAGAATTTGATTTATCCGAACCGGAGTGGACATTCCTACAACGGATGGCACTGCCTTTCGCTTCGATTGTAGCCAAAGAGGGCGTGGAAGCAGCAGGCGATCAGTTCGGACGTCAGCCGGTGGGGGCTGGGCCGTTCGTGCTGAGTTCGTGGGAGTCGGGGGTGCGGCTGGTATTTGAGCGCAACCCGAATTATTGGCGCGAAGGCTACCCCAAAGTTGACCGCATTCAGTTGGATGTCGGCGTGGAACCTTCGGTGATGGTGCTGCGGGTGGAAAGCGGCGAAGCAGATACATCGTTGGATTTTGTTGCACCGGCGGATTATCCGCGCATTGCCGAAGACCCTGCACTGAGCAAACAGCTTATCCTCAGCCCTACCCCCAATGTGCAATATCTGTCATATAACGTGCGTGAAAAACCGTATGATGATGTGCGGGTGCGGCAGGCTTTGAGCATGGCACTGGATCGGGATCGTATTGTGCAGCTTCTGAACGGGCGTCCGCTGCCCGCCAATGGTTTATTCCCGCCCAACCTCGCAGGCGACAATCCAGATTTACCCGTACCGGCTTATGACCCGGAAGGGGCAAAAGCATTGTTGAAAGAAGCCGGGTATGAAGAGGGCTTTGAAACAGCAATTTATGGAACCACTGATCCCGGCGACCAAACGGTCATGCAGGCTATCGCGCAAGATTGGGAAGCGGTGGGGGTAAAAACGCAGATTAATGCGCTGGAATTTTCGCAAGTACTGGACATTATGTACGGTGATAATCCGGGCCAAATGCCAGTACTGTATATCGGTTGGTATGCCGATTACCCCGATCCTTCCGATTTCTACCAACCGCTGCTGGAATGCAACGCGGGCAATAATATCGGCGGGTTCTGTAACGAGGCGCTGGACAAGCAGGAGACAGCCGCTGCCTTACTACCGCCGGGCGACGAGCGATGGGCAGCGTATGGGGCGCTGGAGGCAAGCATCAACGAAGATATGCCATGGGCCTTCGTGTATTACGGACGGAACTTTTTCCTTCGCAGCATGCGGGTACGCAATTTGAACCCACACCCCACCTTCTCGCTCAATTTTGAAACCGCAAGCGTGGATGGATAATCCAATAATTTCATTAAGAGGGCGAACCGCTGGTTCGCCCCTCCCCATTTTTTCATTACAGTTTTGAAGTTTCGGTGCGGCAGCATCATAATTGCATAAGAAAAAGGCCGCTGTGATTGACCCCTGCCCCAGACCCTCATACAATATGAATGGGCAAGATATTCCAATCAAAAATCACGGATGGGTCGGGATATGGATAAGTATCCCGGCCTGTGCGATTCCAATAGCTGAGGACAGTATGGCAAAGAAAGATTATTACAAAATACTAGGCATCAATAAGAATGCCTCAGAGAAGGAAATTAAGAGCGCCTTCCGCAAACAAGCCAAACAGTGGCACCCGGACGCCAACCAATCGAACCCAAATGCCGAGGCGAAGTTTAAGGAAGTCAACGAAGCGTATGAGGTGCTGAGTGACCCGGACAAACGCGCCACTTATGACCGATTTGGCACGGTGAATCCGCAAGATTTTGCAGGTGGACCGGGTGGCGGCACTTATACCTATACCACCAGAGGCGACGAGTCCGGGTTTGGCGACATCTTCGAGCAAATCTTCGGCGGATTCGGACGCAACCAGCGCACTGGACGCAGTTCGGGACAGCCGCAATCTCCCTTCGGTGATGTGGGGCGTTCGGCGGGACAAGACATTGAACAGCCGGTCAAGATCAGTTTGCGCGAAGCCTACAGCGGCGGAACACGGATTGTCACTAAAGGCGACAGGCGGTTAAAGGTCAATATCCCGGTGGGTGCAACCGACGGCACACGGGTAAGACTCTCCGGGGAAGGGTCGCCGGGATTTGGCGGCGGAGCAGCAGGCGATTTATATCTGGTTGTCGAGGTCGAGCCTGACCCAGTGTTTGAGCGAGACGGCGATGACCTGACAACTGACGTTAAAGTGGATATGTTCACGGCGATACTGGGGGGCGAGGCCGAAGTACCAACACTGGATAGACCAGTCAAACTGCGGATTCCGGCGGGTACCCAGTCTGGCAAGCGAATCCGCCTCTCTGGAAAAGGGATGCCTGTGCGACAAACGGATAAGTTCGGTGATTTGTATGCACGAGTCCTCGTCACTGTACCAGAAAATCTCAGCGACCAGCAGAAGCAGATGATCGAAGAACTGCGTTACAAGCTAGGGTTGGGGTAGGGAGTAGTTTCCAGTATCCAGTTATTGATTGAGACCTTTACGTCGAAATAGTTTGTTACTATCCCTGCCCCTTAACCATGAGAGGTTGTTCGATGCCAGCGGCGACAAGGTAGGGTTCACCTAAATCCATGTTGAGGGCATACAGCCCGTCCCCGCCCTGAACCGATCCCAAATAATAGAGTGTACTTTCATCCGGTGAGAGGCAGCACAGCGCATGCGAATAAATCTGCGGATTGCGAGTTATATCGGAAATGAGGGTGCGCCGTTCCCAGCCACCGGGTTGTAAGGTCATGCGGACGATTTGTAGTGGATTACCCATGACATAGACCAACGTTTGACTGTCGGCTGTCACGATCATGTCAGGCTGGTTATAACGGGCGTGGGCGACATCAATCACATTATAGATTTCCTGAAAATCGGTGAGTTTGCGTAAGTCGCTGCCGTCACTCCGCATGCTGTATAAATCGGGATGGTTGTAAAACACTATAGACTGGCCGTCAGGCGTCCACTGCGGGAAGTAACAGATAAAACAACCACTCTTGGTGTCGGTAAGACGGCGGATTTTTGTGCCATCGGGGTTCATGGCGTAAAGCTGAGGATAATCGCCGCCTGCCTCTTTAGAGGTGTATAGAATGGTTGAGCCGTCCGGTGACCAACGGAGTTCGGCAGAGCTGCACTGACCGTGCCCGATTTCACGACTTGGACCGCCTTCGAACGGGATGACATACGCTTTCCAACGGTAACAGTAGTCGGGGACGGTTGGCACATCATAACGGGCATAAGCCAACTGCTGGCTATCCGGAGACCATACAACATTTCCTGTAGAATCCTGATTGGTGAGCAGAGATTGTTCGCCAGTGGTCAGGTCAAGCAGAGCCAATTTTTGCACCTGCCGACCTTCTTTGACGATATACCAGCTATCGGTGAAATAAGCCAGATAGTGACCGTCGGGGGAGGCCGCAAGTAGGGTTTGGTAGGTTGTCTGTCCTTTGCCATCGTGGGTCAGTTGGCGTGGGCTGCTGCCATCCAAGTTCATGGCCCAGATTTCTTTATCGACACTGGAAATATAGACAAAGTAGGAATCCAATGAATCCTGGGCGCGGCTGAAGCTAGAATTGAATCCACAGAGCAAGAATAGAATTATTACAATCCAGCGGTACACTGTAGTTATTCTTCCTCATTTGATCTACTGCACATCACATTTTCTACTACTGTACGTAGTTCTGGTGGCATGCGCCTGACGATTAGCCACCGCTCATTCATTGAAGATGTGCTGACAGAAACGTTATGATTAGCAAAGTTAGGCTCATACCATCCAACCAAAAGTAATGGAATTTGCAAATGACAACCATGAATTCAGTGCCACACCTTACCCCTTCTAGCCTTGTGGGACAGCGCTTTGCGCGGGATACATTTAGTGACATCAAGATCGCGCTGGTGGCCTACTGCCCACCACCAAGCAGCTTACAAAGGTACAACCCAATATCAACGACAGACCAGTATTTCATCCATGTATCGCCGGATAGTGTGAAGCGACTTTCGCACAACGGGATTCATTTTCTTTCGTTAGTGCATGTGTACGGCGGGCCGGTATCGGCGACGACGGTGGAAGAACTGGCATACTATGGCATAGAGTACATTCTCGCTTATGGATTAGCAGGCGGGCTGGGGACGAAGAATCTCAAAATGGGGAGTTACTATCTGGTGGAGCGGGCGCTAGTGGCGGATGGCACCACACGCCACTACACAGACGAGCCAGTAGTAAGCGCAGATCGCCCCCTGACAGCTGCTATTTTGGATTTATGGTCGCGTTCCCACCAACAGACCTTAAGCTCGGTTCAGGCCATCACGGGCGATGCGCTCTACCGCGAGGATAACGCCTTTCTGGATGCCGCGCGGGCGAAGGGGTGTGATATTGTGAATCTGGATACGTCACATCTGTATGCTGTCTCCCAGGTGAACAGCGAACAAAAAATAATCAAGTCAATAGAATGCGGTGTGATTTCGGATGTGACAGGTGGCGAACGTGATGAAGGCTGGGACAACACGCTGGCGGTGATGCTGGCTGCGGAGGACGCAGATGGGTTTAATCCACTGGCAATGACGGGCAAGATTGTGGAATTTTACATCGAGAAGTTAGCTCCGGCGCTGCTGGAACAGGCATAAATACTGTATATGGGATAGGCTATCCTTTCCAATTCGATCAACCATATTTTGTATTCGCACGGGCACACAACATACATGAACGACGAACAAATCATTTTAGTACCCGTCGCCAACCCACGAACGAGTGAAACTCTGATCAAGTTGGCGCTGATGTTTGCCAGTGGCGAACATTCGAAAGTGATCGCGCTATATGTGCTGCTCGGAAATCTGGATATTGAATCTGAAACTCTGGATGCGCTAGAGCCGCTTGTTGAAAAACTGCGTGACGAGGGGCATTCAATTGATCTTTATACCCGAAAAGCATCGAATATTGCGCGCGGCATTCTTGATGCGGCTAATGAAGCCAATGCCACGCTGGTCATACTCGGCCCCAAGCACCGCACGCGCAGTCATGTGGTATTGGGAACCATTGCTGAAAATGTGCTGGCGAATGCCCCGTGTACTGTATTGATTTACAGTGGAATTGAGTTGTCTACACAGCCTAAACGCATTATCGTGCCAGTTGACGGCACACCACCCGCACGGGCCGCATGTGAAATCGGGTGGGTTTTGGCACAGCACCACGACATTGACTTGATTGCGATCCATGCCCAAGAAAGCTATATCCCTCGCTGGGTCGGATTGGGTCGGATTGAGGTTTCGCTGGAAACGCTCAAACAACGAGATGGCATTCAGCGCATGTTGGTGACGGCTGGTGACCCAGCGGCGGGGATTCTGGCACGGCTTGAGGACGATGACATACTGGTTATCGGGTATTCATTGGTGTCGCTGCTCGAGCGCTGGTTATTCGGCGATTTTTCACGGCGCATACTGGACGAAGCACAGTGCCCCGTCATCCTGACGGTCACTGCTTCAGAAAATGGTTTGACACGGCCGAGTTTCTGGCGTTCACTCAAACGCTTTCAACTCAAGTTAACACCGGCTGAACAAGAGGATATACAGCGCCAAGCGTATGGGCTGGCGGCACTCAATCTGGATTACATTGTCCTGATCGCCATCGCAAGCATGTTGGCTGCGCTGGGTCTACTGGAAAACAGCGTGGCGGTTATTATCGGCGCAATGCTGGTCGCGCCATTTATGCAACCGTGTATCGCCTTCGCAATTGGGCTCACTGGCAAACAAGCTCCGGTGATGCGACGGGCCTTCCGCACATTGCTCGCTGGTATTCCGTTGGCGCTAGTGGTTGCGCTGATATGCGGCTTGCTGGTGGAGGATCGCTTTCCAACAAGCGAAATGTTAGCACGGGGAAACTGGAGTCATCTGGACGTCATGATTGCGATTGCGTCCGGCATGATGGGAGCCTATGCAACGGCACGCAAAGACATTCCGGCTGCACTAGCGGGGGTCGCCATTGCAGCAGCGCTAATGCCACCTCTGTGCACATTTGGGTTGAGTATCGCCAGCGGATACACGGCGTTGGGAGTCCGGGCAGGACTGCTCTTTCTGACCAACATCATTTGCATCATTTTGGCGGCGGCAGCCGTATTTTTGATGATCGGCTTACGACCAGCGCGCGGCGAAGAGGATTAATGGGAGCGCACAATAATCAGCATGCGCTCCATTGTATTGTTTACGCCCCGTATTTGGCGAGGAAGTTACATCAGACCATACTGCAAACCTGCCAACCAAAGTGCATCAATATGTTCCTGTGGCAAATACGTGGTCAGATTGGTTTCGGCATATAAACCTAAGAACACTGCATAATCGTTGAACCATCCAATATCGGTCTTCCTCAAAAAGTCGATGATGTCTTCCTTGCGGTTGTTCTGTCTGGTTGGCTTAGAAAATGAGATTTCATCCGTTCGCAGGTGTCCATGTCATAGGATATACCCGGTCTCCAACGAAAGTCCATGAGATATACTCCAAGTGCGTAAGCAGAAGGGGCAAAGCGGGCTGACACATAGGTCAGCCCCTACAGAAAGCGATACGTTTACAGGACGAGTTACGCCCCGTATTTGGCGAGGCGGTTGGCGTGGGCTAACGCCAGCGGCATGAGGTCGGCAGCGGGAAATTGACCGAGTGCGCCGCCCATGCACTCGCGTTCGCCGTAAGACTGCGCCCGATCCGGCATGTGGGTTTTGGGAGCATGCAGCAGCGTCGGGACAGGGTGCCAACTGTGTGACTTCAGGGCGGCGGGTGTGGAATGGTCGCCCGTGATGATGAACACATCCGGGTTGAGAGCGGTGAGGATCGGCAGTGCTGCATCCACTTCTTCGATGACCTTCACTTTGGCGTCGAAGTTGCCATCTTCACCGCGACTGTCGGTGTATTTGATGTGGCAGAAGACGAAGTCATAGTCTTTCCAAATGGCGGCGACACGGTTGAATTCTTCAGCGGCGCTGTCGTGACCATCCGTAGCGATGATGTCCATACCCACCAGCCGCGCCACGCCTTTGTACATGGGATAAACGGCGACGCAGGCCGCTTTGAGTTTATAGACATCCTTGTATTTGGGCAGCGCCGGGTCCATAGCGAAGCCACGCAGCGTGACCATGTTGGCGGGCTCGTGACCTTTGAGCACTTTGGCGGCTTCGACCAGCCACTGGTTGACCAATTGGGCGGTGTGTTCAGCGGCAGGGCTGTTGGGGCGGGCCGGCAGTGGCGCAACACCAGTAGCTTGTGGGTCGGTGTCAGCAATATCACCGTTCAGCCCTGATCCACGCAGGCGGAGGGCAAAGCGGTAATCCTGCACCGCCTCTACCAGCAGTTCAACGCCGGGGATGGTGATCTGCTTGAGCAATTCGACACGCTTTGCGCCTTCTTCAGTGGGGATGCGCCCGGCACGGCGGTCAGTGATGAGGCCGTTAGCATCCACCGTACAGAAGTTGCCACGAATGGCAACATCACCGGGCAGCACCTCGACACCGATGCCGGTAGCTTCCAGCACACCACGTCCAATTTTGTATTCAATGGGATCATAGCCGAACAAGCCCAAATGGGCAGGGCCTGAGCCCGGAGCAATGCCGCGCGCGACAGGAATGGTCATGCCGGTGCTGCCCGCTCTGGCAAGTGCATCCATATTGGGGGTGCGGGCTGTTTCCAGTTCGGTGAGACCATCGGGCGTGCGGGGCAGACCGCCCAAACCATCCATGACCAACAACAATATTTTGCCGCCTGCATCGTGCAGGAGTTCACTCAGTAGTTCAAAGTTTGCCATTGTGTTTCCTCAGATTGAGTTACCAGTCGCCAGATACCAGATACCAGTTGCCAGTTCCGAACCGACAGATGGAATTTGCTATGGTTGTAACCACGAGAGGCGGGTGTGTCAAGAGGATTGAGCGAAAGCGGCGAAGTGTGTTTTAGCGGCCTGCCAGTGTAAAAGCCACGCTCCAGACACGCTGGTAGGCGGGATTGACATAGGCACTCTGACCGATTGGCAGCGTCACGACATAATCCCGCCAGAAGGTAAAGGTGATCTGGGGATAGGAATGAAACACTGGCAATTCGAATATCAATAAAAGATCGCCAAGTCTGAGCGCGTTCTCGTTCAGGGTGAATTTGACTTTCTGCACGCTCTGGCTTGAAGCAACCACCTCAATGATGGAAAAAATACCCGTAGGCGGTATCAACGCGAAATGCTCTTCAGTAGGCGTAGTGTAATAATTCTCTACAAGCCGGCAGCAAAACCCACGCTCCACGACGGCGCTTATGGGCTGACCGGGGAAAATGTCGAGATAGGAATTGAAGGCGTCAACAAGCGGTTGAGACGAATGACCTGCCACGCTAACGCCAATCCCCGCGACTGTAAAGACAGTCACGAACAGCAGCGCCAAACTCAAAAATGGCCTAAAGAAAAACAGTCGCACAAATAGAAGTGACGACATAGCCTAATTTCCTTAACACAAATATTTCTTCCCACGTTAAGGCTCAGGCCGGGATGGAGTCACCTCGCAGCATGGGGGGAAGGTAGGGGGAATGGTGAGGTGAATTGCCTCCAACAGATGAACAACTTCACAGGAAAGGTAGATGAGAAAATGTAAATTCCGTCCAAAAAAGTTGGTGTTTACTTTGGCAGAACTTGACTCGATTTTTTCCTATCTGATACCATACAATCCATCTTTTAGTTTTGGCTGACGAATTCCTGCTGCCTATTCAACAAATGACTGACAGGCACATGGCAGGAACACACATAAAGCCCATCAAAAAAAGTAAATAGACATAGGAGCATTGCACTGATGGAATTTTTCACCAGCAATTCGAGCTGGATCGGATTGGTCGTTGCCATTGTCGGGATCGGTTTTGCGCTGTACACCCGGCAGTGGATTTTGAAACAAGAAGCTGGAAACGAAAAAATGCAGCACATCGCCGAAGCCATCCAGCGCGGCGCGCGTGCTTTTCTTTTGACAGAGTATCGTTACATTGCCGGACTTAGCGCTATTGTGGTCGTCATTTTATTGGGCTTATCAGCCATACCCAATTCCGGTCTAAGCCCGTGGACGGCGGTGTGTTACGTGGCGGGTGTAGTGGCATCAACGGCAGCCGGTTATACGGGTATGAATGTGGCTGTGCGGGCTAACGTGCGTACGGCAGCCGCAGCAGCGAAAAGCCTAAACAGCGGCCTGCGGGTGGCATTCGCCAGCGGCACGGTGATGGGAACGATGGTAGTTGGGCTGGCTTTGCTGGGCGTGAGCGTGCTGTATCTGATCCTGACACGGGTCGTTTACGCTTCGGGGTCTGAAGCAGATGTGCGGGCAGCGGCCAGTGCGCTGGCGGGGTTCGGCTTTGGTGGCACATCGGTTGCCATTTTCGCACGGGTGGGTGGTGGTATCTTCACCAAAGCTGCAGATGTCGGTGCTGATCTGGTGGGAAAGACTGAAGCCAATATCCCGGAAGATGATCCACGCAATCCAGCAGTCATTGCCGATAACGTGGGCGACAACGTGGGTGATGTGGCCGGGATGGGTTCTGATCTGTTTGAAAGTTATGCCAGCTCAATCATCGCCGCGATTGCAATTGCTGGATTGGCAGCAGGCGAAGCAGCTTCAGTTACAGCGGCAAAAGAAGCCTTCCCACTATTGGTGGCGGCAGCGGGCTTGCTCATCAGCATGGGCTGCACGCGACTGGTGCGAACTAAAGAGCATGCCTCACAGGAAAGTCTATTGGGCAGCTTGCGACTCGGTGTTTACAGTGCCAGCGTACTGGTGGCATTAGCTGTGATCGTTATAGGCATTGTACTTAATCTAGGCTCAGGTGTCATTATTGCAGCCATTAGCGGTCTGGTGGGTGGTGTAGCTATCGGTTATGTGACCGAATACTTCACCGCCGATGTTTACCGACCGACGCGGATATTGGCCGAAAGTTCGGTCAGCGGACCAGCCATTGTCATCATTCGTGGATTGGCGCTGGGTATGGAAAGCACGGTAGCGCCGGTGCTAATCGTCGTGTTGACGACGCTGGTAGCGGCCGGGGCAGCCGGTCTGTACGGCGTGGCAATGGCCGCAGTCGGTATGCTGGCGACGCTGGGGATTACGCTGGCGACGGATGCTTATGGGCCAGTAGCGGACAATGCGGGTGGTATCGCGGAAATGGCCGGTTTGGACAAGGAAGTACGTGAACGTACTGACGCCCTCGATAGTTTAGGCAACACAACAGCAGCAACTGGCAAAGGCTTTGCCATTGGCAGCGCGGTGATGACCGCACTGGCGTTGATTTCGGCCTTTGTGACGGCGACAGGTGTCCCACCGCAAGTCAGTATTCTTGACCCGCATCTGCCGACTGGCTTGATGATCGGCACCATGCTGCCCTTCATTTTCAGCGCACTAACTATGGTGGCAGTGGGTAAAGCGGCGCAAGAAATTGTAGTAGAAGTACGGCGGCAGTTCAAGGAAATTCCCGGCCTGATGGAAGGCACAGCAGACCCGGATTATGAAGCCTGCGTAGGCATCAGCACACGCAGTTCACTGCGGCAAATGCTGCCACCGGGCATTATCGCAGTCGCCGTTCCAGCGGTGATTGCATTCCTCGTGGTGCTGGGGCGCGGCAATGGTTTGGAAGCATATGTGAATATCTATACGCTGGTGGGCGTGCTGCTCGGTTCGTTGATCTCGGCTTTTACGCTGGCGGTGATGATGTCAAATGCGGGCGGCGCGTGGGATAATGCCAAGAAATATATTGAGCAAGGGCATCTGGGCGGGAAAAAGTCGGATGCACACAAGGCGACTGTGGTAGGTGACACGGTTGGCGACCCGTTCAAGGATACGTCCGGCCCGTCGCTCAATATTTTGCTGAAGCTGCTGGCGATTGTGTCACTGGTGATTGCGCCGCTGCTGGCGGCGGGCGGATTGTGACATTTGCTGGTTAACTGAGTATTTGAACATCGCCTGTTTTCGCAGGCGATGTTTTATTTCTGGCCTACGTGAGCAGTCTTAATTCTCGTGCGCGTGCAAGTGCTTCGGAACGCCCATGCACGCCCCGCTTACTGTAAATCTGCTTGAGATACCAGCGCACCGTGCCGACGCTGAGCACAAGTTGGTCGGCGATTTCGCGGCTGTTGAGACCGTCGCCGAGTAGGCGCAGGATGTCCCGTTCGCGGGTGGTCACGGAATCATCGGCGGGCCGCGAGGCTGAATTGTCAAGTACTTCGGGTTCGACCAACAGCGCAAAATCCGTGGCTTCCTGACGCGTCATGGCACTCCCAGTTGCCCACGCTTGTTCAAAAGACTCATCGCCAAGCTGCGCGCGCGCCGTCACTATGTCACGATCGAAAGTGAATATATGCGGATTTTGCGCGCAATATCTCTTCACCCAATCCTCGCCGGCGGCTCCAAACAGCACAACGGCCCGCTGGTAGTTGCCCTTGTAACTGGCGACCGCAGCCATTCCGGCTAAAGGAAATGGAAAAAAAGGATGATATGCAAGGTTATCTTTGTGCATTAGTAGCGCATCCCGGTAGCACTCATGTGCCGCGGTTGGATTTTCCAACGCCAACTCGACCCCACCTAATAAGATCAGCGACCGATCCAGCCCCAGAGGAAAGTGTGCTTCCCGAAATAATGTTAGGCCGTTTTCCAGATAATTTCTGGCCTCAACAAACCGTCTAAAGTGGCTGGCAAGCGTGCCACGGCCCACGGTCACCCAACCGATCAAGATCTTGTCACCAACTGCGTTAGCATATACAGCCGCCTCATCCAGCAACTGCTGGGTTAGGTCAAAATCACGCTGTAACTCAGCGATCCATGACCGGCGAACGAGGTTATGGGTCAGTCCCATCCTATCACGAAGCTGCCGGAACAGAGCCAGACTCTCATCCACCAGTGCTGCTGATTGATCAAGATCGTCGTCGATTATTTGTATCGCTCTATAACTGAGTGACCAAGCAGTGTTCCACAGGTCGTTGGCTGGGCGAGATAGAGCCAGTGACTGTTCGAGATAGTGCTGCACCTCTGAATCTCTAAAAGTGCCAAGCATCGCGGCCATATTCAGAACTTTGGCACGGAGTGAAATGAGGGCATCCGGGTTGGCTGCCAACACATGTTCCAGCCAGTACTGCCCTTCCAGCCAGTATCCGCGTTCCTGAAAGAACCAGCCCATAGCGGCGGCCATGTGTAAGCCACGCTCACTTTCTTCCGACCATGTCAATGCGGCACGGAAATTGTCCCACTCAACTTCGGCGCGGTCATACCATGGCACTTGTTCGTATCCGAAGTTGTGAACTTCGACTTGTTCCGCCAGCTTGAGGTAGTAGGCGCAGAATGCTTCCACAGTGGCCTCATACTGTCCGGCGTCCAGCAGCTTGTCGGCGGCGAATTGGCGCAGCAGTTCATGCAGGTCGTAGCGGCCTGTGTTGTCCAACCGAATGAACGACTTATCTACCAGCGCGGCCAGCACCGGCAGCGATGTATCCGCCACGTGCTCGACTGCCTCCTCGTCAAAGCCGCCTCGAAACACCGACAGGCGCATCAGCACATCCTGTTCGGCTGTTGTCAGCAGGCCCCATGACTGCTCAAAAACGGCGTTCAAGCTGCGGTGACGTTCGGGGATGTTCCGCAGCGGCGTGGCCAGGAAATGGAGGCTGCTTTGTATCTGGGCGGCAATCCGTTCACAGGACATAGCACGCAGCCAACTTGCTGCCAGTTCCAGACCTAGCGGCAGCCCTTCAAGCTGGCGGCAAATGGTGGCAACCAATTCGGTGTTCCCGTTTAACGAGAAATCCGCCCGCGCCTGCCGCGCCCGCTGGACAAACAACTGCACCGCACTGTAGTTTTCAAGCGCATCCTTGGCAGCATCTTTGGGGAAGGACAGCCCATCCAGCATGAACGCCCACTCCTCTTGCAGGTTGAGCCGTTCACGCGAGGTGACCAGCAGCTTGATGCCGGGCGCTGTCGACAGCATGTCCGACAGCAGCCCTACACCGTCTAACAAATGCTCGAAGTTGTCCAGCAGTAGCAGCGCCGCCTTGTTCTGCAAGCTGCTAAGGAGCTGTTGTTTGGGGTCATCAGCTTGAAAGAACTGGATGCTCACTGCCTCAGCGATAGCATGGACGATAAATTCCGCGGTGGTTAGGGGTTGGAGTGGCACAAAGAACGCCCCATCTGGCATTTCATGGCAGCGAGCAACTTCAATTGCCAAACGGGTCTTCCCCATTCCACCCGGCCCGACCAGCGTCAACAGGCGGCAGGTGGGATCTGCCAGCAGGCGAGCGATGTCCGCCAGTTCATGATCGCGGCCAATGAAGGGTGTGGGTTGCGGTGGGAGATTGTGTCCGGTCATAATCAAACACCGTTTGATTGACAACGCGGGATATTCTACCGTTAGGTAATAGAACTCACAACAATATTGAGAGGAATTACAATGGCGATGATGAAAGCGGTTCGCATTCACTCCTTCGGCGGGCCGGAAGTATTACAGTACGAAGACGCACCACTACCGGACGTACAACCGGGGACTGTGCTGGTGAAAGTACATGCGGCAGGGGTAAACCCAGTAGATGCCAAAACGCGCATGGGACGCGGGACAGCGGGACGCTATACAAATCCTTTCCCGCTCATACTCGGCTGGGACATAGCAGGCACGGTTGAGGCTGCGGCGGATGATGTGAACGACTTCAAGGTTGGAGATGCTGTATATGGCATGGTCAACTTTCCGCAGATTGGCGCAGCCTATGCCGAGTATGTAGTTTCGCCTGCGACTCATCTGGCACTGAAACCCGCCACTATTGACTTCGTACAGGCGGCAGCACTGCCGTTGGCCGCGTTAACAGCATGGCAGGCCTTGTTCGACACGGTTGCGCTGCAAGCAGGAGAACGGGTGCTCATTCATGCGGCAGCAGGTGGCGTGGGACATCTGGCAGTACAACTGGCAAAGTGGAAGGGCGCTTACGTAGCGGGAACCGCTTCGGCAGCCAATGCCGACTTCTTACGTGGCTTAGGAGTTGACGAAGTTATTGATTACACAAAAGCACCTTTTGAGACCCAGATCAGCAATATGGATGTGGTCATGGACTGCGTGGGTGGTGATATTGGCAAGCGATCACTGGACATCCTAAAGGTAGGGGGCAGGCTGGTTTCAATTGCGGGGAGTGCACAGGCGGATCTACTGGCCGCGCGAGGCATGAGCGGCGCAAACATACTGGTGCATACTGATGGTGACCAACTGCGCCAGATAGCGGCATTGGTTGACAGCGGAAAACTAACGGTGACTGTGGGTGGCGTGTATCCATTGGAGCGGGTTGGTGACGCACACGAACAGCAGATGAGCAGCCACACACGCGGCAAACTGGTGTTGAAGACCGTGTTAGAAGCCTAAGTCCACATCTAATAGGATGGTTATTGAGGTATTCGATATTGGGAGTATGGTAGTAGGACGAAAACTATCGGCCATCATTCAAGTAGATGTGAAATGAATTCATGAGCGGTATTAGTCCACAGTCCTCGAAGTCGGCATGGTCAGCACTGCGGTACCCGGCATTCCGCTGGTTTTACCTCAGCATGATACTCTCGATTAGCGGCTCGGCCATGCAGCTGGCAGCTGTCAATTGGCACGTGTGGAACATTACGCACAGCGAATTGGCGTTGGGCGTGGTGGGACTGGTGCGTATCGGGCCAATAATTGTGTTGTCGCTGCTGGGCGGGGTGGTAGCGGACGCAGCTGACTGACGCAAGCTGCAAATAGCAACCCAGATCACCATGTTGATTTTTGCCGGGATTCTGGGCATTGCTACCCTTACGGGGCAGGTTGAGTTGTGGCTGATTTATCTGATGACTGCCGCCATTTCTGGCATGTCGGCTTTTGACAATCCTGCCCGTAACGCGATGGTCGCCAATCTCGTGCCAATGCATGAAATCTCGAACGCTACCCGATTGAACGTGCTGATGTTCCAACTGACGTCAGTGGTCGGGCCCAGCATTGCGGGGTTCGTACTGGGAGCGTTGGGGCCGGGGCCGGCTTATATCATCAATGCACTGTCCTTCATTCCAGTCGTAGTGGTGCTGGTTTGGCTGCGTAACGATCCTACCTCACAAACTTCGGCAGGCATAAAACGCGAGGTCAGTGTCAAAGCGCTATTTGAAGGGCTGCGTTTCGTCAAAGGGCAACCGCTGCTGTGGTCAACCATGCTGGTAGACTTTTTGGCAACGCTTCTGGCTTCGGCGACGGTGCTGCTGCCCGTTTATGCCACGGAAATATTGAAGGTGGGTGCAACAGGTTACGGTATCTTGAGTGCCGCGCCCGCTTTCGGTTCGACCATCGGCGCAGTTGTGATGGCACACTACGGTGGGCGTATCATCCGGCAAGGTGTGGTGATGCTGGCAGCAGTGGCACTGTTCGGGCTAGCAACCATCGTCTTTGGGGTTTCAAATCTCATCTGGCTGTCACTGCTGGCATTGGCCGTAACCGGATTCGCCGACGCGATCAGTACGGGTATCCGCGCACCCCTGCGGCAGGTGCTGACGCCTGATCATCTCCGCGGTAGGATGCAGTCGGTTAACATGATCTTCGTGATGGGTGGTCCACAATTGGGTGAATTCGAGGCCGGATTCGTAGCGCATTTGCTGGGACCAGCGGCTTCGGTGGTATCCGGTGGGGTGGCGGCGGTGTTGCTGGTGGGGCTAATCGCCTACGGTTTTCCGATATTAATCAATTACAGAACCAACCAGCATCTCGGTCTCAATCCATCCCCGCAATGAGGACGTAAAGACACAGGTATAATACAAACCTCTTCACTCATGAAGACTTAGGTTCATAGCAGGAAATACATGAAATTATTGGTGGTTTGTGCTTCGCTTGACCTGACCCAGCCCTTCAGCGCTACACCCGCATGGTGGCAGCTCTTGAAAGCGCTGTATGAAATCGGGGTGGATGTGATCGCAGCGCCCTATCAGGGCCCGGCGATTGAGTCGCTGTGGTGGCGGGCAGCGGCCAATCCAGCTAAGTGGCAGGGAGATCTGTTCAAGCTGGTGCGGGAGGGGATGAGGAAAGTCGGTGGTCAGCGATCAGCAGTCAGCGATCAGCCGAAAGCAGAGTTACCAGCTACCCGTTACCAGCCGCCAGATGAAGTGCAAAAGTCCAAGGTTGACAGCCGACAGCTGACAGCCGACAGCGAACCGGCGATGGATAAGCTGATACGGCGCACGGTGCAGACCTTCATCACGCCGTTGTGGGCACGACACTTAGACCGCATGTTGACACAGCAGCCGGATGTGGACGCGGTACTGATTTTGACCGCGCCATTGAACCATCTGGTGGGGGTGGCAGCGGAAATCCAGCGCAAGCACCGTAAACCAGTGTTTTATTACGATGGCGATGTGCCCGCCAGCCTGCCGAGCATGAGCGGTTTTGCCAGCGGTTTCCGCATTTATCAGGGGGCGGACGCAGGCGAATATACTGCCATCATCAGCAACAGCAAAGGCGGTGAAGCAGCGCTCAAGGCATTGGGTGCAAAGGCTGTGCATACTGTCTATTACGGTGCTGACCCGGACGTATTCAGTCCGCTGCCGGTGGCACAGCAAGACATTGATGTGTTGTTTTACGGGCATGGACGCGAGTACCGCTGGCAGTGGGTGGAGGATATGCTGGTTGAACCGTCGCGGCAGATGGCGGACTCACACTTCGCGTCGCGGGGAACGAAGTTAGGTGATGTGGGGCGAACGCAGCTTTTGCCCTATTTAAGTTTTAGTAAGCTGCGCGAATATGCCTGCCGGAGTAAGATCAACCTGTGCATCACACGGCAGGCGCACGCCAGTGTGTATGCTTCATCCTCATCACGACCTTTCGAGCTAGCGGGGATGGGGTGCTGTATTGTCTCCAATCCCTACAGCGGGATTGAAGAGTGGTTCGAGCCGGGTAAAGAGTTGTTCGTGGTCAAGTCGGGCGAGGAAGCGATTGACCGCTACCGCTACCTGCTGGCACATGAGAGTGAACGGCAGGCGGTAGGGGCGGCGGCACGGACGCGACTGCTGAAGGAACACACCTTCCAGCACCGGGCGCGGCAGTTGGTAGAGATTATGAAAGAGTATGTATGAACAACAGAGACGTGGAGGTCACGAAGACAAGAAAAAGCAGTTCGCGCGGCGTTAGCAAACGGGATAAAATCAGCAGCAGTATTTTGAATTATTCATTGGTGAAGCCCATACGTTGGACACGCAGCTCGACAAAGATGTTAACCAGCTCTGGTCGTTGTTATTCACCATTGTTTTGGATGGTGAAAAACGCCTCGCTTCTAATTTAGCAGCGCACCAGATTACCCCACCGCAATTTTACGTCCTAAAAACCTTAACCGAACACGGTGGGCGCTGCCCAATCGGCGAAATCGCGCGGCAACATCACCTAACCAACGCCACTATGACCGGACTGGTCAAGCGTTTAGAAGCAATGCAACCACCGCTGGTAGCACGTGAGCAGCGGGAGGCCGATCGTCGCTCGGTGGACGTTATCCTAACTGCTGAGGGTCAGCAGCGATTCGAGGCGGTGCAGACCGACTTACTGGAACAGGTGCGACTGCTATTCAGCCTCTTGAGCAGCGAAGAACGGGAAACGCTGGTGGGCTATCTCAACCGGTATCTTCAATTTGTGCAGATGCAGTTCCCGATAGACGAGGAAGGCTAACTATCATGAGCTTAGAACAATTACTCAATATCATCGCCTGTATTCTGCTCGTTCTTTTCGGTTTGTATTCACTGTGGAAACCGCGCCCATCTGCCGCCATCGCTCACCTGACGCCGGATAATGCCAACGGGGTGGCAGAAATCCGCATCGTCTTTGGCGGCATGTCAGTTATGATGGGGATTGCACCACTGGTGCTCAACCAAGCGGCAGCTTACCAAGTGATAGGCTTGATTTTTCTCGGCGTTTTCGTCAGCCGATTACTAGCGACAGTACTAGATCGTCCACAATTCACGCAGGTATTCCTCGTCAGCGCAGCATTCGAGCTAGTGGTGGGATTGATTTTGTTCCTCAGTTGAAACGCGCCACGTAGATCAATTCATAGGCCAACAGGTTGGGCAAGACTAACGGAGCAGGCGGCCTGCCCATGCGCCTTGTGAGCGCATTCAATGCATTTTGAACGCCACTCCCCGCAATATGCACAGCCTCAACCTGATAGCCTGCCGACTCAACCAACGCGCGGCCTGTCTCCAATGCATAAAAATGCAAATGGGTGCGATCCATAATGCCGTAATCTTGATAATCGAAGTGTCCGCCCAGCAGCCGCAGGCGTACCCCCCAATGGGCGATATTGGGCAGCGACACGATCAGCCGCGCACCAGGCTTGAGCAAGCTGTGCGCCTGTTCCAGCAACCGTTGAGGAAATTTAAGATGTTCCAGCACCGCCGCCGCCAGCAGTACATCGTAAGGCGCTCCCGCTGCGGCGTCCTTGAGGGCATCGGGGGCATCCAGATCAACCGTGAAGACCTGACTACACCGATGAGCGGCAATAGCAGTCGCGGCGGGGTCGGCTTCCAGCCCAGTGACACGGCAGCCAAGCACCTGTTCCATATAGCCGGAAAGATAGCCGGAAGCGCAGCCCAGTTCCAGCACCGCCGAACCGTGCGGGATGAGGCGCATGAGCAGGCTGTGGGCATCATCGGGGTGAGCAGCGGACGGGTTGAAGATGTCCTGAAGGTGGTATTTGGGTTGATTAGTCATTTCACTCATTTATTGGTTTATCCGGCGCAAACGCTGAACAGCGGCCATCGCCCAGCGGGTAGGATAGAGTAAGGCACGCAAGAACAGGGTACGACCCGCGCCATAATATTTATGTGAAAAGGTTAGCAAATCGCCGAAATAAATGCGCGAGGCCAAGCCCCACACCTGCTTGGTGCTAGCACGTTCTTCGTGCAGCAGAAGCATGCCACCGACAAACTGTATTTTGAAACCAGTATCTAAAATCCGCTTGCATAGGTCGTCTTCGGTGAAATATAACTTGAGCCGTTCGTCAAAGCCATTAATGCGCTGGATGACTGCCCTGCGGCACAACAAGTTCGAACCGGGGCCGACCTCGATTTCTCGGTTAGCGTCGCGCTCCCAACCGCTGTACCACATGTGGGCGCGGCGGCGTTCGCGCAGCCCTGTAACAACACACCGAGAAATGTGTAGCCCAATAGCAGGTCAACATAGGCGGGCACGCGGGAACATGTACGCTGCAAACCGCCTTCAGGGTATTCCATGCGGCAGGTGACAACACCCACTTCAGGATGTGACTGTAGATGGGCCAGCATAGTTTGCAAACTGCCGGGCTGGAGGCGGGTATCGGCGTTGAGGATGTAGATAAAGTCACCCTGCACCTGCTGGAAGCCAAGATTATTGCCACCGCTGAACCATGTATTGCGCCCCGGTTCGATGAGATGGGCTTCGGGCATAACTTCACGTACCATAGTCGCACTATCATCGTTGGAGTTGTTGTCTACTACGATCACCTCAACATCAATATCGCCACGCTCGACATGAATCGATTGCAGGCAGCGGCGTAGGGGTTCGCGGGTGTTGTAATTGACGATGACGATGGATACGGTGGGCATGGTGGACAATTATATCGCTTATACAAATCCATTGATGATTACAAGGGCGGACGCGATGTATCGCGTCCCTACAGGCTGGACATTTCGGGAAATTTTCGGTTAACCCTTTAGAATTGTGGTCATCGTTGGCGCGTCAATGTTGCCACCTGATACGATCACTCCTACCCGCACCTGCGCTTTGAAGGCGCCGCTGAGCAGCGCAGCTAACCCTAGCGCACCTGAGGGTTCGATAACCAGTTTGAGCGGAAGAAGGCGAAGCGCACCGCTTCTTTAATCGCATCTTCGCTAACCGTCACAAAATCATCCACGTTTGCAAGCACGAGCGGGAAGGTGATTTCGCCCAGCGAAGGCGTGCGGGTACCATCAGCAATAGTAGGCGGGTTGTGGATGGTGACAAGCTGTTTGGTGCGGAATGAACGGGCGGCGTCATCAGCAACTTCCGGCTCGACGCCAATCACGCGGCAGTTGGGAGCTATGCCACGTGTGGCAACAGCACAACCACTAAGCAATCCGCCGCCGCCCACACAGACCAGTAGCGCATTCAAATCAGGGATTTCTTGATGCAGTTCCAGCGCAGATGTCCCCTGCCCGGCGATGACATCCACATGGTCGTAGGGGGGGATGATTGTATAGCCGTGTTCCGCCGCCAAGTCCTCTGCCAGCTTTTTGCGATCCGCTACGGCAGGGTCATAGGCTACCACCTGTGCGCCATAGCCTTCGGTGGCGGCGCGTTTGGTGGCAGGGGCATTTTCGGGCATAACGATAATGGTTTTGATGCCGAACAGCCGCCCGGCCAGCGCAATCGCCTGCGCGTGATTGCCGGATGAATAGGTAATCACACCGCGCTGCTTTTCAGCTTCACTTAGGCGGCTGAGGGCATTATATGCACCGCGGAATTTGAATGCGCCAACACGTTGCAGGTTTTCACACTTTAGAAACACCTCGGCGCCGACCAATTCATTCAAAGTACGCGATGTGGCAACAGGTGTGCGGTGGGCAATACCGGTTAAGCGTTCTGCGGCTGCCAGGACATCGGGATAGGTTACGGAGGGCATTGTTTTTAGTTATTCTTTCTGGCAGGGGTATACACCTAGTTCAACAAGCAAACGACGTTCTTCTATCCGTTCGGGAGCATTAAACTGAAGCAGAAATGCAGTAGCCCGGCCAGTTGAGGTTAATGGAACTATTCGTAATCCCTCTAATTTGAAGTGTTCGTTCCATTGTTGTCTGCGCGGGTTAAATAGCGCCACTACTGCGCCATCTAGCTGCCAATCAACTGAACTAATATCACTACCCTTATAACTATTACACCAATAACAGCTCAAACCCAGATTATCAAGCTGTGTTGTTCCACCATGTTTTTCAGCAATTAAGTGGTCAATGGCGAAATCAAGCGCACCATCTGCGCTACTCGCTAAACAATACTCACAGCAACCCCCTGCCCGTTCGATAACTTCCCTACGAAGAGAGGCCATGATATACGTTTTGCTCACATACGACCTTTCAACCTAAGGCGAGCTTTGGTCTTGACCAATGTCAGAATGTGATCAATCTGGCGAAATTCTTCCATCTGGGTACGTTCTTCTTCCGTTAGGTTCCCTTCACGGTTCTTATCGAGCAAATCATGAGCCCAACGTTGCAAAGATTCTGGTAAGCGATAGGCGGCAATTTCTTCAAGACTGGGTGCGGAACCCAAAAAATCAGTCATTGCTTCTGTCGGTGTCTTTTCTATTGCTAAAGACATAGCCCAACTCCTGTTTATTGCGTACCTTCATATTGTAACATTAATCGGGATGGGCCTAATTCCGCTTATGTGATAAGCGTTTCACCGCCGCCTAACCTACGGGCAAGTACGATGCAAGCAGGCGCATTGTACAATTCCAGCGCTTAACGAGCAATGAGGATATGAGACGTATGCAGGGAAATGCACAGCGCAAAAGCAACCTATTCATCCGTGTGATTGATGTAGCGACACTGCTATATCTGGTAATCAGCGCACTGTATCTGGTGGTGCGGGGGTTAGTTGGAGACAGTGTACCATTCGTGTCGTTAGTCAATAGTTTTGCCTATTTTCTATTCCTGCCGCTGCCCGTGCTGCTGGCGTTGGCGGCAGTTGTTCGCAGCAAGAAGGCGTTTCTACGACTGCTGCCTATCGTAGCGGTCATCGCGGTTTGGGTAGGGCCACGCTTCCTGCCACGTTCGACGGTGCAAGCCGGGAATGACACACTGCAGGTGATGAGCTTGAATACATGGGGCAATAACCATGATTTAACCCAAACGGAAGCATGGCTGCGGGAAACGGGCGCGGACATTGTCGTGTTGGTCGAAGTGTCGCCTGCATATGCGCGTGATCGACTGCCGGGTTTGAATGATTTATATCCCTACCAGACCAACCAGCGCGACGAAACCCGCTGGGGTGATAATTTCATATTGTCGCGTTATCCCATCGTCAGCAGCGATTACGTTGATCTGGGCGTTCCTAACCAACCTGCGCCCGTGCGAGCCGTAGTGGATGTAGATGGGCAGCAGGTGGCGGTATATGCGGTGCATTTAGCATGGCCGGTGGATGACGAAGCCATCACCTCCGGTGGTGTGCAGTTTTACTTCGATGTGGCACGGGGCTTTGATGACCGCATCCGTAATCTACAAATTCAAGGATTGATTGAACGTTGGAAAAGCGAGTCCCTACCTTATATTGCCGCAGGCGATTTCAACACCAGCGACTTTAGCGTAACCTACAGCCGGTTGGCGTCGGCGTCGCATGACTCATTCGCGGAAGGCGGTTGGGGACTTGGCGGGAGTTGGCCAGTGGCATGGGTACGTACGGGCCTGCCCGATTGGCTGCCACCGCTGATTCGCATTGACTATATCTGGCACAGCGACAAGCTGAGAACTGTACGGTCCTGGCAGGGGCCAGCCGTTGGCTCCGATCATTTGCCATTGTTTGCGGAGTTGGCGGTTGGATAAAGAAAAGGGGTACACCACTGTACCCCTCATTCGAACTCGTTTTCAACAGGGACTATTGGGCGGTGCTGGCTCCAATCATGCCTTCTAGCAGTTGTTCCAGATACCACACACTGGGTTCTTCGCCTAGTTTAGCGATCATGGGCAGCTTGTGTCCGGCTTCGGCCAGTACCGTGCCATCCTGATAATTTAGCGGGCCTTCCCATAACCAGAATGTGCCAGCATTGGCGCCATCCTGAGTATAGGCCGCCATCTTGCCAATAAAATCATCCAGATTTTTCTTGGCGTCTTCGCTCAGTGCAGGTCCCTGTATAAAGCCCACACTCGATGTATCGGGATTATTGATGTCCTTCCAATCCGGACTGACATAATCCCATGCCTGCGGATAGGGGCCAGCTTTGGCATTTTCTACGATCTGTTTGTAGACCGGACCCCAGCGGAAATACGGCACGCCCAAGCAGACATCGGGCGCAATATCACAGGCAGCCTGAAAATCATAAGGGACAGCCCAAACCTTTGCACCCTCTTTAGCCCGTTGGTCAGCTACCACTATACCTTCGGTGGTATCAATACCGGACAGCACAACATCAGCGCCATTGTCAAAGAAGGCATTGGTTTCTTCAGTTGGGTCAAGTGTGACGCCCGGAATATTGAACCAGAAGCCAATCCATGTCACACTGAACTTGAGGTCACTGCCTGACATGCCGCGATAATTCTCATAGCAATACTTCGCACCCAAGTAGGCAGACGCAGCCAAGCGGCGGGTTTCAAAGTTGATTAGCGGCCCAAGATAGCCAATGCTGCCCGTTTCGGTGGTCAACGCCGCAGAGCACCCCGCAATCATTTTGGCCCACTCCATCTGCCCCATCACATTGCTGACGTTTTTTGGTGCAGTTTGTAAGTAGGCGTCGTCACCCGAAACATTGATGAAGGTCACATCGGGGAAATCAGCCGCAACAGCTGACGTATCTTCTTCGAATTCGTCGGAAGTCGTCAGAATCAATTTTGCGCCACCGTCTACCATTTCGTTGACCACATCCGCCAACGTGGTTTCTGGGGCATCAGCCGGATTTAATTTCTCAAACACCAGCATCTTTGTACCCGGTATATTCGCCTCGACATACTTCCCGCCCTCGTAATGGGCCTGGCTCCAGCCGTGGTCATTCTGAGGCCCGACCAGCACCATTCCAAATACAAATTCGTCCTGCGCGACAGCCGAGGCCACAACAACTAGTCCCATTATCGCCAGAACCCCACACCATAAGCCTATTTTGCGTAACATAAACACAGCCTCCTTGTAGGATCGCTAGTAGTTAAGTGCCGAGTTCTAACTCAGACCCCTTATTCAGCAACTCAACTTGCCGTCAAAACGCACAATTCGCCTTTAAGAACAGTTCGGGAACAGAAAATACCCAACTCAAACCTTTTGGAGAATGACATGTGTAATCTATTTTCTCATACAAAGTGTCCTAAAAATACGGATAATTTGATGACACGTGGTCTACAGGTTCGACAATGTGGCGGATTATAATGACCATATTGTTACTTTCATACAGGTAAAATACTATTTTGCCGTCAAAGAGGCGATCATGATCCAAACCCGGCAGTATGTCTCACGCTCAGTCCAGCAGTTACGTCCCTCCGGTATCCGCAAGTATTTCGACATTGCTGCGACGATGGAAGATGTGATCACACTGGGCATTGGCGAGCCGGACTTCGTTACGCCGCGCCACATTGTGGATAAAAGCATTGAATCGCTGCGATACGGACAGACCGGATACACCAACAACTCCGGAACGATTGAACTGCGACGCGCCATTTCGGCTTATATCGAACGTTTATATGGCATGACCTACGATCCTGTTACACAGATTGTCGTGACTGTTGGCGTCAGCGAGGCCATGTGGTTGGCGCTGCGGGCAATCCTTGACCCCGGCGACGAGGTGCTGGTAGTCGAACCCTGTTTCGTCGCCAATGCGGCAGCGGTTGAGATGGCGGGCGGCGTGCCGGTGCGGGTAAACACTTTTGTGGAAGATGATTTTCAGGTGACAGGCGCCACCTTAGAAGCAGCAGTCACTGCACGCACCAAAGCCATTCTTATCAACTACCCTAACAACCCTACCGGCGCGGTCATGAGCCGTGAACGGATGTTAGAAATTGCGGCAGTTGCCGAAAAGTACGATTTGTTAGTACTTTCGGATGAAATTTACGAACGGCTCATTTACGGTGTTGAGCATGTCAATTTTGCCTCGCTGCCCGGCATGTACGAACGTACCATACTCATGAGCGGCATGAGCAAATCATTTGCCATGACGGGCTGGCGCATCGGGTATGTTTCAGCCCCAAGCGAAATCATGGAAGCTATTCGCAAGCTACACCAATATCTCATCATGTCTGCTTCGACGATGGGACAGGTGGCGGCACTGGAAGCCCTGACTAATGGTGAAAATGCTGTATGTGAGATGCACCACGAATATGATCTGCGCCGCCGCTTGATCGTTGATGGATTTAACGAACTGGGGCTGAACTGCTTTGAACCGCGCGGTGCGTTTTATGCCTTCCCAAGTGTAGCGGCCAGCGGCATGAGCGACGAAGAATTTTGCGAAAACCTGCTATATGAAGAACGGGTAGCAATGGTACCGGGCAGCGCCTTCGGGCAAAGTGGCAGCGGGTTCGTGCGGGCCAGCTACGCCACCAGCCGTGAGCACATTGAGATTGCGCTGGAACGGCTGGGACGCTTTATGCAACGGCACGGCTGACAAACAACTCTGCGATGATCTACCTCATGATATAGGCGTGGACTCAACTGTAGGAACGGGTGGGGGCGGAGTCAAACTGGTAACAGCATTGAAATCATAGAACTCCATTGTCCAGACCCGCGCACCTGCCGGATCTGCGGCAGTGTCCGGTTCAGTGACCGCTAATTTGACAGGAAGCCGGTTAGTTTTATCAATATAGGCGTCAATCGTGGTGCTGCCTGTGATTTCAACCAGATAAACCATCAGCCACGAGATTTCAGCGCCATCCGCAGTAGCAGTCAGGTGATAGGCTGTAGACCCGTCCTCTAGTTGGGTTTCACCCGCTATCTGCACATTTTTGAGTGCACCGAAAGCCGCACGCAGGCCACGGTCTTTGTCTTGCAGTAAAGAGCGGGGATTAAAGCCGGGCAAGAAAATCAGGTTTTGCCAGTCAGTTCCAGCCAAGCGCCACCACTGGTCTTCATCTTTTGCGAAAATTTCAATCTCAACAGGCAGTCCTGCCAGAGTCACCTTGGCCCTCGCTTGAAGTGTGTCTGGCGACTGATATTGGGCTTCCATACGGTCAAAAGTAGCTGAACCCAAATCTGTCTTCAAGGCATAATCCATACCCGTTCGCTCAACAGTCATACGCAGGGTTTCTACACCTAATACGTTGTCAGTAGCTTCATGCAAAAGTTGCATGGGATCCGGTAGGGTTTCCGTAGCCGATTGGGTTGAACAAGCAGCGATGCCAAACATCGCCACACAAATTATCAATGTAAGACGCCGCACAGTGATGTCCTTCCACAATGATTTACCGCTGCTCAGTATACTGTATAGCCATTGACGCTGTCAGCGGGGGGAAGTGCTTGTGTATAAAGGCACAGTGCGTTACCCTACTGCTCGATCCGCGTATTATAGGCAAGGAGACCATGATGCCGCGTCCCTTCATGATTGACACCGATACCGCTTCTGATGATGCAGTCGCCATCATTATGGCGCTGCGCTGGCCGGATGTGGAAGTTAAGGCCATTACTGTAGTAGCGGGCAATGTACCTCTTGAACAAGCCACCCGTAACGCTTTGTATACTGTTGAATTGTGCGGCTCGGATGTGCCCGTATATATGGGTGCAAGCAAACCGCTGATACGGGTTTATGAGGACGCAACATGGTTTCACGGCAAGGACGGGTTAGGCGATCAAGGTTATCCACCACCGCGCCGCCAAGCCGACCCCAAACACGCGGTAGACGCCATCATTGACACCGCCAAAGCCAATCCCGGCATCGTATTGGTGACGTTGGGCCCGCTAACAAATGTGGCGTTGGCGGTAAGCAAAGCGCCAGAAATCGTACCACTCATCAGCCGCTGCGTCGTCATGGGGGGAGCCGCCTGCACGGTTGGCAATGTTACACCAGCTGCGGAATACAACATATGGGTTGACCCGGAAGCAGCGCAAATCGTATTCACATCGGGACTAGCCATCGAAATGGTGGGGTGGGAATTGTGCAGGGGCGACGCCAATTTGCGAGAAGCAGACATTGCCTATGTTCGAAGTTTAAATACCCCGCTGGCAAGCTTTACGATTGACTGCAACAGTGTAGCGATGCAAGCTAACTTCACGCAGTCACGAGAGATTGGCATTGCCCTACCCGACCCGGTAGGCATGTCAGTAGCCCTTGACCGGGATGGCGTGGTCCAGCACATGAGTGACCATTATGTCCAAGTGGAATATAAGAGCGAACTCACACGCGGCATGACGGTTGTTGACCAATTAGGTGTGAGCCACGACATACGCAACATGCCTGATTGGAGCCCGCTGCGTAAAAAAGAACCCAATGTCTGGGTGGTGTGGGCGATTAATATTCCCCACTGGAAACAGATGTTGTATAGTGTCCTGAAGTAATTCACGGGCGGCAGTCTGTCCGATCTCAATCGTGCTGACATCCGAGCGTTAGTAAACGAGGTCTCATATGATTCTCAATGTGGCCTATATTCTATTTGGTTTGGCTGCGCTCTTTTTCGGCGGTAATTGGTTGGTGCGCGGTGCTTCGCGGTTGGCAGCATCATTGGGCGTCAAACCCCTAGTCATTGGTTTGACCGTCGTGTCATTCGGCACATCCGTACCCGAACTGATGGTCAGTCTGAACGCGGCTTTCAGCGGAACCAGCGATATTGCTATTGGCAATGTTGTTGGCTCGAACATTGCGAACATCGGCTTGATCCTGGCGGTTAGCGGCCTCATCGTCATGATTCCCATCCATTTTGACCTCATCAAACGGGAAATTCCGGTGGTAATTGTGGGATCATTATTAATCTGGATAATGGCACAAAACCACGAAGTTAACCAACTCGACGGTCTGCTCCTGGTGAGCATTCTGGTGGTGTTCAATTTCTTCTTGATTCGCGCCAGTCTGCGCGAACGTCTGCGTCCGACAGAGGTCAAAGAGCTTGTGGAAGAAGAAGGTGTTGTCGGCCCAATCAACCGCATGTCCGAGCTAGGCTGGATCGTTCTTGGTTTAGTGGTGCTTTTGGTCGGCGCGAACCGATTGGTAGAAGGTACAGTGGCCGTGGCGCGTGCACTACAGGTTAGCGAGGTATTTATCAGCCTTACCCTTGTGGCAATTGGCACATCGTTGCCGGAACTAGTCGCTTCAGTCGTCGCGGCAAACAAACGAGAAGGCGATATTTTGTTTGGCAATATCATCGGCTCGAACATCTTCAATTTGTTCGGCATAGTGGGGATAACAGCACTGGTACGGCCCATCGCGATTGCGCCGCGCCTAGCCAACATTGAAATTCCGGTGATGATTGGTTTTGCACTGGTGCTGGTGGTGTTTGTTTTTCGCGGGCGGTTGCCTCGCTGGGCATCGGCGCTGCTGTTAGCGGCCTATTTCGCCTTTATCGTTCTCTTGTTGGCAGATGAAAGCAACCCGACAGCGCTAACAGATTTGCCTGCTATTTTTGAAGCGACTCCAGTTTCGTAACTAAGATTGACTTGAGGTTCGCCGCTACTGCATCATTGTGGGTATCCATCTGTGATTCAAGATGAGCGGCGGCCGCAGCATAGTGGTGGGCAGCGGCCATTTCATCGCCTTTATCTCGCTCTAAATCACCAGCGAGTTGCAACCAGCGCCATGTCGGGGACTGGGCAGCTACCAACTGCGAAGCTGTGTGCAGCTGTCCACACCTGGCAAGCAGTTCCACAAAGCGTTCGGTGATCCGCTCATCCAGTGGACTAAGTTCATGTGCATGTTGCATAGCAGCACAGGCCGCCGATACATCACCCATTTTTTGCAGAATGACTGACTGCTGAACGAAGTCATCCACCTGCAAGTTTTCCAGATCGTTTATATCCGCCAATGCAGCATGCAAGTGTTGGGCATCCGGTAGACGGAGAAGCACGGCGGCCCGCAAGCGGCGGGCATCATCATCGTTGTTATTTGCTTCAAGGTGGGTGTTAAGGGCATCAAGGGCATCTGCTAACTCTCCGGTTTGGATGAAAGCATCTGCAAGCTGCAAAGGACTGTAGTTCATTTTAGCAAGAATATCCGCCAGATTGTTTACAGATCATCACTAGTATTCATCCGGACTGTGAAGGTGGTACCTTTGCCAACAAGGCTGGTCACACTAATTTGACCACCATGTAGTTCAACGATTTCTTTGACAATGGCCAACCCCAGCCTAGTCCACGCCCGCCATCGCGCACGCGATAAAATGGTTCAAAAATATGATCAACGTGTTCGGACTCAATTCCAGGCCCAGTGTCTTCAATCGTGAGCAGAAGAAAGCCATCACCAGTAGACTTATCAATTTCCTTATTCAGACTAAGAACGACCGCGCCATCTTCGGGGGTAAACTTAATCGCATTGGTCACCAGATTGCTGAGGACCTGTAACATGCGAGTTCGATCTATATAAACGGGCACCGGCGACTGAGTTAGTCGTGTTATTAATTCAACTTTTTTCTCATGGGCATCTATGCCAAGCAGTAGAAGGCTTTCTTGAATAAAGCTGGTCATTTCAGTCGGCTGGCGCTTGAGATGAATGAGACCATGTTCGAAGCGCGACAGATCCAGTAGTTCCTCCACCAAATTTTCGAGATGATCATTAATACGTTCCATCACCTCAACGTGAGTGTCAGACTTTTCAGGCTGCTTTGACATAAGGTAAATGCGAGCCTTAAGCGCCGCAATAGGATTACGAAGTTCATGGGCAGCGCTGGCGACAAAACGTTTACGCTGGTTATCCAAGTCCTTTTGCTGGCGCATATCCCGGAATACTGTCACCATACCCATCATGCTGCCATCAGCACGATTTAAACGGGTAATGGTAAGCTCGGTATCCACTGGTCGCCCGTCTTTGTGGCGGATGTTCACCTCACCTTTCCACAAACCACTTTCTTTCACGCTGTCGCGCAGGCGGCTGTAGAAGCTGGAATACTGGGTGGGGTCGATCCCAATTAGAGAAATATCCACCAGTGTATTCAACTCATCAAGATCATAGCCCAACAAATTGTAAAGAGCGGGATTGATGAAGCTGTATACCGGAGTTTCCATATCCTCATCATAAATAACCCCTAACACCCCATCACTCATCGAGTCCAAAATCGCGCGCAACTGCGCCCGTTCCCGCACAAGTTCAGCCGTCCGCTCCATCACACGGGATTCAAGTTTACGGGCATAATCTTGAGTCGTTTCATAAAGTCGGGCATTTCGGATGGCGGCGCCGGCTTGGTTGGCGAAGATACGGAGTATTTCACTATCTGCATTGGTAAAGCTGTGGGGCGTTTGGGAGTTCAGGAAAATAAAACCAATGATTTCATTATCCACTTGTATTGGTGCGCTGACCACCGCCCGCACCCAACTGGTAGTAGGTTCTGTAAACCAACTGGTGAAAGTTTGCGTATCCGGGATAAGCAGCGAGTTACCGCTTTCAATCATATCTTCTAAGTGCTGAATTCCTTTAATTGGCAGCTTGAATTGGTTCAGGATATTTCCTAGTTCGCGCCCGGTATTGTCCAAGGTGCGAACACCATAACCTTCATAACTAGCAGAATCAATTAGGAAAATGGTGGACATGTCATTGGGAATGACCTGCTGAATCGAAACCAATATTTGATCGAGTACGGTTTCGAACTCGAGACTGCTGTTGAGAATGGCTGCCGTATCGCGTAAAGCGTTAGCAAGCCGCTGGCCGATGATGGCAGAATCCGATCTGGGAGCATCTTTGATTACCGCACTTTGCATGATGGCACGTATGCGATGGGTTACTAAAAGGGGATGAGAGGGCCATTCCACAACATCAGTCGCACCAGCCTCAAGGGCGAGTTCTACCTCAGTATAAGGTGTTAGGAGTAGAACCGGTGTATCGGTAAAAAAACGTAGGCGCGCACAAACACTATCGGGAAGCGTACCATTTAATTCAAAGCTCAATATGACCAGATCAAATAACTGCTCTTGAACTAGTTGAATACATTCCTGAGTGGTAGATACCTCAGCAGTCCTGAAATGGTGCTGTTCACACATCGCCTGCAACGTGTGCCGGGTAGCTGGCTCGGAAGCTGCGATAAGAATTCCCTGCATGGCGATTAATCTAAACCATCAAAATTCAGAAAACAATCTTCTATATTATGGTGAAGGCAAGCGGCAATCACCTTTATAGTATAGTAAGTGAATGGCTCCTGATACAAATAAGAATCAAAAGAACAACTTATCCCACCGGAATTCCGTATTTTATATGTTAACACAGCAAAAACACATTGATTGCTGGGGGGCAGCATTACAAAATGTTGCATAGAGGCGCATTGGGGGCATTACACGACAATGGCTTATGTCTGACGCAGCAACTGAATAACTGGAGACATACACACAACACATGACACAACGATCTCAGCACGCTATCGCCAATCCGTACGTTATTTTGGGGCTGATCTGTTTACCGGTCTTTATTGGTTCTCTAGACTTAACGATTGTTTCGGCCTTTTTGCCGGAGATTGTGGTTAAGTTAGGTTTACCCTTGCAAACTGCACTAGACGACGCAGCATGGGTCGTTAGCGGTTACTTGCTGGCCTATGCCATCAGCATGATGTTTATGGGGCGCGTTAGTGATTTGATTGGACGGCGTAAAGTTTATATTGTCTGTTTGCTCATTTTTGTTGCGGGATCGGTGCTAGTCGCCACCGCCCACACATGGCCAACTGACCTGCTTTACACCATCGCGCGCCGTTTGCAGCAGCGCCCGCCAAAAGAAGAAATGACGCTGTTGGCGATAATTATCGGAAGAGTAATTCAAGCATTAGGAGCTGGTGCTCTTGTGCCTGTCAGCCTCGCGTTGGTAGGTGACTTGTTCCCACCCGAACGCCGAGCGCAGCCCCTAGGAATTATCGGCGCAGTGGATACATTGGGTTGGGTGTTGGGGCATCTTTACGGCGGAATTTTAGTTAATTTCTTCGCCACCCACCAACAAACATTCACAGATTTGCTACAAGGCATCGGCTGGCCTGCCCCGGACTGGCGGACTCTTTTCTGGATTAATGTGCCACTGACCATTATCGGCTTGGGATTCACATTATGGGCGCTACGGAATGTGAAAGAGCGGCGTGCCAGTGGGCGCTTCGATTTTATAGGGGCGCTGCTGATCGGTGCGGCATTGGTGGCATTGGTAGTGGGTCTAGGCGGCAATGTAGATATTTCGATGGCGCCGACCAACGCGAATGACATCAACCGTTTGCCACCGCTGAATGGTGGGGCCTTAGTGGTGGCAGGGTTGTGTTTCGCTGGTTTCCTGCTGATAGAAACACGATTGCGTGATCCCCTCATACAACTCAAGCTGTTCCGACGGCGAAATCTAGCAGCAGGCGCAATTATCAACTTATTCATCGGCTTCTGCTTGATGATCGGATTAGTGGCCGTACCGATCTTGGTCAATGTACGGATTGAGGATGCAACCTTACTCAGTGAAGCAGCTCTGCAAACCGGTATACTGCTTTCGGCATTGACTGTACCAATGGCACTAGCAGCGATACCCGGCGGTTGGCTGAGCGACCGGATTGGCTTGCAGCGGACGACCACGCTAGGATTGGCGCTAGCAATCGTGGGATTTGTGCTAGTGTGGCAAACGTGGGACTTAGAGATGGCGAATGGGCTAGTGGCGCTGGAAATGGCATTCGTGGGGGTTGGTATCGGGTTGACATTTTCACCTATAAGCGCAGCGGTTATCAACTCCGCCGATGAGGATAATCGCGGCGTTGCATCAGCGCTGGTTATCATTCTGCGCTTGATCGGCATGACGGTGGCAGTAGCGGCATTGACCACCTATTCTCTCAACCGTATTAATCAGTTGGCAGGAGCATCATTGGACAGTGCTCAGAGTGCCAGCGATGCGCTACAATTCGTCAACACTTACGCAACAATGACGATAAAAGTACTGGCAGAATTAGGTTTATTAGGGGCAGTCATTTGCGCGGTGGCGCTTATTCCGGCGTGGTGGGGACTGCCAAGAAAACACCTCTAGCAATTTTGTCAGACTGGCCTCAACCCTTGCCCGAACTAACGACTAAGGCGGTGAGGTTGTCCAGAGTACCGCGCTCAAGGGCCAACGTGACAAGCCGATTGCAGGCAGTTTGGGGATCACTGTGGCGCAGTATGGCAAATATTTCAGCCTCTTGAACGTAGTCCCAGTTAAAACCGCTTAAACCATCGCTACAGAGAAGAAGCTGTGAAGAGGGTAGAAAGTGTTGAACGGTGATATCTACCTGCAACTCTTCACTTTGACCGAGGGCGCGATGTACCGAATGGTTATACGTTACACGGCCCGATCTAAGATCGTCCCAGGTAGCTTCGCCGAGGCGCACCAACGTGTTGGCAAGCGTATGATCTTCCGTCAACTGTGCAAGCTGGTTCTGGGCAAAATGATAAGCGCGAGTGTCTCCGACATGGGCAATATACAAAAGTTCTCCGATAAGCAACGCAGCAGTTAGCGTACAACCCGCAGCACTCTTTGAGGGTAATTTTAGTACTCGCGCATTGGCTTTCTGTACAGCGGTAGTTAGCAAATGACCCACGGTGATGTTGACATCATCTGTGTTGCTGTACAGCAGCGGATTAAATATTTCGCGAGTAACAGAAGCCGTTACCATATCTACTGCAATTTGTGCGGCTTTTTGACCGTTCTCATCCCCACCCATACCATCGGCAACAATGAATAATCCCATATCGAGACAGCCAAAATCAGATGTCTCAGATAGTAGAACAGCAGACACAACATCTTGATTGGTGGTACGGTTAGCACCGGTATCACCGGCAAGGCCGAAGGTGTAGCGCGGTGTGTTCATGAGGATAGCAACAAATTCCAATAAAAGAGCGCAACCCCCTGCGCTCTATCTGATGACATAGATTGTAACGCGCAATCGCTTACAAAGCACTATGACCGTTTAGCTATTGGGATTCAATCATATTGTGGTTCGATTTGTTCACGGTTTGGATGCTGGCTAGGCAGGTACGTATTATATTCAACAAGCCAATTTGAGACTGATGTGAACCTTTTTACCATCTCATAAGTAAAAAATGGTTATAAATTTTTTTCCAAATCTAGGTAAAAGTCATGTTGAAGAAAATACTCTCGATACTGGTTTTACTTTCGGTTACGTTTTCGTTGGCAGGGGCCCAAGATACAACAGTATTGTTCCAAGTAGTAAGCAGCGAACCGATAGTGGCACATGGCAGCGATTGGGACAGCCGCTACACTGATCCGGGCGCGGTGGTCTATCATGACGGACAGTTCCATATGTTCCGCAATGGGTTTAAAGACTGGCCCGCCTCAGTTGAAATCGGCTATGTTACTTCTGATGACGGTGTAAGCTGGACAAAGGTGGGTGATGAGCCGATCATGATGACCAAAGATGTGTCTTACGCCAAAATTGCCGCGCTGGCTTCCAGTGTATTGGTAAGAGATGATGGTACATGGGTGATGTACTTTTATACGTGGAATGACCGCAACGGCCCGTTTGCGAAGGGGGCAATCGGGCGGGCCACGGCTCCCGCACCCAGCGGCCCGTGGACACCTGACATTGCACCGGTGCTGGAAGCCGGGGAAAAGGGAGCGTGGGATGAGTTGCAAGTGGCAGTTCCCAGTGTTGTCAAAACCGACGATGGCTATGTCATGTATTACACAGGGGCGAATAAGGCGCAAGTGGGACAGATGGGACGAGCGACTTCTGCTGACGGCATAACATGGGTAAAAGACGACGAGCCAGTCTTTTCAGCCACCGGCAATACAGGTGACTTCGACTCGTTGGCGATTTACCAACCGAGCGTCGTGAAAACGGAAAACGGTTGGGTAATGCTCTACAAAGGGATTAGCAACCGCAACTACCGTTCGCTGCCCAACGGTCTCGCATTGAGTGAGGATGGCATTCACTGGACACGCTACAGTGACAATCCGGTGCTGACAGTGGATATCATAGCCGAAGGTGATGGCTTGTGGTTCACCAATTTGCTGTATCAGGACAGCACTTATTACCTATTCTTCGAGTTGGGAATCAACAGGCAAACCAATATATACTTGGCGACCCACAAAGGTGCGCTGGCAAATTAATAGTAAGACGATACGCAGATCGTCTCCTACTCCAGCGGGCTATTGGCCCAATATACAATCAAGACTATACCCTCACAGGGCGCGGATGTTGCACAGACGTGTTATGATGTCATCATTGGCAATCAGGGTCATCAAAGGTGGAATAGCATGAGTTGGAAGACATTAGAAGCCAACGAACCGCAGTTAGCTGCATTTGGTGAAAAGCGACTGGCGGGAAATGTGTCGTATCTGGCAACGATTCGCCGGGATGGTGGGCCGCGCGTACATCCGGTAACACCTATTATTGGTGGAGGTAGTCTGTTCGTCTTTATGGAACCTACCTCCCCCAAAGGTCACGACCTGAGGCGCGACGGACGCTACGCGCTGCACTGTTCTATGAATGACTCTAGCGGCACGAGCGGCGAGTTTATCGTTACGGGTAGGGCGACCTTCATTGAAGACCCCGAACGCCGCCAGCTTGCTGTACAAGTATCTTCTTACAAGCCACAAGATCGTTACATCTTATTTGAACTGAGTGTTGAGACTGTCACTGCGACTACCTACCCTGATGAAGGTCCGTCGGTACGGCAAAAGTGGCAAGCCACCGCCACTTCATAATGTCCTCAAAATACCGCTGAATAATTTATCCTGACAATTAATCGAATCGTGATTCGATTTTTGCCGTATTTCAGGTACAATACCAACATATTGTAGTGTCTGGTGCAGGGATGACTGCCCTAGCACACGCTTCGCATACTTAATGAGGAGGTTATGATTGTGCATGTAGTCGTATTTACACGCAGCACACCCGACACCGCCGCCAAAGTCGAGGTCAACAGCAGCGGGGTGGTCACATGGGGTGATGCAGCCACAGTGGTCAATCCATGGGATGAGTACGCGCTGGAAGAAGCGATTTTGCAGGCCAAGAATGCGGGTGGAAAAGCAACGGTCATTGCCATTGGCCCGGAGTTCCACAACGAGGCGCTCAAGCACAGTTTGGCGATGGGGCTGGATGAAGCGGCCCGCGTGTGGGATGCCGCGCTAGTTGGAGCAGATAGTCTTGGATATGCCACTGCGGCTGCCGGGGCTGTCAAGAAGCTGGGCGATATTGATCTGGTGATCTTTGGTAAAGAGAGTGTGGATGTAGGTACTGACCAGCACATTTACCAGACCGCACGCAAATTAGGCTGGACGATGCTCAGTTACGTTTCCAAAATTCTAGCGGTGGATTACAACGCCAAGACTATCAAAGTAGAGCGGCTGCTGGAACAGGGCAAGCAGATTGTCACCAGCAAACTGCTCGCCGTCATCAGCGTGATGAAGGACATCAACGAACCGCGTTATCCGTCGTTCATCGGCATCCGCAAAGCCTCCAAAGCGGTCATCCCCGAATGGTCACTGGCAGATCTGGGTGTAAGCGCACCAACGGCGCAAACCCATGTCACCGGACTGATGAACCCACCCGCCAAAAATGTTCAGGTCGAAATGTTGGACGGCACACCGGAAGAACAGGCCGCCAAGCTGGTTGACCGTTTGCTGGAAGAGAAGGTGCTGTAACCATGAGCGCAGTTTATGTATGGATCGAGACATTTAAAGGTAAGGCGCTCAACAGCAGTTGGGAAGCGCTAGGCGCGGGCAAAACAGTAGCAGCAGGGCTGAATGTACCGCTGACCGCATTGGTGTTTGGTGAAAACGCGGCAGCAGTAGCGGCTGAAGCTGGCACGTATGGAGCAGATAAAGCTCTCATTTGTGAAGATGCCACACTGAACGGCTTCCGACTCGAACCCTATGCCGCCCTTCTAAGTAAGCTGGTGAGCGACAACCAACCCAAAGCCGTGCTGGCGATTGGCACAGCACGGGGACGCGAGCTTTTGGCCGCTTCAGCCGCCGATACCAACAGCGGGTTGATTACGGAAGCACTCACATTGGAGGCTCAGGCTGACGGCACACTAAAGGTCTACCGTCCGGTGTACGCGGGTAAAATCTTGAGCGAAGCTGTGGGCAGCGCAGCAGGCACGCAATTTGTTAGCCTGCGCGGACGGGCTTTCAAAGCAAACGCGGTCAACGCGGGCGCGAAAGCTGACGTAAGCAGTGTTCCGGCGGTACTGGCAGAAGCTGATATTGCTACTAAGATCGAATCTTTTGAGGAAGAGGCTGGCACGGTCAGCTTGACGGACGCCGCCATCATCGTCAGCGGCGGGCGGGCGATGGCAAATAACCCAGCCGAAGCCCCAGCAGGTACAGCCGACGCAGCGGTATGGAAAGCCAAAGATGGTTTCGCTAACGTCATCCAACCACTGGCGGATACGCTGGGGGCGGCGGTGGGAGCCAGCCGCGCAGCCGTGGACGCCGGGTATATTTCTTACGCACATCAGGTAGGGCAAACGGGCAAGGTCGTCAGTCCCGATTTGTATATCGCCTGCGGCATTTCGGGCGCTATCCAGCACCAAGCAGGAATGCGTACCAGCAAAGTGATCGTCGCGGTGAACAAAGACGGTGAAGCACCGATCTTCAAGCTAGCACGCTATGGCTTGGTGGGTGATCTCTACAAGATTGTCCCGGCGCTGACGGCAGAACTCAAGAAGCGGCTGGGGAAATAAGGTTTGTTGTAAGGGGCTTGGTGGTGACACCAAGCCCCTATATTACGCTTATGCCACTTAACTCCCACACTCAAATCCCGTAGTGAACCATCGCCATTTTCTCTGACACTTCCCACAATCGCGCTGCTAGCTGTGAGTCGTGGGAATCCTTACTGGATTGTTCTTTAACCGGGTAGCCACGCATGTGCATAAATCCATTTGGCCCGAAATAATCACCCCCATGCACATCGGAGGCGGTGGCCGCGTAGAGCGTGGGCAGCGCACCCATTGCGGCATTTTGGGCAAGCAGATTGTTTCCTAAAGTCATTAAAGATGCGCGTAGACGAGAACCCATCATCTGCGGCCCGACGAACTGCAAATTGGTGGCAGCATAGCCGGGATGGGCAGCAACACTGATGACATCGGCCTGACGCCTTTCTAGCCTGCGTTGAAGTTCATAGGTGAAGAGCAGATTCGCTATTTTGCTGCGGCTGTAGGCGGTGGCAGGACTGTAATTAGTGGCGTTATCGAGCGTGTCGAAATCTATCTGACCGGAGCGGTGCAAATTGCTGCTGACGGTGACAACGCGCGCGCCGGGTGTGTTGAGCAGGGTATCCAGCAGCAAGCCGGTGAGAGCAAAATGGCCGAGATGATTGGTGGCGAACTGCATTTCAAACCCATCGGCTGAAGTTTGATAGGGGATCGCCATCACCCCCGCATTGTTGCACAGGATGTCCAAGCGTGTGTACTTCTGCCGAAAGGCTTCAGCGAAAGCACGCACGGATGCGAGGTCAGCGAGATCAAGCACTATGACTTCGACATCAGCTTCGTGTACCGTGCGGCGCAGGGCATCCACCGCCGCGTTGCCCTTCTCCAGCGTGCGGGCGGTCATGATAACGGAGGCATCTTTACGAGCTAATTCGACTGCTGTTTCGTAACCAATGCCGCTGTTCGCGCCGGTTACGATTGCTACTTTGCCAGTGAGATTGGGAATATCGGCGCTCGTCCAGTGTGTGTTTTGGCTCATGAATCACATTCCAACTCGTATTTGATTGTTTCGACCGGAAATTTCGGGGCAAACGTAACGATAATGAATTTCGATGAGCGGCAGATGAAGCAGACAGTAAAAAATCATCATTGTTGGAACGGACTGAACCCAGATTGTTGATGGCGGATGAATATCAGTCGTCAGCGATCAATCTAAAAGTAGCTTCAAGTTCAGACAGTTTATTACGAACGTTACGAATTTGGCACAAAAAGCAGCAAAGGCGACAAAGGCAGCACAACATTTTGTGCCATTTGTGCCGATATGTCAGAAAAGTCGTCCCAAAGGGAGGCTTCGCACTCAATGGCGGACAGGAAATTTTGACATTTGTGCCGATTGACAGCAACGGTGGCGAACAAAAAACACCAGAAGGAGATGGTTCGTACTCAATGCCTGACCCTGTTTTCAAAGCAATTGAGACATTTCAAACTAGGATGAGGAAGGTACAAAGTGAAGTTTTGTGTCGGCGATGTCGTCGTCGCCAATTCGAGTTTAGAGACGACAAACACATTATGAATGTTCGGTAAAGCGATTTAGTGCACAAGAGGTAGGGAACAGACCCTTGGTAGGACTGCACTAAGTGGTGGATGTGGGTTTAGCCCTCACCCCAACCCCTCTCCCTCAGGGCGAGGGGCTTTTAAGACCCTTTATACACCATTGTGAACACAGAAAAACAGACTATCGTGTGCAACAATCAATCTCCGCCGTTTAGTGTGGAGCTACCATAACCTTCCGAAGTAAACACTATAGCACACAAGTTCTTATGTGTCAATTGGAATTCAGATGGAAAAGTGTTTGAGTCTGGTTTGAGTTGGGACAACAGCATGCAAGTTCCCCTATTCATTGGGGAGGCAGGTTTGGTTTGTGGGATGTTATCCTGATACACAATTAGGTTAGATCACAGACAGCGTTATATGCCCCCAAAAATTGTACGAATACCAATTATTGGATGAAACAACGTGACGAATGAACTGGATTTGAGAAATAAGCAACTTAGTGAAATTCCAGAATGGGTCAGAGAGAACAGCAATCTGGAAAAGCTGTATTTGGATGACAACCAACTTACTGTGCTGCCAGAATGGTTGGGCGAACTGCATGCCCTGACCGAACTGCATGTGGACAATAACCAACTGATGGCCCTGCCTGAGTCACTCGGACGGCTATCGCACTTCAAGACACTTTATGTGATGAACAATCGCCTAAGAGCTGTGCCTAAGAGTTTGTGGCAGATGGGCAGCTTGCAGCGGTTGTTTATTGGTGGCAATCCGTTGGAGGTACTTCCAGAGGAAATAGGAAACTTAGCTGAACTACGCGAACTGTATATTCACAGCAGTGAGCTAACTGCCCTGCCCGCCAGCATCGGCAGGTTAACAAATCTACACACGCTGGACGCAGGGCATAATGCGATAGCGGCGCTGCCAGAGGAAATGGGACAGTTGACCAATCTGACGCACTTTTTATATCTGAGCAATAACCAATTGACTTCAGTGCCAGAGTCGTTATTCGAGCGTTTGGATAAACTGCTGTATCTCAACCTTACCGACAACCAACTCCGCACACTGCCGGCGACAATCGGGAAGCTGGTGAGTCTGCGCGAACTGCGGCTGTATAACAACCGCTTTGTCAGGCTGCCGGAAGTACTGGGCGACCTCGCCAATCTGCGGGAACTGCACTTGATGAACAATCCACTGGACGCACTGCCGGAGGCGCTGGGAAAACTGACCGAGCTAACTCATCTGGATTTACGGAACAACCGTTTGAGCGCCTTACCAAGGTCATTCAATGGGCTAACAAGCCTCGAATTCCTGGATTTGCGGAGCAATCAGTTCACGATACTGCCGGATGTCATTTCCGAACTACCCAATCTCAAGAAATTGGATTTACGGTGGAACAAACTGCGAAGTGTGCCGAAGTGGTTAGAACGCCTTTCCGAACGGGGGTGTGTTGTTTACCGCTAAGGTGACTGCCGACGCATCATATCCGCGGTTGCTGCCGCCAAGGGGTCAACGCTGGTGGACAAGTGCGTCACCACACTATCATGATCGCTCTGATTGCGGTTCTGGCTGAGTTTATATTTGCCTTCAACACGGGTTACTGGCAATTCAAAGGCCACGATACCATTAATCAAACGGTGTACATAGTCGCTCGATGAATCCATCGGCCAGGACGGCTGGAAGCTAGCTTCATGTTCGCGCACCAAGCGATCTAGCATGGCGTACACCGCATCATGATCTTCGACGATATGCGGCACACCGTAGGCGTGGACGGCGGTGTAGTTCCACGTTGGCACATTGGTGGGCGCAGCTTCGTACCATGAAGGCGAAACATAGGCATGAGGGCCTGTGAAAATCACCAACACTTCTTGGGCGCTGGCAAAGGTCCGCCATTGAGGATTAGCGCGCGCCATATGGGCGATCAATGTTCCGTGTTCGCCGCGTTCCGTATCGAGCATAAAGGGCATGTGAGTAGCAGTAAGCTGACCATCATCAAAGGTGACGAGAGCGGCGAAGTTATAGTGCTGCATAAAGGCTTTGAGCTCAGCCGGGTCGTCTACCGCGAAATGTTTGGGTGTGTACATTTAGGGCCTTATGGAGAGCTAAAATTAGATTGATATAGTTCTTTCGCGCGGGCAAGGCATCCCAAAGGGAGGCTCTGCACTGCTTCGCCCCTACATCATACTGGTTTGTTTTCGTTTGACCATTGCCATTGGTTATCGTAATTTCGGAATGAGTTACCTCCTATTAGGGTAGTCTTCATATCAAGCAGTGCATAGCTCCCTTTCAGTCCACATTAGCCAATGGTATTTGCATAAATGCGGCATAGTTTCCGGCGGCCTTCACAAAGGTATCCTTTTCAGACCGGGAAAGGGATTCAAACGGGGCAGTGGTGATAGCCATTTTGCCTTTCGCAACTGTGCGTTTCCATGTTCCTACCATGTGTCCGTCTATGACAATGGTGGGAAAGAAGATGCCATTGCCGCCCGGACAGACTTTGGTGGCATGAAGAGGGTCGAGCACGGCACTGCGGTCTTTATAACCGAGCAGGTATTCGTCAAAACCGGGCAGCGCATAGGCCATATGTGCCCCATTGGGGCTTGAGGAGGTATATGGGGGCAACCAGTAGGTTTCTCCATCTATTGTCTCATCCACAAGCTGACTTTTGACCGCTTCCAGTCCAGCTCTGGCATCCGTCAATGTCAGCCCTGACCAGTGGGCGAAATCCTGGACGGTGGCAGGACCGCGACTGTGGAAGTAACGCTGTGCAAGTTCGGCTACAGCTTCATCACGGGGTAGCAAGCGGGTGGAGGGCAAGGCTTCATCGCGCAGCATGTAGGTGGCATCCTTACGAATTTCCACGCTTTGCACCAGCAAACCGTCCAAACCAGCACGTCCCAGCAGGTGATATCCACGCTGTCCCTGTGTGGAGACGCCGTTTTCTTCCAGGAAAGCCAATAATTGCTTGCGGGTACGCTCTTGGCCGCCTGCCAATGCCGTGACAAACAAGTCATTGCTTCGTCTAAATGTTGCTTCATCTAATTCGAGTTGGCGATGGCGAGTGGCAAGTCCGGCAATCAAGCGAGGCGCGACCAGTTCGACCATCCAGCGCACATCCGCCCCGGCTACGACGTGCAGCGTGCCGCGCAGAACCCATGTGCGGACAATCTGATAGTTCGCAATAGATTGTTCCACTTCGGCATCGGTGCTGGTGGGGAGGCGCAGACCGATAGACCATTTCGCACCTGCATAATCTTGTCCCTGCATCACGCCTAACCACTTCACAACATCAACCGGTTGGGTGAAGCGCGGATGTGAAACAAGCTGGTTATGGAGGCGGGTTAGTCCTATGTTCATCTTGATGGTCTTAACGGGCAAAACGCAGCGCTGAACGCTCGCGGGCTTTGGCGGCTTCTTCTTCGCGATTCTTGGGCGGCGCAGTGGTTTCGAGGGAGTAAAGCAGCGTTCTCGATATGGCCGTTATGGCCTCAACCGCAGCGTTGAAGGCGTCTTCATTGGCTTTGGACGGTTTGTTGAAGCCACTGATTTTTCGTACATATTGCAACGCAGCGGCGTGAACTTCGTCATCAGTCACGGGTGGTTCGAAGTTATAGAGGGTTTTGATATTGCGGCACATGGGTTCACCTCACTTTTTACGCCAGACGCTGGCATACTTCTTCTTATATTTCAGATCGGTTTCGGTCTCAATGAGCGCCAGCGCCTGTTCGCGCAAGGACTCATCTTTCAGCGCATCGTACAGGTTGCGGAAGTCTACAATAATATCGTAGCGGATGAGGGTACAGTTCTTTTCGGCAATGCACTCGTTGAAGCGGGTTGTAAGCCCCTCTACAACCCGCGCCTGCTGCTGCTCACCGACAAGCCCAATTTTCCAGAGTGCCTGCAAGGTGTGACGGGCGGTGACGAAACGTTCGTCTTTGGTGACGGCCAGCACGGCAGCGAAATCTTTCAGGATACGTTTGTTGGGGTCGCTTTTAGCAAGGTTAGACAGGAGTTGAGTGGCAATAGCGCGGACATGGTTATCCTTGTGGCGCAGGGCGGCCACCAAGCGATCCCACACATCGTATGCCCACTCTACTGGTTGTTCTGTCGCTTCGAGCAGGGCGGAATAGGCAGCGTTTTGCAGGTCACGATCTGCGGAGAAGATATTTTCAATATGTGTTCGGGTCACTTCGTCCAATAAATGCTCCTTTTGAGTGGGATGGTGATTAGCGTGCACACCAATCACCACTTAAGCCCTTATTGTTTTTTGTTTAGCTGCGAACCGGTTCGTAGACAAGAGCCACCACACCCGTGCTGAAGGGCTGGGCTTGTACCAGTTTCAATTTCACGTCAAGTCCGTCCTGAAATAACCGTTTGCCTTTGCCGAGTACCAGCGGATACATCAGAAAGCGGTAACGATCCACCAAATCATTTTGGGCGAGGGTCTGCACCAGATTAGCGCTGCCATGTACCACAATATCGGGGCCGTCGCCCTGCTTGAGCTTGGTGATTTCTTCGACAATGTTGTTCTTGATGAGTACCGAGTTGTTCCATTCAACTGAGTTCAACGTTGTAGATACAACATATTTACGGGTGCCGTTGAAGTAAGCCGCTCCGGGGTCTTCGTTACCCCGCTGCGGCCAAGCGGCGGCAAACCCCTGATACGTCACACGCCCCAGCAATAGGGGTTCTTCCGCAGAAGTCTCCTGTGCTTTGAAATTAGCTGTTTCATCATTCCAGTACGGCATTGTCCACATTGGTTCTTCGATGACGCCGTCGAGGGACATGAATTCGGTCACGGTCAAGTTAGGCATTTGCTTTCCTCTCAAATTAGGTGATGCTGTTAATTGATTTACACATCGTAAACCAACCTCATCCCTGCCGTCTTGTAAAAAAGGGACATCTAGTCCGATTTGTTCTGGCTGATAAGTTGAGCGGGTGTTTGTCCAATCAAATATTTTAGGGCGCGGGTGAGATGCGGCTGGTCAAAATAGCCCAACTCAAAGACTGTGTCGAGTATAGATTTACCCTGCCGCAATAGTTCCGCAGCCTGCCGCGCCCGTTCGATTTTGCGAATAGTGCTCAGGGTTAGGCCCGTCGAGCGGAGGAAATGCCGCCGCACGGAACGAATGGAAAGATCATGCGGCTGGTCTTCCAGCACCGAAGCGACAATGTCGTCACGCACTAGCAGTTCTTGCCGTGTCAAGCGCGCTACAAATGTGTCCACGTTCTCGAAATTTGGAATTTCCCACACTGCTCCATACAGCCAGAAAGATTGACGGCAGGCATCGGGTAAATTAATGCTGCCATTTAGCAAGGCATAAGTGGGAAATGGATGAATGTATGTACCCAGTTTGAATATGATCCCCATGAATTCAACGTCTTCCGGCACGGGGGCGGGGCGTGCCTGGGTCTCCGGGCCGCGCATGGTGACGGTGGTTTTACCAACCTGACGGGTAAATACCAGTTCCATGTTTGTGCCTGCGGACGACATGAATGACCCACCGCCTACGCTGCGGGTGTACCACACCTGTTCAACGAGTGGTGACTCTGAGGCTCTCATGTCGAACACAAACTGCATTGACTTACCCTCAGCGCGAAAACCTAGAAAAACATTATATCACAGTTGAATACATTTGTTCTAGGTAGTGTTGATTATGCGTCGTGAGGCGATAGGTTTTAGGATGTCGCTTCAGCGCCTTGATTGAAGCTACACAGCAAGATTTTATGCGGGTAGTCATCGGAGACAACCATTTGCACCATATAAAAACTGCCCTTTCGGTTTCAAGGATGACCAAAGCCGTGTGTTTATCCACCGCTACCACCCGATCAATCCGCATCTTGCCTGCCATGCGGTACATGGCTTTGAGTTCAGCCAAACGCGCTTTGACTGAAATGGCTTCAAGGGCGATATCGGCGTAGCTTTCGGTGATGAAAGTACGCAGACGCTCAAAGTCACCTTTATTGAACAAGGACGTCTGCGCGATGAGGCGCATGCCAGCGTTACTCGGTATGAGGTGTGCTTGTGGGGCTGTAGGCATGAATTATTCACCATCGCGCCGCAGCACCCGACCAAGCTCACGCAGCGCTAGTTCGGGACGCTCATCGCGCAGGAGTGGCAAGCGGGCGCGGGTGCGGTGCAGTTGATTCAGGTCAATGGTCTGGACAATGAGCTTTTCATCAAAATACTGACCGTGCACCACAAATTCACCGTCAGGGTCAACGATGGACGAGCCGCCCCAAAAATTCTTGCCATCCTCGTAGCCCACACGGTTACAGTGAATGACATAGTTGGTGAACATACTGCCATAAGCCTGATTGACCAGTTCGACCCAACGCGAACCGGACAGCCTGTCTTCGGCATCCAAGCCACGGCTGGGACTGGCGCTCTGGAACAGCAGCACATCAGCCCCATCCTGCCAGAGCACGTAGGCGGGTGACATGTGCCAGAAGTCCTCACAAATCAACATACCTACCCGCCCGAAAGGGGTATCGAAGGCGCGGGCATGTTCGCCCTGATCGAAATAGCGCGACTCGTCGAACATGGCATACGTCGGTAGGTAGATTTTGTGGTGGATGTGCAAACATTCACCTTTGGAAAGATAGGCGGCAGCCGTATAGAAGCGTTGGCGTTTGTCTTCGTGAACAAAGCCAACCATAATGTCCATCTGCTGACTGGCATCGAGCAATGTGCGGAAGGTGGCGTCGTCACGGGTGGCGCGATGGCGACTTCTGGAACCAAGTCCTGCACCTGATAACCCGTCAATGACAGCTCAGGGAAAATAATAAGCCCGACCCCTGCTCGTGCGCGCGCTGGATATAGTCCAGATGTTTTTCGAGATTGCTTTTGACATCACCCAGCTTGGGGTAAATCTGCGCCAGTCCTACCGTAAGGCGCATGGCGTACTCCTTTGTGCATAAGACGAAGTCATCTTCGTTACGATGTGCGTTTATTGATTATATCTGACGTGATATGGGCCGCATCACTGCCAACCCGGCAATTAAGCCTGATTTTTGGGTATGCAGCCACGGCAATCCCATAAAGTATAAACCCGGATAGTCAGTTATACCCCGCTGTTGCAGTGGATAACCAAAAGAGTCGAAAATTGGCAATTTGACTACATCAAAGCTGAAATCATAGCCCATTGCCCATATAATGGTGCCAATACCTTCAGATTTCAAATTAAGTGTATCCATGATTGGCACGTCATAACCATCACGCAGAATAACCAGCTTTTCTTCAGGTACGTCCAAATGATTTTGCTCAACAGCCGCATCAATCATGCCCACTAATCGTCCTTCAAACCCATCCGATTTAGCTAAATTTTCTTTGAGGTTGCCCGCGACCCGCATCTTCCCGTCCTCCACACCCTGAACGTGTCCGATCAACGCCACGCCATCACGAGCAAATTGGTGTAGGTTTAAGTTGTGCCCCCCATCTCTACCGGATGTGTGTGGGTTGCCAGCAAAGCGAGCGGCAGGCGAAGGAAGTTTATCTGGAGTCCGATCCAGAAAGTGAATGAGTTCCAACCACTCAAAACAATCTTTACCACGATAACGGCGCGGCGCACGTCCGGTGCTGCCTACAGAGACGAAGACTTTGCGTCCACTTTGGTACAGTTCTTCGGCAATTTGGCAACCTGACTGCCCTGTTCCTACCACCAACACACCACCGGGCGGTAGACTATTAGGATTACGATACTGCCCGGAGTGAAGCTGTAGCACTGATGAAGGAATAGCAGTAGCGAAGGCAGGGACTTTCGGCGTCTGGAAAAGGCCCGTCGCTACGATCACATGACGCGCTTCGTAAACAGCCTCAGCCGCGGTAACACGATAGCCACCACTATGCGGTTCAATGGAGTTCACTAAAACGTTGTAATGGACAGGCAGAGCGAACCGACTAACATAGCTTTCAAAATAGCGAATGATTTCGTCTTTGGTCAGGAATCCATTGGGATTATCATCAGCATATTCAGCACCTGGCATTTTGAGCATCCAGTTGGGTGTCACCAATGTAAATGAGTCCCAGCGTTCGCGCCAAGCATTGGTTGGGGCGGCTGACCGTTCTAACACAATGTGTTCAAGACCTTGTTGTTTCAGACAATAGCTGGTCGCAAGACCAGCCTGTCCACCCCCTACAATGACAGTCTCAACTTGTTGCGACATATAGTCCCCTTTTTTCAAAACGACATACAACTTGTTGCAGTTGAAGATACGTTCACTTTGAACGAAGTGGATTTCCAACAGACAGCGATTTCAATCACGAATAGCAGACTGAGACTCCAAATTCGCGGAAGTGACGGACACCCTTTCCGGTATTACAGACGCAGCGGTGGACGTTGAGGTGGTTGTTGTTTCAACATATGCCATACCACTTTTGACCACTGTAAAGCGATTCTTGAGACGCAAGAACGGCCTTTCAAACCAGCGGTATGACGCTTCGGACGCCGCCAATGTCAAGCCAATTATCAGACTATATATCACTGCGTTGTAGACCCAGTTATTCCACGTCCAAATGTTGACAAAGCTAAACGATAAGAATACCAGATAGACAATCGGCAAGTGATACATGTAGATGCCATAAGAGAGCCGCCCCAACCAATCAAATAGGCGATTTTCCAGCTTGAGTGTTGAACGCGGATTGCTGGAAACGTTGAGGATGAAGATGATGTAAGGAATAGTCAGCCAAAAATTCAAACGCGGGTCATCTGGCGGATTCAGAAATAAAACGTTGTAAAGCATGAAGCCCAGCGCCAGCTTTTCCACGATTGGATGAAAGATCATTTTGAGCAACCAGTGGCGGTGAAACAAAATCCATGCCCCCAAGCCACCCACCGCCATATTTTCGAAGCGTAAATTATTGAGGAACGCAATGAAATTGCGGTAAGTCTGCGAATAATTCTGATCTACAACTATGGCACTTTGATATTCTACTAACAGCAGCTTGACTACGATCACACCGATAATGGCAACTAAAATGCGCTTGGCAGTCAGCTTGGTCAGCACAGGCCACACCAAGTAGAATTGTTCTTCCACGCCGATTGACCATAACTGCTGCAAAGCAACGGCTGCCGGGCCAAAAAAACCTACGGCATTTGGCAGCAGCAGCAAATACAATCCAACTTGCAGCGGTGAGACATCGGTAGGCGGGTAGAAGCCTTGATACTGAGTCCACTGCACAACCAGCGGCACTACCACTAGCCCGATAAACACTGTTAGGAAGTACACAGGCCAGATACGCAGCGCGCGCCGCATATAAAATTTACGAACGCTTACTGTGCCGCTCTTTTGAATTTCGACGAGCAGCAAATAGGTGATAAGAAAACCACTCAACACAAAGAACATGACAACAGCATTAATGCCGTTTAAGAGAACTTTGGGCGCCATGGGCGGCAGATCGAGATGGAAGCGCCATTTGTATTCGTCAATATGTGCCAGCAGTACCGAGAAGGCCGCTAACGCTCGAATCCCATTCAAACCGGGGAAAAAGACGCGCTCTTGCGATTGGGACATTGAACTGTCTCACACCATATTTCAATGTTCCCATTATAGAGATGTGCAGACCGCTTGACGAGTTCAAAAATGAGTGAGGTCAATGTACAGTTTGAACTTCGCGCTGTGATTGCGGCAAATAACGCCCAAAACCGGACAGCACGGCCTCCAATACTGGCAGCATGTGTGTCACTTTTCTGGCGCGGATAACCCAATCCCACAAAGGTTCGAGTTTCTTCCACCCCCCCGCATAAGCGATATGACGCAGTTGGTCGGGGTAATTGCTCTTAGTCGAGGCGCTTTGGAAAATCGATCCCCACCGGTAAAAGTCACGGTACGCACGCCAATATCCGGATTCCAAAGTTTCCGAGGAAAGGCGCTTCGGCTGATAAACGACATGCCGGGTATCATATAAATCCCAGTTGTGGCTTGTCAGGCGGCCTTCCGCATGCATACGTTCATACAACGCAGTGTCAGGGTAAGGTGTCAGAATATGAAATGTGGCTGTTTCTATGCCTTGTTCGATAGCCCATCCCACCGTTCGTTCAAATACCGTTTCATCATCATGGTCCATACCAAATACGAAACTGCCGTTGACCATGACGCCAAGATCATGAAGTCGTTTGATAGCCGCGCTGTAGTCCCGATTAAGGTTTTGATGCTTATGCTGTTCAATCAAACTATCTGGATTGAGGGTCTCAAAGCCGACGAACAGACTGCGTAACCCGGCAGCAACAGCTTTTTCGAGCAATCCCGATTTCAATACGGACTGTACAGTTCCAGCGGCCTGCCACACACGCCCCATGCCTTTCATGCCGTCGAACAAGGCTGCCGCAAAACGGGCGTTACCCAAAAGGTGATCGTCCAAAAAATAGAGATGACGCCCCGGCAGGCGTTCGATTTCGGACAGCGCAGCATCAACTTCTTGGGTATAAAAGCTGCGCCCACCCTTAAAAAACGCTTCCTTGTAGCAGAAGTTACACACATGAGGACAGCCGCGTGAAACCACAATTGAATTGGGAACAAGATAAAGATGACGCTTAATCAGATCACGGCGGATGGGCGGAACGCCAACTAATGTCCGCAATTGGGAACGGTATATTTTCCCCGGATTCCCCATCCTGAAATCGGCAAGGAAAGACGGCCATGTGTCTTCACCCGGCCCGAGAAAGATGGTATCTGCGTGGTGGATGGCTTCACTTGGTAACGATGTAACATGTAACCCACCTAAAGCCACATGAGCGCCTTTGCTGCGGTAGTGATCGGCAATCTTGTAAGCGCGGTAAGCCGATGTAATATAAACCTGTATAACTACCAAATCCGGTTCATCATTCAAGTTTAATCTTTCGACGTGTTCGTCCTCAATAACCACAGAATCATTATCGTTCAGATACCCGGCAAGAGTTGCCAATCCGAGCGGCGGAAAGAGAGAATATTTGATAGGGCGGAAAAGTGGACTCGTTGCTTCGGTCAGTGCAGGTAGAATCATTTTAACCTTCATAAGCCGTCTCCTGTCACCATTGCCGGATCACTTCCCAAATGGGTTGGGGGTAAATCAGGCGCGGCGTGTAGTGGTTTACCTGTTTAAGCAAACTGAGAAGATATACACACTGACAGGTGGATTCTCATCACAACTCGCTGCAATCCCACATAAAACCGCAGCGTTCGCAGCGCACTTTGCAGGCACGGCGGATGGTAGGCGCATTGCAGGCGGGGCAGACTGTAGACAGGCTGTAATTCGGTAAAGGCGGCAGAGGCACTTTGCTGCTAGGCGGAGAAGATGGGCCAGGCATGGATGGTGCCGACGACGGCAGTTGGCTCAAGCGCTTCATGCTGTCCTTCTCCTAAAAGCGTTCCAAATCTTGATTCAATGGAATGAATACTCTAATCCGAGTGCCGTGATTGAGTTCACTTTTGATATCAATGGTACCCCGAACCGAATTGACAGCATCATTGACAATTGACAACCCAATACCCAAACCAGGAACCTCATTAATATTGCTGGCACGGTAAAAGGGCTCAAAAATGTGTGGACGGTCTTCAGGTGGGATGCCAATTCCATTGTCACTTACCACGCAAGTAATCGTATGATCACTTACTTCCACATTAAGCTCAACGGTGCTGTCGCCGGGTGAGAATTTGAGCGCATTGGAGAGTAAATGGGTCATGACGAGACGCATTAACTTTTCGTCTGAATTGACCATTTCATAGCTACCGATTAATGTCACTTTCACGGTTTGGGTGCTATGCAGGGCATCTTTAACCGCTTCGATGACCGTGTCTGAAAGTTGTTTCAGATCATACGGTGACGGGGCAAATTCCCCTGTATAATTGCTGCCTTTTACTACCAACGACATATTGTCCAACATCAGAGTGAAATGCTTGATCTGTTGACGTATCTGCTGCAGTCGTTCCTGCCGCTTTTCTTCTGTCATACGTTGGGCATAATGTTGTAACAAATCGGCTGATGTAGAAATCACGGCCAGCGGGGTACGGAGTTCGTGGGACAACCGTGACATCATGCGGTTTTTTAATTCGTTGAGTTCTTGCTGTTTTGCCAGCGCACCTACCAACCGGTCTTGTTCAGTTTGCGCGCGCTGCATCCAACGTCGCTCGCTAATGTCGCGGGCAGTAATGACCGCTCCGGTGACCTCATTGTGCTCGTTCGATATGATGGTTCCGGCAGCCTCTACCCACACATAATACCCACTCTTATGTTTGACCCGACATTCAACCGACTCGGATACCCGCCGTTCTAATGCGCCAGATACTTTCTGCCTGACTTTTTCCAAATCATCAGGGTGAACTAGTTCAAACAAAGAACGACCAATTAAATCTTCCGGAAGGTATTCCAGAATTTGAACATATGAAGGACTGATGTATTGAACGGTTAATTTAGCATCAGTGAGTGTTACCAAATCGTGAATATTGTCGGCAATCAAGCGCAGGCGCTCTTCGCTTTCACGAAGCGCATCATTAGTATGTTTGCGGGCTTGAACATCGCGCATTGAAGCCACCAAACCATTAACGCTATCCCGGGCATCAATAATTACCATACCGGAAATTTCAATCCAACGATACTGCCCCGATTTGTGTCGATAGCGCACTTCCATAGTCTTTGGCTTGCGCTCTTTGTAAGCCTCTTGAAACTTCTGAGCAACTAGCAATTGATCGTCTTGATGAATACGTACAAAGGTTGGTTCGCCAATCAGTTCATGAGGATCGTAACCTAACATATCACGACTGGATGGACTGACATAATCAATAACGCCACGAGGCGAAATCTGCACAACCACATCGCTCATATTATCTGTGATAATACGCAGTCGTTCCTCATTTTCCTGGAGCGCGAGTTCCGCTTGCTTGCGGGTAGTGACATTGCGCGTTGATACTACCAAGCGGTACGGTGTCCCGTCAGACTGGAAGATTAGCCGGTGGTGGCTTTCAACCCAGGTATATCCCCCATCCTTGCATTGAAAGCGATATTCGACTGAGACATCTTTCCCATCCTGAATGGCCTGTGCAACTGCTATAAAAACCCTCTCGGCATCTTGAGGGTGAATAAGCCTGGTTGGACTTGCGCCTTCGATCTCCTCTGGCAACCAACCGGTTTGCTGGGTGACCGAAGGACTGGTATATATACATCTCCCATCCAATTCGTGGAGTGCGATAACGTCGGTGCTGTTGTCCGCCAACAAACGGTATTGTTCTTCGCTGGCGCGCAGTGCTTTTTCAGTCTTTTTGCGACTCGATATATCACGCATTGCCAGAACTAGGTGGTCAATAACACCGGGAGACTTATGAACGACACTGGTATTCAATTCCAACCAGACGTAGTGCCCCTCTTTATGCTTCGCCCGAAACTCAATGAAGTAGGGTTCTAAACCGGTCATTACCCCCTGAAACTTATCGACAACGCCATACTTATCATCAGGGTGAATGAAGTCAAAGGCTATCCGACCTATCAGTTCATCCGGCTGATAACCCAACACTGCTTGACACGATGGGGTGATGTATTGCATCACCCCATCATCGCCCAATTGAGCAATCATGTCCGTGCTGTTATTCGCCAAGAGGCGGAAGTGTTCTTCACTCTCTCGTAGTTGTGCTTCGGCCAGCTTGCGGGACGTGATATTACGGGTAGCAGTCACAAAAGCTGCAATCTGTCCATCCTTATCCAAGATTCTATTTCCACATGACTCGACCCAAATATAGTGTCCGTCCTTATGCAAAAACCGATATTCAGCAACTTCGGAATTGTTGCCAACAGCAATCGCTTGAAATTTCGCGGAGGCTGATGGTAAGTCTTCGGGATGCACGAGCTCAAGCGATGGCTTCCCAATCAATTCATACGGGCGGAATCCGAAATTCGTGTAGCATGATGGACTTATATAAGTAATCGTGCCGTCAGAACCAACTTGAGCCATGACATCGCCCATGCTATCCGTCAACAATCGAAGCTGTTCTTCACTCCGGCGAAGGCGTTCTTCGGCCATTTTTCGGGAAGAAATATCGCGTGAGCAAGCCACCAAACAGTTGATATCTCCATTATTGTCATAGACAGCGCCTGCAGAACTTTCCATCCAAACGTAGTGACCGTCTTTGTGCAAATAACGGACTTCTGCAACTTCGGTCGTATGAGATAATATAGCTAGTTGAAACTTCTCAACGTTCGTAGCAAGGTCATCAGGATGAATTAGTTCAAACCCGGGTTGACCCATTAATTCCTCAGGAGAGTAGCCCAGAATCGTTTGACAAGATGGACTAACATAGATGACAATGCCATCAGTATCTATCTGGGAAACCACATCGTCCATATTATCTGTGATCAAACGGAGTTGTTCTTCGACCTGCTTGCGCTGGTTAATATCACGAACCATTGATATATAGGTTTCACCGTCACTGTTGCGCTCGCGCACGACGCCGCCAAGTCCTTCAACCCAAATATAGTCGCCGTTCTTACGGCGCAGGCGTATTTCGACACGGACAGGCTTCTCACCCTTGACCATAGCCCGCATTTGTTCGGAGAATTTCGCCAGATCAGCCGGATGAATGAGATCATCACTTTTTGTATTGAGTAGTTCTAATGGAGTGTAATCCAACATATCTTTAACTGCTGGATTTACAGACAAAATAGTGCCAGCACCATCGGTGACAACCATCACATCAATCATGGCATCGGCAATAACCCGATAGCGTTCTTCAAGCTGCCGTACGTGAGTCACATCCTTGAGCGTCAACATTTCGCATGGCAAGCCTGCGAATTCTATGGATGATCTGCGGAATTGTATATTTAGACGTTTGCCACTGGCTGTCAGAAGCTGGACATCATCAGGAAGTACTTGATAAGGGACATTATCTGATGGGATACCGGACAAAAGTGTTTTGAGGGACATATTACGAACTTGGTCAGGGGAAAAACCACATAACTGCACGAAAGTATGATTGGTGAAAACGATGTGGTCATCCCGACAGACCAGCAAAGGAACGGCTACCGCATCTAATATCCGTTCCACTGCAGTATTATCAGCATTTGATGACATTTAGATTGTCTCGTGTAAATTTAGCGCGTAGCAACATCACTGATATTGTAACATTATTATCTTCTATCAACCGTAAATCATGGTTTCACACATTGCCAACTTGTGCGTTCAGTTTCGCCTTTGGAGCAAAACAAAAACCCGCCATAAAGCGGGCATGATAGTCATTCAAAATGAGACAAACTAATTACGGGTTACCGCAAAATCGAATGTAGTCCAATGAGAATGTAGCCTCTTCCCACGAGGCTCCGAAGAAGCCCACCCGACCCTCTCGCCATTCATCCTCTGTCAAGCGAGCCACAAGTTGGCGATTGATATACAATTCGATTCGGCTGCCACGCATATCAATCCGCAAGGTATTCGCTTCGCCGTTCCCCAGCCGGATGGCATCGCTAGGCGTCCAGTCTACTAATACTTTGCCCTCGCTATCCAGTCCGCCAGAGATTACCCTTACTACCCTGAAAGAACCATCGCTACGGATAATAAATGCCAGAAAACTTTGATCATCCTGTCCCCTGAACAGAAGTCCAGTGCGATCTTCGCCGGAAGCAAAGACAGACGAGCGAATTAGTGCCTCTACCCGAACATTGCCGAAGCTTTGATCAAGCAGGCCGCCGACAACTATTGGTTGGTTGCCCGGCGCATTCGAGTCTGGCTCAATAGTTATTTCATAGGCTCCATTACGAATACTAACGCTGCCATTCGGGGTGGTATCTTCGCGCCAACTATTCACCGCGATGTCACCATCAAAACTTTCAGCAGTGAGCAATCTACAAATTGGCTGGAAGGACGACGGAACACCATTACTATTGAGCGGTTCCGGTGTTGGTGGCGGTAGCGTGGATACAACTGCGTCCGGGGTAGGCGGCGCTGTTGGCTGCAACGTCGTAACTTCACCAACCGGAGCCAACCAATACTCGTTGTTTTGCCCCTCAGTTGCCCACCCGACTACGCCGTTGAAGTCGACCTGCCACCACCATAACTGCGAGATTGGCCCGCAAATTGGGCCTCCAATTACATTGAAATGTGCGCCGCGCAACATCCGTCCTAAAACATTGGGGCTTTCCGGATTGACACGGATGGGACTAAAGGTACGGCTCACCACAGTACCCTGCCCCCCCCACCTGCAAACGTGTTGGCAGAGCTGAAGCGCAAGCTGGTGGTTCGGTGGGAATGGGGGAAGGAGTGGCGGTGATGGTAGCAGTAAGTGTCGCCGATGGTGACGGTGTATAAGTCAAGGTCGCTGTAGGCGACGCAGTGGCTGTGTTCGTGGGTGACGGCGTAGTGGTACTGGTGGTCGTTGCCGTGTTCGTCAACGTGGATGTTGGTGTTGCCGTTGGCGAAGGTGTGGACGTGCTAGTTGTCGTTGCGGTACTTGTTACAGTTGGAGATGGCGTTATGGTAGCGGTCGCTGTCCACAGTGTAGCCGTCGCCGTTTGGTCATTGCCGAATAATTCTGTCAACCGTGTGTTGACGGTCTGTTGAGCATCGGGAGTAGGTGTGTCCGTCCACAGTGTTGCCGTCGCCGTTTGAATTGCGTCATAGGTCGCGAGTGCTAATGCCGCGGGGTCGAGTGTTGCTGTCGCTGTAGCGGTGGGCACCTCCGTTTCAGTCGGTTGGAGGGTGGCAGTAGCCGTTAGAGCAGGCGTATCACTGGCTACCTGTGCAACAACAACGGTTACTGTAGCAATAATCGTAGCAGTTTCCGTATTAGTGGAAGTTGCGGTTATTGTGGCCGTATGGCTAGGCAAGAGTGCCAAACTTGCAGCGGTTCCGGTAGCCGCCACATTAGCTGCATTCTGGGTTAGGGTTGGCAACAATATTCCGGCCCCAACCAGCGCTAACAGAATAACCGCACCAACCCATACCAGCGGACGCCGGAAAAACGGCACAGACGGCTTAGGCTCGGAAGAAGCAACGGTTTTGGGTTGAAGCGCCTGTGGCATAATAAGCGGTGCTTCAGCCGGATTGGTGGTTGGCTGCGAATATATGCCAGGAGTAAGTGGTACACGCGATGGCGTCAGTGCAACCCGCTGCGGTGGTGGCATTGGACGGCTGAAAAATTCAGTCTTTTCGCTATCCACTGTGCTAATAGCGGCTTCAAATGCCTGAGAAAAGGCCATTACGGAAGGAAAACGATCAACTGCCGATTTCGATAATGTTCGATCAATCACTTCTTTGGCAGTTGGAGGAATATCGGCTCGCCAAGTCTGCGGTGGTGTTGGTTGTTCATTGAGGTGCTTATTCATCAACACATAGGGTGTGGTGGCTTCAAATGGCATACGCCCTGTCATCATGGCGTAAACCATCACTCCTAATGCATATTGGTCTGCTGCCGGAGTGATACTTTCACCCTTCCACTGTTCAGGCGACATATACGAGGGCGTGCCCATCGTCATGCCGGTGCCTGTCAAGCCGGTAGTTGAATCCAACAGTTTGGCGATACCAAAATCTACCAAAAAGGCACTACCCTGATCGTCAAACATGACGTTATTGGCTTTGATGTCGCGGTGAATGACCCCTCGACCATGAGCATAATCTAAGGCGCCAGCGAGTTGTTTCAGAATCTCGCTCACATCTGCAAGTGAGGGCAGTTCGCCTTTACTCTGAGCCTGCCGCAAACGGTCTGCCAACGAACCACCAGTCAGCAAACGCATCGCGACATAACTTAGTCCGTTGACCGTACCAAAATCAAATATCGGAACGATATGCGCGTGCTCCAAGGCAGCAGCGGTCTGAGCTTCGCGGGTGAATCGTTCGGCGTATTCAGCCTGTTGGGCAAATTGAACCGGCAGAATTTTGAGGGCAACTTCCCGTTTCAAGTTGGATTGGTAAGCACGGTAAACCGAACCCATGCCTCCTTGCCCGAGTAATTCCCGCAGTTGGAACTGACCAATTGTTTGTCCAGAAAAGTCTGTTTGCATAAAGTTAAAAATACGGGACGTGGTTACGTCCCGCCAATAAGAGCCAACCAGTCTAATTGTAGCTGGGTTTTAGATTCTGTGTATCAATTATGCCTTGTACTTGGCAGCAGCTTCCGCAAATGCCTGACGTTGTTCACCCAACATGTCATTGTTTCGCAATAATTGACTCATGAGAATGATATAAGCGTTGTTATCCAGCCGCTCTACCGCATCCAAGGCCGCATCTAAGTCTTTGCCCATCACGAATAAGCCGTGCCACGGTGCAATGACTGCCGCAGCTTGTTTGCGTATGCGGTCCTCGTTGCCCCGAATTCCTCCCACCACATGTTCGGCTAAATCCGTGGTATGGGCAGGCGCATATTCAACAACAGGGACAGTCCCAAACTTCTGATATGACTCCAAGACCACTGGCATGGGCTGGTTCATAGCAGCAAAAACCAAAATATTACGCGCATGAGCGTGAATAACACCGGTTCCATGCTCACCGAACTCCTGATGCAATCGGAAATGGGCATTGGTCTCCCGCGACAATTCGCCATCACCATCGAGAATGTTGCGCTGCATATCCGCTACCAGAACATCTTCGGGCTTGAGCTGCCACTGGCGTTGGCTGCCGCTATAACGCGGCGTGATGCACACATATTCGCCAACTCGGGCGCTAATATTGCCCCCTGAAATGTCAAATAAGCGCCGCTCAAACAGCAGTGCTGCAAACCGCGTAATTTTGACCCGCATGGCTGTCAATGCGGAATCGTTCTGAATAGTTGCTTGAAGTGCTTTATCTACGGTCATCCCCGCTTGTCCTTTGATAGGTGAATTCCAACCTCATTATAGTCCATAGTGTTCAGTCAGCCGAACCGCCGCACGTTCTTCTAGCGCACCCCCATTTTTGTGGGGGACATCGTACACCCCCGCATCTCTGGGGGGGTATAAAAATCAAATAGGGGTATCCTAATCATTAGTTAATGGAAACGTTTCCATAAAATAGGAAGGACGCAAAACCAAACTAATTTCTCACTAACGGTAACGTAAAACGATATATAATTTGTAATAAGCACTCGTCACCTTGACTTTGCAAAAAAAAGTGGCACGTAATCTCATAGAACGCTGGTTATGTCCGAAATCCCGGCAGCAGATTTATTGGCACACCTTTTGGCAACAAGATGATAGAGGCCCATCAATTGAAGGATCATAACACATCACATGAATGAGACCAGTCCGGCTGCGCGGCATGAACAAAACTACAATCTACCGCGCCACATACAACATTTAATTGACTCCGTAAATGATGTACTCTTTATAACCAATGAGGCAGGCTATTTCACATATGTGAATTCGCAGATCATGCGCCTGTTCGGATATACGCCGGATGATGTGCTTGGCCAACACTTCAGCACCTATCTTCACCCAAACTGCCGTAGCCAAATAACCGACTATTACGTTCGTCAATTCAAGGAACGTATCCCTGAATCTCGTCGCGAATTCGAAATCGTCACCTATAGTGGTGAAGCCCGCTGGATAGAGCAAAACGTCACGCTCATCATCGAAGGCGATAGGGTCGTGGGATGCTGTGGCATCGCACGCGACATATCACAGCGCAAACAGATGGAAGATAAGCTCAACGAAAGCGAACAGCTCTTTCGTTCCATTATCGAAAAGACAGAGGACATTATCTTTATCAAAGACCAGGATGGTCGGCATGTAATGATCAATCCGGCGTTCTCGAAGTCGCTGAACTTACCTTTAGACAGTGTACTGGATAAGACAGATGTTGAAGTTTTCGGCAAAGAAACTGGTGACCGCTACAGAGAGCGTGACCTGCAGGTCATGACAAGTGGTCAAACACATATTTTTGACGACACTAGTGATCGAGAAGGCATTCACAAGGACTACAGCATTGTCAAGTTCCCGCTGCGGTCACACAGTGGTGAGGTACGTGGAGTAGTTGGCATTGGTCGTGATATTACCGCACGCAAGCAAATAGAAAATGCTATCCGGATTAGTGAGGAACGATTCCGAAACCTAGCTGAAATGACGGCTGCACTTGTATTTGTCTGTCGCCAGAAAAACCAATTGGTCTATGTCAATCCTGCCCTGATTGAGGCAACAGGATATACGTTGAATGAATTACTCACAAAGTCATTTATTGAGCTGGTTCACCCAAATGACCGACAATTCTTGCTAGAATGGGAGCATTACCGACCAGAAGATGTATCCGCCACCCGACACGAGCTGCGTCTGAAGCGCAAAGATGAATCAGACTGCTGGATAGATATTGCTCTCAAGGCCGTAGTCATGGCCGACACAACGGTTATCGTAGGCACAGGACTGGACATAACTGAACGGCAGCGGCATGAAAGTCAGTTGAGAGATAATCAACTTTATATTGCAGCTGTGCCGGATGCAGTCTATGTTTACGACTTCACAGAACAAAGAGTCATATTTTCCAACAAGAAAATCAGTGAAATGCTGGGATATGATGCGCGTGAAGTGGAATTATTTGATGAAAACTTCCTGCCTCGCTTTGTCCATCCAGATGACCAACGTATCTTTCTTGCCCAGAATAAAGATCTGCAGAAAATTTCTGACGGAGAGTTCTTAGAATTTACCTTCCGGATGCAAGGTGCTGACGCTACGTGGCATTGGATTAATGTCAAGAATCGCGTATTCAAGCGTTCGCCTGCCGGCAAAGTAACTCAAGCTTTAGGTGTTGCCCGAAATGTTACTGAACAAAAAATAACAGAAGAATATCTCCGCAAAAGCGAAGCACAAGCCCAACAATTCCATGAATATCTCAAAGCCCTGAATGAAATAAATATAGAACTTTCCGAGACCGAAAGTTTCGATGACCTCTGCCGCCGGGCTATCGAGCTAGGACGCAACCGCTTGCGCTTTGACCGGTTGGGCTTACTGATGCTTGATGAAAATAGCGGTGAAGTAATCGGAACATATGGTACTGACGTAGACGGTAACCTGCGCGATGAACGTGCCATTCGCATCGCCAAAAAGAACAACTTTGACTGGGTTCTAGATGCCCTAGCAGAAAAGCGGCGGGTAAAGGTTTGGCATGACGTTGCTCTATACGATAATTGGCAAGTCGTTGGGCGTGGCTGGAACGCGATGGCGGTACTGCTCAGTGATAAAGGGGTTATCGGATGGCTGGCAGCCGACAATTTGACGCGCCATGAACCGCTTCAAGATTATCAACTCGAACTGCTCTCGCTATATGCTGCAACATTAGAACACATCTGTATTCGAAAACGCAGCGAAGACGCCCTAAGAACTACTCAAATGCGTTATCAGGCAGTCATTCAAGATCAAACCGAATTGATCTGCCGTTATCTACCGGATACCCGGTTGACGTTTGTTAATGATGCGATGTGTCGCTACTTTGGCCGTACGCACGAGGAAATGCTCGGCAAGTCCTTTTTAGCAGATGTTCCAGTTGAATTCCGCGAGATGATTACTGACCAAATTCAACGCTCTATACAAACCGGACAGCCGTTTACATATCAACATTCTGTGCGATTTCCTAATGGCAGATTGCGCTGGCAAGAATGGACAGATCGTCCCATTTTTGATAAGAACGGTCAACTGCTTGAATTTCAATCGATGGGACGAGATATTGAAGAACGCCGCCGCAATGAAGCGGAACGGAATGAATACATCAGTCGTCTCGAAATTATCCGCCAAGTTGATGTGGAACTCACCGAGCAGCTAGACATCAATTACGTGTTACGTATTGCTGCGGATGCAGCCGTTCGCATCAGTCAAGCGCGAGCAGGTATCATCCATCTCCTAGAAGGTAATGTTCTGCGGGTAGCACAGGTTGCCGGCAACTTTCCACCGTCTGTCCCTGGCCAACGCTTACACTTGATCAAGGCATAGCCGGACGAGTGGCGCGTAATTTAGTCCCCGAATTGGTACTTAACGTTTATGAGGACCCGGACTACATTCCGACAATTGCCAGATCTCATGCCCAGATAACCCTCCCCCTCGTCACCCAAGATCGTTTGATCGGCATTTTGAATGTTCAAACTAATGAGCCCGACCTATTCAGCCTGTCCATGTTTGAGTTCCTGCAGTTATTGGCTGCCCGCATCGCCTCTGCAATTGATAATGCCCGCTTGCACCAACAAACCGCAGAACAACTGGCGGAACTTAAGCAGCTTTACCAGCAAGTTAGCGAATTGGAACAACTGAAGACCCAGATGATTCGTATTGCTGCCCACGATCTTCGTAACCCGTTAGGCGTGGTCAATGGCTTCCTCCAATTGCTCGAAAGTGAACTTTCATCGTACATGACCGAGCGTAATTACGAGCAGGTAGATGCCATCAAGGAGGGGGTCAAACGCATTGATAAAATAACCCGTGACATCCTCACTCTTGAACGCATGTCCGCCGGGCAAGAAATCGTGAAAGAACCGGTGGACATACGCCAACTTGTGGTTCACGCATTTGAGGAAAGCCGTCCCCAAGCAGTCGCCAAAAAACATGACTACGGGCTGGATATTCAACCTGAGCCTATTATTATTCGAGGAGATCGTTACCTCCTTCCGGAAACCATAACAAATCTGATTATCAATGCCATCAAATACACGCCGGAAGGTGGTCAAGTAACCGTGCGCTTGACAATGGAAGGGCAGCAGGTGACATTTACCGTTCAAGATAATGGCTATGGCATTCCTGCGGACCAGCAGAACAATCTATTCCAACCGTTCTATCGTGTCAAAACTAAAGAAACCCGTACGATCAAAGGAACAGGTCTGGGACTGCACCTCGTCAAAACTGTAATTGAACGCCACAACGGTCAGATGTGCTTTGAGAGCGAGTATGGCAAGGGCAGCACATTCGGTTTCAACCTCCCGCTCATGAAAACGGAATTGCCTAAACGCAAACGATCTTCAAAAACGAAACGCTCGTAAAGTCTGGCGAATATCTACTGGGGAGCATATAGCCTCCCCTATTTATTTTGCTGCGAGCTAGCGTTGGGAAGTTCAAATCTCATGGTAAGCATCTTGCAAACCAGCACTAGATCAAGTGGCGGTCACAAACTCAAGTTCATTTCACGCCAACTTGGAGTAAGATACAAAATAGGTACACAAAATCTTCTTATGGGTTGCGACATATGGTAGAACGTTTCAACAAATTATCTGCCGCACAGCGATGGATGGGTTTAGCGGTTCTATTGGCAGTTTTTGGAGCCATGCTTGATTTGCTGCGGGTTGAGACTATCCCGCCGTGGCTGGGTTTTGCAGCCATTGCTGGTGCGGGGCTGGTCGCGCTGTGGCAGCAAACATCTGCCCCTTCACCATCCGGGCCGAACAACCCACCCCGTACCATCCCTGCCACCGAGCAGCTAACACAAACGACCCATATGCTGGTGCGCGCACTGGACTCCATCAACCGGGTAACAACCCAGCAGTCGGCGGGCGCACGGGAACAAGCAGAAGTCATTGAGCGTACCAATACACTGTTGAACCATCTTGTCGAGCTTTCAGAACGGGTACAAGAACAAGCTCGTACACTCAACGCCACCGCGCGCCAAGCCGCCGAAAGCTCAGAAAGTGGCAGCAGCGCCATCAATCAAGCCATGTCTGGAATGACCGACATCCGCGAGCGGGTGCTTGCCATCGCCGAAACAATCAAGACGCTGGCGCAATTTGCCCGCCGTATTGATGCCATCATCGGCTCAGTTGGCGAAATTGCCACTCAATCTAACCTACTGGCTGTTAATGCCTCTATCGAAGCTGCGCGCGCAGGCGTACATGGGCGCGGCTTTGCAATCGTGGCAGATGAGGTACGCTCACTTTCGCATCAGTCCACTCAATCGGCTGGTCAAGTACGTGCAATATTGGAAGAAATCCAAACCGCGATGAAACAAGCCATCCGTGCCACCGAGGATGGACTTGGAGCAGTGGAAAATGGTCTAACCGTCGCCGGACAAGCTGATCTCGTGATGGCACAACTGGCCGACAATGTCACCAGCGCACAACAGGCGGTGCAACAAGTTTACGAAATTATCCGGCAACAGGGAGATGGGCTGGATGAAATCACCATCGGAATTGAACGGGTCGAACGAGTGACACAAAACAACCTCGAAAGCACCCGCGCCGTAGAAACCATAGCCGGAGAGTTGACTCGCCTGTCGGGGGATTTGCAAGCTGCGCTCAGCAGTAATGGATGGAGCAGCTAAAAGCTGCCCCATTTCCTCTATTCCTATTTGATCAAAATCCCTGCGCTTTGTAGTCGATGCCGGGGAAGGTAACCGCTTCCGGTGCGAGGGCCGCATGAGCATCCTTGTCGCCCTTCAGCACATCCAGCAGGAAGGCCGTGGTGAAGTGATTGATTAGGTCATGGGCGCGATCCATGTCCCAAACTGCGTCAGCGCACCAACCATAGGCACCAATTTCGATCATCCACGGCACTGATACACAGCTTGCGTCAAACACAAAATGATCTGCATTATTGAGGACTACATGGATTTTTTGCGTGCTGGCTATCTCATCATAGGTCTTAGAAAACCACGGTACTTCGACCTCGCTTGATCCGTTGAAGGCTAACATTGGCACATGGAGTTCTGTTAAGCCGCGCTGACCGTATATATCAGCCCCGCCCGACATTGGAACAATAGCATCCACACGAGTGTCGCCAATTGCGGGCCACAAACCTTCCGGTTCTTTTTCGAGCCCTAGTGCCGCCAAAGCTGCTGTCTGTTCATGGGCAAGGTTCGCACACCCTGTGCCTTCTGGAATCACACTGCAGTATTCTTTGACTCCTGCCCAATCAAGCGGAGCATTTGCAACGCCATAGGTTGTTGCTCCACCCGCCGACCATCCGCTGACGCCGATATGCTCCGTATCGATCAATCCTTCCCAATCGCCACCTTTGGCCGTAAGAGTATCAGCGAAAGTGATTGCAGCAGTAACATCTTGAATGCGCTTGATGAGGGATGCATAGTAGGCATCCCAGGTATCGGCCTTGTGTTCAGGCGCAAATGCCACAAAACCATAAGAAGCAAGATGTTCCGCAGTGTAATACTGTAATTCACTCGACCCAGTATACGTGTGTGAGAACACGACTAATGGGTATGGTGCCGCACTAAAGTCTGGTTCACTATTGAATAATGCATGGCCTTCCAGGGTCAACAGCCGCTCAGGATCGGTATACTGCCGAAAGGCTGCATCGGGCCGCATCACGTAGGTGACTGCTTCCGGCTCATTTTTGGGGTTAAGTGCCGGATACCACGCCCTAAACGAAATTTCGTTGGCTGTGCCAGCATCAATAATATAATCCCACGTCCCCACCCAATACGGCCCATGCAGCGCGTACTGCGGCGCATCCGGGCGCAGACCAACGGGTTCTGGTTTATTATCTTGTGCAGAAACAACCGGTAGGCTCAATAGAACAACGACGACGATGAGCGCGAAGTGCGCCCATGCACGAGTACGATGTAACATGACACACTTCCTTTCTTCAGTTAGCGGGGCGGGCTAGACGTCCGCCCCGAAATCATTCAAATTACTAATCCATCACGACCTTTCTTCGATGAATTGGCACACTATTGTTCCTGCATCATTACACCTACTGCCGTATGTGATTGACCGGTGACATATTCTGTTCCCAAAATCTCTATTCCGCCGGGAATGAATGAGACATCAAGGCGCATCATAGCCGAAGCCCCTACATATTTTAGGGAAATACACAATTCATTGTCGGTGAGCCATTCCGCAGTCGCGCCAATCGGGCCAACCGGACTTTCGGACACCGCATCCACTCCGTTCATGCTCACAGGGGCTACCCATTCCTGACCATCCGCGAATTTGAAGGTCAGACGTGCTGATGCCTTGTCCTCAAAGTTGAAACTCACCATGGTTGCGTTCACCTGCTGGTTGGGGACCAAGTCAGCCTGAGGCAGTTGAACCGGCGTGAATAACATGTAATTCTGACCGGAGACCTGTGCCGCAATTTCAGGTTGTGCCTGAACGGTCACAGCTGCCGGATTCTCAATACGGGCAATTACATCTTTTAGTTGTTGCTGCGCATCAGCATTTTCTGGGAGGGCATCATCGGCGGCGTTCCATGTCGCCATAAAGTAGGTAAAGGGGTATTGCAGCGGGGCACGGAGCGCTTCGGTGAAACCACCTGTTACAACCGCGATAATGTTACGTTCCGGATCGAGCCTGATGTACTGCCCACCAGAGCCCAAAGCCAACGGCGCTTTGATTGAGTCCGCATACCACCACATATAGCCATAGCTGGTGTCCTGCCAGCCGGTTTCCGTCTGCGGGCTGATCGCTGCCTTTGCGTAGTCTGCCGGGATGATTTGTTGGCCGTTCCACTTGCCATCATTGAGGAACAAATAGCCGAACTTTGCCATGTCACGGGTTGTTAACTGCAAATCAGATGCTCCGAATGCAACACCATGTGGACTAACTGCCCACACATAATTGGTGATCCCCAGCGGCCCAAAAAGCTTTTCAGCGGCAAAGTCTACGGCTGACATGCCCGTTGTCTGGTTAACAATCCCAGACAGCAGAAATGCTACGTTGTTGCAGTAATGAAACTCGGTTCCGGGCTTTGAGCCCATTGGCATATCAAGCGTATACTGCAACCAGTCGTCGCTTGCTAGCATCTGTTCGGTATTTGTGTCGGCACCTGTATTGACATCACAGGCGAACCCGGCCCTCATCGTTAACAGGTCACGGATAGTCATGGCCTTTTTGTTCGCGTTTAGGTTCTGAATCGTTCGCTCTGGAAAGAGACTCACCACTGGCGTATCCAAGCTCTTCAGGTATCCGTCCTTCAACAAAATCCCCACCAAGGCACTGGTGACACTTTTTGTGACGGAATACAGTTGATGGGGCATGTTTTGCTTGAAGGGAGGGTGATAGGCTTCTGCCACGACATAACCATTGCGAACAATCAAAAGACTATCCAAATTAAAATGTTTCTGTGAAAAAGTCTGGAAGAATCCAGCCAATTGTGCCGAGTCCAATCCTTGTGCTTCAGGCGTCGAGATGCGCCAGTCGGTTGTGGGGAAATAGGACTCATCCTGAGCGGAAAGCGGTAGTACCAGACTCAATCCGACTGCTACAGCGGCTACGATGAGCGCGAAGTGCGCCCATGCACGAGTACGATGTAACATGACACCACATCCTTTCTATTTATAGGAGGCCAAATTCGAACTCGCCCCCAAAACCATGCTGGCTTAATTACCGGCCCTCCATTTAGAAAATGCGCCGGGAAATCATTTAGTCATGGGTAATCGTAGCGACAGCAATGCCCTCGGGGTCGAAACGCTTTGAAAGAACAACGTAATAGAGATATTGCGTGCCATTGAATGACACTACTGCTTCTGGAGCAAGCAGTTTATCGGGATCAGTCAGCAGTGGTGTGTCTCCCACACGTTTCCATATGATCCCATCTGTGCTGGTTGCACATCCGATACTGCGTTCACCATCGTTTTGTCCTGCACCATAGAACATCTCCCAACCATGATCTGTTTGCCAGACGACAGGCCCATCTGCGTATGCACTGTCCCAGGCATTTCTGCCTGAGCTTGGTCCGAATACCGGATCACTCTTGGCAAATGGACCTGATTTGGTTGCCGGGTCATCATACTTCGTCCAATGAAGACCATCGGCGGAAGTCGCCATACCGATATCGTTCACTGTTGCGCCAGCGTCATAAAACATGACGAACCCATTTTTGCTAGCTGTAACCGTTTGCAGATAGCGTCCACCGGCATCCCAAGCACGCACGGTGCTGGTAGTTAGTGCGGGTTCTTCAGCAACAGTCCACGGGCCATTGGGTTCAGGTGCTGTAGCAATGAGGATGTCACCGTTGAATTCGTACCATAAATTGCCTGCACGCCAAGGCGTGAAATACAACGTCCATGTGTCGCCGATCAAGGCCACCGCCAGGTTCATCACGCCATTTGACGCGATTTCTTTGTCAGGCACAAAAACTGGATTATCTTTAGACTTGGTCCAGTGAAGGCCATCATCAGATGTTGCATATCCGACAGCGCCGGCAATTTGTCCGCCTCTGTAGCCTAGATAGAACATATAGAGCATTCCATCATGAAACACGACACGCTGCCTTCCGATGCCGCCAGCCTCCCAATCCAGTGTGCTATCCTTCATGAATATAGGGTTATTTTCATATGGGGTAAGCTTGATCTGGACTTGTTCTTGTGCTGCCAGTGGCACTATCAAACTTAAGAAACTCATCAATAGCACCGTGGTGAGCGCGAAGTGCGCCCATGCACGAGTACGATGTAACATGACACACACCCTTTCTGTAGATTAAGGGACATCACCGCGCCCCTGCCATGAGCGAAATTTGTCCTCAATTAGGCGACTCCAGATAAAATTCACATTTCTACGTCGCATCAGACTGCCGCGTTTTGAATACACGGCTGTAAAACACGTTCTTTTAAACTCACGGAAGAATTGGTATATATATTGTTATTCGGCAGGAGACGATGAAGAGCATCAGAAGACCGGACAGCAAGGGAGGTAGATGCGCCCGTGAATCAAAAAGCTGAACACATCCCTCACATCAAGATGAGCGCAGCTTATGGCACGCAAAAATAAGCAATCCGCCGCTTCTTCTGTGTGAAGGACGGTGACTATACCCTCAGTATAGTGCGGTAGTCATAACTTGCGGTAATTCTTTTTGCTGAAAAATGTCACTTCTCAGCCTATATGGGTGTCACCAACTCGGTATCTAATTTCAGCACATGGCTAACCGCCTTGATGAGATCTTCAACGCTAGTGGGCTTACCTAAAAACAATTGTGAACCCGCAACTAACGCCTGGTGCATTTGGAAACCGCCCGTCGCACCGGAACATACGATGACATCTACTGCCTCATTGCCCGGTTGCTTACGAACGTAGCGCAGCAGGTCAAGGCCGTTCATATCTGGCAACATCAAATCCAGCACGATTAAGCGCGGGAAGGCCAGTGTGATAGAACCGATGGCGGCGGCGGCGGTATCCACTACCGTGACTTCGAACCCAGCGTGACGCAGTGCCATACTGAATACCTTCGCCACATCTTCATCGTCTTCGATAATGAGTATCGATTCACCCTGACCGATGGTTGGGACGGGCACATCTAACGGTTGTGTGCTGCCTTTTGGCCGCGCGCCGATAGTGGGCACAACGGTAAAGCGCACTTGCAGTTTGACTTGACCAATATCAATTTCATCACTATGTCGCAAGCGGTATTCTTGCTCCGGTGCTAACAAGAAGCCATTCAAGCGTGTACCGTTAACACTGCCTAAATCTTTAATGTTGATACGGTTATTCTTCACCAGAATAGCTGCATGTTTTCGTGAAACACCCTTTGACTGTCCGCCGTGTGGCCCTAGATCAACTGCCGGGCGAATATCATTCTGCGGATCAGCCCGTCCGATCAACATCGTTTCGTTAACTTGCACCTGAATTGTCGCAGCTGTGCCCACGACACGGAGTTCAATCACCCAGGGCAGCGGTTCATTCAGTGGGCCGGTAGCGCGCACCGGCAGAAACGCATCCGTGTTATGAACTTTATCATTCAGATATTTAGTGTCGCGGTTGGAAAGTTCAGCCATATTCTCACGTTTCCTAGAACATTGGGGTAAGAGAAGACTCACCTACCCTATTGTATACAATAAACGCAGAATTAAGTGTTAAAGGTTCTGTAAATAGTTCTTAAGTACCGAGCAATCCTAAGCTTCACCCCATAAATGGCAAAACGATCGGAAACGCAAAGATCTCCAACACTTTTGCACAACGCATTGTTTGTGATTTTATTGGAGAAACAATAAGATTCGCAGCGGCTTGCCAACATGTTCACTCATGGCGGCCCAGGTTGGGCTGTTGTGCTTGAAATATCCATTGAAGCTGAGACCGTCACTGGATATTGCAATGATCTCAACAATGTTATCCTCATTGTCTGCCGGATTGACCACCACCGGATACCATGCCCGGTTAGGTTCCTGTCGGAACATAGTTGCTCCTGCTACTACACCAGAAACCGTATCAGGTAGTTTTCCTTCAAATTCGCCGTTCGCATCGACTATCGTTTCAAAGACATAAGGCTGGAGGACTTCATTCGTCACGCCGATATTTGCGGCAGGTGGAATTAAACGGGGTGCTACCCACACAATAAGCGCGGTCGCTGCTGCCACAATTAGAAAGGTCACGATTAGCATAAGTAACGATGAATGTCGCTTCATTTTTGTCGGGGCAATCACTTGCGGTAGAGCCGGCAAGGACGGAGGGGGTTCCTGCCCTGTCCAGCGCGGCGCGAACCGTGCCAGGCCTTCGACAAATTCCCGTCTCAACTTTGCATGCATACCCGCTTGCATGTCTTCGTGCTGGATTTCGCCCAATCTTCGCCAGCCTTTGCCGCTCAAAAGAACGGGAAAGATCGGTTTTTTCTCCTCTTCGGCCACCAGCAACTCACGTTCTACCCATTTCGATTTTTGCGAGTCCGCTGTCATGATCACCACAAATGCCGCACATGACACGATATTCTTTTCAATGGTTGGCCACCATTCCTCACTGGGAACCAACCGCGTCTCATCCATCCACACCATAAAACCCTGTTCGACCAACAACTGGCGCAGGTAGCGGGCGAAGTCCAGATCTCTTTTACTGTAGCTGATAAACAGGTGTGACATCTGTCCTCCTGCCATTAGTCATTGGTGTCACGTGGCTCAGGGAGCTGTAGGTGTGCCCACAGGGCCGAGCATGTAGGCACACCGGGTAAGAAACGCTGGAGGAACGGTTCTTCGTAAACGTATGTTATCGCAGGAATAGGACTACACGTATACGCTTGCCGATATGTTCGTCGATTGCCTTCCAATTGTCTTCGTTGTGTCGAAAGTAACCGCCAAAATGACGACCGTCATCTTCGAAAGCATACGCCTCAGCGATATTGTCATCATCATAGACCGAGTTGAATACTACTGGATACCAGGCGGTGTTGGGCTCCTGCCGAAATACTGTCATGCCCACAATCGTTCCGCTGATGTTATTCGGCAGCACGCCCTCGTAACCACCGGTCATATCCACAATCGTTTCGTATGTGTAGATGTTAACCGGGCTGAAGGTTCCGACGTCCGCCAGTACATAGGGCAGGACTAAGACAAAGGTCCCAATGATAAAAAGACTGAGCGCGACGCTTAGAAGCACAAAGCCGGTCAGCCTGTTCCTTCTGAATAAAGCTATCATCTTATCCTCTTTCTGTAGTGTCCTCTAAACAAAAAACCGAAAGTAGTGACTCGCCCCGGAGATACTTTCGGCAGTTTCGACTTAGTGTAATGTGTTCTGCCGCCCCAGTGTGAGCAACAGTGTCTTGTTATTTTCTTACATCATACCGAGATTAAGCCACTTCGAGGTCATAGCGCGCTAGTTACGATTGTCACAACCCAATTATCCAGCGCGTCCACATCATTTATGACGCCACGAAATAGCGGTCTATAGCTTCCGCTACGATATGAGGATGCGTAATAGTGGGTACATGGCCCGCCCCTTTGATGATCTGAAGCTTTGAGTTGGGCATCTCTTTCGCAAGCCACTCCGATGCTTTCAATGGAATAATGGCGTCTGCATCGCCGTGCATAATGAGCGTGCGATGGGTGATTCCCTTGACGGCTGTACGCAGATCCATATTCTTCATGCAAACATTCAATTGGATTGCGGCTTCCGGCGTAGACCGCATTAATATTTGCTGTCCCCAGCGACGGAATTCATCTCCGTCCGCCGTCGTTAGGCACGACTCGACGAAGCTGCCAACACCACCCGAAAAATCGTTTTTCAGCCTTGCATTAAATCGCTCAAGCCCAGTGCTGTCCGGCACATAATACATCCCGTCAACCAGAATTAACCCACTAATTCGCTCTGGTTTTCGCAGCGCTGCTAATATTGCAATACTTGCCCCGGCAGACTCAGCCGCGAGCACGCACTTGTCAATCCCCATCGCATCCATCACCGCGAACACATCATCCACCATCGTATCTATGGTGATAGACTCTGTGGGCGCAATGGTCGCCCCCGCCCCGCGGTGGTCGTAGGCAACAGTCCGCCACGTTTGGCTCAATTCAGCAAAGGGCTCGACCCATAACTCCCAACTCCCTGCCCATCCCCCCAGCGCCAATAGAGTACGTTCGTGCCTGCCAAAAGAGACAGTGAATAGCTGTGCGCCGTCATGAGTAATAAACATTTTGTCCTCAATTGATTGAAGAAATAAAATGAGAGTGAGGATTATATCCCCACTCTCAAAAAACATTGTTTTCCTACAATGCCGGCGATCCTCAGGACTTGAACAATTCGCGCACAATGATGTTGCGCTGAATTTCACTCGTTCCTTCATAAATTTGGAAAATCTTTACGTCGCGCAGTAATTTCTCGACAGGGTATTCTTTCATGAAGCCATAACCACCGAATACCTGCACTGCATCCACTGCTGCCCGTGTCGCCATATCTGCCGCGAAGGCTTTGGCATAGGCTGGCACTTTGGGATTGGCGATGCCTGCCTCGACCTGCCATGCCGCCTGCCATACCAACAACCGTGATGCTTCATAATTAATCGCCATATCAGCAATCTTGTGACCAATCGCCTGATGCTGGTAAATCGGTGTGCCGAAGGCCTCGCGTTCACGGGCGTATTTAACACACTCATCCAGCGCGCGCCGCTGCAAACCAACGGCTGCTGCTGCCACACCCGGACGGCTGTAATCAAAAACCTTCATAGCCAGATAAAAACCGCGTCCTTCTTCCCCGATGACATTTTCCGCCGGAACTTCGACATTCTCGAAAACAATTTCGGCGGTATCACTCGCGCGCTGCCCCATCTTATCGAACTTCTTGCCCACCTTCACACCGGGCGCGTCACGGTCAATGATGAAGGCCGTCATGCCTCGATGCCCGGCGCTGGGATCGGTCTTGGCGAAGACGGTGAAGAAATGAGCGTGGCTGGCGTTAGTAATAAAAATCTTTGAACCGTTGATGAGGTAATGCCCGTTCTTGCGCTCGGCGCGGGTTTCAATCCCCACCACATTCGAACCGGCTGCCGCTTCGGTCACGCAGTAGGATACAAACTCGCCTTTATCCACCAACCGCTCACCCAACCAATGCTGCTTCTGCTGTTCACTGCCGCCCAAAATGATGGGCAGCGAACCCAGCGCATTGGTGCTAATGCTGGTGCTGATGCCAGTGCAGCCGTAGCCCAATTCTTCTGCTACCAACACTTCTTCAAAAGGTGTTGCCCCGACGCCGCCATATTCGGACGGAATGTTCATATTGACGATGCCCAACTCACGTGCTTTGTGGAAGATCGCTTCAGGAAAGGTAGCATGTTCGTCGTATTCCGCTGCAACTGGAATAATCTCGCTGGCGGTGAAGTCCCGTGTCATTTTCTGGAGCATCTTCTGCTCGTTGGTCAGATCAAATGAAACCCCCGCCACATTCTTAACCATATCAACCATTTTTACTGCTCCTCAAAATAATCTAATCTTCGTTAGATTAATTATAAAGAGAAATACGGAATGTCAATAGGTGACGCAAGATTCCAAAGGGCTCATTACGGATGACGGATGGAAAGAATAATCCCCTTGAGATATTTCAAGGGGTAAGCCGTTATCAATGTAAGGTGATATTCATGGCAACGTTATAGGAGATGCCCCCTAAGTCAGTCCCGAACCAGCCGATAAATGTAATAAATGTTATCGAGTTGAACCAGTTTCGGCCCAAGTTGTTGGTTACTGGCAAAAAACCGTGGCATCGTCAAGGCGTCTTGCACCCGCCAGCCGGAACGTAGTGTTCTCGGTACGTCTTCCGGTTCACGGGCGATCAATTTGTAGCCCAACTTCGTCCAATTCACAATCAGATCTTCGGGGATGTTCGTTCCCATATTATTAAAGACCAATGTGTGGAAACCAGCTTGTGCCAAATTGTCCAGCACTAATCCCACAGCATCATCCTCCAAAAAGTGGAACAAGCCGGTGGCTACCGCCGCTTGTGCGCCGCCTAGCGCCTTCAAATCATCCACTTTTTTGACATCGGCAACCTGTGTGTTATATCCCATCTGCCCTACTTCATTTACGACCTCATGGCTGAGGTCAGTGTAATAACGCACCTGCTCTGGCTTAGGCGTTAATGGGGTAGGCATACCTCCACCCAGTAAGACAACATCTTTCAAATCCCAAAGCTCAATAGCAGTACGCGCCACCGATCCCTGACTAGTAAACTGGGCATCTATGCCCGGCATAATAGTGTTCGCCCGTTCTAGAAAGACGTTCAGATCATCTGGGCATTCGAATGCCCATCCATCTATTAATTCTGGCGCATTAGCAGAAAGCCATCTATGAATCATTCCTGCCGCAATCAAGTCACTTCGCATAAACTCTCCTTCAAAGATCGGTTCGAATTAGGTTGGCTGTATGGAAATGTATAAGATTAATGTGTATACAAGGCACGGCTAAATGACGCATAATCATAGCGGGAAAAAGTCAAGCTTGCCAATAATAGGGAATCAAGTGCAAAAAGGAGGTAAGAATGGAAGTACAAAACAATCCCGATGGCACGGATCGGGATTGTTTGATCAGTTTATGCCATTGAGTAGAACAAAGCGTTTAGGCAGCAGGTCGTAGAGGTTGTGAACCAATATGCGCTAGCACTGCATCAAAAGAAGTGAAGAACGACATAGATGTAGGATTCATGAAAGATTGCTGGGCAACAATCACCGAATTGGTCTTTGGCACTACTGGCGCACCTACCAATCCTTGTGTCATCTCTGCAATCACTCCAGCAATGATCGACGCGCTTTTACCAGCTTCGCGTAAGTCGAATACCCGGTAGATGGATACCGATTCTGTTGCTTTGCATGCCGTCTCTACCGAATCCATATAAGCTTCCACTATTTCTTGTTTGGACATCGCATCTGAAAATGCAACTAAAATAATAGCGTTGCTGGCCCGCTTGATTATGTTTGTGTTCATTGGCTGCTCCTGCTATGATTACGAAACAATTGTCTACACCTTGATTTTACATCGTTTTCTCAATTATTTCGTAAAGATAGCGTGAAAAAAGACGTAACCTATGCTGGGATTTTGTCAGAGACTGCTTCCGCAGCCTTGTCCATTTCAATCTTCTTGCGCAGATAGGCTAGTGCTTCCTCGCGGGTATTGAACACACTGGCGCTCTTGCGCGCCATGACCTGCACAGCAAACTTAACCATCGGGTTGTACCCAATCACCATTGACAACCAGCGCAAATTAGGATTGCTAATAAACTTGATTAGCGAACCTACTTTAAGGGAAGCTTGGCTGAATAGATGACATTTTTAGGGTATCAACTAAAAAGTAACACGGCCGCTCATCAACAACCGCCGTACATTCATGCATCACCTTATCCAATGTCTTCAACGGATGTATATGACCTTCATGGTCGGCCGCCATAATTAGGTTCTCTTCAATCCAATAAGTTTTGGTTGGCATGACAGTAATCCTAACTACTTGAGTGTGGGCGTTCCATTTACTATGACAATAAGCCAGAAACCCCCACAGAAGTATTAAGATATACATATATCTGGGTAAATTGTATAGTTATACAATTCACTATCAATTCGTCGCAAGATCAGATGCCACATATTCCTGCAAACAAACGCGTAATTCATCCAGTGAGCGCACCATTTGTTAAGGAGCATTCCAACTATAAGATAACCATGGTACTTGTGTTGCAGCCGCCAGTCGGTATAAATCCCGACCAGATATTTGCCTTCGCATAGGCATAGCCCAATTCCCACGCTGTGCCATCATCTGTCGTTATCCCATTCAAATTGGCAATCACGATGTCCGCGCGGTCAATAGCATCCCGATCTTCCACAAACTCACGACAAATATTTTCTGGCCCTTTTAGCTTGCCTTCCGTCCATCTCGGTGAGGCAGAAAGTGAGTCATGCCTGCGTGATGTATACTTGTTCGATCTGTTCGTCCCACCACCGTTCGCTCTCCTTAAAGAGAGGATTCCTGCAATATAAGCGTGAGGCATGATGCACTTCCTTGTTTAAGTTGTATTACTCATCCCGATTATAACGTCCAGTGCCCCAACTGCTCTACTATTAAGACCCCCTCATCGCCTTTGAGGAGAATGTGCAAACTGGCTATTGTGTCAAAATGATTTTTAACATATTCTTAAACATACCTTTACATTCTTAAAAATCGCTTAACAATGCACTTTTTGTCTTTTGCCCTACTTCTCGGACTAGCCCTATCTACGGATACTTGCAGGGTCAGTCGATATCAGCCAGTGTGGTTTCGACCATGATTTCGTCGCGTGCAATTACGCCGCGCGCGGCACTTGGCATAGCGGCACTTGGCATTGCATTGGGGCCGTTCATGGTTGGTACGGCAGTAGCCGTCACGGTCGGTCAAGAGTTTGTACGCGCCGACCACATTAATTTACGTGTTGTTATCGCCGGTTTAGCCGCCGCCATTTTATGGTGTGCAGTTGCCCAGTGGTCCAGCATTCCCGTTAGTTCCTCCATGCCCTTTTCGGCGGCTTAATCAGTGCGGCAGTCATTTCAGCAGGTTATGAGGTCGTCATCGCGCAGGGTCTCATCAAAGCATTTGCCGGATTGCTGCTCTCGCCGTTTTTGGGCATGTTATGTGGCTATGTGGCAGTCAACGGTTTTATTGGTTGTTCCGGTCTGCCGCACCAGGGGTGAATGTTTGGTTCCAGCGCGGGCAAATACTGGTGTCGCTGGTAATGGCTGTTTCATTCGGCAGCAATGAAGGCCAGAAGCTAATGGGCGTTGTCATCCTAGGTCTGGTCACCGCCAGTTTATCATACACTTTTTATGTTCCGTTGTCCAAAGGTTCCAATCTGTTGGCGCATGACCATCACGGCCGGAACAGTCATAGGCGGTTGGCGGCTCATCAATACCCTTGGGCGTAAGTTTTATGTTATTCGTCCGGTACATGGTTTCGGCGCGCAGTTGGCCTCTACCGGCGTATCTTCGGCGCGGCACTGGCCACGGTTGGCCGTCAGCGGGTCACGGGTCGTTGTTTCCTCTATCGTGGGGGCGGGCAGTGCTGATCGTCTGCGGAAGTACGTTGGGGCGCGTAGGTGCGGCGGGTGGCACTGGGTTGGTTCCTGACCTTACCCATACAGCACTCATAAGTTGTCTGTTTTATGTGATTTTGAAAGGAATAACCTAATGGGCATCATATCCGATCTTTCAACGCCTATTTCACCAATTATTCCAGCGCCGCCCCAATCGCTTCAATTGTCGCTGTGCGACCAAGCCAACCTCAATATCAAAGGCACTGCTGCCCTGATGGCATTTATGGCACAGCCCGGCAAAGCACAAACGGGGCGCGTAGCCAGCCTCAGCGAAAAAGAAGCTGACTCCATCCGCCGCGCATTGATTGACGACCTCAACCGCAGCTTCGTCACCTATTGATCGTGAAGACCTGTTCACACTTTCGCGCACGCTGGGATGATGTACTCGATTACGCCTACTCCACCACACATGAAATGTATGTCTGCGCATGGCGCTAACCCATACCTGCGCGCAATGGCGCAACTGCTGCACGCCACCGCGCGAGGAACTGTATTTAGCCATTGAAAAGTTAGAGACACAACCGCGTATTGCCAACAAACATGCTGTGCGTGTTAAGGCAATCAACAAAATGGAACGATTTATACCTGAAGCACTGGCTCACCGCTTTTGATGCCCCTCACAGCCTCGCCGATGTCATCATGATGTTTAAACTGCGCGAAATTTATCGCCACATGTACCACACGCAGTCGGTAGCGCCGAGCAGGCAGCTAACACCATCAGCGACATTGTCATCAAATTTTATTAATCGGTGTAACGAATAAATTCCTTAACATATTTTCGTTGGGACACAGCGCGTCCTGTCGGCTTGTTAAGTAGTTTTTATTAGTTTGTACAAAGTGTTGGTTGCAACAATAAAGTAGTCATACGCGTTCACATAAGGATAAACGACGTTGGCGGACACCGCGAACAATCATGACCGAAGTAGGCTGGGAACTCATATGGCGCAGCAAGGCTATTCCACCGCGTTGCAGACCTTTGGCCGCTCCCAATGATAGTGTGGTTGAATGGGTCCTCACAATTCCTGACGGCGGACTAGTGTTAGATGTGGGCTGCGGCATCGGGCAGCACTGTGTCTATCTGGGGGAGCGAGGTTTCCGGGTGGCAGGGATGGACATATCCCCTACTGCCATCAAAATATCTCAAGAGGTGTGTTCCGAGCGTCAGATTGTGTTTGATGGGCGGGTAGGGGACATGACATCACTCCCGTGGGCTGATATGACATTTGATGCGGCACTTTCCATTTCGACAATGAACCACCACCTGCGGGCGGACATCCTGCGTTCAATGAATGAAGTTAGGCGGGTGCTGAAACCCGGTGGGCTATTTCTGGTGGATATTCCCTCCAAGGACAGGCTTGAGTATCAACAAAGGCGCAGCCAAGTCGCTGCCGGGCAGCTTACCGAACCTGAGCCAGATACGTTTGTCGATGTACGTCCGAATCTCGACGATATGGACGATGACTTTCTGCCGCATCATTATTGTGACGAAGCCGACATGCGCGATTTGCTGTGCTCATTTGAAATTGTCAAGATGTGGACTGATCTGCCAGAATTTGTCGTAACCGGCGGTTCTAATAAAAGGGGCAATTGGATTGCCAGTGTCCGCCGACCACTCGCTGACTAAATTGCCGTGCCGGATACCAACCTAGCGCAAGGATTGCTACATTCCTCAATCACATATCAGTTACTGGCCTGCAAGGTGAACCAGAAAGACGTCCCACTACCGCTAACACTGTCCACGCCAATGTGCCCGCCCATTGCCTCCACCCACGCTTTGGCGATTGCTAGTCCTAGCCCTGTGTTACTGCCGGGGCGCGATTCATCACCCCGATAAAAGCGGTCAAATATATGTGGTAGGTCTGCCGGGTCAATCCCAGTTCCCGTATCCGTCACGCGGATGCGAACATCATTAGCAGCCCGTTCGCCAGACACCGAGATTCTCCCGTTCGCCGTGTACCGTAGTGCATTCGCCACCAAGTTGTGCAGCACCTGTGCCAACCGGTCAGGATCAGCTTTCACTGTAGGCGGCCCACCATAAACCACCTCGATTTTGGTATTCTGCACTTCGGCTGCCAGCGTGAACTGTTCCGCCGTCTTGTTCAACACATCTGTCAGCGACACCGTTTGCAGGTTAAGCGGAAATTGGCCGGCTTCCGCCAGCGCCAATTCGCGCAAATCAGCCACCAACCGGCTGAGCAAGCGAGTCTCATCATACAACGTCGCCACTTCCTTTAACTCCAGTGGATATACGCCGTCCAGCAGTGCCCGCAAATTCCCCTGCATGACTGTGAGAGGGGTTCGCAGCTCATGAGCAATGTCCGCCATCAGATTGCGGCGCAGTTGGTCACTGTGCTGGATTGAGTCTGCCATTTCGTTAAAAGCCCGCGCTACATCCGCAATTTCCTCGCTGCCTGTCACGGGCACACGTCTATCCCAACGATGCGAAGCGAAATCTCGCGCCGCTACGGAGAGATGCGAAAGCGGCGCAGTAATAGCTCGACTGATGATAAAGCCTAAAACAACGCCAGTAGCACCTGCTGCTACTGCCGCAATGACAAGTACACCTTGCAATCGCGCAATGAACTCCAATTCGGGTGCAGGCAGTGGAGCCCTCCCTGCAAATGGAGCGCGTCCCGCTTGTGGTCCGAAAACCTGGCCGCCATTCGGCCGATTCACCTGTCCATTGGCTGGAAACTGTCCCGATGGGTCAGTGGTTGAAGAATTAGTGGCTGTCGCATTTTGCTGGTCGCGCTCATCCAGATAGCGGCGAAACTCAACATCCGCTCGCACCCCCGCCAACACCGAAACCACTGCCACCGTAATCAAAGTGACCGCAAAGAAAGCTAAGGTAAGCTGTACCCATAAACGGTTCATGCTCCCTCCCCGCGAAACCGATATCCTACGCCGAAAACCGTTTCAATGTAACGCGGCTCAGACGGGTCGTCGCCAATCTTCTTGCGCAAATTCTTGATATGGCTGTCTAGCGCCCTGTTCTTGCCCTTCATAGGCAAAACCCAACGCCTTCTCCACCAACTCAGCGCGCGTGAAGGCATAGTTCGGTGTAGACATCAACGCTTCGAGGATCGCAAATTCGGTGCGGGTAATATCCAATGCCTGCCCGCTGCAAGTCGCCAAGTGTTGATCAAGGTCGCCGCAGATCACCTTCTTCTAGCACGTGTGCGGGTTGCAGCCCGGCACGCGCCCGCCGCAATATAGCCTTCGCCCGCGCCACCACTTCCAGCGGATTAAAGGGTTTGGTCAGGTAATCATCTGCCCCTAACTCAAACCCCTGAATCTTATCGCCGTCCTCGACCCGCGCTGTGAGCATCAGTACTGGAATATCTGCCAGATGTTGGTCAGCTCGCAGCCACATGATGATTTCCCAACCACTTCGTCCCGGAAGCATCAGATCAAGGACGATGAGATCGGGCCGTTCCTTGCGGATGGCATGCATCGCCATCTCACCGTCCCCTGCCGTCAGTACGTTCATACCTGCCTGCTCAGATACGAACGCACCAACCGCACAATTTGCGGGTCATCATCCACCACCAAAACACGTTGTGCCATACTGCTAACTTCCTGCTCACAACCCAATGCATGTCCGATAATTCAAGTTTCTCTTGCGCTGGTTGCCTTTAGGACAGGGTAATACCCTTCCCTTATTCAACCCTTTCCGATTAGTTTATCCCGAAACGCCACTTGCGGCTGTACGTCATGGACGTCCATTCCCGCTTGGAGGTGGGCCACCGGGGCCGCCCGGCCCGCTGGCAGTAGGTGAAGGTTGACTTAAATCCAGCCCAATGTTAAAGGTTGTAGTATAACCTTTCTCACTACTATCCTCGTCCTCATATTCTGTCAATTCCAGTGTTAGCAAATCTTCACTGCCCTGGAATATACCGTCATTGGCGTTCAATGTATCGCGGTAGCCCTTACTTGAGTACGGCGCTTGAGACTGAACCTTGTCCGTCAGCTCCTCATCAAAGAAAAACTGCGATGTGAATTCGTAGCCGCTGTCGGACTCCGGGTCAGTCCGTATCTTGAAGTGAATATGCACTGTCCGTCCCGAATACCAACCGGGATAGATGGTTATGAATTCCGCCACGCCGTATTCATCTGTAACTTGATAGCCGCGCAGCCACTTCTGACCCGTCGTGTCGAAGCTGCGATCTGTCACGTCCGAATACACGCCCTGCGCGTCACAGTGCCACACATCCACCTGTGCACCCTTCAACGGCGTGCAGGTACCGGAACTTACATCAGAGACATTAAATATCAACTTTAGTAGTGTGCCTTCTTTGACGCTGCCGTCCGACGGTTCGACGCGAATATCGGAACGGTTAAGCATCTCATCTACAAAGTACGGGCCTTCAGTCAGCGCCGGACGGACCACACAACTTGGCAGCGCCGCACTAGTAGCTTCCGGGGTGGCGGTGGCCGCCTGACCAATCTTGATTCCGGTGAAGCCTGTCGCCACAATCAAACTGGCTCCTGCCCCACCCAACAGGGTGAGGACCTCACGGCGGCTCAATATCCGACCTACCGGTTTGTCATCGTCATGTTGTTCGATCATCGTTTTCCCTACTTCCCAATTCAGGTTATCTATAGCAGATTACAAAATTACCCCCGCTCCGGCGTATTCCGGAGTGGGGGTCAACAATTAGGTCACACTCACTTAAGCGTTGGGGGTCACAGTTGCTTCGGCATCCGGTGCGGTTGGAGCAACCGGCGCATTTTGCGGGCCATTGCCCCACATCCCGCCGAAACCATCCTGTCCGCGTCCACCAAAGTTACCCTGTCCACGATCACCGAAACCACCTTGCCCACGCCCCGGTCTACCCATCCCGCCATTCATACCACCGAAGCCATCTGCGGGGCCAAAGCCGGGACGTCCGGTTGGTGCTTGCCATGCCCGGTCGTACATCGCTTCTACATCAGCCTTTACCAGTGCCAAGCGGGCATCCACTTGAGCCTGGGTTAGATTGCCATCCGTCACAGCCTGATCCAAAGCGGTCTTGTGATCAGCCACAATTGCTTCAGTGATGCTGTCCAGCGAAACGCCCTTTTCTTCAGCTAATTGGGCAATTGTCTTGCCGCCCTGAAGTTCAGTCATCAGTTCAGCCGGTTGCAGCCCTAACTGTTCGGCTATGATGGCGAGAGGGTGGGTTCCACGATTTGGCCGTGCAACTTGTGTCGTCGAATCAGCCGTTGAACCACTGGTGTCTTGAGCACCGACCACCATCGCACCTGCCGAGAGTGAAGCGACCAGCAAAGCAGCAGTTCCCAATCGCGCAACTTTCTTATTCATGATTTTCTCCCTTATCCTCATCTGGATTTATGTCGAGCGCCGGATGCGCTCTTGCTTACTGTCAATACAATAGCAACGAGTTGTGGAGAACTTATGGAGAGTTGTGTAAGGATTTATGAGAACGTAAAAAGAGGAGGCAATTAAACACCCGCTATGGAATCAAAAGCGGCTGTTTCTTACAGCCGCCCGAACAACGTCTTTGCAATAAATTTATTTTGGTTATTAGTTTATGCCGGGTCGCCCAACCGCCGTTCCGTCCCTGCTATTAAACGCTGTATATTTTCACGGAACCGATATAAAATCATCACGGTTACCACCAGCATATAAAACACATATTCAAGCGGAACAACATGCTGACTGATTAATACCACTACCCAAATCGTCGCCAACATCGTCATACTCAACACGGCCAACGATACATAGCGCGTGGCCGCCACCACCACCGCCCCCAACAGCGACATACCCACCAACACCTGCAAGGGTGCAATCATGAACATCGTGCCAAACCAGATGGCCGCTCCCTTGCCGCCACGTAGCGTGCCCGTGACGATGGCCGCAAACAACGACCAGTTGTGACCAATGACAGCAGCCGTAGCAGAAATCGCGGTGGCGGCCGCCTTATTCTCCGGCAAGATGAGCGTTGCAATTAAGATCGCCAGCACACCCTTGCCGCTGTCAATAGCCCACACGAAGATTCCCCACCAGAAACCCAGCGAGCGGATGACATTGGTGGCCCCCATATTGCCGCTGCCAACCTCAAAGATATTAATGCCCTTTGTTTTGGCAACCAGATAGGCCGTTGGAATAGACCCCATCAGATAGCTAATCGTTATGATAAGAATCAGACGGACAAATATATCCTGTGTCATAGTGAGCCTCCGCTAGTGAGCATCTGCCATGCATTTTAAGATACCACGAAGTGGCAGATTGTATGTTAAACAACCCTTCACATCTGCTTAAGTTATGTTTTTAGCGCATACTCTCATCTGCAACACATTTTTGTATGCGCCACCCACGTGGCATAGTGCCAACAGACATGAGCTTAAAACCATACAAAAGCGTGTCTCCATAGAGTCTGGTCTATGGTTCAAAGTAAGTGAGTTTTTAACGACAATGGATCTTTTAATCTAACCCTTCAGTCTGCCGTTTAACAAAGTCAGCTACCAGCGCGAACACCGTTTCCCGTTCATGATCTTGCGGCAAAATGTGGTCGCTTTCCTTGAGGGTATGTTGTTCTATCGTGCTGCTCTTAACCTGACCCAATATGTAGTCGCGGTTTTCCAACGGCACTGTCAGGTCACCTTCCGAATACAGTAGCATTAGCGGTTTTTGAATACGTTCCAGATGTGTGCGTACCACAGCACTTAGCGCATAAAGCTGCGCCACTGCCGCAGTAGACCAAAGGTTGTAGCGCACCCGTCCCAATACTGCTTCACCGCGTTCGGCCTGTAAGCTGCGTACCAACTCTGTGAGATGCGTCTTGTCACTCTGGTCAGTATAAGGAAGTACCCATTTTATCCACTTTGACAAAGCCATCGCCCGGCTGCGGAAGAGTACGGGCGCGGCCATCGCTACAGCTCCATCCACGACACCCCCCGCGGCCAACAGCAATGCCAACAGCCCTCCCATGGAATGCCCGACCACATAGACCTGCTCACAGTGTGCCCGCAGGAAGTGGCATCCGTCCAGCGCTCCCGCATACCAATCCTGCCAGCGGTAGCGGGTTAGGTCGTGCGGGTTGGTGGCGTGTCCCGGCAGGCGCGGCCCATGCACCGTCCAGCCCTGATCTGCTATATGTTCGCCTAACCAGCGCACCTCCGAAGGTGAGGCTGTGAACCCATGCAGGCACAGTACCCCTATCCTGCCACCCTTGAAAAAGAAGGGTTCACCGCCTGGCATGATGCGAGGCAGGTCATTTAAGTGTGAATAATTGGTTGAAGTGTTTGTCATGATTTGCAGTCTAGCCGAAAAAGACGACACTGAACAGTGAAAGCAGTGCATCCAAAACCGGCACGACCATCGTTTATAGAAGCACGGATTTATTCTAGGCGTAAGAAATCCAGAGTTCTCGCACAAGCTAATCGCCAATGCAGGAGGCCATCATGTACGGAACAGTAGCCCGCATACGAGTGAAGTCGGGTTTAGAAATTCAATTTCAGGAAATCGCTCGCCGAATCGGTGTGGGACGCGCTCCCGGTCAGGTAGCGGTCTATGCCTATCAAATGGATCGCAATCCGCGCGAATTCATTCTCGTCGCCCTATTTGAAAGCAAGGAGGCTTACGTCGCCAACGCCCAATCGCCCGAACAACATGAGCGTTTCACGGAGTTGATGCAGGTGTTGGAAACTGAACCCGAATGGAACGATGGCGAGGTCGTCTACATCACTGGCTAACGCGCCTTTTGCGCCCTACGCCCAAACCTGCTAATCTACCTACTGTGACTAAGATTGTTAGCAAAGGGGCGTGCTATGCGCCGCTGGTTTGGGATACTACTCACATGCTTGTTCATAACCGCCCATCTCGCCGCGCAAGACGGGCTGGATTTACCTGCCCCACTGTACGTACTGACCAACAACGGTCAGGTACAGCGGGTAGGCTTGGGGGCCGAAGGGCTGTCTATCATCTCACCCGAAGACGCCTTCGTGGTGGATTTCAGTGTCGCGCCTGATGGTAATTGGCTGGCTTACCGCACCGAGCAAGCTCTTGCCATCTATAACATCCACACGCAACAACAGTTCACCATCGAGCAGAATACATCTGATCTGCCACCCTCGCGCGGGCGTGGCGATACCGTTGTCTGGTCACCGGCAGGCGATATGCTAGTCTACACCACCGCTTATGGCGCGCGGGTCTACCACAATACGACACCACAGCCTGTCTTCAGCGATCTACGCGAAGGCCCATTCCTAGGATTGTACTGGTCGCCGGACGGTTCATATTTAGCCGCCGAAGCTGAAGATAACATCTGGTGGCTCTACCGCCGCGCCGAGTCGCTCCTCATTCTCACGAGCGCTATTCCTTCATCACGCGGCTTGGCATGGGTAAGCAATGCTGAATTGGTGTTCGCACCAGCCGACGGCGGCCTCATCCGTATGAACCTAGCCAATGCCAATTCTCAGACGGTATTGCTCGATTCAACATGGAGTTATCAACTACCATCACTCCAAACCGACGGAACAATCGTGGTGTTCGGCAAACAGAAAGATGACGAAACCGTGCCGGAAGGCAGTGCATTGCTGGTGGCACTCGCTCCAGACGCCGCCCGCAGCGGCCTATTAAATGAAGCGCCGGTTGAAGTCAACGGCCTACACTGGGCTCCCGGTGGTCAGCTAGCCGTAGCCCTGCGCGGCGGTGTATTGGCGCTTGTACAACCCGCCGGTAGTCTGCTCTTTCCGCTGCCCTTTGCCGATGTCGTGGCCTATAGTTGGGGTGCGCGCCCCTTAGCGCAGGTCGAAGGGCTGACCATGACAGCCAATGGTTACTTCTTAGCAGCTGACGGTAATAATGTAGATCAAATCTGGCGTTTGCCGCTGGATGGAAGCCCACCTATACAGATCACCACACTACCCCAACAAATATCTAGCTACGGCCTCGCGTCCGATGAATCTCATGTTGCCTATGTGAGTGATAACCAACTCTGGCTGCTCGCACTTACGGACGGCGCTCAAGCCAAGTCTCTAGCCCAAACCGCTTCTGACGCCAGTGCGATCACCTTCAGCCCGGATAACAAGCAAATAGCCTTCGTTGTTTCTGAAGGCGATCAGGCAGGCGTCTGGATGGTATCGGCAGCAGGGGGTGACGCCAAACTCATCCGTCCGAATGCTGGAGCGGACTCATATGCAGTGCCACCCGGTTCGGTCTACACCAATCCAACCTTCGCTCCCAACATTAACGGCCTGCTGGTAACACGCTCCGCACCTGATGCTCCCGATGCGCTGGTCCTAATTGATCTCACCACCCTTGATATACAGGAAATTGGTGTCGCAAGCCGCGCATCGTGGTTGCAAAATGGCACAATCGTGGCCTATAACAGCGGTATCGGCTACGCCGGCCCTAGCGAGGAGCAGGTTGTCTACCGGATTGATCCTGCTAACCCGGCCAGTGCCACCAAGTTAGCGATCATCCCCCGCCCCGCTCGCATCATTGCCATCCGCGATGTGCTGGCCGTGCGCGCGCGGCTGGCCTTAGGCAGCGCCCTCGATGGCCCTCGTGCACTGAGCGTCGTAGATATGCTCACAACTACCGGTGCAATCACAGCTTCGGGCAGTGGCGGCTTCATGGTCAATCCACTGTTTTCTCCCGATGGCCGCTTTGTGGCGGGTCAAACCTATGAAGGCGGCCCATTGACCATCCGTGACATGAACACTGGACAGCAATACCTGCTATCCATCCCGCCTCAAATGAGTAACTTCTCATGGGGGCGCTAATCCATCTCTAAACATGGAGGTGTAAGATGAGAAACATAAATGTTGCATAAATGTCTATGTGGTATTCAGACATTATTTATTGTCTACCCATTCTTGGAGCGGACAAACCACCAGTGAGGAGTTGGCGCTATGCCATCGGAAAGAGTACTCGTAATTGAAGATGAGGCGCGTATCGCCCAGTTTATTGAGCGTGGTCTAATCTATGAAGGCTATCGTGTCAGCGTGGCCCGCGATGGTCACAACGGCCTTATGGTCGCCCGCGACAATCCGCCGGACTTAGTCATTCTGGATTGGATGCTGCCCGGACTTGATGGCCTGGAAGTCTGCAAGCGCCTGCGCGCTGCTAGCGACGTACCAATTTTGATGTTGACCGCTAAAGACGACATCAAAGACCGTGTGACAGGCTTAGATGCCGGGGCAGACGATTATCTAGTGAAACCCTTCTCAGTTGATGAACTGATGGCACGGGTGCGCGCCTTGTTCCGCCGTTCGGTTCCCGCTTCGCGGCCTGAAATCCTGCGCTTTTCTGACTTGACGTTAGATACTGGCACGCACCGCGCGTACCGCGCTGAACGCCCTATTGACCTGACCGCCAAAGAATATGAACTGCTCGAATTGTTCATGCGTAATCCACGGCAAGTTTTAACCCGCGATGTCATTTTTGACCGCGTTTGGGGTTACGACTTCGGCGGCGAAAGCAACATCATCGAAGTTTATGTCCGCTACTTGCGCCAAAAGACCGAAACTGAAGGTGCGGCCCGTGTCATCCATACCGTGCGCGGCGTTGGTTATGTGCTGCGTGAGGAAGAATAGGGCCTGCTGATCGCACACAGAATTCATAATAAAGGCGGGTTAAAACCCGCCCAAATGTGTAATCACGTGTTAATCAAGATTGTTGTGTTTGCATGACCTTTCGCACTAAACTCATCCTGCTCTATACCGGTCTGATCGCGCTGGTCATTTTGCTATTTGGCATCGGCGTCTTCTCCATTATCCGCACCACATGGATTGAAACAGTAGACAGTGCATTGCGCGAAACCGCCGATCAAGTCATCAAGAACAGCAATTCCTACTTGGTGGGTACATTCGGCACACCTAGTCACATAGAAGTCCGTCTGCCTGAACTGGATGTGTTTCGCGCCTCCGGTGTCATGGTACAAGCATGGTCTCTCAACCCGGATGGCAGCCACGAACTGGGCGATCAATCCAATAATTTACGGAGCTATGATAAACCACTCGACCCTGAAGGCTTTGATAATACCCTTCCCCGTTACACCAACGTCAAAATCAGCGGCTGGGAACTGCGCGTCCTAGCCGTACCGCTTCGTTTGAACGGGCAGGAAAATATTCTGGGTATGATTCAGGTCGGTGCTTCATTAGAAACCATCAACCAGGCCACCAACCGCCTTTCATTGTTCATGTTAGGCGGCGGCATTTTGGCGATGCTCGCATCACTCGGCTTGGGATATTGGCTCTCGAACCGCACACTCAAGCCCATTAATGCTCTCTCACAGGCTGCTGACGGCATTGTGACTGCGAAAGACTTGGAAACCCGCCTCGACTGGAAGGGGCCAATGGACGAATTAGGGCGGCTGACCGTAGTCTTCAACCGCATGATGGATCGTTTAGAGCAGCTTTTCAACGCCCAACGGCGGCTAGTAGCCGATGTCTCGCACGAACTCCGCACCCCGCTGACAGCCATTCGGGGTAATCTCGATTTGATCAGGCATTATGGCATGGACGACACCTCACTTGAAGCCATGCAGAGTGAAGCCGCCCGCATGTCACGCATGGTAGATGATCTACTACTACTGGCCCGTGCCGATTACGGCAATCTGGCACTGGACATGACTGAAGTTGATTTGGACACTGTCGTGACAGATGTTTTCAAAGAAGCGCGTATACTGGCGAAAGACAAACATCTAGTCATCAAAATGCCTGAACTCGAACCCTTGCGAATTCAGGGGAACGCCGACAGACTCAAACAGCTTCTTCTCAACCTGGTAAGCAATGCCATCAAGTTTACACCAGATGGTGGACAGGTCAGCATATCCCTGCGGCAAGAAGATGACTGCGCCATCCTAAAAGTGAGCGATACAGGCATCGGTATCCAGCCAGATGACCTTGAACACATTTTTGACCGTTTCTACCGCGCAGATACGTCCCGCACCCGTGTTCACAGTACCGATGGCAGTGGGCTAGGCTTAGCTATTGCCAAATGGATCTCTGAAGCTCACAACGGCACGATTGAGGCGCATAGTATTCCCGGACAACAAACGACCTTTACCGTGCGGATTCCTCTGTACAAAGCATCGGTCATCCCACTCGTGAGTGAAGACGGATATTCCTATACAACGGCCGCTCTGCAAAAATTAGGATTGTCACGTCGCAAACGTCCACAGCACGAAACAGCCAATGAGAACTAGGAAATCTACTCCTTTTAGCAATCTTTGCTGATTACAAATCCCTAACTTTGAGTAAGCGTCCACTATGCTTTAGACATTTGACCATTAAGATTTTTCGATTCAATTCCAAACCTGTTGTATACTGGCACGTATGAACCAAGTTTTTGGGGGAGGTCGCGGAATGTCCAGTGAAATTGTGGTGCTGGTTTTCCCATCACGAACGGTTCTGACTAAAGCACTTGACCGGATGGCAAGTCTAGATTACGTAGATATTCGTCGTGGCGCGATTGTTGCCAAAGCCGCAACAGGCGAAACACTTATCCTCGACGACGACATCAGCCCCGATCAGGGTGGCATCGCTGGCGGTACACTTGGCGCCGCAATGGGTGCGCTGGGGTAGCTCAATTGGGCGCACTGGCACTACCGGGTGTCGGCCCGATTATTGCCTTGGGTGCAGCCGCATTAGTAGGTGGCGTCGTGGACGTGCAGCCGGGCGTTTTGCAGCCCATCGCGTCGATTTTGGATTCCGCGATGACCAACTCGCGCTCCTCACCAAACAACTGGAAGCAGACCGCCCCGCGCTCGTGCTGGAACTCAAATCTGCTGCCGACATCCTGCCCCGCCTGCACGACGATCTCCGCCCTTACAAATTTGAAGTTATCGAACAACCCGCAATGGCAGCAGTCTAGACCAATCTGCCGTAACACATCCAACTTAATCACAAAAAGAGCCGTAGAAATTTTGCTACGGCTCACTTTATGATCAATTTCCCAACCTTAATAGCGTCTCCGGGTCTGGGCATCCATCGCTGCCACCGCGCTCATTGCCACAATATCTTCAACATCATCGCCTGCTTGCAAGACATGTACCGGAGCGCCGACACCCAGCAAAATCGGCCCAATCGTCTGTGCCTGCCCCAATCTGTCCAACAGCTTGTAAGACACATTAGCCGATTGCAAATCCGGGAACACCAGTACATTAGCGTCTTTGACACGGCTGAAGGAAAAGCGTGCTTCAATCAATTCCGGTACAACCGCTGTGTCCGCCTGCATCTCTCCATCTACCGCAATGTCAGGCCGTTTGTGCCGCACCAGTTCCACAGCCTTCTGCACCTTATAGCTCAATGGATGCGGTGAACTGCCAAAGTTAGAAAACGACAGCATCGCCACCCGCGGTTCAATATCCAACGTCCGCGCAAAGTCCGCCGCTAAAATAGCAATCTCCGATAATGTATCGGCATCTGGATCAATATTCACGGTAGCATCCGTGAAAAAATAGACCCGCCTCCGCACAATCATTATGTAGACTCCGCTGGCGGCTGTTACGCCGGGCCGTGTGTGAAAAATTTGCAGTGCCGGACGGATGACATCTGGATACTCATGCTGGCGACCATTCACATAGGCATCTGCATCACCCATTTTGAGCATCATTAACCCATAAGTCATACGGCTGCCAACCAAACGCGCCGCTGTCTCACGAGTCGCACCTTTGCGTTGCCGCAGTTCATGAAAACCTTGTTCATAAACTACGCGGCGGCTCGTTTCGGTCAATGGTTCAATGATTTCTGGCTCAAAATTGAGCCCTAGTTCAGCAATGGTACGTTTTATAATCTCTGGTTTGCCCAGTAAAATTGGTACGCCAATGCCATCTTCTTTGACCTGCGCTGCCGCACGAATGATCTTGGGATCGTCACCTTCGGGATAGACAATGCGCTGCTTGGGTCCCATACGAGCCTTGTTAATAATATTATTGCGTAATTGCTGTCCTGCTCCCTGTCTTCGGATAAGTTCGTGGCGATATTGTTCGATGTCAATATTGCGGCGTGCTACACCGCTTTGCATAGCAGCTTCAGCCACAGCCGGAGCCAAATACAATAGTACACGCGGATCAAGCGGCTTAGGTATCAGGTATTCGCGTCCAAATTTAAGTGCGGTCACACCGTAGGCGCTCAACACACTGTCTGGCACATCTTCATGTGCCAGTGCTGCCAGCGCATGGCTGGCAGCCAACTTCATTTCTTCGTTAATGGTAGTGGCATACACATCCAATGCACCCCGGAAAATGAACGGGAAGCCTAATACGTTGTTGATCTGATTAGGGTAGTCACTGCGGCCCGTGCCGATGATCGCATCAGGCCGAACACTATAGATGCTTTCCGGCATAATCTCCGGGGTTGGGTTCGCCATGGGGAAAATGATCGGGCTGGCAGCCATATTTTTTATCATCTCTGGCTTGACAATGCCACCGATACTTAAACCGAGGAACATATCTGCTCCGTCTAATGCCTCCGCTAATGTACGCCGTTCTGTGTCGCTGGCGAATAGAGACTTATACTTATCCATCCCTTGTTCGCGGCCTTTGTAAACCACACCGAATTCGTCCGCCATGAGGATATTTTCCGGCCTCATGCCCAACAGCACGTAGAAACGCACCGTAGAAATAGCAGCCGCACCAGCCCCGGCCACTACCAACCGCAAATCTTCAATCCGGCGATTGGTGACTTCTAGCGCATTCAACAGGGCCGCACCAGAAATGATAGCCGTGCCATGTTGGTCATCATGAAAGACTGGAATATCCAGTTCAGATCGCAGTCTAGCTTCCACCTCAAAACATTCCGGAGCCTTAATGTCTTCCAAGTTGATGCCCCCAAACGTGGGAGCCATTGCTTTGACCACCTGCACCACTTCGTCCACTGTTGGCGCATTTATTTCAATATCGAAGACATCAATATCGGCAAAACGCTTGAACAATACGCCTTTGCCTTCCATAACGGGTTTGGACGCCAATGCGCCTCGATTGCCCAGCCCTAAAATAGCCGTGCCATTGGAAATCACCGCTACCAGATTGGCTTTGGCGGTAAGTTCATAAGCGGTTAGTGGACTGCTCTCAATTTCCAAGACGGCATCCGCCACGCCGGGCGTATAGGCCAGCGACAAATCGCGCTGGGTCGCCAGCGGTTTTGTGGGTGTAACTTCGATCTTTCCGGGCCGTCCATTGCGGTGATAATCCAGCGCATCTTGCCTAGTGACTGCCATTGATTTCACTCCGTATTGGTTGTGCTTTAATCATTGTAACGTGGAGGATGGAAGATGGATACGGGATATGAAGGAATTGGAAGTCAGTGCGACATAACGGTTTTTGGAATCTGCCTGTCTTTTCATAAGAGGATAATTCCAAATAGAACCAAGTAATCGTTTTCTTAGTTGACATATTTCTTTTGCTGCGATATAAAAGAATATAGAACGAAAGCAAACGAAATCACATTGCACTCTCGCATTGCACATTGTACATTTACATCGTACCACGCTCGCATCGCCGTTGGCTTTCGTGAGGGGAGGATTTACCTCCTCCCCATCAAATTAGATTAAAGTATTTTTTAGTGAGCTTTTTGTGTTTTGTTTTATTATCTCCCCTATTATGCGTAACTCCTCAGATAAAGCACCACCTTAAATCGTGGTTCTTTCATTTTTAATTTTCTTCGCTAGTCTCAGTATGAGAAAGTGCTACCATGCCCCAGAATTTGTGGAACCCTAAAGAAGCTAAAAAGCTGCCCGACCTCGAGGGATTGGTCTACCGCAGCAACCTCCTCGGTCGTGACCGTGCCGTCGTCAATATTTACGGCGGGAACACCAGCGCCAAGTTGATGATGACTGACCATGTGGGCCGCAAGGTCGAAGTGCTGGCGGTCAAGGCCTCCGGTTCGGATGTACAGGATATTAAGGAGAAGGGTTTTGCCCTGCTCAAGATGGAAGAGGTGATGCCCACCTTCCAGCGCGAGAAGATGACCGACGAGGAAATGGTCGAATATCTCAATCGCACCGTCTTCGAGCAGGGGCGTCCGCGCCAGAGCATCGAAACCCTGCTGCACGCCTTTGTCCCCTTCAAGCATGTTGACCACACTCACCCCGACGCAGTAATTAGTGTGGCTTGCGCGCCGGATGGCGAAAAGGCTGCCCGCGCAGTTTATGGCAAGCGCATGGCGTGGGTGCCGTACATCAAACCAGGTTTCACCCTCAGCAAATGGATCGGTCAGCAGGTGATCGACAACCCTGGCATCGATTGTGTGGTGATGGGCAAACATGGGTTGGTGACGTGGGCTGACAACGCCAAAGCCTGCTACGACAAAAGCATTGAAATGATCCAGATTGCCGAAGATTATGTGGCTTCCAAGAAGAAGGGCAAAAGAGTCTTTGGCGCGCTGGCGGTCAAACCGCTGGCCGAAGACAAACGCCGTGACATGATGGCCGAGGTTTTGCCTATCATTCGCGGCGCGGTGAATGCAAAAAGCTCCAACATTCTGAGCTATGACGACAGTGATGACGTGCTGAATATGGTCGGTGGTGCCAAGAGTCCTGAAGTTAGTCAGGTGGGTGCTGCCTGCCCCGACCATCTAGTTCACGTCAAACGCCAACCGCTCTTCATTAATTGGAAGCCCGCCGAAGGGCTGGATGCACTTAAGCAAAAGCTGCCACAGGCAATCAAGGATTATCAAGATAGCTACGTGCAGTATTTTGAACGCTGCAAAGAACCGGGCGACGAGCTGGGCAACCCTGCGCCGCGCGTCATCCTCATTCCCGGTCTGGGCATGGTCAACACTGGCAAGGACGCCATGAACGCCGATGTCAGCCGTCAGCTCTATCACCGGGCGATTGAGGTGATCGGCGGCAGTGAGGCAATTGGTGGTTTCGTCAGCCTGACGGAAAAAGAAGCTTACGACATCGAATACTGGCCGCTGGAACTATATAAGCTCAAGCTCGCCCCGCCCCCGCGCGAATATGCGGGCAAGGTCGCGCTCGTCACAGGCGGTGCCAGTGGCATCGGGCGGGCGACGGCCCTGCGTCTAGCCGCCGACGGCGCACATGTAGTGATTGCTGACATCAATAAAGACGGTGGTGAAGCCGTCGCGGCTGAGATCGTCAAGAAATATGGTTTCAAGCGTGCTATTTTCATTCACACCAATGTTACCAGCGAAGCTGCGGTCATCGACAGCTTCAAACAGGCGACACTGGCTTACGGTGGGGTGGACGTACTGGTCAACAATGCTGGCATAGCCGGTGGGGCTAATATCGAAGACACCACACTTGAGATGTGGCAGAAGAATATGGATATACTGAACACGGGCTACTTCCTAATGGCTCGTGAAGCCTATAAACTGATGAAGAAGCAGGGTGTGGGCGGTTCAATGGTATTTGTGGGGAGCAAGAACAGCATTGCCCCCGGTAAAGGTGCGTCAGCCTACAGCGCCGCCAAAGCTGCTGAAGTACACTTGGCCCGTTCGTTGGCCGACGAAGGTGGCGCGAATGGCATCCGCGTCAATTCTGTACTGCCGGATGGCGTGATTCGTGGCAGCAGCATCTGGGACGGGCAGTGGAAGGAAGCCCGCGCCAAACAGTACGGCGTGAAGGTGGAAGACCTGAATGACTTCTACAAACAGCGTAATGTGCTGAAAGTCGAAATCCTGCCGGAAGACATTGCGGAGGCCATCGCCTTCCTCGCTGGGCCGCGCGCGGGCAAGACCACCGGCGCAGTGCTGACGGTGGACGGCGGCGTGTCGGTGGCGTACGTGCGGTAGAAAACAATACGCTTGAACCACAAAGAAGCAGAGGGAAAGATAAGAAAGCTGAAATGGACGAATCAGTATAAACTCATGTGGTCAAAAACAATTCCTTGACTTTAGGAGGATAACCTTGTGGGGCTGATCGAATCAGTATTTTTATTTGAGAAACCATTAGTGTTCAACTCAAAAACATCCGTAGAGGAATGTGCTAAAAGATTCAGGAGTTATCATAATCCACGAGAAGGCATGTTCCAGATGGGTAGTACAGAAGTTACAGTTTTTCTCCGCGATGCTGCTCATTGCAGTATTGATATGCGGGCAAAACAGCGCAATCGCACTTGGGATTATACGACTGCCCATATGGTTGGGCAGCTCACCCAAACAGCGGATGGCAGAACCGCGTTTCAAGGCATTGTCAAAGCGGGGATATTTTATCTAATTGGGGCAATTGTGACCGCATTTGTGGTTCTGATTATGGCGGGGTCGCCACAATATGGTGCTATTGCTTTGCTGGTTGGTGCTGTAGTAGTAGGTTATCTGATCTTCACCATGCTAAATGATCGTCGGCGTCTCATTGAAGCTGTCGAATATGCTATGCGTAATTAAGCAACGCTTGTCATTGAGAATGACACTACCAATTGATTTTTGACGAAAGTCCTTTATGTCCGCAAAAAGTGTTATTGCAATAGATTTTGGTGCTGAGTCGGGGCGGGTGATGCAGGTCGCCCATAACGGCAAAACGCTGGAACTTGACGAACTGCACCGTTTCCCCAATAACCCGGTGACAGTTAGCGGCACACTCTACTGGGACGCGCTGCGGCTGTTCCACGAAATCAGCGCTGGTATTAAAGCGGCTCCGGCTGGCGTGGCATCTATGGGTATTGATGCGTGGGGCGTAGATTTCGCCCTGCTGGATCGGGATGGGCGGCTGCTCTCAAATCCCGTCCACTACCGCGACAAAAGCTCGGATGGAATGATGGAATGGGCATTCGAACGCATGCCGCGCCGGGAAATATACGAACGGACTGGCCTGCAATTCCTGCTGCCCAACAGCTGTGGCGACTGCTGAGTCTGGTACGTTACAACAGCCCGCTGTTGGAAGTGGCGCATACGTATCTGCCCATTTCCGATTTGTTCAATTATTGGCTGACAGGTTCAAAGACCAGCGAATTCACCCACGTCAGCACCCACCAAATTTATAACCCTCATAACGCCAATTGGGACTTCGAGTTCTTACAGCAGTTTGGTGTTCCAACAGCCATGTTCGGCGCGATTGTCCCACCGGGAACACAGGTAGGCACTCACAACGGTATCCCCGTGATCGCTCCCGCCAGCCACGATACTGGCAGTGCGGTCGTAGCTGTGCCGACTGTCACTAAAGACTACGCCTATATCAGCAGCGGCACATGGAGCTTATTGGGGCTCGAACTCGACAAGCCCGTCATCAACGATGCGACCTACGAGATCAACGCCACGAATGAAGGCGGCGCGGAAAATACATGGCGCTTCCTCAAGAATATCGCGGGCATGTGGTTGGTGCAGCAGTGCCGCGCCACATGGGCCGCCGCCGGGCAGGTGTATGAGTACGCGGAACTGGCGCAGTTGGCGGAACAAGCCAACGCTTTCCGCTCATTTGTGGACCCGGACGACCCCGACTTCTTCCAACCGGGCGATATGCCGTCTGCTATTCGCAACTTTTGTGACCGCAGTGGGCAGCATGTTCCCACCAGTGTAGGCTCGGTCATCCGTGTCATTTACGAAAGTCTGGCAATGAAGTACCGCTATGTGCTGGAGCAATTGCTCCGCGTGGCCGGGCGCAAAGCCGAAGTCGTGCATATCATCGGCGGCGGTTCGCGCAATGCGCTGCTGTGCCAGATGACCGCCGACTGCACCGGGCGCGTTGTAATCGCGGGGCCAGCCGAAGCTACTGCGTTGGGTAACGCCATCGTCCAACTGGTTTCACTAGGTGAGTTCAAGCACATTGCGGAAGCGCGTGAACTGTTGGCCAAGGACGCCGGACTAACACGCTACGAACCGCGCAATTCGGCCAGTTGGGATGCCGCCTACGAGCGCTTTCTGAACACACTGACGGTCAGATAATATGAAAATCCCTCAGCACGCGTTCCACACCACCGAGTGGCAAACCATTGAATCAACTTTCCATAAGGGTGAACGCGGTCAGGCGACATGGCAGACACTAATGCTGGGAGATATTCGCATTCGCAAAGTGGAGTACTCACCGGGGTATCTGGCAGACCACTGGTGCAGCAAAGGACATGTTATTCTGTGTTTGGAAGGCGAGATGCAAACCGAACTTGAGGATGGGCGTGTCTTTACGCTCAAAGCCGGAATGACCTATCAAGTCGGTGACGAATCGGAAGCACATCGTTCCTCTACCCGGACAGGTTGTAAATTATTTATTGTCGATTAAGCCTTTTTAGTGAGATAGGTTTTCAAAAATAGTTATGACCACTTACCCTAACCGATCTGCATATGTCAAAGCCCCGTGGCAGTTCGAAGTGCGCGATAACCCTGTCGCTCCGCCCGCCGCCGGACAATTATTGGTAGAAGTCAAAGCCTGTGGCATTTGCGGGACTGACCAACATATTGCTGACCGATTCGCTCCGGATTGGGAACCATTTGGCCACGAGTCAGCAGGGATAGTCAAAGCAGTGGGCGAAGGCGTTACCCGCTTCAAGGTTGGTGACCGCGTCGCGCTCGACTCGTCCGCGCCATGTGGGGTGTGCGACAACTGTGCCCCACCTCCGCACGGGAGGGGACGCCCTGACCTATGCCCTAATCCCGTGTCGTATATGGCAACAGCTGCAATGGGATTCGGACAATTCATCCTCGCCCCGCAGCAGTCCGCCGTATTTGTACCCGATTCGATGTCGATGGACGTTGCCGCCCTCGTTGAACCGCTGGGTGTCTGTCTTGATTTAGTGCAAGTGGCGCAAGTCGGTGCGGGCGATCACGTGCTGGTCGTCGGACCCGGCCCACTGGGGTTGGGGGCTGTCTTCTTCGCTAAACACGCTGGTGCAGAAAAGATTTATCTAGCGGGGCGCTCCAATTCCCAAGCCCGCATGACTGCTGGATTAGCACTGGGCGCGGATACCCTGATTGAAGTGGATAAGAAACCACTGACAGAGTATGACTTCGGGAAGCGTAAGCCGGACAAGATACTGGTGACGGCCCAACCGGACGTGCTGCCTTCCGCCATAGCGGTGGCGGCGCTGGGGGGTATCATCTCCTACATTGGCGTGGCGTGGAATGCCACCAAAGATGTGCAGTTCGATGCGGATTACCTGCATTTCAATAAGTTATCCATACGACCATCCCATGCTTGGCCGGGCACACATGCCGCCGAAAGCATGCGCTGGCTGACGATTGAGCCCATCTTGGGCAAAACGCTGGTCACCCATCACTTTGGACTGGAGGAGATTGAAAAAGCCATGCTGGCCGCCCGCGATGACCGGGCGCATGTCATTAAGCCAGTAGTGATGCCGAACGCTTGATTCGATAGATATTCTTTTTTTCAGAAGGGAATAAAGTTCATGCCTAAATACGGTGTACATTCATTTTTATGGCACGGTCAATGGACAACCGAACTGGGCAACGATGCTATTCGCCAGTCCGCAGAACATGGGTTTGATTTTATTGAAATCACCATGCTCAGACCGCAAATCTTTGAAGCCGAATCACACAGGAAAGCATTGAAAGAAGCGGGGATTGAAGCGGTCTTTTCGCTCACCCTACCCAAAGATGCTCACATGCCGCACGAACCGGAGCGCGCCAAACAGTTCCTCTCCCTCTCAATGGACAAAATGGAGATCGTCGGCAGCACCCTGCTTGCGGGCTGCATCGGTTACTCCCTAGGTACGCTGACAGGCAAACCGCCGCAACCCGAAGAACTTCAGGTCGTGATTGACACATTGGGCGAAGTGGCGTTGGACGCCAAACGGCGCGGAATTACGCTGGCGCTGGAAGTGTGCAATCGCTACGAAACGTACATGTTCAATTCACTTACCGATACTCGTGACGTACTTAAGAAAATTGGTTCGGACAACTTGTTCATCCACGCCGACAGTTATCACATGAATATTGAGGAAGAAGGCTTCCGCAAACCGTTGGCCGATATTGCCGATGTGCTGGCCTATATGCACATGAGCGAAAGTCATCGCGGGTTAGTTGGCAGTGGAACAATCATTTGGGACGATGTATTTGCGGGATTGGTGGATGCCAAATATACTGGCCCACTTGTGCTCAGAATCATTTGCGGCCATCAATCCCGATCTGGCAGCGGCCACCTGTCCTGTGGCGGCCCACTAACCGCCCACCTTCAGTGCTTGCTAGTGAGGGTCTGGCTTTCTTGAAAGCGGGCGCACAAAAAGCCGGACTGCAATAAGTAAGGCGATAACCTAATGTCAAGATCGAACCTAATTGACCTGAGTCATACTGTGTGGAAGATGGGCTAATTACCTACAAGGGACTGCCCGCACCCGTTATCTGCGACTACCTGAGCAGGGAAGAATCAAAGAAGCATTACGCCGAAGGCACAACCTTCCACATCGGCAAAATTGAAATGGTCGCCAATACCGGTACTTATCTTGACTCTCCTTTCCACCGCTTTGAAGATGGCGACGATTTAGCCGATCTACGACTCGAACAGGTGGCCGCGTTGGAGGGCGTGTTGGTTCGCATCCCCGAAACTCATGGAAGGGTGATTGATGCCGATTGGTTTGCTGATATAGACGTAAAGGGCAAGGCAGTTTTGGTACACACTGGCTGGGCGCGTCATTGGAAAACCGACCAATATTTTGAGGGGCATCCCTTTTTGACGAAAACCGCAGCCGAGACCCTACGGATTAATGGCGCGATGCTAGTCGGAATAGACACTCTCAATATTGACGATATAGCCGATGGCAGCCGTCCGGTGCATACGACTTTGTTGGGCGCAAGTATTTTAATTGTTGAGCATATGTGCAATTTGGAGGCGCTGCCAGATGACAAACCGTTCACCTTTTACGCCGTACCAGTAAAGGTGAAGGATTTCGGCACCTTCCCGGTTCGGGCTTTTGCGGCAGTGGCCGGCTCATGAGCAGCATTGATTGCACCAATGTGTAACAAAACTATCGACTCTAAACTATTAAACAAAGACTAAGATATGACTGCCATTCTTCAACTTGAAAATATCAGCAAACAGTTCCCCGGTGTGAAAGCACTCGACAACGTGCACTTCGAGATGAACGCCGGTGAAGTTCATGCCCTGCTCGGCGAAAATGGGGCGGGTAAATCTACCCTAATCAAGATCATCTCCGGCGTATACGCCCCCGACAGCGGCAGCATCAAGATGGACGGCCAACCCGTACACTTTAGCAACCCGCGCGAGGCGCAAGCTAAGGGCATCGCCACTATTTATCAAGAACTGCTGCTCTATCCTGAACTAACCGTTGCCGAAAACATTTTCATGGGTCACGCCCCGCAGCGCAGTCTTGGCCCGCTGAAGGTAATGGATTGGGCAACATTGAGTGCCCGCGCCCGTGAAATCCTTGACTCGCTCAATATTCACGATCTGGATGTGAGGCGCAAAGTAGGTACGCTCAACGTGGGCAATCGCCAACGTGTAGAAATCGCCAAAGCATTATCCATTAACGCCCGCATCCTCATTATGGATGAGCCAACCGCCGCACTCACCGAAGCCGATGTCGAACGGCTCTTTGAAATTGTCCGTCTGTTAAAAGAACGTGGCGTGGGCATCATCTACATCAGCCATCGTCTGCAAGAAGTGTTTGAATTAGCAGATCGGGTGACGGTGCTGCGCGATGGTCAGTATGTGAACACCAAGCCTGTTAGCGAAACCCGTGAAGACGAATTGGTCAGTATGATGGTCGGGCGCACCATAGACAATCTGTTCCCGAAGCTGCCGGGTAAAGCCGGCAAGCCTGTGTTAGAAGTCAAACACCTCACGCGCGGCACACAAACTCAAGATGTGTCACTCACTGTTCACGCTGGCGAAATCGTTGGTTTGGCAGGACTGGTTGGTTCCGGACGCAGCGAACTGGCACAGGTCATTTTTGGCATTACGCCAGCCCAATCCGGTGAGATTTGGATTGACGGACAGAAGGTTGACATCCGCACGCCCGGACAGGCCATCAAGCTAGGTATTGCGTACGTACCGGAAGATCGCGGTACGCAGGGGCTGATCCGCCAGATGAATATCCGCGAAAACGCATCATTAGCTGTACTTAGAAGTTTGTCACGCGGGACTTTCATAAACTTCAACGAAGAAAAAAATCTGGCCCAGCGTGCCATCCAGCAAATGAGCATCCGTGCCTACAGTGCCGAACAAATCGTGAATAAATTGTCAGGTGGCAACCAGCAAAAAGTAGTCGTTAGCAAGTGGTTAGCCAGCAAACCCAAACTGCTCATCATGGACGAGCCAACGCGCGGTATTGACGTCGGGGCGAAAGCCGAAATTCACCGCCTGATGAGCGATTTAGCCGTCAACCAAGGTTTAGCCGTATTGATGATTTCCAGCGAATTACCGGAGGTACTGGGCATGAGCGACCGGGTGTTAGTCATGCGTGAGGGCCGCCTTGTTGCGGAATATCACCGCGACGAAGCCACGCAAGAACGGGTTGTGACGGCGATGATGAGTGTGACGGCAGCAGCAGGCTGACAATGACGCAACTTCCCGTGAACCTCATGGAATACGAACCGCTGGCACGTGAAAAACTAAGCCAGATGGTGTTCGAGTATTATGCGGGCGGGGCAGATGATGAGGTCACCTTACGCGAAAATATGGCTGCATATCAGCGGCTCTTTCTACGTCCTCACATGCTGCGCGGTGTCGGCAACCGTACATCGGATATTACGCTTCTCAACCAGTCTATGCGGGCCCCGCTGCTCATTGCGCCGATGGCCTTTATGAAGATGGCGCACGAAGAAGGCGAAGCAGCCGTCGCCCGCGCTGCTGCTGCTCGTGGCTTGACGATGGTCGTCAGTACAAGCGCCACTATGAGCGTACAAGATGTGGCCGCCAGCGCGCCGGATGGTAATCGTTGGTTTCAGCTTTATGTTGAAACGGATCGCAGTCATACTGTGGAGCTCATCTCAATTGCCGAAGAAGCCGGATACACCGGATTGGTAGTCACGATTGACCGCCCACAGTTGGGGCGGCGCGAAGCAGACATTCGTAATAATTTCCGTCTACCCTCGCATTTAAAAATGGGTAATTTGAACGTCGCCAGTTGGGAGGCCTACCGCTTGACAGAACTAGACGATAACTTGACATGGGATGATGTCGATTGGTTATGTTCCATCACACGCCTGCCCGTATTGCTCAAAGGTATTCTGCGCGGCGACGATGCCCAAAACGCCTACGATCATGGGGCCGCCGCCGTAATCGTCTCCAACCATGGTGGACGGCAGTTGGATAGTGTACAGGCCCCCATAGATGCCCTGCCGAAAATAGCCAGTGCAGTGGGCGGCAAGCTGCCAATCCTCATGGACGGCGGTATCCGGCGCGGCACGGATTTAGTCAAAGCACTGGCCCGTGGGGCGCAGGCTGTATTGCTGGGCCGTCCCGTGCTGTGGGGATTGGCGCATGATGGTGAAGCCGGTGTCGGGCATGTACTTGATCTCTTGCTTGCAGAATTTGATCTGGCCTTAGCCTTGTGCGGCTGCCGTTCGCCGCAAGAAATCACACCTGATTTAGTCGTTGAAAGGCGCTGATGAACTCTGCGTGGAAAGACCCTGAACGGGTCAGACGTTTTTTAAGTGTAACGCGCTCAGCAATTCCAATGGCAGTGCAGCAGTTGCAGGTCATGGGCTTTGTCATACAACAAGCCGTCCCACAGGTACGTAATTTTCTCGATGTGGGCAGCGGCAGTGGAGTATTGAGTCAGGTCGTGCGCGAACTGTATCCGGAAGCTAAAGCGGTACTGGTTGATTATTCAGAACCGCAGCTCGCGGTAGCGCGTAAACAATTCACTGCAGAGCAGGCCACCATAATTGAACATGACCTCAACCAACCGGACTGGATTTCCCGTGTAAGCTCCTATGCCCCATTTGACGTGGTCGTATCTGGCTATGCCATCCACCATCTGACGGATGAACGAAAACAAACGCTCTATACCGAAATTTTTGATCTTCTGCGCCCCGGTGGCGTATTTGTCAACGTAGAGCACGTGGCCTCGCCCACCGCGTGGGTCGAAGATTTGTTTATTCAATCCTTTGCCGATAATCTGTACGAAGCCACGCGGAATGAAGGTTACACCCGCGAACAAATCGTTGAGCGCTTGCGCGAAGACGATGGCGATATCGTCACATCCGTCGAAGCACAATGTGACTGGCTGCGCCACATCGGCTACACTAACGTAGATTGTTTTATGAAAATTTATGCCTTTGCCGTCTTTGGCGGCACTAAACCGGTTATTGGATAGAAAGTTCATTATGGCTGCAACCCCCATTACCCCATCCACGACCCAATCCGAGTCCCTAGCCACGGTGTGGCGCCGCGTCCTGCGCGGGCTGACCTCATCGCAGGAAGGTATTTTGTTACTGGTCATAATTGTGCTTATGTTCTCCGTCGGCACCAGTAATCCACGCTTCCTGTCACAAAATAATCTGACGGATGTTTTCGCCGCCAATGCTTATATCGCGGTAGCCGCCATTGGCATGTCAATGGTTATCGTCTCCGGGAATATTGATATTTCCGTCGGCTCATTGGTAGGTGTGCTAATTACACTCTCTGGCAATCTCGCAGTCGGGTTAGCTGCTATGGGGTGGCCGCTGCCGCTGGTCAATATCGTTGCGTGGGTTGCACCGTTGGTTGTGGGCATGTTTGTCGGGGCGATTAATGGCTTCTTCGTTGCCTATCTCCGCATTCCGGCTATTGTAGTCACACTGGGCATGTTGAGTATTTTAAAGGGTGGTCTAATCTTGGTGGCGGGCGGTAATACCATTTACAATTTGCCTGCTGGTTATACCATTGCTCAGGATAGTTGGTTCGGCATTCCTGTACCCACCGTTTTTATGATTGTTCTCACCATCATAGCCGCAATATGGATGCGCTACAGCGCCACTGGACGCGCCATTTACGCGGTCGGCGGCAATGCCGAAGCTGCCCGCCTGTCCGGCATTAACACCCGGCGTATCATCATGACCGCCTTCATCCTCAACGGGTTGATGGTCGGTGTTTGCAGCCTGCTGCTGGCAACGCAGTTTAACCAGATACAGGCCACCGCACCTTCCGGTTTGGAGCTGTTCGTTATTACAGCCTCAGTCGTGGGAGGCGTCAGCATTTTAGGCGGTACCGGCACTGTCGTCGGTTCGACCTTAGCCAGTATTCTCGTCAAGGCCATTGCCTCGGCCATGCTATTCATAAACGTTTCACCTTATTGGCTGAAAGCTGTACAAGGGGCACTCATCCTGATTACCGTGCTTGCCGATGTGCTGCGCCGCCGTCGTCAGGCGCGCTAGGAACAATAGCTTTATGACTACACTCGAAAAAACACAAACCAACCAAACACTTGATGGCCTTCGCAAATGGCTATTCAGTCAAGAAGTCATCCTGCTCATTATCACCGTTGTAGGTTTGTTGCTGCTCTCAACCCGCAGCGACAAGTTCTTGACCGTTGAAAACTTACTCAATCAAGGTCGGCTGGGGGCCGAGGTGGCACTGGTCGCCTTGCCAATGACCCTCATTATCATCACTGGTGGCATTGACCTTTCGGTTGGTTCTATTATGGGCGTCTGCGCTATTGTGTTAGGCTACAGTTGGAAAAATCTAGGTCTACCTTTGGAAGGCGCGATAGTGGTTGCCATGCTCACAGGTACGCTGTGCGGACTGGTAAATGGGGCATTCATCGTTCGCCTCGGTTTGCCGCCATTGATTATGACACTTGCTACCTTCGCCTTCTATCGCGGTTTGGCCGAAGGCATTAGCCAGGCACGTTCTGTGCGGGGTTATCCGGATTGGTTCTTTGAGATGGGCCAGAAAAACTTTCAGGGATATGCCAACGGTGTTCCCAACCAGCTCATCATCGTCGTCATAGCCACCATCATCGTTGGAATTATTCTGGCCCGCACCACCTTCGGGCGCGGATTATATGCGATTGGCAACAACGAAACGGGCGCGCGTTTTTCCGGTATTCCGGTTAATCTCTACAAACTAATCATTTACACCTTTTCCGGATTTATGTCGGGTTTAGCAGCTTATATCTATGTCTCGCGCGTCAGCACCACCCGCTCGGACATGGGCACAGGGTTGGAATTGGATGTAATTGCAGCCGTTGTCATCGGCGGAACCAGCATTTTTGGTGGCAGTGGTACCATCATCGGCACAACTATCGGACTCATTTTGATACAACTCTTGAAAAATGGTCTTGCGCTGGCCGGTTGGAAAGGCGACGCAACCACGATCATCGTCGGCGCAGTTCTCATCTTCGCCATTCTCGTCAATAATTTTATCCAGCGCCGCACCGGCGGACGTGCCTAGATAATTCTAATTAGCCTTTGAAGGAGGTGATGCCGGCTTAACAAACAGTAGTACTAGTTCAGTTTACGAGATAGTTGTTCATCAAGACAGTCAAGGAGAACTTTGCACAATGGCTAAGAAACTATTTCCTATTTTGATAGTCGTTCTCGCACTCGGCCTCGCTCTGGCGCTGCCGGTAGCCGCTCAAGATGCCCCCAAATGGGACGGCGGTGATGATCTTCCCACCAACCCTCTGGACTGCCCAATGGCCGAAGGCGCTGCCGCACCGGAACCGACTGAAGAAGCCATGATGGAGATGCTCTGCCTATGACGGCGGCCAGCCCACCAATGCGCCCGATATGGCCGGCCAGCCCATCACCATCGTCGATATTCCCAAGCTGATCGGTATCGGCTACTTCAATGCAACTGCCAAGGGAATGCAGGAAGCTGCTGCCGAACTGGGCAACGTGACCGTTATCAATGACGGCCCAACTGAAGCCAACATTGACGACCAGATCACCTTCATTGACCAGTACATTACACAGGGCGTCAACGGCGTTTTGTTTGCCGCCAACGATCCCGTGGCTATCGCTCCCGTTCTCAAGAAGGCCCTTGAAGCTGGTATTCATGTTGTCGGATACGATGCCAACAGCCAGCCCGATGCCCGTGAATGGTTTGTCAATCAGGCCGAATTCAACGGTATTGCCAAAGCATTGATTGACAACATGGCTACGGAAAAGGGCGCAGATGCCTCCATCGCCATCGTCACCAGCACCTTCACCACCCCCAATCAGGCACGCTGGATTTCTGAAATGTCAGCCTATGCTGCCAAGTGCTACCCGGAAATGAAGTGGCTGGAAACTGTCGAAGCGCAGGAAGACTCCAAGCTGTCCTTCGATCAGGCCACCACCCTTATCAACAAATATGGTGATGAACTTGACGGTCTGTTCGGTATGACCAGCGTCGCCACCCCCAACTCAGCCGATGCCGTAACACAGGCTGACATGTGCGGCAAGATCGCCGTTGTTGGTCTGGCGACCCCCAACCCCATGAAACCCTTCGTGGAAAGTGGTTGCGTCCAGTCAGTCGTGTTGTGGAATCCAGTTGATCTGGGTTACGCTGCCACCTATGTCATGCGTGCAGTAGTGGATGGCACCTTCAAACCCGGCGATGCTTCAGTATCCGCTGGACGTTTGGGCGATCTGAGCGTGGTCAATGGCAGCGAAGTTCTGCTTGGCCCGGCCTTCACCTTCAGCAAAGACAATATCAACGACTTCGACTTCTAAGATTGATTGCAGAGGGACGACCTATGTGTCGTCCTTCCGTAGGGGCAGGTTTCAAACCCGCCCCTACGTTCCTATACGTAAATCAAAAGCCTATCTGATAAGCGGTAATAACCCCAATGAACTCCAGCCTTTCCCCCCTACTCGAACTCACCCGTACCATCGGTCAGCCCCACCTAGATTATGTGGTGGTCGGTGAGGGGAACACCTCTTGCCGCATTGATGCCGATTCATTCTGGATAAAAGCCAGTGGTCAGCGGATGAGCAATATTACTGAAAGCGGCTTCGTTGCGGTGCGCTTTGCTCCCATCCTCGCCATGCTCGACGAGCCTGCCGGTGATTTAGCCGCGCAGAAAGCCGTCATGCAGGCTGCCAAAGTAGATGCCAGCGCGCCCGGTGTGCCATCTGTCGAAGTCACTTTCCACGCCATGCTCTTGCATGAATGTAATGTACAGTATGTTGGACATACTCATGCACTGGCTATCAATCGTATTCTGTGCAGCACCCGCGCACTTGATTTCGCCAACCACCGCCTGTTCCCGGACGAAGCGGTGTTGTGCGGTCCTGAATCCGTCCTTGTGCCCTACGTTGACCCCGGCCTGCCGCTGGCCTTAGCCATTCGCGACGGAGTCCGCCATTACATGGACGAGTGGGGCGAACCGCCCAAAGTCATCTTACTTGCCAACCACGGCCTCATCACACTAGGGCAAACGCCCCAAGAAATCTTGAATATCATGGCGATGTGCGTCAAAGCAGCCCATATTTTTGTTGGTGCCTGCGCATTGGGTGAGCCGGTCTTCATGACAAAAGAAGACATATTGCACATTGTCCGCCGTCCAGACGAAATTTATCGTAGAAAATTATTCGTGGAGAAATCCTAATGTCCATGTCCCCCGAAGGTGCGACTCTTTGGTTCATCCCCGATGGCTATTTGGCAACCCCGTTGGAAAACGATCCGGTGTACAAAAATCACGAATCGGTCTGCGTCATGAACGTAACTGATCAAGATGCCCACCTCTTGTTCGACTTTTACTTTGCTGACCGCGCCCCGATTGAAAATGTCCCGGTCACTATTCCCGCCAAGCGTTGTATCCATGTCCGCATGGACGACCCCGCCAACACCGGCGGTCACCCCCTACCGCTGGACACTCCCTACGGCACGCGCATCCGTTCAGATGTGCCAGTAGTTGTGCAGTATTCACGCCTCTACAGCACCACCCGCAACATCAGCCTCATGACGACCATAGCATATAGCGGGTAGAACTTAAAGTTGTAGCATCAAGGTTGAAATAATGTATCGATTGGCGACAGATGAGTATTAGACCGCATAACAGATCACATGTTGTACAATAGGTTGCATTGGGATAGTGGAGCAGTCCTATGCAATCAGCCGCAAACTCATCCAAAACCTCACAAACATTGGATACTCGTCAACTTGTTGGTCGCGGTCTGCTGGCGCTGGTTGCGTTAGCATTGGTGGCGATCCTCTTAGCTGCCATCCTCGGCACAGGACAGTCTGCCGGTACGATACTAAGCATTTTCTCCACCCGATTTCTTGGCATCTTCATTGAGGCCGCTCCTTCCTCTTGCTTGGAACTGTCGTCTCTGGCCTGATAGATGCCTTCCTCACGCCTGATGATATTGCCCGCGTCGTGCCCCGCAACCCCTTTCTAGCCACCATCGCCGGCGCGTTTCTAGGCTTTGCTTTCCCGGTCTGCGAATGTGGTGTCGTGCCTGTCGTGCGCCGCTTGTTCAAAAAAGGACTGCCCACGTGGGTGGGTATCACCTTTCTCTTGGCCGCGCCGGTCATGAACCCGGTCGTGCTCGTGGGCACTTATGTGGCGTTCGGCATCGGCCCGGTTTTAATTGGTCGCATTATTTTTACAGTCATAATCGCAACTGCGGTGGGACTGGTCTTCGCCCTCGGTGCACGCCCGCAGGAAGTCCTTCAGCCCCAGTCACTCATGCCCGTCATGGGCGGTTCGGGTGCTGTTTCGACCAGCATCATCAAACGCAAACCTCTGCTCGCAGGATTGGGGGACGCCCTGCGTTCCGCCAACAGTGAGTTCTTCGAAATGGGACGATACCTCATCATTGGTTCGCTGCTGGCAGCCCTGATGCAAACACTTGTCTCGCAGGATGTGCTCATTGCCCTCGGTAAGGGGCCAGTCATTTCTGTGCTGGTCATGGAAGCGCTAGCCTTCTTGCTTAGCGTGTGCTCGACAGTGGATGCATTCCTGGCGCTGGCTTTTGTCGGTACATTTACAACGGGTTCAATCATTACCTTTCTGACCTTCGGCCCGATGGTAGACATCAAAAGCACGCTGATGTTCCTCGGCGTGTTCCAGCGCCGCACCGTGCTGTATCTCATCCTGCTGCCCCTACTTATGGCGCTCTTCGTCGGCGTGTGGCTCAACCTCAACATCGTGTTCTAACACTCGACTGGAAAAGGCTAACTGGAGACACTACTATGCAAGCTGTTGAACATCTACATGACCATCACCATGACGGGGATCACGAACACAATCACCGTCGTGAACTGCTGCTAGATAGCGCAAAAACGGCTTTGCTCGTCGGGTTGGCCCTTTATTTCGCAGCGAATATTCTCAGCGGCAACCTGACCAATTACATCAACGAACGCTTTGCATGGCTTTCCTACGTAGCTGTCGTACTGTTCCTGTTGCTAGCATTGGGCAGCACAATGGACTTGTGGCGGCATCGTGGACATCATCACCACAACCATGAACATGATGACCACAATCACGTCGCTATTTCATGGCCCGTGCTGGCCGTCGTAGCCGTGCCATTATTGCTTGGCACGCTCATCCCCTCGCGCCCATTGGGGTCAGCCGCCGTCGACGGCAACATCAGCCTGAGCGCTGCTTCAGTCACAGGAGCTACAACCTTCACCACCGACCCCGCCAAATGGAATGTGCTGGATTGGCTACGTGCCTTCAGCCAGAGTGATGACATCAACAGTTTCAATGGCAAAGAGGCGAACATCATCGGCTTTGTTTACAAAGAACCCACCTTCATTGCTGGCAGTATGATGATAGCTCGCTTTACTGTGAGCTGTTGCGTCGCCGACGCTTCAGCCATCGGTCTGCCAGTCACATGGAAAGGTGAAGCTGACCTGCCCGCTGATACATGGGTGCAGGTTAAAGGTACATTTCAGGTCGGCAGCTTCCGCGACGACACCGTGCCCATTTTGCAGGCCACCAGTGTCGAGGTGGTCGCTCAGCCGGAACATCCCTATTTGTATCCGTAGCCATTTCTAGCATCAAGATGAAGTACACTCAGAGATTATCTCTCACGATATTAGGCATCAAGAAATACTTTGATCGTCTTTGGGATATTGGGAAACCATTATGGAGTTTCCTGTTGTTACGTAAACAATTCAATATTGTCGTCAACCAACTACCCCCAGCATGTACAGAGCATTTAGTGTATTTATCCCAACCCAAAACAGGCTTCTTTAATGCTATCGAAAATCTGTGAAAATCGTTGATCTGGGAGACCATTACAAATTCGACGTGTGTATTAAACGATTTGGACGCGGCTTACGCTTCAACAGTGCCAAAGCAACAGGCACAATTAAAGTTCTCAGTCATGACCCGGAATATTCTGTCATTAAAGGTGAAATGAGGTTGGGGATAATATTTCTTTTGTATCCTGCGTCATTTCTGTGCATCTGGTTCACGTCCCCTACACAGGACATCTTGAGGACGCCTTGGTTTTATGTCTTAGTATTTGCGATGATGCTGTTATGTTCCTTACGCAATCTTAGTGACTATGGCAAACTTCATTTCCTTTTTTATGACAATTTTCCCATTAGGAACGAGAAACTACAGCAATGAATTGTGGCTCAAATTAAAATCGAGAGCCTAATAATAAAGCTGAATATCATCCAAACTCCTTCGCTCCCATGCACATCCCACCGCTACGCGCTAAACTATTTCCAATTAGTTCATAATCGTTCTTGAAACAATATCTTCATACCAACAAAGGATATATCCTATGTTCGCCGTATCCGTTAGCGAGCCCGGTCTGATCGAAATGGTGCAAGTACCCCGGCCAGAACCCGGCGCTTATGAAGCCCGTGTTCGCACCGAGTTAGCCGCTCTCTGCAACATGACCGACCGCAAACTGATCGAGGGTAAGTTCCCCGGCGTCAAACATTTTCCCCTTTTGCTAGGTCACGAAACCGTCGGCGTTGTGGATGCAGTCGGCGAAAAAGTACGCAATTTCAAAGTTGGTGATCGTGTAGTAGGAGGTTTGCTCCTTCAAACCACTGACCCGACCTATGGCAGTGGCTGGGGCGGTTTCTGTGAATACACATTAGCAGGCGACCATGCCGCGATGCTGGCGGACGGTGTCGCTACCCCCGAAAAAGGCTGGTTTGAAGTGTATGAGATCATGCGTGTTGTTCCGCCCGATGTCTCTGTCGAAAATGCTGTCATGCTCTGCACATGGCGCGAAGTCTACGGCGCGTTTGGCGATTTTAATCTTAAAGCGGGTGACAACATCCTCATTTACGGCGCTGGCCCGGTGGGACTAAGTTTCGTCAAGTTTGGGCGACTGCTCGGCTTGGGCGAAATCTACATCGTTGACCGCCACCCACACAAACAGCAAAAAGCGCTGGAAATGGGCGCAACCGGCGTTTTTGCTCCCGACAGCCCCGAACTCCGCCGTTTCCTTGAAAGCCGCCAGCAGTCCTTCGATGCTATCATTGATGCTGTCGGAAAAGAATACATCATCAACGCCGCGCTCGAACTGGTCAAACTGGGCGGCTCAATCTGCGTTTATGGTGTGATTGATACCCCAGCCATTCAGCTTGATAAATCCCGCGCTCCCTTCAACTTCAGCCTCCTTATCCATCAGTGGCCGACCCGCAAACGCGAGCATGACGCACAGGAGCCGCTCATTGAATGGATACGCGCAAACAAATTGGATTACCGCGAATTTGTCTCCGCAGAATATTCCATTCAACAAGTAGCCGACGCCTTCGCCTATAGTATTGGCGAACAACGCCCTATCAAAACCCTTCTGCGCTATTGAGGTTGAAACAAAAAAGGAGCAAGAAATAGATCCCCTATGCTTTACAAAAATATTATTGACGCCGACATCAAGTATCTTGAATCGCTATCTTTCCGATTGTTTTTTGGCCTATTGACATACTTTGTTCGCCGATTGTGACATTCTTCACTTTCACAAATTAGGATTTGCGCGTACGCTAATTTTGAATCACAACATAATGTAGTTGTCGCAAGACAATCGCGCCGCCGTGTGTGGGTGACAATTGAGAGATGAAAAATGAATCGTGGGCGTTATCCGTAACGGTGGGTAACGCCTCTTTTTTTGTTCGCATCTACATGCGCGAATAGTGTCAACAATACTTAATTCAGTAAGGAGCATGCTTGGAGGTCATGAATTATGAAGCACGATACGACCCGCATAATTTCACTGGGTCTGCTGGTTATTGTGTTCTTGTTGGGAGCGGTGCCGGTACAAGCGCAAAACTCGCCACCTGTTGCAGTCGGCGGATCTTATGTGTTAAGACCCGATCTCTTACTTCAAACCAATTTGTCACTCACTTTTTGGCCGCTTCAAAACGACTATGATCCTGATGGAGATCCTCTAATCTTTATTAGGGGATATTGTGGAAATCCCTGCAACTACGTTAATAATGGAGATGGCAGCTTTACCTACACACCTCCTTTAGTCCATCGCCGCACTTTTAGCATGTTTGACTACGCAATGGGCGATGGTCAAAATATTGTGATGGGCCGGGTCACTATTGCCGTAATACCAGTTGACCGTACTCCGGTTGTACTCAATCCGACCTTTACGATTGCGCATGACACGCCGCTAACGATCACAAAGGATCAGCTCGCTAATGATCTTGACGGCGACAACTTGATACTCTCCGTAGACATACCCGCTAGAGGTGCATACATTAGTATGGGAGATCACCTTTCAGAAATCAGCGTCCAGCCTTGGACCGGTTATATCGGCACGACTCATTTTCGCTACATCATCACAGGTGACCCGATGAGTACCGACCTGTGGGATGGGCGCATCGACGGTGAGGTCACCATCACCATGACCGGACCTGTGACCGCTGCTTTTCCAATTACCTCAGGTCGCGGGGATGTGAATCAAGACGGGAATTCGCTTGAAACGCGCAACATCTCAATATGGATCGGACGAGGTCAGACACAAGAGTCCTACATGGGATTGCGTTTCGAAAGTACCTCTCTGCCACCGCCAGGGGTAATCATTACCGATGCCTATCTGGAAGTTTACAGCCCCAGCGCCCAGTGGATACGTGTCGCGGTGAATATTGCTGGTGAAAAGACTGTCGATAGTGTCCCCTTCACTTTTACTACCCGCCCATCTACACGGACCCTTACCAGCGCACAGGTAACGAACTATACCAATGTCCTCTGGACTGGTAGGAGTTGGGTCCAATACCGCGGGTTAGCGCCTATCATTCAGGAAATTGTGGATCAGCCCGACTGGCACTATTCATATCAATTCCTATCAAGCAGTATGTCACTGATACTTCGTGGACTGAATGGCGCGTGGGCGCGGAAGTTTGTGGCGAGCTACGAAAGTGGAGCAGCATATGCGCCACGCCTAATCATTACTTACACCTTGCCGTGATCCAAATCGCGACAAGATCAGAGCAAAGGATGGATTCTAAATTCCGCCAAAATTGTCATATCCTAACAGGCAAATTGACTAATCCTTTGCCAAATACAGCTAAAGGTGGGGAATGTTTTCCCCACCCCACTTTCACTCCCATCGTTTATGGATGCCCCTGCACCAGTACTACCGTGCCCGGTGCATAAAGCGTTGTACAGGTGTAACCGGGGAAGGCGTCTGTCGTCCACGAACTCCACAACTGCGGCACGCGGGGTTGCCCGTTGGCGTTGAGGTAGATCATGTAGCCGCTGCCCTTCAAGCACACATTCACATCCCCTACAAACCCTGTCGCCCCACCTGGACTGAACACATCCACCGCCGCAATCACCCCCAGGTCAAGTACCGTCCGGTTGCCGATGTTCGCCGAAGTCGTCAGCGGTCCGCCGTTCCAATACAGATAGTTTCCGTTGGCAGCGATCATTCGGCAGTTGAGCGCCGGACGATCTATATCATTGGTGAAATGGGTACGCACCTCGCTGTTCGGGTCGAAATTCACATCCGTACAAGCCGGGGCGGGCGGCGGCGCAGGCAGGCTGATGATAGTCAGTTCATTGTCAATAATCGTCGCATTACCAGTTGCCCGCACGATTGTCGGTCCGCTCGTGTTGCTCAAACTCAATGAGAAGGTACGGTTGCCATTGACAATATCATTGTCCGGGATGGCAAAAGATACAGTTTGCGAGGTATCGCCGGGGTTGAAGGTTAATGTGCCACTGGTCGCGGCGACATAATGCACGCCGTTGACTCCCGTCCCATCCGCAATAGAGTAGTCCACTGTAACGCCCACGCTATTGGCCGGGTTAAGCGAAATCGTAAATTGTCCTACCACATCACTTTCACCAACAGTCACATCAGCAACACTTAGGCCCGGCGCTGCTTCGTCGTTCTGGATCGTGCCAAGCCCTTGATTGTCGCTGATGGTGGCGGGGGCGCTGGCGTTGCTCAGGTTAACCACAAAGGTTTCATCACTCTCAAACAGGACATCACCATTCACCGTCACACTAATTGACTGGCTGGTATCACCGGGGTTGAAGATCAGCGTACCGCTGGCCGCTGCATAGTCGTTATCGGCAGTAGTTGCGCTGCCGTCAGCCGTGGAAAAATCAACGGTGGTCGTAACAGTCGTGTCACCGTTGCGGGTGACGGTAAATGTCATATTGGCGCTGCCGCTGTTGCCCTCGGTCAACGTCACATCATTGATACTCAACCCGGCTGCCACATCGTCGTTGTTGATCGTGCCTAATCCCTGATTATCATTGATAGTGGCTGGGGCGCTGGCGTTGCTCAAGTTGACGACAAAGCTTTCATTGCCTTCCAAACTGATGTCTCCACCCACTGCCACATTAATGGTCTGCGTGGTTTGGCCGGGCGTAAACGTCAGCGTACCAGAAGCCGCTGTGTAATCGCTGCCTGCGACCGCTGTGCCATCAGCAGTGGCGTAATCCACTGTCGTTGTCACGGTTGTGTCGCCGTTTCGGCTGACCGTAAAGCTAAAGGTAGTTGTGCCGCTGTTGCCTTCTGCAAGTGTCACATCATTGATGCTCAGTCCGGCTGCCACATCATCGTTGGTAATTGTGCCTTGTCCCTGATTGTCGCTGATGGTAGCTGGGGCGCTGGCATTGCTCAAGTTGACGACGAAGGTTTCATCCGCTTCCAAACTGATGTCACCGTTCACCAACACAGTCATTGTTTGCGTGACTTGTCCCGCCGTAAAGGTCAGTGTACCGGAGGCCGCGGTGTAATCACTGCCTGCCGCCGCCGTGCCATCGGTGGTAGAGTAATCCACCGTATCCGTGTTGTTGGTGTTGTTGGTGCGGGTCACAGTGAAGCTGAAGCTTGTCGTCCCACTGTTCCCCTCTGCCACTGTGATGTCGTTAATGCCGAACGCAGGCTGCACATCATCGTTGGTAATTGTACCTTGTCCCTGATTATCGCTGATAGATGAGGCATTGACAGCATTGCTCAGGTTGACGAAGTAGGTTTCATCACCTTCAAAGAGATTGTCACCGTTGACTATAATGTTTACTGCTTGTGTTGTCACGCCTGCTGTGAATGTCACTGTCCCGCTGGCTGCCACATAATCATTTCCGGCTGATGCCGTATTGTTGGCCGTCGCATAATCTACCGTAACGGTCTGCGAACTAGCGTTACTTAATGTTACAGTGAACCCTGCATTGACTGTTCCCGCGTTACCTTCCGTCACCGTCACATCATTGATACTGATGCTCGGCTGGGTATCATCGTTGGTAATCGTCCCCTGTCCCTGATTGTCGCTGATGGTGACGTTCACCGGGCCCGTCAGGTTGACGAAATACGTTTCATCCACTTCAAACGTGGTATCGCCATTAACGGTCACATTTACGGGCTGCGTCGTCACCCCCGCCGTAAAAGTCAGCGTCCCGCTGGCCGCCACATAATCGCTGCCTGCGGCTGCGGAATTATCCGCTGTACCATAATCAACTGTGATGATCTGTCCACTGGCTACTGAGAGTGACGCTGTAAAGCTTGCTGTCACCGTTCCCGCATTGCCTTCAGTCACTGTAACATCATTCATGCTCATGCTCGGCGGTGAGTCATCGTCCGTAATCGTACCCAAGCCCTGATTATCGCTGATAGATGAGGCGTTGACAGCATTGCTCAGGTTGACAAAGTAGGTTTCATCCACCTCATCCAACGTATCGCCGTTGACTGTCACGCTCGCTAGCTGCGTGGTGACACCCGGCGCAAAAGTCAGTGTGCCGCTGGCCGCCACATAATCGCTGCCTGCCGCCGCGCTGTTGTTAGCGGTGGCATAATCCACTGTAATGCTCTGTGAACTGGTATTGCTCAATGACACTGTGAAGCTGGCCGTCACCGTTCCGGCATCACCTTCTGTAACGGTTATGTCGTTGATACTGATGCTCGGCTGGGCATCATCATTGGTGATCGTGCCTTGTCCTTGATTGTCAGTGATGGCGGCGTTGCTGGGATTGCTTAGATTGACAAAGAAGGTTTCATTGACCTCATATGTCGTATCCCCGTTAACCATTACGTTCACGGGCTGTGTCATCACGCCCGGAGCAAAGGTCAGCGTCCCGCTGGTCGCCACGTAGTCGCTGCCTGCCGCTGCTGTGTTGTCCGCCGTCGCATAATCTACCGTGATGGTATTCACGCTGGCTGCTGACAAGGACACGGTAAAGACCGCCGTCACCGTTCCCGCATTGCCTTCTGTCACACTCACATCATTGATGGTGATATTCGGCTGTGTGTCATCATTGGTGATCGTACCCGTTCCCGTACCAGTTACGATGCTGGTATTGGACGGATTGCTCAATGTGACAGTGAAGGTTTCATTGGTTTCAAAAATCGTATCGCCGTTGACCGTTACATTCAGAGGCTGCGTAGTCACACCCGGCGCAAAGGTCAGAGTTCCACTGACCGCCACGTAATCACTGCCCGCCGTCGCTGTCCCGTCCGCTGATGCATAATCTAAGGTAATTGTCTGGTAACTAGCTGCCGACAGCGACACCGTCAGTGCCGCTGTTGTCGTTCCTGCGTTGCCTTCCGCCACCGCCCCATTACCAATGCTAACCGTTGGCGCACTGTCATCGTTGGTAATCGTCCCTGTGCCAGTGCCTGTTGCGATGCTAGCGTTGCTTGGACTATTCAGTCCTACCGTGAAAGTTTCATCCGTTTCAAAAGCAGTATCACCATTGACGGTTACGTTTACCGGCTGTGTCGTTGCGCCCGGTGCAAAAGTCAGCGTCCCGCTGACCGCCACGTAATCGCTACCCGCCGTCGCGCTGGCGTTCGCCGTGGCATAATTCACCGTCACTGTTTGCCCACTGGCTGCCGAAAGGGACACCGTAAAACCTGCTATCACCGTTCCCGCGTTGCCTTCCGTCACCGTCACATTGTTGATGCTAACTGTAGGTGGCGGGTCATCATTGATAATCGTACCTGTCCCAAATCCGCTGACCGAAGCCCCGCTCGCCCCGCTCAAATTAACCCTAAATGTCTCATTAGGCTCGTTCAGCGCATCACCGTTCACACTCACATTAATCGGCTGTACCGTCGTACCGGGACTAAACGTGAGTGCGCCGCTGGCCGCCGTATAATCCGACCCTGATGTGGCGGTGACATTGGCAGTGGCATAGTTCACCGTCACAGTAGGCGCGACCAATGAATGGGATAGAGTGGCAGTGAAACCCGCGTTGGTCGTGCCGCTGTTGCCTTCTGTCACGCTCACATTGTTGACGCTCAGCGTCGGATTGACGATGGCGATATTCTTATTCGCCCCTAACGAACCGGCAGCGCCCGGCGAGGGTAGGGTGATGTTAGCTGTGGTACCACCCGTGCTTTGCAGCGTGCCGCCATTTAATGCCAGCGCGCTGGTACTAGCAATATCTAAGTCAGTCACTGTGCCGCCAGTCGTATACGTGAAATTGTACGTACTGCTGGCAGGTGTTGGGTATTGATTGCAATACGTACAGACTGCACTCCCGCCATTATTGAGTGCTAGTGTCATGTAAACCCCGATTGAACTGTATTGCACCGGTTCGCTGAAGTTGACCTGAATGTCAAAGGTCACCCCCGAACCATAGTTGCCGTTGGCAGCAGCCGATGTAATGCCCGTAATAGTTGGTGTGCTGGGAGGCGCGCCTCCCGGTGTACCAACCACCACATTGACTGCGCCATTTGTAGAAGTGACCTGTAAATTATAACTACCACCGCTGGCATTATAGAAATTCTCTACGACCAACAGATAAGTATTTCCCGGCGACAGTGTTACATTTAGATTGTTAGTCGCTCCGCCTAAACATTGGCTGGTCAGCGGCAAATTCGAAGCATTAAAGGGTGTTGAAGTAACATCATACACGCCGTATGCAGCGTCGTTCGCATTTGGCGATCCCGGCATTGAATTATTGACATCGCGGAGAGTTAGTGTGGCAGTCTGGTCAACTGTAAGTGTTCGGGTTTCATAGTGCCAATTCGTGCCTGTCCACGTGCCGCTGCAATCCAGAAGCGTTTTGTCGGGATCAAATACAGGATCGCTGGCGTCTATTGTGCCCGTGATATTAAAGGGCACACTCACCGCCAAAGCTGTCTGATGTCCTGCCAATGAAGCAAATAGAACAATAACAACTAGTAGCACGGTCACCCTAGTCACGGAAGAAAATAGTTTACCCATACATCCACCAATCCACGTATTAATCGCCGGGAAAATTTCAGCCGCAACACTTAATGTGCACGGTAATTCCATCATTCCATTTTCGTACTTAATTACTTGATTAAGAGTTAAGGAAATGTAATTTCTTAAGTAATTCGCAACATTGATAGACAAATCAAAATGCACCTTATCTGGCGAGAAGGTACATTCAAACTTTTACGAATTTGTACGTCTAATAACCGGCAGTTACGTTTTTAAGCGGGTTTTGCCGTATTGCAAGCAGAAATGATGGCTTCTGCTAGGTCATCTATCGAGGCATTCTTGAGCATATAGCCTACCGCACCTGCATCCATCATAGACTGCATGGATTCATCATCTTGAAAGCTCGTAAGGGCAATAACTTGTATTTTAGGAAATGTCTGCCGTATAGTCGCAGTAGCCGTAATACCATCCATTTCCGGCATAATCACATCCATCAGCACCACATCCGGATGCAACTCGCCGCACAATTGAACCGCTTCGGCGCCGTTTACCGCTTCACCGACTAACTCCAATTCGTCGTATGCCTGAAAGAATATATTCAGCCCTCTCCGAACAACATCATGATCATCTACAATTAATACACGAATTGGTTGCGCCATTATCCACCTTCCTAAACACACTACTCAATTAAACTGCCTTTCATCTAATTTTTGTAATAAAATTTACGCAGTATTCATCTATTTTGTAAAGAGTTGAAATGTAGCAATAGGTTTTTTGCCACCCTCAATCAATTCTCCTCTCCTTCTATGTTACATTGAGTCTAATCCGAATAAGTGTTGAAGTTTACTTATGTTTGACTTTCCTACTCAAATAAGCCGCCGCTTTGTAACGCTTACAATTGGCGCGACCATAGTCCTCATCTTCTGCCAGACATATATCGAAGTTAGTCATTTGTTCGATTCTCCATACGGATACGACGATCATCTTATTAACATTATATTTTCAGTTGGCTTGCTATGTTTAATGATCTTCAGTTTTGTGGTTGTTCGCACGGCAATTCAGAAAGGCGACGCCAATCAACGTGCCCGGCGGCAAGCAGAAGACACTCTAAAACTTTATCTGCGTGCGTTAGAAGCCAGCACAACTGGTGTTACGCTTCTGGACGCGCGTAAAGTGAACAATCCTATTCTGTATGCCAACCCGGCGTTCGAGCAGATGACCGGCTTCCCGGTCTACGAGGTACTGGGGAAAGAATGGAATCTATTTTGGAAGGATGAACAAACCCACCCAGCCGCCATCCAATTGCGCCATGCCGTCGAGCTTCGGCGTAGCTGTACCGTCGAACTACAATCTATCCGAAAAGATGGCAGCCAACTGTGGATAGAAGTGAAACTCGCCCCGGTTTTGGACGATTCAGGCGTAACTACCCACTTCATAACGATCCTCAATGATATTACAACACGTCGACAAACTGAGGAATCATTACGCAACAGCCAACAATTTGTTGAACGGATCAATAACATCATTCCGGATGCTGTTTATGTGCTTGACATCTCCAAGCAGCAGACAATATATAAGAATGCTGTTTTTGAAAATTTATGGAATAGCTTGTCAGGCGCACCCCAAAATGGAGATTGGAACGCCATCTTATCAATCACCCATCCCGACGATGCTGTCCGACTTACCGCTCGGTTGCCTAATCTGAAACAGGCCGCCGACCATAACGTAGTTGAATCAGAATACCGTCTCCGCCATAACGATGGCACCTGGCATTGGTATCATAATCGTGAAACGATTTTCGCCCGCGATTCTCAGGGTACTCCGACACAAATAATTGGGACAACTGTAGATATTACGCCCCGCAAACAAGTCGAAGAAAATTTGCACAAGAGCCGCCAATTCGTTGAACGTATCAACCAGCTCATCCCTGACAATATCTACATTCTTGACTTCATGAATCAAAGGATCATCTATCAAAATAAGGCGTTAGCCTTGGCCTTGGGGTACTCAGAAGCCAACACCGATCTGGACGAATGGGGCTTCCACCTTTCAAACGTCCATCCCGACGACTTGGAAAAAGTTGTTGACAACCTGAATCTATTCGTAGATATGGCCGAAGACAGTGTAGTTGAATCCGAACGGCGCATTAAAGACAAGAATGGTCAATGGCGCTGGTTCATGGTGCGGGAAATCATCTTTGCCCGTGCCGAAGATCGTATTCCCACTCAAATATTGGGTGTCGCAACCGATATCACCGAGCGAAAAGAAACCGAAGCAACACTCCGTGCTCGTGAACAAGAATATCGTGAGCTATATGCCTCAACCCAGCGTCATGCCCAGGAATTATCCTTGCTAGATAAGATTCGGACCGTATTGCTGGGTGAAATTGATTACTCTACCCTAATTAAAGTAATCGTAGACGAAATATCCGGTATTTTTGGCTATCAAATGGTGAGTATCTATCTCTTCCATGACAGAGTACTTCAACTGCAATATCAGGTGGGTTATCAACAGGCCATTGATGAAATCCCCTTAGATAAAGGTGTAATAGGGAAAGTTGTCCGCACCGGTATGCCAGTCCTACTGGAAGATGTTGAAAGTGACGCGGACTTTCTCGCTGCTACTGACGGTATCGTCTCGGAAATATGCGTACCCTTATACGACCAGAACAAAGTAGTCGGGGTGCTAAATGTTGAAAGTACAAACAGCAAACGCTTAAATCATACGGATTTGCGGTTGCTAACCGCATTGAGCGAACAACTAAGTATTGCCATCGGCCGGGCCCGCCTCTACGCCAAACTTCAAATGAGTGAAGAACGCTATCGGGTCATATCTGACCTGATTTCAGATTACGCTTATTCATTCAACGTTGCAAACGATGGAACACTAATTCATGATTGGATTACTGATTCTTATTCCCGTTTAACAGGCTATGGCTTGGATGAAGCAATAAACGAAACATCCTCCCAATTACTTTATCCACCGGAAGAACAAATACGTGTAACCCGCGATATAGAAACTACGCTCAGGGGCAAAGAAACCACTGGGGAGTATCGCATTATTACCAAGTCTGGAGATGAACGGTGGATACGCATCTTCCGCCGCCCCGTGTGGGACGAGCAGAAAAACCGTGTTGTCAAATTATATGGTGTCGCTCAAGATATCACTGACAGTATCATCGCCGAGCAGCTACTACAAAACTATGTCCGCGAAGTTGAAGACTTGTATAACGAGGCACCTTGTGCCTATCATTCCCTCGATCCAGATGGGGTTTTTTCCCGTGTCAATGACACCGAGTTAGTTTGGCTAGGGTACACCCGTGAAGATCTGATTGATACCATGAATTTTGTTGATCTTCTGAGCGAACAAGATCATCCCAGATGGAAAGAGGCGTTTTCTCGGCTGCCGGACACCGGGTATGTGATTGACCTGGAATTTCAAGTTCGCTGCAAGAACGGCACATACTTTACAGTTCTTTTAAATGCAACTGCGGTTTACGACGATTCTGGAACCTTCGTGAATTGCCATGTCACCATGTTTGACATCAGTGACCGCAAACGGATTGAACTCGCTGAACAAGAACATCGAGCACTTACCGAAGGCGTCAGCGCTATTGCAGCCCGCTTAGGGCAGACGTTAGATCTAGATGAAGTTCTAGATCTACTGCTAGCCAGTGTCCGCCGCGTAGTACCGCACACCACGGTCAGTCTCATGCTCATCGACAATCAGCAGGGCCGCATAGTGCGCCATTTTGGATTCGATGTCACAGACCAAACCTTCCCACTTCAGAATTCCGGTGCAATGCATCACATCATGTCCACCAATAGCTCCATGATTTTCGATGATGCGCCAACGATAGACATTATAGACAAGCTCATGCCGGAAAGTTCAGTATCGCACAGATCCTATTTAGGTGTTCCCATTTCAATTGATGATAGTGTAGTTGCGATACTGCATGTCACCCACACCGAGAGAAAAATGTTTACTGCGCGGCACGCTGAACATCTTAAAACATTAGCAGCTCAGGCCTCTGTCGCCATTCAAAATGCGCGTCTCTACCGACAAGCTCAAGAATTCGCGATGTTAGAAGAACGCCAGCGTTTAGCCCGTGACTTACACGACGCCGTCAGTCAAACACTTTTCTCCGCCAGCGTGGTGGCCGAAACGCTACCTCGCATGTGGGATCGTCAGAAACCTGATGATGTCAAAAAGGGCTTGGCGGAACTCAAACTTCTAACCCGTGGCGCATTGGCAGAAATGCGGAATTTGTTGGCAGAACTACGCCCCAATGCACTGACTGAAACAAACTTGATCACATTACTCAAACAACTGACCGATGCCACTGCAGGCCATGTACAGATACCAATTTTGCTGGATACTTCATCCTACAATTTGACTTTGCCACCTGATGTCCGGATCGTCTTTTACCGCATTGCTCAGGAAGCCCTCAGTAACATCATTAAACATGCTCGAGCGCAGCAGGTCAAAATCACGATCTCAGCTGAAAACGAGATCGTCCACATGGATATTTCTGATGACGGACGGGGATTCGATCAAGCACTATTACCTGAAGGACATTACGGACTGCAAATCATGCATGAACGAGCGTTAGGTATCGATGCACATCTAACGGTCACCAGCCAAATCGGCGTAGGAACAAATATACATTTGGAATGGACTGCCGCGGTGAAAGTATTGACTCCCTGAGTACAGCTTAGCAAGTACTAGCTAACGTTCAGTCGTTGGACTTCATGTACCAGGTCATCAGCATTGAATGGTTTATTCAAGATCACATCTGCCATTGGTCGGGCAGATTGTGCCATTTTGGAATCAGCAGTAGTGACTAATACTTTCGTTTGCTCAACCCGTTCATCTCCTCGAATTAAGCTGAGGATTTCCATACCAGATACATTCGGTAGATGCATATCTAGAATGACCATACTCGGTTGCATTTCAATGATTTTGGGAAACGCTAAACCACCATCGTTAACAACGCTAGTACTGTAACCTTCCTCTTGTAGAAAAAATTCTACCAACTCGCTTAATTCCGGATCATCTTCAATGATCAGAATGCATTGTTTCAAAATGTTGTTCTCTACTTGATTCCTGTAATGGCAGTATAACCGTAAAAATGGTTCCAATGCCAAGAGTACTTTCCACCTGAATTTCACCTGCCATGGCTGTCACCAATCGTTTCACAATCGACAGCCCCAACCCCACACCACGGTTCACATTACGGGTAACCGACCCATCCACTTGCCAGAAGGCTTCAAATACACGGGACTGGGCTTCCACTGGAATCCCACGACCAGTATCCGTTATCTGCACAACCCAATGCTCCGGGTCAGGTCGTTTGATGCAGACACACACTGAACCCTTGTCTGTGAATTTTATCGCATTATCCACGAGATTCGAAAGGATCTGCTTGAGCCGTTCCATGTCCCCCAGCAAGACATCCGGCATCATCGGTTCAGCTTCAACTGTTAAGTCAATGCCCTTCTGCTCCGCCATCGGCATAAACAACTTTTCCAAGTCGCTGGTCAGCTCATGCAGCGCAATGGGAGTCAACTGCATTTCCACCTTATCCGAATTGAGTTGAGCTTCACTTAACAAATTGGTGATCAAGCTCATCAACCGCTTATTAGAAGCGATAATACGTTCGAGCACTTGTTGTTGTTTTTCATTCAGCTCTCCAAAATGACCACGCTTCAATATGTCAATATTCAACCCAATTGCCGTTAAAGGTGTCCGCGAGTCGTGGCTAATATTGGCAATAATTTGGCTGCGAACACGCAGGGCTTCCAGCGCCTCGTCCCGTGCCTGCTCGCTCTGCAATTGCGCCTGGACCAATTGGCTGTTCGCGCGAGTCAGTTCGACTGTACGTTCTGCTACGCGCTGTTCCAATTGTACGTTGCTCTCCATCAAGTGTCGCCGCGATTCTGCCAGGGTATCTAGCACTTCTCTTAAACCCTCAGCCAATACGCCCAACTCGTCTGTGCCTGTCACAGTGATAGGCGTATTCAAGTCGCGGGTAGCTCGAACTGTACTCACCGCTTGGCTCAGTGAAGATACGCGCTTCAAAATGACCCGATTTACAATATATATGGCCATTGCGCTACCAACTACTGCGATCACAAGCAAAGTAGACAAAAAGTAATTTAGACTTGATTTCCCCTGCTGATACAATGCGCGCGATTGTTCCAGCCTCACAAGTAAAGCGGGTTGCCCGTATATGTCTTTTACGAAGGTGTACCCGGCGACGTTATGCTCATCATAAGGCTGGATAAAGTAGGGCTCCGCTTCTCCCAACAAATCACGGGCCTTCAGAATGTCAGCGTCTGCATTCGTAGCGTGATAAGGCACCATTGTAATGTTGAAATAGGTGCTCGCAGCAATTTGATCAATCAATTCTCGGTCAACATATCTGCCCCACACCATATATCCGTTGATTGGGCCAGTCCCCTGATTATTTGAGACCGGCAGCGAAACTACTATCATACTCCCCAGATCTAGCGACACAATTCCTGTGATCGCGCTCTGTGTATCTTGGTGATTAAGCAATATGCTGTCTGGTTTCAAGTATTTAACTAAGGCATCCGGGACAGGAATTTCCTCTCCTGTTTGCCGGTCATAGCCTTTATTAAAAACAATCTCCTTGTCTGTGTTCAGAAAAATCGCAATATCAATGCCCGTATCGGAATAAACCCCCGCAAACATGTTGTTATCAATGTATTTGGGATCACGACTGAGGAGATAATTGCGTGTGTCATCCCATTCGGCATAACCTATAGCAATAGTCTTAAGATCACGAATACGATCATTCAGTGCGTTCGTACTCCGTATCAGATCGTCTGTTATTTCGTGCGCCTCAAGTGATTCATATCCACTAAGCAGAATCATTTGCGAGGCTGCATAAAGTATTACGAGGGCAATAACAATAATAGCAATACTAAACCCAAGAAATCGGTTGCGAAGCGACATTCAGGAATTCCGTCCACTAAATCCAAAAGCCAACTTTCCCCACGCTCATTAATCACCAATCCACTTAGAAGGGAAAAGTTATGGTCACATGTAAAAGAAACACACTGGCTTTGTAACAGTTTGTCACACATAACTGTAACACAGTGTGTCGTCCAACAATCTATAGAGTTTTTGTCTTCTATGATGGCAAATTTGCATTCACCCCAATTACGCCGCTTCCAACACATCCACAATATCGTTAAGGCGCGGCCAGATACGGTCTTCCGGCATCAGCCATTTGTGACGAATAACAGAATTTTCGTCCAACATGACCATACCGGGATAATGAGCCATGTCAAACAAATCGTGAATATCCCCGTACAAATCGGAAAGGAGTGGAAAATCGAGTGGCTTGGCCGTACTGACGTAGAATCCGTACAGTAAATGTGGCTGATCACGCACAATTAGCGCCACGCCGTAGCCCTGCCGCATGATGCTCTGGCTGTGCCGTTGCAGCCACAAAATGCGCTGAATATTTGCCGGATTCCAGATGTCGCCGATAAAGCACAATAGCAGGCCGTTTTGACCCATCAGATTATCACGATGGTAAAGTTGGTTGTCGTGATTAGGTAAAGCAAACTCTGGTGCTATTACATCTACCTCAATACCGGGTTCAATAATCGGGTTATAGCTAATGGCATCTACTAGATTCAGCACAGTATTTATTGTCCTGTTACTTCGTTGATTAGGAATAGTATACAATTGATTTTCACCCCCTGTCTTCATTCTTTGTGAATTTTGTATACATTCGATGCCATTTGGTACTAAAATCTCATGACATCCAATACGAATTTCCTCGTGTCAGCCCCCTCAGCGGCCAGCTAAAATTAAAAGGCGCGTCAAAAACGCGCCCTTACGGCTCATTATGGATGTCTCTCGCGCTATCCCCCCAGCGAATCCCACACTTCCAGCTTACTTTGCACCCGATTGATAACCTCATCTGTAAACGCTGTGGTGCTGGCCGAACCCGCCAAATCATTCGTCTTAATGCCGCTCTGCACCGCCTCCAGCACCGATTCGTAAATAGCGCGGCTGGCACGGTTAGCTTCATCGCTCCGCACATAGCGCAGCACCGCTGCCCCTGCCAGAATCATCGCCATTGGATTAGCAATATTCTTGCCTTCCAAACTCGGCGCTGTGCCGTGTGGCGCTTCAGTCAACGCCACTTTCACTTCAAAGTTCTCGTCAAGGCTAAATATGACGGACTCCGCCCCGGCAATCGTCCCGAACATTTTCATCACCAGATCACTCAGGTTATCCCCGTCACGGTTCAGTGCCGGAATCACCAGCGGTTCACCTTCCGTCCCCAGCAGCAGCGCATACGTCGCATCAATCAACTGCGGATCATATGCCACATCCGGGAAGCGCACGTGAGCTGCGTCCAGTTCTTCTTTGAACAATCCCTCATAAATCGGGCTAACCGTATATTTGGGTCCACCAAAAACTTTGGAATTGGTACGCTTAGCATAACGGAACGTGAACTCCGCCACCGCCCGGCACGTACGTCGTGACAGTCGCCGCGTGCTGTACGCCACCTCGTCCAGCCCTTCGCCCTCGCGCCACGCCTTTTCGCTGTACTCGCCGTCCACCGCCATTCGCACCACCGCGATGGGCGCATGTACCCCGGCAATAGGGCGCACTGACGGAATACGCCGTCCGGTACGCAAAATCACCTGCCCATCTACCAACTCGCGCAGCAGCGCATTCGGGCTGCCCACGTCCCCTTTTTCCGGCGGAGTAATCGTAGCGGCTTTGATGCCCAACCCGGTCTCTTTGATGCGCGCCGCGGCCTCATGCACCACTGCGTTTTTGGTCGCGCGCCGGTTTTCCAGCGACAAATCAAAGGACTCAAATGCCACGTCGCAGCGCGTCACCGCCGGATCAATCACTCGCAGCGCCTCATCAAGCAGTTCTTGTCCGGTCTGGTCGCCCTTCAAGACAACAATAGTTCGTTGTGCCATAGTGCTTCTTTCATAATTCTAGCTAAGGGATTGGCAGTGCAAATCGCAACTGTTTGCCACATGGACAGCAAGTCCTCGCCGCCCCGTTGTCATTTCTGTAAGTTGGCTCAGAACAGATTGTAAGGCACACCCCGTACAATGAAAATAGCGATTGTCACTCACAATTCATATGGAGGCGGCATCCACAATAGCCTGCGCCGCTGTCCGCACCGCCTCCCGCAGTTCCTCTGGCTCAATCACTCTCGCCTGCTCACCTAGCCCGAAAACCAGCATTTTGGCCAGTTCCTTTGACTCCAGATGAAAGCGCACGGTCAGCCACCCGTCCTCCACTTCCCCCAGAACCGCATTCCGTCCCGGCGTCAACCATTGGGCGAACTTCAAACGGCTGGCACGCACACACAGCGTAAACCCGTACTCTGCCATTCCTGCCGCAAACTCCCCAACATGCTCCTGCCAGTAGTGCGCCAAATCGAAATCGGCAGGACGTTCAAAATGACGTTCTAATACCCGCACTGCATGAAAACGCGACACCCGGTACGTCCGTAAGTGCCCGTCCCGCCGCGCCACCACGTACCATAAACTTGATTTGGCAACTAAACTGAACGGTTCCAATGTCCGCTCCACCAGGTGCCCATCTCGATGTTCGTATTGCACCTCAATGCAGCGATCTTCATACACTGCACGTTGCAGTTCTTCCCAGAACGGTAGCGCCTGCGTTTCATGCCACCACCACAAGGGATCAATGTAAATACGCTGCCGGATGTAATCCACCGATGGCTGATGCAAGCTGGGCAGCGCCGCGAATAACTTGTGCAGCGAACTTTCTGCCGCCGCTCCTAACCCCACATCCCCCAGCAAACGGGCATTGTCGGTGACGAACAAACTCCGCACCTCGGCTTCCTGTAATCCTGTCAGGCTGGTACGGTATTTCTCATCCAGTGCAATGCCACCCCCATGTCCACCTTCCGCATAAATCGGCACACCGGAAAGCGACAGCGCCTCCACATCGCGCAGCACTGTCCGCCGCGAAACGGCCAACTCTTGCGCCAGCATTTCAGCCGTCATTTTTCCCCGACGTTGCAGCATCAACAGCATCGTCAACAATCGATCCGCCCGCATAATTTTTACGCCCTCAGCTTGAGTGACACTAGATGTCACCCAAGCAGTCTACCGTGAGTGTACAGATTAATCACTACAAGGAGAAGCGTATCAATGAACACGACTAACACCGGCTTCGTCACCGTCAACGGCGCACAAGTCTATTACGAAACCGCAGGCACAGGCGAAGTGGTCATTCTCGGTCACGCGGGTTTCGTGGACAGCGGCATGTGGGACGCGCAGTGGTCAGCCTTGGCTCAACAGTTCAAAGTTGTTCGTTATGACATGCTCGGCTTCGGTAAATCAGATGCCGCCGCTGGCCCGGTCTCCCGCCGCGCTGAATTAGAGTCCGTCCTCCAGCAGCTCGATATCCACACAGCGCACCTGATTGGCTGCTCCATGAGCGGCGCAACCATGCTGGACTTCACCCTCGAACACCCCGAACGGGTACAATCCTTGACCATCGTATCGGCTGTTCCCGGCGGCTTTGAGATGCAAGGGCCGCCACCGCCCCACATTTTCGAAATGTTCGGCGCACTCCAGCAGGGGGATGAAGTGCTTGCTTCCGAACTGCAAATGCGGATATGGATTGACGGTGGTCAACGCCAGCCCGAACAGGTTGACCCGCAGGTTCGCCAGCGTGCGGCCATTATGACCCGCATCCCCATCGCCAGACGAACCACACTCATCGTGGATTCGCAGCAAGTGAACCCATTGACTCCGCCTGCTGTCAATCGGTTAGACGAGATCAACTGTCCAACCCTGATTGTTGCTGGCGCGCTCGACCATCCCGAAGTGCTACGCGCAGCCGAAGTGATGACAGCCGAAATCAAATCAGCGAAGAAAATCATTGTTCCTAATGCCGCCCATATCCCCAACATGGAGCAACCCACCATATTCAATGAGTCGGTATTTGGATTTCTGCAAAAGCAGAAGAACTAGAGACAAATTCAACCTTTCCAATGAGTTAGAGATGATCTGGTGGGGGCAGCATTGCCCCCGCCAAGCGGCTTTGTCATCCCACATGTCGCTTCAGTTCGCGTTCGAAACGTGTCGAAAAGGCATCTTGAGCACAATTCATTTTGGTAGATGGCACCTATTTCGCGCAACGCTGTTCAGTAACGATCAAGCTTTATCACGAAATCGGTAACTGTCAATTTGGCGACCATTCCACACACGAATCTCTTAACCAATCTAGGATCTATCGTCTGGTATCGACTATCTTTATCATGCGGTACTTTCTTCAGGGCTGAGTTTTAGCCATTTTTGCGGTATCATCGTCAATTGTATTAACACAATTGAGGGTTTGTAACATGCGAAAAATTACCCCCGTCATTCTTCTGGTTCTGCTGTTACTGGTCAGTGTTGGCGTCAGCGTAGCCCAAACCGACAGCACCGCCAGCCAGTTTAATTCCAACGTAACCATCTTTTATGTCACCTGCGAAAATCAGGGTGTCGTCAATCTAACTGGCACGATGGAACCCAATTTTGATGTTTATTACCAGCTCTTTTCTGGCGCGGGTGGAACAGGCACAGCCCTCACCGGCCTGCGTCAGGTTTCCGTTGATGGCACGTACGCCGTCAGCGAAGTCACCGCCTATACAGGCGGTACCGTGCCCGCGGGTAGCACCGGCAGCATCAAGGTCTACATCGCTCGCGAAACGACACCTAACACCCCCAGCGGCGACACCTTCACCGTGGATGACATTCAGGACGGGTGCAATAACCCTCAGAATGCCGTCACCACCAGCAGCGATGCCGGAGCAGGCAGCACCTCATCATCATCCACTAGCGGTGGCATTCGCATTCGCTCACCCTTCGGTGGCTACATTAACAGCAGCGTCTTGGTCACGCCAGAACCGCCGGTGGTCATCGGTGCGCGCCAGTTCGTCAATCCTGAACGCTCGTCCACACCCGGCATCATCTTCGCCGAGTGCGATAATTTCTTGCCCGCCGCTGCCCCCGGCGTGGTCTATGACAACGATAACATTGTCATCTTCTGGTCTTGGTATGCCAAGACATCTGCGCAGGTGCAAGATCACCTCGCCAAAGTCCAATATTCCGTCAGACTCAACAGCGCCCCGCTGGTCGACGTGGGTACCAGCGAAATTGAACAACGCGGTGGAAATTACTGGGTCTTCTTCACCGCCAACATCGGTAATCTTCGCCCCGGCCAGTACGGCGTTGAATACAAGGTCGCGTGGTCAGAAGAACACTTCGACGGCTACAAGAAATTTGGGCCGGGAACCAATACCCTTGAACAAAGTGCCACCTGCACCTTCACCGTAGATCGCAATCCCAACGGTGCGAATGCTGTCTATAACAACATCTACAGCGTGCGCTAGATATTGAACTTGCAATCTTTCAAAGGGGCGCAGATTTGCGCCCTTTATTATTCTCAATATCTGTCTTAAATCTTCCTCCCCTGTACACGGTGGAGGGTTAGGGTAGGGGTTAAATCACCAGTAATCACAATCCCCATCCCACTTAAGCTATGGTTAACCAAATGAATTTTCTCGCCGAGCAGGCTGCCAGCCTGTTTCAAATATATCTCACAGACCAGCAGATCGCCCAGTTCGACCTCTACACCCGCGAATTGGTGGACTGGAACGAACGCCTCAATCTCACCGCCATCGTTGAACCGCACGCCGTCCAGGTGCGCCACTACCTCGATTCGCTGTCACTCGTGCTGGCAGTCAAACCTTACGCGGGCATGAAAGTCATTGATGTAGGTACAGGTGCAGGCTTTCCCGGCTTGCCCCTCAAAATCGCCTTCCCGGACATCCACCTTACGCTGATGGAAGCTACGGGCAAGAAAATAAACTTCTTAACGCACCTCATCAATCTGTTCGAAATCGGTGGCGCAGATACACTCAATGCCCGCGCCGAAGAAGCAGGTCAAATGCGCCAGCACCGCAATCGCTATGACATTGCAGTCGCGCGTTCAGTGGCGCGGCTGCCCAGTCTGGTCGAATACCTGCTGCCATTAGTTCGCGTGGGAGGCCGCTGCATCGCCATGAAAGGCGAAACCGCCGCTGCGGAAGCGGACGACTCCAAACGTGCGCTGTCCCTCTTGGGCGGCAAATTGGATAGCATCCTCCCGGTCACATTGCCCGATGTGACTGATACCCATTATCTGGTCGTCATCGAAAAAGTCGCCCCCACCCCCTCGGCCTACCCCCGCCGTCCCGGCATGCCCACCCAAAAACCATTGACATAAGAGCATAGAACACACGGGCTAATTTGTGGTATAATCACAAAATCGCTTCCTAGCAATTCAATATTTTCGTGTGGACAAATCCATGAGTGCATTCTTTGAGGGTCGCAGATCGGATTCACCTTATATCGATATGGTGTGGCGCGGACATGTTGAACAGGATTATTTCCCTGTCTGCCCCGCCGATGTGCGCTGGAATTTGTTGTTCATGAAGCACAACGGGAAAGTACGCGTGACAGCCGAAGGGGCAACCACTCACTATGTGCCTAAATATCAATTTGCCGGCGTTGAGTTCTTGGTCATCAAATTCTCACTCGGCACGTACATGCCCCACTTGCCCGCCGTGGACATTCGGGATAAGGATACCCTTCTACCAGATTCCGCCAGCCAACGCTTTTGGCTCCATAGCTCGTCTTGGCAGCTCCCGGACTTTGACAACGTGGAAACCTTTGTAGAATGTTTAGTACGACAGGGCATCATCGTCCAAGATCCGCTGGTCAAGATCGCCCTTCAGGACAAGCCGGTCACTGTTTCTTCCCGTACTGTTCGCCGCCGCTTCATTCACACCACCGGTTTGACACACGGTTCTATTCGCCAGATCGAACGCGCCCATCAGGCGGCGACGCTCTTGCAGCAGGGTGTCCCCATCCTCGACACAGTATATGAAGCGGGCTATGCCGACCAACCTCATCTAACTCGCTCACTCCGCCGTTTTTATGGGCAAACACCGGCTCAGTTGCGGCCTGCCCAAGCGTCCTAAGATGTTGTTGTCCATTTTGTTCAATACAACCGCGCTCAACTCAGCTATCATGCCTGTATTGACCTAGCATATTACACGGAGAACATCATGCGAAGAATAATTTTCCTCATGCACGTTTCACTCGACGGATTTGTGGCTGGGCCTAATGGTGAAATGGACTGGATCAAATACGATACTGAGGTTGAAAAGTATTCCCACGATCTGCACAGTGCCACCGACGCCGCCATTTACGGGCGCGTAACGTACGACATGATGCAAAGCTACTGGCCGACAGTCCTCACCAACCCCGACACTGATCCATCTGGGATGGCACACGCCCGCTGGTACGATGAGGCCACCAAAATCGTTATCTCGCGCACTCTTCAGAGTGATCCATCACTCAAGCGTGTGGTGTTGAGCGATAATTTCACCGAAGAAATCACCCGTCTGAAGCAGCAGCCCGGCAAAGACATGTGGTTTCTGGGCAGCCCCGGCGCCGCGCAAACCTTCATGAAGCTGGGCCTAATTGATGAGTACCGCCTCAATGTCAATCCGATTGTTCTTGGCACCGGCAAGCCCCTGTTCGGCGAACTTGGCAAGCAGCTTAATCTGAAGTTGATTGAAGCCCGGCATTTCAAATGTGGCGTAGCAGGCCTGCGCTACGAGCCAGCAGGCTAATAAAGGAATCGATTGTGACCAAAACAAAGCACACAACAGCGGACGAAAGTGATCTGCCCAAATTGGCGGCACCCGCGCAGCGCGCGCTTGCTCAAGCTGGAATTTCCCGGCTTGAGCACCTTACGACGTTCACCGAAGCGAACATCAAAGCCCTGCATGGCATTGGGCCAAATGCCATCAAAGAGCTTCAAAATGCCTTAAAGGCCAAAGGATTGTTATTCGCTCAGCCTAAAAAAGAATAACCGGCGTCTCTTATGACCATCGTCCACGAAGAACGCCCATCCGACTCCCCCTATATCGAGTCAGTGACACGTGGCCGCACCCTTAGCAGCGGTTCAACCATCCGCCCCGCGGAATGTCACTGGCACATGGTCTTCAGCACCTATCAAGGTGTAGCGCACCCCTTGGTAGTTGGGCCATTGTCATCTGCTGGGGAAGTGTCATGGGGTGGTGATGCTGAAATCCTATGGGTAAAGTTCAAACTCGGCACTTATATGCCACACCTCCCCGTCAAGGACTTCCGCGACACCGAACACTTGCTGCCGGACGCGAGCAGCCGCCGCTTCTGGTTGCATGGTACTGCTTGGCAGCTTCCGGATTTTGACAATGTAGAAACCTTTGTCGACCGCCTTGTGAAAGATGATGCGCTCGCGCTGGACATACTTGTAAACGAAGCCCTTCAAGATCAACTGCTTGATGTTCCCCCACGCACCTTGCGCCATCGCTTTTTGCACACCACCGGTCTGCCGCAAAACCACATCCGCCAATTTGAACGCGCTAAGCAGGCCGCCGCCCTTCTCCGAGAAGGTATCCCTATTCTCGATGCCGTCTACGAACTAGGCTACTTCGACCAACCCCACCTTACCCGTTCACTCAAGCGCTTTGTTGGTCTAACCCCCGCCCAGTTGCTCCCGAATGCCCAAAGTACAGCCTAGTTTGCCATTTTATACAAGACCGCCTTCTGCCTTCTTGCTATCATGTAACTGTTCTGCACAACAAAATCAACAAATAATCAGGAGCGAGATGCAATGCCAACAGTTACTCCATTCCTCTGGTTCGACAATCAAACCGAAGAAGCCATGAACTTTTACACGTCACTTTTCAAGGACTCCAAAGTTCACAGTGTTTCCCGCTACCCCGACGGAATGCCCGGCATGGGCGGGCAGGTCATGAGTGCCACCTTCGAACTCAACGGACAGATCATCATGGCCCTTAACGGCGGCCCGCAGTACAAATTTACAGAAGCGGTTTCCCTCTTCGTAAGTTGTGAAACGCAGGCCGAGGTAGATGAACTGTGGGAAAAACTCACAGCCAACGGCGGTGAGGAAGGCCCTTGTGGCTGGCTCAAGGACAAATTCGGACTTTCATGGCAAATTGTCCCCACTGCCCTCGGCCAAATGCTCGGCGATCCCGATCAGGAAAAGTCAAATCGTGCCCTCCAAGCCATGCTCAAAATGAAAAAGATTGATGTCGCTGTCTTGCGGCAGGCGTTCGAAGGTTAACTGACCCGTCTTTTACCGTCTCCCACGAGGGACACTGAAGCTCATACGGTGTCTCTCCTTGTTATACACACCTCACCTAAAATCCAATTTCCATGTGCTAAACTTACGGTCTGATTTCACCCCTCATCTATATACTAAATTAGTTATATAACTTGACAGTTATGTAAAGGTGTGGTATATTTGTTCTATGACAACAACCTTCGAAGCGTTGGCTGACCCAACTCGCAGACGTATCCTCGACCTGCTCCGCGAACGACCGCGCATCGTGAACGAACTGGTTGACTTGCTTGACATCACCCAACCGGGTGTCTCCAAGCATTTACGGGTACTGCGGGAGGTGGGACTGGTAGAAATACGGCAGGATGCCCAGCGTCATCGTTACGAGCTGCGCCCTGAACCACTGGCCGAAATTGATCAATGGCTGGAAAACTACCGCCACCTCTGGGAAGAACGGTACGAACGACTTGACAACCTTCTGAACGAATTACATGACGAGGAGCAAAATCGTGGGCAAACTTAACGTTATCGCAGAACCGGGTACGCATGAAATCATCATGACACGCGACTTTGATGCGCCCCGTGAATTAGTCTTCAAGGCCTTCACTGACCCCGATCTGGTGGCAAGATGGTGGGGGCCCCGTTACCTCACCACCTCTGTTAAACAAATGGACGTGAAAATGGGAGGTATCTGGCGCTACGTTCAGCACAACGCCAGCGGCGATGAGTACGGCTTTCGCGGCGTCTACCACCAGATTTCTGCACCGGAACGGTTGGTGTTCACCATTGAGTTTGAAGGAATGCCGGGGCACATTGGCTTAGAAACTGTCACCTTCGAAGACCATAACGGCAAGACCCGCATTATTGATTCGGGCGTCTACCAGTCCGTGGCGGATCGTGATGGCATGCTTCAATCCGGCATGGAAGGTGGCGCCGCGGAAACGTGGGATCGCTTTGAAGAATTACTGACTTCACTACAGACCGCTACTGCATGACCGAACCGTATCATCGCTCCTAAGTAATCTGACAAACATCCACATGAGGATAAACTGCAATGACGATCAATAACAGCGTTCAAGAACTCTCCATTCCTAGCCCTGCCATGCGTAATCTGGATAGGCTAGTTGGAACATGGGAAATATCTGGCCCAAGTATCAATGGGCAGGTTGAATATGAGTGGATGGAAGGTTGTTACTTCCTCTGCCAGAAATTTGATCTGATACATGATGGACGTGTGGTTAAAGGCATTGAAATCATCGGGCACAGCCGTGAATTTGGTTCAGAAAAACCCGGTAACGACATTAACTCCCACGTTTTTGATACAGTCGGCAACACCTTGAATTATGTGTATGAACTAGAAGACAATGTGCTAACCATATGGGGTGGCGCGAAAAACTCCCCCGCCTACTATAAAGGCACTTTCAGTACTGAAGGTGATACTGTGCGCGGTGAATGGGTATGGCCCGGCGGTGGTTACCAATCCAATATGACGAAGCTCAAATGAGTCTAGACTTTTCGACATCTCAATACTTGATATATGGAGACTTCCTTTGAGCAAAGTTGTCGCAGAACTGTCAATGTCTTTGGACGGATTTGTAGCCGGTCCGAACGATAACCCCGATAATGGGTTGGGTGATGGTGGAAAGGTTTTGTTTGACTGGTACTCCAATGGCGATGTGGATTTCCCCCTGCCAGGTACAGACATGTCCTTTAAGATTTCCCGTGCCAGCGCCGAACTGCTGCGCGAGGACTGGTACGCGATAGGGGCGATGGTCGTTGGCCGGCGAACGTTCGACATTGCTCACGGTTGGGGAGGCAATCCCCCCGGCGGTGGTAACTGCTTTGTGGTTACCCACAATGTCCCGCAAGAATGGATTAAAGAAGGGTCGCCCTTTACCTTCATCACCGATGGTGTTGAGAGCGCCATTCGCCGAGCCAAGCAAGTTGCAGGCGAAAACAATGTCTCGGTGGGCAGCGCCAATATCGCCCAACAGTGCCTGAAAGCTGGGCTGCTCGACGAAATACATGTTGACCTAGCACCTGTTTTGCTTGGCAGTGGTATCCCGTTCTTTGGCAATCTAGGGACTCAGCAAATCAAACTTGAGCCTATCCTCACCGTAGCGGGAGTAGGAGTCACCCATCTTCACTTTCGCGTCATCACGTAATAAGCGGTCGCCTGCTGGTCGAGGAGCATATAGATGGATTGGAAGCTCGAAGTTGTGATAGTTCCCGTCTCGGACATTGATAGATCGAAGCACTTCTACAGCCAGCAGGTTGGATTTGTGGTTGACTTCGATATCACAATTGACAATGGTCCGCGCTATGTTCAATTAACCCCACCCGGTTCTGGTTGTTCCATCACCCTTGACGCAGGCTACAATAATATGCAACCCGGATCACTCAAAGGATTACAGCTAGTGGTTTCGGATATTGACGCGGCCCGAACACGACTATTTGGCGGTGGAGTTTCGGTCACACCTGTGCAACACTATGAAGGTGCTGCCCTTGCAGATGGGCGTGGTGGTCGTTGGAACTCCTTCATTTTCTTTAGCGACCCTGACGGCAACAAGTGGGTTGTTCAAGAACGACCTGCATCCGAATGATAGCAAAAATCTGAGGACCCCAACGATGGATTTAGCCTGCGAAGAACGCCCCTCCGACTCGCCCTATGTCGAAATGATTTGGCGTGGGCAGGGCATTTCGGCTGGGTCGTTTACTTCAATGGCTGAAATTCATTGCGGGCTTGTCGTCACTAAGCTGCACGGTCACATGACTATCACAGTGCGCGGGCCGGAAACTAGACCGTCTCCGGCCTACTGCCCGCCAGATGCCGAGTTCTTCGGCATCTTGTTCAAACCCGGTGCTTACATGCCGCGCTTCCCCGCCCAGTCCGTCATGGATCGTAAAGACGTGAACTTACCCAACGCCAGCAGCACATCCTTTTGGCTGGGCAGTGCGGCGTGGGAATTCCCAAACTTTGAAAATATTGACACCTTTCTAAAGCGACTTGTACGGCACGGTTTGCTCATCCACGATCCTGTCGTCGAACAAGCCCTTCACGGACGCCCTGCAGATATGTCTGTACGCACGGCGCAGCGCCACATTTTGCGCGCTTCTGGCATGACGCTCAACACCATCCGCCAGATCGAACGTGCGCGCCACGCGGCTAGATTGTTGCAGGGCGGCACGTCGATACTCGACACGGTAGTGCAGGCCGGTTACTTTGACCAACCACACCTCACCCGCTCACTGAAGCACTATATCGGCCAAACTCCTGCCCAGCTTATCAATCCCAACCGCGCCGCGCGCCTGTCGTTTTTATACAAGACTTCTCAAATTGCTTCTGCTATGATACAAATGTTCGATTTACAGCAGGAGCAGCCTAATGCGGAAACTAATCGTATCGGAATTTCTGTCGGTGGATGGCGTCATAGAAGCGCCGGAGACGTGGCATTTCCCCTTCGTGAATGACGAAGTTCAGGCCGAAATCAACGCCGGTATTCATGCCACCGACGCCCTCCTATTGGGGCGCGTCACCTACGAAGCCTTCGCCCCATTCTGGCCTTCACAAGCCAACAATGAACATGGCATTGCCGACCATCTAAACAAAATCCCCAAATACGTTGTATCCACAACCCTACGTAGCGCCACTTGGAGTCCTTCGACCCTTATTAGCGCTAACATCGTGGCTGAAATCACCCACCTCAAGCAGCAGTCCGGCGGAAATATCGGCGTTACCGGTAGCGCCACCCTCGTTCAATCGTTAATGGGAGCCAATCTCATCGATGAATACCAGATCTTCATTCACCCCGTCGTAGTTGGGCATGGCAAAAAGCTGTTCAATACAATGGACAAATCCACTGCTCTAAAATTGGTCAGTTCGAGAATCTTCAGCACCGGCGTCGCGCTGATGACCTACCAGCCTGTGTCCGCCAGCTAACCCACATATCTACACATATTCGCCTATCGGTAATTCATAGTCCAACGAGGAATTTGCATGACCACAGTTCAATCACAAGATGGCACCGTAATTGCGTACGACAAATCAGGCAGCGGCCTACCCGTCGTATTGGTCTGCGGCGGTTCAGTAGACCATACTTCTAACGCACCGCTGGCAGAACACCTTGCTCCGCACTTCACAGTTTACAATTACCACCGTCGTGGGCGCGGCAACAGTGGTGACACCCAGCCTTACGCCGTTGACCGTGAAGTTGAGGACATCGCTGCCGTTATTCAAGCTGCGGGCGCTTCTGCTTACCTATACGGCTCATCGTCCGGCGCAGCGCTCGCCCTAGAAGCCACCCGCCAGCTAACCGGACAGGTCAAGAAACTGGCACTCTGGGAACCGCCGTACTTCGCCGATGAAAGTTTGCCCCGCCCGCCTGCCGATACTGCGGAAACCTTCCAACGCTTGGTCGCCGAAGGGCGGCGCGGAGATGCAGCCGAGTTTTTCATGGCGAAGGTCGTCGGTTTACCTCCGGAGTTCGTAGGGTTCGCCCGCAGCCAGCCGTGGTGGGCCAACCAGGAAGCACTGGCACACACTTTAGCTTACGATGCCACTATCATGGGTGACTATCTAATCCCCACCGGGCGCGTTGCCACTGTCAAAACACCAACCATCGTCATGACAGGCGGAGCAAGCTTCGGCTTCATGAGCCAAACTGCCAATGTCTTAGCACAGATCATGCCAGATGCCCGCCACCATGTCATTGAAGGTCAAGAACACAATATCGCACCGGAAGCGCTTGCCCCTGTATTGATTGAATTCTTCACCAATTAATGTGTAGCTTGAGGAGGGCTTCTATGAATCAAGATGTCACCGACTACATCAACAAATTGAAGGACAACCCAAAACAGCAGTGGCAGGCAGAAGTTTGCCACCAACTCCGCCAGCTTGTTCACAACGCTGTTCCCGAGATCACAGAACGGCTACAATATAGTAAGCCGCACTTTCTCAAAAATGGAAAGTACGCCTGCGTCATCGGTGCTGCTAAAGGCTGGGTCACCTTTACCATCTTCAACGCACGGTCGCTGACAGCTCCAGCAGATTTCTTCGAAGCTGGGCCAGAAGAGCGCAAAACGCTCAAAGTCCTTGCTGGACAGACGGTAGACTATAAACTGCTGGAGAAGATGGTCGAGCAAACTGCGGCGACCATACCCTAGTGCACCGCGTTGGAAATTGGGACGCCATCTGCGAAGCGTGGCGTCCGTGACCCAAAATATCCAACGCGTTTGTCCCCAACAAGATTGATGATATGTTTCAGATCGAAGAGAGTGAATTGATGTCGAAAGTAACCTATAAAACCAAAATCAAAGCCAGCGGCAATAATACTGGCCTTGAAGTGCCTCCCGAAGTGATAGCCCAGCTTGGTACTTCCAAAAAGCCAGCCGTCGTCGTGACAATTGGCAGCTACACCTACCGCAACACTGTCGCTGTTATGGGTGACAAGTTCATGATCTCCTTCAGCAAAGCCCACCGCGAAGCGTCGGGGCTCAAAGGAGGTGATGCGGTAGAAGTCACGCTTGAGTTAGACACCGCCCCACGCACCGTCGAAGTGCCTGCCGATCTAGCAGCCGCCCTTGAAACACATCCCGGAGCAACAGAAAAATTTGACCGCTTGGCTCCCTCGCGCCGCAACGAATTTGTGCGGCAGGTGGTAGAGGCCAAAGCGCAGGAAACCCGTGAACGCCGCATCGCGAAGATTATCAGCACCTTGACCGGCGGCTAGCTCGGTTGTGTGTTGCGCTGGAAAATTGAGTACCATTTCAGGCTTTTTTTCAATTCGAATGGCGGTCATTCAAGTAGGGACAGCAGTTATGTCGTCCCATCGTTCATTCTTGTACCCTATTAGGGCTTGCGTGCCACCACCAGAGTGCTGAAGTTGAATGCCCATGGCAGGAACATCCCTAATAGACTACCGAGCACTTCCGCCAACAAACTAGTTTCATAATAGCCCGCGCCGCGGAAGATCTTCCCCAACCCCCACAGCGTATAGGAGTGGCTCGTCGGCATCACTTTCTCTAGCTTAAAACCCGCCGCCGTGACATTACTACACAGCGCACGGCGAGTATACGTGCTTTCATAAAACTCATCGTCGTTTAAAACAGTAGCGCCCTGCTCCTTGCGCCGCCATGCCACAAATCGGTTAACCACGTTAGGATACGGAATAGTCAATACGAGAATCCCGCCGGGTCTGAGGACACGGTAGGCCTCTGATAGTGCTGGCCCCATCCCGTGCTCGAAATGCTCCAGAACCCCAAACGATAAATATCCGTCCAGTGAATTATCGGCGTGCGGCAGGGCATGAACATCCCCTACTAGCAGCGGCAGAGTCGGATCATATGCATGTGAAACATGCAGCGCATTCGCAGCGTAATCCAACCCGATCATGTCATAACCCATCTGGCGCAGCGTAATCAAAGCGGCACTCAATCCGCTTCCTGCTTCCAGATGTAGGCCATCTTTTTTCAAATAGGCAGCATAGGTATTCATGGTAGAGCGCGCGCGGGCTGTTCGCGTTAATTCCAGCTCACGCTCGACTGAGGCAGTATTCCAAATGGATTCCCACGCTTGCCGTGTGCTTTCATAACGCGGGCCAAATTGAGGTTGGGGCATAGCAGACTCTTGCGGATATTCACTTAAGTACTGGTCGCAAGTCTACAGGCATCAAATCGATACGGCTACCCCATTTCGACAAGATACGTCATGACAGGTTCCGGACTTTCATCCCGGGTGCCTTCAAAAACCGCAAATTCTGACTGAAGCGCCCGCACCTGCAATGAGTACTGTTCCCCACTGCTTGCCTGAAACATTACCGCCCATTGCTTTTCGCCAATAAGTTCGGTCTGGTGGTGCCGTAAACCACCCAAACGTGTTTCACCCGTCAACGTCCGCAGATGATCTTCGGCCGCCTGCGTCGGTGGATCATAGGCCGAACAGCCGCGATAATACTCCAAAAGCACACGATTTTTCTGGTAACTTTCCACGACAGTTTGAGCCATATCCAATGGCACCCGTCCGTACATCACCCCATGCGGTAAGCACGCCAGTGTCGCCGCAAAGCGATGTCCCCCGAAGTGTGTGGTCTGCCACACACCGTTTGCTGCCTCCCGCATGGCATTGTACAGGGGCAGCCCATATTTAGCACATGCCGCATCCCGTTTGCCGTTGGTACACACCACAAACAGCCGTTCTTCGCTCATCGTGTATTCGGAACGGGCCGTTACCAGATCTGCAATATTAATGTCCAACAGATCTTCATAACTGCCCAACCGGAAGCGGTACAGAAATGGCGCAACCAGTCCCGTACGCGCCACATAAAACATAATCCCCGAACTTGGTGCATCACGCTTGATGAACTGGAAACGTAGATTTGGGATTGTCTTTTCCTGCTGCTCCAAAAAGTGCTTTACTTCGGGTGTCAGGTCACTTTCTGGCAGAGCCTTCGCGCCCCACACCGCGTTGTACTCCAACAGCAACCAGACTTCAGCCCGTTTTGCAGTGGCGCTTAATGTCTCGCCAGCCGTCAATGAATACTGCGTAATGTCAATTATGGGCATAAACGATGAAACTCAACTCCTGCGCGTTCTAGCGCGCCTCAGTACGGTAATCATCACGGGGTGGTGAAAACGAATCTAGCACCAGTGAATCAATCACCGCCCGGGCGCTATGGGTAATGCCGCCGGGAATAGCATAACTATCGCCGGGGTTAATCAACCGTGACTCGCCGCCTATCGTCATTTCCACCTGCCCGAAAATGACATAGCCTGTTTGGTCGTTCTTGTGGCTGTGCGGTGGAACCAATGCCTCACGCTGAAGGAAAAACTCACACAACATCACTTCGTCAGTGGTACCCATCGTCCGGCGGTGTACGCCGGGTAGCATCTCAACCTGTGGTGCATCTTTGGGGATTATAAAATATCCATCCGCCATATTAATCACCTTTATAAATAGAGGACTCACCCTACAAAATTGGCAATCCGTTCCCTATTATGCGGGGAGAATTATGGATTGTCCACAGACCGAGCCAATCCATCCCTGTTAGTAATTTGAAATGGTAGCCCCGCTACCCTAATAGGACAGCAAAATCTATAGCGGATAAAGGTATAATTCCCATTCCACCGTCATCTAGGAGACAGCACTTTGACCGCTTGGCCAAAAAAACCCTTCATCTATGAAATCAACACCTATGTGTGGTTAAACACCCTCAGCCGATCATATAAACATCCACTGACACTCGAAAATGTACCGGACAAAGTTCTCGATGAACTCGCCAGTTATCATGTTGATGCCATCTGGTTGATGGGTATCTGGCAGCGCAGCGCTGCTGCCCGTGACAGTGCCCACAATTATCTACATGAATATCAGGGCGCACTTCCCGACTTAACCCCTGACGACGTTCCCGGCTCGCCCTATGCGGTCGGCGCGTATCAAGTGGACGAGCACTTCGGGGGGCGCGTTGGACTGGCCCTCTTTCGCAAACGCCTCCGTGATCGCGGCATGCGCCTCGTGTTGGATTATGTACCCAACCACGTCGCCACCGATCATGCCTGGATTGCCATGCACTCGGACTACATGGTGCTAGGAAACCGGAAAGATTTGAAAGAACGCCCCAGCGATTTCTTCAAAACCAAAGATTTTCTCCAGCGCGAAGTTATCGTGGCGCACGGACGCGACCCCTACTTCCCCGGCTGGATTGACACTGCCCAGCTCAATGCGTTCAGTCCCGGCCTGCGCCGCGCTGCGCTCACCACCTTGCTCGATATCGCCAGCCAGTGTGATGCCGTGCGCTGTGATATGGCCATGCTCATGGTCAACGACATTTTTGCCCACACGTGGGGCAGCCACGCCGGTGAACGCCCCGAAACGGAATATTGGATGGATATTATTCCGCAGGTCAAAAAGTCGTATCCTCATTTCAAGTTCATTGCCGAAGTCTACTGGGATATGGAAGCGCGGCTGCACGGGCAAGGCTTTGACTTCTGCTACGACAAGCGCCTCTATGACCGTATGCGCGACAACAAAATTGAAGAAGTCCGCGCCCATCTGGTCGCCCATATTGACTACCAGAACAAATTGGTGCGCTTCATCGAAAATCACGACGAGCATCGCGCCGCCAGCGCCTTTGGCATCGGCCGCAGTTTGCCTGCCGCTGTCCTCATCTGCACCCTGCCCGGCGCAACTTTGCTCCATGATGGGCAGTTCCTTGGCCGCAAAATCAAACTACCGGTTCAACTCGGCCGCCAACCGACGGAGAAGCTCCACCGTGATATGAAAGCCTACTACCTCGCGCTGTTGGCCGAAACCCGTGCCCCAGTCTATCAGGATGGCGAATGGTGGATGTTTAACCCCTCTCCCGGCAAAGCTGACGGCGGTTTCAACAAGATTATCGCCTATGGCTGGCGCTCGGAAACAGATCGCGTGCTGGTAACAGTCAACATGGATGAGCATCCCGCTTCCGCCCACGTATCGCTCGAATTCTGGCCGGAAATGGCTGGCGTGAATTGGACTCTCCACGATGTATTGGACGGCGTACCATACGTACGAGATGGTAATTTGCTCCTGCATCCCGGACTCTATGTTGACCTTAAGGGCTATCAGTCACACATTTTCCACTTCTCACGGGCATAAATGTCAGCTCGGATAAGGAACAATTAGATACACTGAACATATCAATTGAATGACCTCTAGGAGGCTAGGCAGTGTCTGATATTCGCAAGAACCTCATCATCACCGCGCCGCGTGAACGGGTTTGGGCGGGGCTCACCGATCCAACCGCGATTAGTGAGTGGATGCAGGATGACACAGTCACGGTTGAGTTGCGCCCCGGCGGTAACTATGCGCTGTTCGGGGGCGCAACCACCGGACACTTTACGCATGTAACTGCTCCCGCACTGTTGGAATACACATGGCGACAAGACACTTGGCCCGCCACATGGGAAGACTCGCTCGTGCGCTGGGAACTGCACGCCGAAGGCAGCAGCACCCGCCTCTACCTTATTCACAGTCGTTTTCCCAACCACGAAGAACGCGACAGTCACGACGAAGGCTGGGATACGTATTGGTTACAACCCATGCAGGAATGGCTCGAAAACGGTTGATTGACCTTAAACCGCTTCTCCAACAACCATCGCTAACGCCTCCCGCACCAGCGGCTCCAGTTCCTCCCACTCCACGCTGGTTTGCCGCCCGTTGTCGAACTCGTTCAGCAGCCATTGGTGAAGGGGTTGCAACTCCGGCGCGTCCTTGGACAGTTCGATGCCCAAGTGCTGGCGGATCAGGAATATCAACCCGGCGATGCCCGAATCCTTCGTGAGCGATACCTCCAGCGGCCTGCCCAGCAACTCCGGCACATTGAACGGCGCGTACATCCACCAGAACTTATTCAGCCCGTCGGCATGTACACCCGCCCGAGTGCGGTGCGCGTCGCGCCCATAAAGTGGATACTTAGCGGGCAGTCCTTCGCCCATCTCAGCATACAGATCAACCAGTTGGTTGAGCACCTTGAAGTCCGGTTGTCCCTCGCCAAAGTACCCCATGCCGATCAAGTACAGCAGTACGGCCTCCAGCGGCGCATTGCCGGAACGCTCGCCTTTGCCCAGCGATGTCCCATTGATGACCGCGCAGCCCGCCCGCACCGCCGCCAGACAGTTCGCCACCACTAATCCCGTGTCGTTGTGCGGATGAAATTCCAGATCCTCCGCCGCCAGCCCCGCTTCCCGCAGCTTGCGGATGATGCGCGGGACGCTGCGCGGCAGTTCGGCATCCTCGTAGGGCAGCCCCAGCCCCATCGTGTCGCACACCCGGAACTTGGGCCTGAACCGCTGGGGGCGCAATAGCCTGCACCGCTTCCACAAACGGCAGCATAAAATCCATCGGCGCGCGCGTGGCGTCTTCCAGATGCAGGCGCGGGCGTATCCCCGCCTCCACCGTGACGCGCACCGCGTCCAAATAGGTGTTGGCTGCCTGATTGCGCCCGCCCGGCTTGAACTTATGAAAGGTGTGGTAGTCCGAAGCCGAAGCCAGCATGCCCGTTTCACGCACACCCAGCGTGCGGATCAATTCCACGTCCTTGGCCGAAGCCCGTATCCATGTCGTCGGCTCAATCGGTGCGCCATCGCGGTAGCGTTCCAGCGCCCCTTGCAGTGCCTCGCGGTCAGACGGGCGGTACACGAAAAACTCCGCCTGCCGGATCGCCCCGCTGCTGCCCGTGAACTGGCACAGTATGTCGTAAATGCGTAGGCTCTGTGCTGCCGTCAGTGGCAGTCCGCCCTGCTGACCGTCGCGGTGGGTGGTTTCCGTCGTCCACGCCTGCGCGGGCAGGGCTGCCGGACGCTCCGCCCACACATAACGCGGGAAGTCCTCACGCGGAAAACTTTCTAAAAAATACTCAGGGTTCTGTGGTTCTGGAATCACGGTTTTGTCCTCTTGCCTAATCATCAACCATGTCTCCAAAATAGGATTTTATGATATACTTGTCAATATTGATTAGCAAATCAATATATCCACGAGGCGAAAGATGGCCCATTACCTGAGCGCGCAGGACGTTTGTGATCGGTTAGGAATTAAGGAAGCGACCCTTTATGCCTATGTCAGCCGCGGCATGATCCGTTCCGAGGTGGATAACCCTGCCGCCCGCACCCGCCGCTACCTCGCCGAGGATGTGGACAAACTGCTGGCGCGCAAAGAGCAGCGGCGTGATCCCGCCAAAGTGGTGGAAGATGCGCTCCATTGGGGTGTGCCGCTGCTGGATTCTGCCATCACGCTCATCACCGATAACCGCCTGTACTTCCGCGGGCAGGATGCCGATGATCTGGCGCGTCACCAGTCCTTCGAGTCTGTCACCGCTCTCATCTGGCTGGATGACCCACAGGCCGCGCCGGAGCTGTTCGACCAGCCTGTGCCCCCCATGTCCGGCCTCGCCCTCCCGCCCCATTTGCCGTTTATGCCCGCGCTACAGGTTGCACTTGCACTGGCTTCCACTCAGGACTTTGCCGCCTATGATGTCAGTGCGTCCGGCGTGGCGCGTACCGGCGCGCGCATCCTCACGCTCATGGTGCAGGTTCTGGCCCAGTCCTCCGTATCCGCCAGCCTTTCGCAGACGTTGGCCGCCGCGTGGGGTACTGATGCCAGCCCCTTACTCAACGCCGCGCTGGTGCTGTGTGCCGACCACGAACTGAATGCCTCGTCATTCGCCGCGCGGGTGGCCGCTTCGGTGGATGCCAATCCGTACGCTGTGGTGCAGGCAGGATTGGCCGTTTTGCAGGGCGCGAAACACGGTGGGTATACCGCCCGTGTGACCGCCTTGCTGCGTGAGATTGATGGCTATCCATCGGTTCAGCAGGCGGTCGTTGAACGGCTGCGGCGCGGCGACGACCTACCCGGCTTCGGTCACCGGTTGTATCCGGCGGGCGACCCGCGCGCCCAAACCCTCATGACGCTGCTGGCAGAGATTGAACCTGATTCCCCCGCGCTGGCGCTGTCCGTCGAGATCGCTGAAACGGTCACGGCTATGACCGGCAAGCAGCCCACTATTGATTTCGCGCTCGCCACGCTGGAACGGGCGTTGAGGCTGCCGGACGGCGCGGCGCTGGCGCTGTTCGCGCTCGGGCGCACCGTGGGCTGGCTGGGTCATGCCATCGAGCAGTATCCCTCGCCGCACATCATCCGCCCGCGCGCCCGCTACGTGGGGAGATCACCGCTGGATAGACATTCATAGGGGTCAGGCTAACAGTTGATAGTCGATAGTCAAAAGCTGATAGCTATCATATTATTACGGAACATTACGAAAACTGCGAAAATACTGCAATTTCTTCAGATTCTTCAATTTCGGACAGAAGTGTTCCGCAATTTGTGAAGGGTGCTTGCAATCGGTAGATTTTATGTCGGCGAAGTCGTCGTCGTCGCGACGACATAACTGAAATTTGTACCTAAAGGTATTGCTGCGCTGATCAGAAATGTCGTCAGATTCGTCAATGTCGGACAAAAGATTTTTGACATTTTATTTGCTGCGGCGGAGGCGGGGTGTGCCGTCGCAAGGTTTGCTGCAAAAATGGAGGTCTGCTCCCAACCGCGCGTTACGAGAAGTGAGTGGAGGGGAGATTGGGACGGTAGCACTGCATTACGTGGTGGAGGGGACTTTATCGCAGTCCCCCCAAACCCCTCCCAAAGCGTTAGGGAGGGGGCTTAAAGACCAAATAGGATTAAGTTATCTGCTATTTTCAGCCAAAATTGATGTCCACCGTTTAGTGTGGTGCTACCAGTGGGACATTATTCGGTTATTATAGCACAAATGTTCAGTTTTGTCAAGGGCGAGGTTAGCCTGTACGGTTGAAGCCAAAGGCTACACTGACGATAAGGTGCAGCAGCCACACAAACAACACATTACGCGGCACAAAAGGGTGGCTTACAGGCACCCCTCCCCTGTTCTTCGTCTCAAGTTCATAATTTGTGTGTGTGATAGTCTGCAATCTTAAACTGCCTGTGGCGAAACTGTTGAAATCACTTATGGCAATATTTCAAATCGGTCAACATGAGCGGGGCGTAGTATCTGGAAGTCACGGGTATCCAGTGTCAGAATACGGCTTATTTTCAAGCGTTCGGCAAGAGCGGCAATGCTCGCATCTACAAAATCAACACGGGAGTCTGCATATTTGTCGAGGATGACGGCAGTGCGAACACTATCCTCATCCTCAAATGGGACAGTGATATATTTCGACCCGGGTAAATGACGAAAGAAATGTGAAACGGCCCGCGTTCCCGCAGCGCGGTTTAACATGTACGCAATCTCAGCGAATGTCGCTTGTGACAATCCTATGTGCGAGTATTGCTTGAAAACCGTGCGGCAAAGTGTGTGTTTGTGATCGCTTTGGATCGCCACTGCAACCACAAAACTGGTATCAGCCATTACTTCAAAATTCACGGCTTATCGTCCGAATCTCGGAATCCAAACTCAGCCCACAAGATGTCTTCTGTCCGCTCGGCTAGGTCGGTTGGGCCAGAAATGAATCCAACCAGTGGATCGTCATCGTTATCATCTTTAACAAGCTGACCGGGCAGTTCCATAACTTCTATGTAATGCAAAACATTGGTCAATTGATCTTCAGTCAAATTGTTTAGTTTTCGTTCGATGATTTCACGTACAGGCAGCGCAACCATTATGCAACTCCTACCATCTCTATGTACCAATTATACATCCAGATTATTTACCCCAGCCCTTTTGAGCACCTCGTCCAATAGCGCCACAAGCACACGCTTTGCCGACTCTTTATCGGTGGCGACACAGGGTATAACGGGAATTTCGGGCGGGATATCGAGGGCAATACGTAGATCATGAGGCGCCCACGCACCTGCCTTATCCTGTTTGTTCGCAGCGACAACAAAAGGCTGAGGGGAATGTTCTTTAAAATATGCGATTATATATTTTGCTTCGCGGAATATTCCCGGATAAGCACTATCCACCATAATGACGTATCCGAGCATATTGTGCTGAGCAACCTGCCACGAAACCGTAAAACGTCTGGGACCCGGTGCTCCGAGAAAAACAAGTGCTAAGTCATTTTCCTCATCCTTCATCAGTCCAAAATACATTCCATGAATGTCATCCGGTCTATCCCTATCTATGACAAAGTTTACCCATACAACTTCGCGTTCACTCAAAGCACGAATGAGACTGGTCTTTCCTGATGAAAACGCTCCATGAACTATGATCTTCACTACATCCATTGTGATTAGTCTCCGTGTATGTTCCCTCCATCTTACGCCTTCACCGTTCCCCAATCCCTTCCGTGTCCTTGTTCAGTGGATAGCTGGACAGCCTGCGAAGCATGCCACCCCAGCGTTATTAATCGCAGTGCCCCCAACAATGCTACCAACCCGTCCCAACGTAGGGGTTTGGCGGTGACAAACCCTCTCCCTTAATGTACTTCGCAATTCGCATTTCATTTCCTCAAAAAAGGTTTGAAAACTCATACCAAAATGACTTGATAATTTATAACATTTGTTCTAAAGTGGACTGTGTTGTGACTCTCTCAACCTACTACCACAGCAAATAAAAGTATTGCCGAATTCGCCGCTGTCGCCGCCGTTTTTTTCACCGCCGCCGCCATATCTACCCACTGGCGCAAATGTCATAAATTTTCTGTCCGACATTGACGACTCTGATGACTTTTCCGACATAAAAATTCCGTTGTGTCGGCGCGACGACGACGACTTCGCCGACACAAAATGCACAAATTGCACTAAATACTGTACCGCACTTGCAGAATTTGCCGCATGTTGTGCATTTTCCGCAATAGTTCGTAATCTTCCGTAATGTTATACCAACCATAAACTATCAACTAATAACTATAAACTGCTCCACCTCACCGCACACTCACCCGGCTGCCGTTCGGGGTCTTCTCCACGATCACATGTACCGGGAAGGAGTCGCGCAGGTCGTCAATGTGAGTAATCACCAGTATCAGGTCGAACTCCTCCTGAATGGCGGTGATGGCTTCCACCAGCTTGTTGCGCCCATCCTCATCCTGCGTGCCAAAGCCTTCATCAATAAAGAGCGTCCGCAGGTGGGCCCCCGCCCGCCGCGCTAGCAGTTGGGATAGGGCGACCCGGATGGCGAAGTTGATGCGGAAGGCCTCGCCGCCGCTGTAGAGTTCATAACTGCGCGTGCCCAGCTCGTCGGCGATTTCAATATCGAGCGTTTCGATGACGCCTTCGCCGCTGGTTTTTTCGCGCTGGGTGCTAAAGCGCAGGTTCATGCGCCCGTCGGTCATGCGGGCCAGCAGCAGGTTGGCCCCTTCTTCCAGCTCCGGTATAGCGGCTTCGATAATCATGGCGGGCACACCATTCTTGCCGAAGGCTTTCCGCAGTTCCTCATAAAGCGCCTGATCGCTGAGGCGGGTTTCGCGGCGGGCTTCCAGTTCCACTTTGCGTTTACGCTGTTTATCCAGCGCGTCCAATTCCTGACGGGCGCTCACCAGCCGGTTGTACTGGGTGCGTTCATAGGAGCGCAGGCGGTTGACCTCCTGCTGGCGAGCCTGCTGTTCCTTGACCAGCACATCCAGCTTGCCGATCTCGGTTTTGGTGGCCTCAATGGCGGTCAGGTCTTCATCCAGCGCCTTCCGGGTGCGCTCCTGCCGGAGCTGCGCCCCGTCGAGCGCGGCCTGCACATCGGGCAGGGAACTGAGGGCGTTTTCCAAGCGGCGCTGCTGGACATCATATTGCTGATAGGTGTTGACCTGTTCGCGGGCGGCGTCGTGGCTGCCCCGGTCATAACCGATCTGCGCCCGCTCGGTTTCCAACGCTTGCAACTGCTGGCGTAAATCCTGCGCGAAACTTTCTTCGGCTAACATGGTCTGCACCGCTTCCAGCCGCGCCCGAATTTCGGTTAGGCGGGCTTCGGCGGTGTTGGCGGTGTCGATCTGTGATTGCAAGACGCCGGCCCGTTCCAGCATGGGTTGGAGACGGCGCAGTTCAGCTTCCAAGCCGCTGATTTCGGTGCGGTGTCCGCTCAGGTCGTCACCGATGGTTTTGATGCGTTCCTGATGTGCGCCGTAGCGTTCGCGCATGGTTACGATGTCGCCCTCAAGCTGGGCGACCAACTGCTCGCGGTGCTCGTCGTCCAGCGGCTGCCCGCACAGGGGGCAGATGGCGGTTTCAGTGGCGCGCAGTTGGTCAATGCGGCTGCGCAGTGTTTTACCTTCGTCGGCCATCGTCCGCAGTGTGCTTTCCAGCCCTGCCCGTTCTTCGCCGAGCGTCATGACCTGCTGCTGGTAATCGGAGCGTTGGCTGTCGGCTTGCTGAAGGAGCGCGATTTCCGCCTGTAGGTCGCTCAGGGCGTCGGGGTCGGCCTGCCCCAGCGCCCGCTCCAACTCGATGATTTGGGCGTTGTAGCCGCTGGCCTCGTTTTCCAGCTCGGCGCGGGCATCGCGCAGTGCATTCTCAAGGTCGCGCTTCTGCTGGTCGAAGTCGCTTAGCTGCAGGAGCTTGTCGCCGAGTTCACTGTCGGCCTCGCGGGCAGACTGGAGCGCGGCGTAACCGGCCTCGATCTCGTCGCGGCGTTCGATCACAGCTTCATAGTCGGCGATGCGGGCCGTCTGGCGTTCGATGTCGGTGGCGATGGTGTCCAGATCACGCTCACGTTCTCGCTTGTGGCGTTCGACATCCGCCAGCCGTTCCTGCGCGGCTTTCATCTGGGCGGGCGCTTCGGCCACTTCGGCCAGCTTTTCCTCGGCCACTTTGAGGGCGGCTTCGGCCTCCTGCTGGGCGGCTTCAGCTTCGACTAGAATTTCCTGCAAGCGCGGTTCTTTCGCCAGTTCTTCGTCAATATCTTTGATGCGCTGCTCGATGACCTGTAGTTCGTTGGCAATGTTCTTGAGGGTGTCTTTGGCGGAGTCTTCGTACTTGGCCCACTGCTCCAGCCCCAGAATGTCCGACAGGATTTGCTTGCGCTGGGCGGGGGGCTTGGTGGTGAAGGCATCCGCTTTGCCCTGCTGGAGGAAAGCGGAACTGGTGAAGGTCTCGTAATCCAGCCGCAGAAGGCGGTTGATCTTGTCCTGCGTTTCGCGCATGGACGGTTCGCTCAGGGTGGTTGGCTGCCCATCCGCAATTGAGAACAAATCGAGCGCGCCTGTGCCGCGCCCTTTGCGCGAACGACGCCGCACGACGCGATAGGTTGTGCCTTCTTGATCGAAGTCCAACTGCACCAGCATATCGCTCTGACCCATATGCACCAGTTCATCATCGCGCTTGGCGCGCGCCTCGCCCCACAGCGCCCATGTGATGGCATCGAGCAATGACGATTTACCCGCGCCGTTGGGGCCGGTCAGGCAGGCGAGGTGGATGCCATCGAAGCGCACCGGATCGGGGGAGCGGTAGGCGAGGAAGTTCTTCAATTCAAGGCGGGTAGGGATCATAGGTTGAGACTCGCATCCTGTCACATATAGAACAGGTGTGAGTCTAGCAGGGAGTGGGGATGTGGCTAGTCGAGGACCATCCAGCTATACACTGCTTCCTATCTGGAAGGACATGTTGCGCGGCACTTTCTCATTGGTCATAATCGCCAGACAATCACGGGTGAATTTGATGAAAAAATTCAGTTTGCCCAAATTGCCAACACGGTTTATTATTTGCCCTGCTACATAGGTGGGGTCTGTTTTAGGGAAGGTGCTATGGCTGCTCTCAATGTTCCATCGGCCAACGCCACTCCGATGAAAAATCGGCAACGCCGCCAGGGTATATTTCTGGCACTGCCAGCGACATTGTGGCTGGCAATTTTCTTTATTGCTCCTGTGCTGATTGTGGTCGCCTTCAGTTTTCTTACCCCTTCCACCAACGGGCGCAGTGGCGAACTGCCCATCACCTTGACGCAGTACACCGACTCGTTCGATTTTTGGAAAGCGCGGCCTATCTATTCGCCCATCATTTTGCGGTCAATCTGGATTTCGCTGCTAACGACCGTGATGTGTTTGTTGATGGGTTATCCGCTTTCGTTCTTTATCAGCACCCGCAAAAACCCCCGCACCCGCCAGTTCGCGATGTTCCTCATCATCCTGCCCTTCTGGACGAACTTTATCGTTCGCACCTACGCCCTCAAAACGATTATCGCGCCCGAAGGCCCGTTAAGCGGCATACTGGCGCAAATCGGGCTTATTCAGGGTTCACTTGATTGGCTGAACACACGCGAGGCTGTGGTGCTGGGTTTGGTCTACAGCTACCTGCCGTTCATGGTGCTGCCGATCTACGCCACCGTCGAAAAATTTGACTTTCACTTTGTGGAAGCCGCCAACGACCTCGGCGCGAATGATTGGAGAGCCTTCTGGCGCGTCATCTTTCCCATGACGCTGCCCGGTGTTGTGGCCGGGTTCATTTTGGTGTTCATACCGACTATCGGTGCGTTCGTCACCCCACAGCTTTTGGGTGGTACGCAGGGTGTGATGATCAGTAATCTTATCGAGCAGAATATCCGCGGTTCGGGGGCTAATTACCCGCGCGGTTCGGCTCTGTCAGTGGTGCTGATGATCCTCGTCACTATCGGTGTCACTATCCAATTGCGATATGGAGATCGGGGGAGCAGCGCACGATGACCGGACAAACTGCATCTGTGGGCGCTCCGGCGCTGGCCGAGTTCAATTACGGCCAAATCAGGCGTGACATGCTGGTGCGGCGGATCGGGCGCATCGCCTTTTACTTCAACCCGATTTTCTCTTACTTTTTCCTGTGGGTTCCCATCGTCGTGCTGGTCTTGTTTTCGTTCAATGACAGCAAGACGGTTTCGGTATGGGGTGGTTTCAGCACCCGCTGGTACGAAAGCATTCTGCTCAACAGTGAAAGTGAATTCACAAAAGGCATGTTGAGCGGCCTGCAAAATACGCTCTTTGTTGGCGTCATTTCCGCACTCATCGCAACCACCATTGGTACAATGGTTGCCATTGCTCTTGAGCGCTTCAATTTCCCCGGCAAAAAGCTGATTGATGGCGTGCTTTACCTGCCGATTGTTATCCCTGAAATTACGCAAGCCGTGTCACTGGCCATTTTCTTCAAATTTTTGTTTGACCTGCTGGAACGCACTACAGGCGCATCGCTTTCTTATGGCTTTGCGACCATCATCATCGGCCATGTGGTGTTTTCGGTATCGTTCGTCGTGGTCACGGTACGTGGGCGTTTGGCGGATATGAACCCACGTTACGAAGAGGCGGCCCGCGATTTAGGCGCGAATGAGTGGCTGACATTCTGGCGCGTTACGTTTCCGCTCATTTTGCCCGGTGTTGTTTCCGGCGGTCTGCTGGCATTTACCCTATCACTAGATGACTACATCGTCACTTATTTCAACAATGGGGTTGGAACCAATACGCTGCCGATTTTCGTGTATGGATCGCTGCGCCAGCGCGTATCGCCTGAAATCAACGCGCTTTCGACCTTGATGCTGCTGGCGTCAATGGTATTGGTTGGATTTTCTTTATGGTTGCAAAATCGCGGTGCTGAACAGACATAGTGCACACCGTCGAAATTCCCGTAGATCAGTTAACAAAATGGAGGATCATATTCAATGTCCAAAAAACTTTTACTGCTGTTATGTCTGGGCTTGCTTGTCGTCGGTTTGCCAGTAGCCGCACAAGATGCGCCCACTACCGAATGGAAGTGCCCGGCAGGTTTCGAAGGCAAAACCCTGACATGGTTCAACTGGACAACCTATGAAGCTGACAATACCCGTTCAGACTTCACCAAGTTGTGCGGACTGGCGGACACTGCCGAAGAGATCATGGGTAGCAATGAGGATCTAATTGCAAAATTGGGGTTGGGCAATCCCGGCTACGATGTGGTTACACCTACCGGTACGGTTGTTCCACAGATGGTACGCGAAGGCATGTTGGAGCCGATTGACCTGAGTAAGATTCCCAATTTTGCCAATGTTGCGCCCTTCCTGAAGGGACCTGCTTATGACCCGGAGAATACGTACACCGTACCTTACCAATGGGGTACGATTGGCGTCGGCTACAACAAAGAGGCCGTTGGCAAGGAAATCACCAGTTGGGAAGATGTGTGGAGCTACGGTGGTAACGTCGCATGGCTGGAAGATCCGCGGAATATGATGGGTATCGCCCTCAATCTGCTAGGGTTTGATCCTAACACCACCAATCCAGATGAAATCAGCGCCGCCCGCGATTACCTAATTGATCACGGTGGAAATGTACGCTCTATTGCTGCTGATGACGGACAGGAAAAGCTTCTGAACGGCGAAGCTGACATCGTCATCGAATACAGCGGCGATATTTTCCAGATTATGTCGGACTGCGAAGCTAATCCTGACCAAAACTGCGCCGGTAAATTTGATTTCGTTCTTCCCAAAGAAGGCTCGGTCAAGTGGGTGGATAATCTGGCAATTCCTAAGGATGCCCCGAATCCGGAGTTGGGCATGGCCTTTATGGACTACGTCTATGACGCAGTAGTGGCTGCTGACATTGCCAACTTCACCGCTTACGCTTCGCCCAACCAGAAATCAATTGACGATGGTCTGATTGCCGAAGATATGCTGACGAATCCCATCATTTACCCATCGGAAGATGTGGCCAGTTCACTCTTTGATGTGGTTGATGTGGGTGATGAAGCCGCCCGCCTCTACACTGAAGCGTGGACGGAACTCAAGGTTCTGCTAGGACAATAAGAACGATTTTTGTAAGGGCGGGCTTAGACCCGCCCTTACCTAATATTTCACATCACGGACGGTGAGAGTCTTATGGCAAGCTACGATGTTGAATTAATCAATGTGGTCAAGGAATTTGCCTCTCCGCGCAAAGACGGGCAAGTTCGCGCTGTTGATGAAGTGTCTCTTCAGATCAACGATGGCGAATTCTTTGCCCTCTTGGGCCCCAGCGGCTGCGGCAAGACCACCACGCTGCGGATGATCGCTGGATTTGAGGATACAACGTCTGGTCAGATTCTCATTCAAGGGCGTGCCGTACAGGATATTCCCCCCTTTCACCGTCCCGTCAACACTGTCTTCCAAGACTACGCCTTATTTCCGCATATGACCGGTCTGCAAAATGTCATGTTCGGTCTGGAGATGGAAGGCGTCAAAAAGTCGGAAGCCAAAAAACGCGCTGAAGAAGCCCTGCAATTGGTCAAACTTCCACAGGCCGCCGAACGCCGTCCCCGCCAGCTTTCCGGCGGGCAGCAGCAGCGTGTGGCGCTGGCCCGTGCCATCGTTAAGCGTCCTCAGGTACTACTTTTGGATGAACCGCTGTCCGCGCTTGATCTAAAGCTGCGTGAAGACATGCGTTACGAACTCAAAGCCATGCAGAAAACGCTGGGCATCACCTTTATTTTCGTAACCCACGATCAGGAAGAAGCCATGACAATGGCTGACCGCATTGCGGTTATGGACAGGGGGAAAGTACTACAAGTGGGTACACCTGAAGAAGTTTATGACACGCCAACCACCAAGTTTGTCGCGGACTTCATTGGCGAAACCAATTTTGTGGATGGTCAGTACGTGGACAATAAAGGCCAGTACGTTGTTGTCAAACTGGATGAGCAAACGACTATGCGTGCAGTTGTTCCAGCCGGTCACATGAATTCACCCTGTGATTGCACAGTAGCTATTCGCCCGGAGAAGCTCAATCTGTTTGCGGTCAGCGGTCAAGTCAAATATCCTGACGGCACAAGTGACAGTGCCGACGCTTACAAAACAGCGTTGCTACGCGACCCGGACATCAATATGGTGGTCGGCAAGGTGCTGCAAGACATCTACATTGGCACCGATACACGCTACCGTGTGGGTATCGGCCAGAACTACAACATCGAACTCATCGTCCGTGTGCAGAATTACGGTCTGCGGTCCGATACTTTTTTCAACAAAGGTGATCTGGTCAACGTCTTCTGGGACAGCGACAACGCCCGTTTGCTGGCCAGTTAATTTCAGAGCAAGCAAACAGGAACGGCTACTATTTCTCAAGGGGGTTTGGTGTTGACATGCCCCTTTTGATTCGCCTGTAAATCACGTAGGCGACTGCTGTTGCCACGCCCCAATCGCACACCAAATCAAAGAGTGACGCGCTACGATCCGGGACTAAACCTTGCAACAGTTCTGTGACCAACCCTAGTGTAGCAGCGAATACTACGGCCACCACGAGCGCCCACAGGGGCGGCGCTTGAACCACTAACAACCACCAGATGAGCAGCACGAGCAGGCCAAAACCAACCAGATGTCCAGCGGTCAAGAGCACTTCCCACAGCAAATTGAAGTCCTCCGGAGCAGACGGACCGAGCAACGGGTGGGCACTTGACTGAACCAATCCAATGGTCAGGAGTACAAGGTAGGTGAATGTAATCATAGCACGCCGCCAGCGGCCCCACTGGCTGCTGGCTGTCACTAACGGACGTACGCGGGTTGAAAGGCTGAGATTCATGGGTAAGATTGTATCATAACGCGAAACCCAGCCCCCGTTATCCCTTTCAGCAACAACATTTACGGCCCCAACAGTGCATTGGGTGTTGCGGTAGGCGGTTTAGTCGCTTTGGTAAAGCGCCACGGCCCGCCCTCTTTACACGGAATCTGGACAAAGTTCGAGTCCAGCGGATAGACATACCACTGGTAATTGCCACCCTCAGGAATATCAGCCAGATCTATGCTTTCGTTCTGCCGCAGCTCAATCACGCGCTCATAGATGCTGCCGTTCGGTCTAATAATGCGAATGAGATTGCGTGGGGCACGCGGCCCGCGCCAATTGAGGGTCAGGTTACCTTCGCCAGAAATATCCAGCGCATTGTCAATGGGCGTCAACACTTCCCATGGTGTACATTCGATTTGTTCAACCGGCTGCACATCACCCGGCACTTTGAGCACCTGCCCGATGACGATCACATTCGGGTCCGTCAGGCAATTGGCGTTAACCAATTCCTGTACGTATGTACCGTATTTGTCAGCGATTTTTGCCAGCGCGTCGTCACGCTGAACCGTATAGGTCAGCTTCCAATCCTTACGCGGCACGCAACCGGGCGTTGTGCTGGGTGTCGGCGTTTCCGCCCCACGCAGACCCGGTACGGATACGTCTAAAGCCAACGTTGGAATCGTTGTGCTAGTAGGCACACTGGTAGGTGGTGGCGTTTGAGTCGGTGGCTCGAAAGTGGGCGGTGGGCGGAGCGTTACCGAAGGAGTCAACGACGGCAGCGGTGTATAAGGCGGGATCGTTTCCGTCGCTGTCACCAACAAGGTGGCGGTCACGGCCTGTAGCTGCTGGATGCTCTCCGCGGGGCTGTTCGGATTCGGTATGTTCTGTTGTAGATTACAGGCCGCCAGCCCCGCCATCACGCCCACCATCAACAGCAGGTTCAGGCTGCGGCTCCGCAGACCGTTTAGTTTCCCCATTCGTCATTGCTCCTGTACTGTGTTCCTGTCTAGCCGCTTTATGGCGAATAGTCAGGCGTCCATCGTTCAAGTCGTAAGCCGTGTCGACAAAATCCGTAATCATCGGGTCGTGGGATACAATCAGAAATGTTGTGCCGCGTGTATGCGCGATTTCCCGAAACAAGGTCATCACACCCCGCGCGGTGCGTGTATCCAACCCGCTGGTCGGCTCGTCCGCCAAAATCATCGCCGGACGCAGCGCCAAGGCGCGCGCGATTGCGATACGCTGCTGCTGACCGCCGGATAATTCTGACGGAACATGGTTACTCCACGCGGTCAATCCCATTTGTTTAAGTGTTTCGTTAGTACGCTTCCGCCGTTCGAAATATCCCATCCCCGGCAGCCGCAGCACTAGATCAATATTCTCGTAGGCCGTGTAGGTCGGCAGCAGTGTTGAATTTTGGAAGATAAAGCCAATTTTGGTGCGGCGGAAGCGTGCCCGTGCCCCTTCGCCCATTTTCAAAATATCGGTTCCGCCTACTTCAATGCTGCCCTTGTTTGGCCTATCCAACGCGCCAATCAAATTGAGCAGCGTGGTCTTGCCACTACCCGAAGGGCCGTAGAGCGCCACCAGTTCGCCCACATGCACGGTTAAATCCAGTCCACGCAGGACATGGGCGGCTGTCTCGCCTTGACCGAAGGAGCGATAGACCTGCTCCACCCGCACATACACATCTGCCGAAATACCATTCATGCCGTTTTCTTCCCCCGCAGCCGTCGTAACACCCGCCGCAGCCGACCGGGGGCTGGTGGTGCGTCTTCAGGGATGAAGGCTTCTAACAGATGAGCATCGTCCGATTCGGGTCGCAGCAGTACGCCTTCCGGGCGGATTTCGACAGCCAGATAAGGTTTCTCAGCTAATTTTGAACGCACGGCCTCCGGCAGGGTGATGCGTCCGTGTTCATCCACCGCCGGGCGCTGCTCATCTACCTCACCCAAACCGCCATCGCGCAGGGTCAGCACCCTGTCAGCATAGGACGCAATTTTCATATCGTGCGTCACCATCAAAATCGTCAGACCCAAGCGTTCGCGCAAATCATTGAGCAGCGACATGACCTGCTCGGCATTCTGGCGATCAAGCGCACCAGTCGGTTCATCTGCCAGCAGTAAACCGGGGTGGTTCGCCAGTGCCACCGCTATCGCCACACGCTGCTGCTGCCCGCCGGACAGGGCGGTAGGGCGTTTATGCACATGCTCCTTCAATCCCACCGAATCTAGCAATTCCAAAGCTCGCCGACGACGTTCAAACAATCCCACACCTGCTAGCGCCATTGGCAACATCACATTCCCCAAGGCGGTGCGATGTCCCAATAAATTGCGTTCCACCTGCTGCCAGACGAAACCGACCTGTTTCAGCCGGTAATTCACCAATTTGCGCCCTTTGAGTTCCAGCACGTTCACACCGTCTACGCTAAGCTGACCGGCGGTCGGTGTATCCAACCCGCCCAACAAGTTCAGCAGCGACGACTTACCCGCGCCGCTAGGGCCGATGATGGCGACTATCTCGCCTTTTTCCATCGCAAAGTCAATTCCCCGCAGCGCCACCAACTCGTGGTCGCTTACGCGGTAAACTTTGACGATTTGCTTACAGCTAATATAGGGTGTCATCTCAAGCTCTCAACCATTAGCTTCGCTACTCCCTTACGGCCCTTGCACCACATCGCCTTCGTTGACCCCGCTCTTAATTTCCACACGGTCATCGGTTTGCAAACCGATCTCTACATCCACCGCCCGCGGGCCGTCCGGTGTATCCAGCACGACAAAAACCCGATTCTGGAAAGTTCGCACCGCCGCCGGTGGCAGCCACAGCACGTTCTGGCTCACCTGTATCGGCATATCCACATCCACTAACTGGCCTGACTCCAGCCCTTCAAGCGCGGCAGCGATGCGCGTGGTCTGGTCGGCATCACGGCTGCTCGCTGGAATTTGGCGCACGGCACATTGAACGGCAGTTTCCGGTTTGTTGGCTTCCTGGCATATACCCACCAGCCCCACGCTCATGCGCTGGGCATCGTTGAACGCCAATGATGCAATCACCTCTTTGGGTTCGGGCAGAGCAATTGTGATGACGGTGTCAAAAGCCTGCGCTTGATCGCCGGGTTTAATCGTTACTTCCAACACCACCCCATCAATCGGGGCATACAGTGACGACTGGGCGATACTGTTGTTGATCTGGTCAATTCTCAGTTGGGCAGACTGGACTGCCTGTGCACCCTGTGGATCACTTGCGCCGCTGCGGGCCTTTTCTAAATTCAACTCAGCCTGAATGACGGCGTTCTCGGCTTCGGCAATGTTGTAGTCATAGTTGTTAAAATTTTGCGCCGCTGAGTCATAGCTGGTCTGTGCGCTCCGCAGTTGGTTTTGTGCGCTCTGTAGCTGCTGGTAAGCCGAGTCGACAGCCGATGCCGGGTTCTCCGGGTGGCTGCGTGCATCGTCATAGGCGCGCTGGGCGTTGTCTACGCCTAACTGGGCACTATCCAGTTGAATACGTGCCGACGCCACCTGTGTCCACGGACTGGAGTTTTTGGTGCTATCCAGCCGCAGCCGGGCGTTCGCCAGCGCAATCTCGGCATCAGCCGCGCTTTGCACAGTGCCTTCGCTGCCGCTGTTGAGGTTGGCCTGTGCAGTCTGTAATTCAAGCTGCGCCGATGCCAATTGATTTTCCAGATCCGTAATTTGGAAATCGGCTAACAATTGGCCGGCGGTCACTGTATCGCCACGCCGCACCTCGACCCGCCGCACTGTGCCGGCAATTTGGAAAGCCAACTGTAGCTGGTCACGCGGCTGCCAGCGGCCGGTGAATTCCAGCAATTCTTCTACATCGCCACGCTGAACCACATACAAAGGCCTTGCCACTGCCGGGGCAGTAGGAATGGGTGTGACTGTCGGTTCAACCTGTGCCGCCTGTTCTTCCGCGCCCGGCAGCGGCGTCCCTGAACATGCCGCCAGTAAGAATAGCGCAACTATCAATGCGCGCTGACCAAAATATATCAAGCGCCGTTTTGGAAGCTGAATACTCAGGTCTATGATTTGGCATGCTGCTGCCAACGTATGTTTCGTAACCTGCTTCAATGAAGTACCCCTTTGCCAAATACCTAGCCTTCACCCAGCTTGACGACTGTAGAGAGACGTTCCCGTCCCATCAAAATCGTTGTTAACAGCGTGATGAGCAACAATATGCCTGCGAAAACCGAATACACCAACGTAATATCACCCCACGCGACCCGCACCAGATAGGGTGGCAAGCCGCCGCTGAAATCCAGCAGCGGTAGGAAGAGCAAGGTCGTGCCCAAGCCAATCAAAGTACCACTAGCGACCCCGCTGCTGGCGACCATGCCCTGCGTAAAGATCAAATATGTTCCCACCGAGCCGCCGCCCAAACCCATGGCCCGCAGACTTCCCATTTGCACAGCCTGCGCCCGGAACGAAGCCGCGCTTTGAATCACCGCGCCGACCAATGTCAGCACCACTGATGCCACAAACCCGATAGAAAGAAAGCCGAGGATGCCGCGCCGCGCCGGAGCCGTTTCGGCCCGCCGTACTTCTGTTTCCGGGTCAAGCCAACGCAGCACGGGGAAGCCGGTTGCTTTCACCTCGTCCTCTACTGTTTGCGGGTCTGCTCCAGCTTTGAGGTGCATCCAAATGTCATAGGGAAGCGGTGTGCCGACGGTTTCAAAAATTGGATCAATATTCATGAGGGCAAAGAATCCCTCGCGCGGGTCAAGCGTCGGGAAGTAGCGCACCAAGCCTACAATCGGCACCCGAATCTCGTACCAGCTATTGAGCGCCGAAATTTGCAGTTGAACCTCTTGACCGACCGCCAGCTTGGCATCCTGCGCCGCTTTCTCGCTCAAAATAATTCCGGTGCGATTACCCGCCAAACGGTTGAACAGCTCCGCCATTTGCGAATCGGCATAATCCGAACGGGTGCGAATGACGCTGGCAATGGTGGCGCGGTCAATGCCCAGCACGTTCCCATCCACCCGCCGCCCGGACAGCACCAACCGCGCCGGATAGCGTCCGGCGGGCGAGATACCTTCAATGCCATCTACTTTTTGCAAATCTTCGGTAGGTGGCATGTTGAAACCGGTTACCGTAAGCTGTGCCTGCTGTCCCTGCTGCTGGTTGGCTGTATCCTGTTCGGTTTGGGCATCCACCGCCACCACCAGCACCGCGTCCGCCCCGATGCGGTAATCCACCGAGTCGCGCAAACTCTGGTCGAGTGTACTCGCCATGGACGCTGTGAAACCGATCAGACTCAAGGTGAAGCACATCATGAGCAACGTGCCCCGATAACGCCCTATCGAGCGTGAAAGTTCCCGCAACGCCATCAGCAGTGCCATTCCGCGCCCGTAGCTCAACAAGCTCGCACCCAGCCGCATCATGAACGGCCATAAGCGCAGGAACAACATCGTGAGCCCCAGTGAAAACAAGGTTGGGCCGATGAAGGTTAATGGATCGCTGAAAGGTGTTTCGGCGCTGGCGACCAAACCGCCTTTTTGCCACAACGTATACAGCGCATAGCCCGCAGGAATCAGCAGTAAAATATCCAAATACATACGCTGCCACCACGCCGTAGAAGCACGCGCGCTGGATCGTTTGACCTGTGTGATGCTCTGTCCACTGGTACGCCACGCCATCCATAAAGCACTGCTGGCCGCAATACCGCCGGTCACCAGCGCCGCGGCGATAGCTTGCGGTGTGAACACCGCCACCAACACTTCATCCACATTATCGAAGCGCAGGAACGAGCTGGTCATGCCCACCAAACGCACTAACCACGGACCCACCACCAGCGCCACACCTAATGCGATCAGCAGGAGCACAAGCCACATCAAGAAATGCAGGCTGAGGATACCAAAGCGGCTCATCCCACGGCTGCGTAGCAATACGTCTTCCGACTGCTGGCGTGTGACGAGGAGTGACGCAACGAGCGTCACGAAATACAGCACCAGACCCCCCACCGGTAAAATCATGATGATAAGCTGCTGTGTCAGTTGGTTCACTTCATTGCTGAAGGCGGTTAAACCGTCCACTGGCGAAGCATCCAAGCGCACGCCCGGCAGCACTGCTGTCACATCACGTACACCGTCTACAGTGCGCGCCAGTATGCGGTCAATATCGGAGGTCTTGACGTCCCGCCCATCAAAGATGACGTACCACGCACATTCGTCAATCGGTGTCTCGCGGCCTTCCAGCACCTTAGCCTGGTCGTCACCCGTCAGCAGCATCACTTGATCGAAAAACTTAGGCGGAAATATCCATGATGGGTCAGCTTCGTTGACGGGCCGCCACAAGGCCGCGATTTTCAACTGGAGCGGTTGTTTCACACCCGCCGCCACTGCTGTGACTGTATCCCCAACTTGTAAGCCGATTTCGTACAACATCTTTTCAGGGATAAGCACGGGCAGGCTGTCGTCTTCAGTGGCCTCTGGCGGCCACTGCCCCGCCGTGATTTGCATCTGACTCTCGGCACCATCCAGCGTTGAAAGTCCAAACGCACCTAAATTCTTGTTGTCGAAGCGCACTGTCCACGCCCCGCCTTTGACGTAGCGCACTACCCTTTCGGTGGGCAGCCCCAGCGTGCGTGGAAATCCATCACGGATAGCGGCATCCGAACTGGTCACATCGGCCTGGGTAATGTTGCCGTTCCACGCCCCCAGATAACGGAAGCGATAGGCATAGGGGGGATCGCTCAGGCGCGACGTGAGCAGGTTGGTGTTGACGGCATCCACGTACAGCCATAACCCGAGTGCCAATGAAGTTGCCGTCGCCAAGCCAACTAAAGCCCACAGCGCCAATGCCCGCTGCTGCCACAGGCGCTCGAGCGTCAAACCCAGCAAGTTAATAAACCACGTCAGCAGTCGCATATCATCACATCATCCAAGCAGGTCAGGTGGGAACGTGCCCCACCTATCCTGTTGTTCTCCTATGTCCAGCTTCAACAGATCAGTAGCCATCGGTGTCACGAGCCAGCAAACGCGCCGATGAGCGCACCCAATTCGGGATCAATCTTCGCCGCACAGCGCAGAAATTGTCTGAAATAGTCAAACAACTCCTGATCAGGGTCTCGCGGCGGAATAGTGGCAACGCATTCCTGATAGCCAACGCCGAAGGTCTGCGCTGTTTCCAACTCTGTTTCCAAATCAGCGTCGCGCAGTACGTAATTGTCGAACGCTTTAAACAGCCAATACTCGACAATGAAATCAGCCGGGTTTGTGCCGCCTCCAAACGGTGACTGAAAGTTGATGGTATTCTGACTAGCCATTACACTGTCAAAGCGCTGATACAACGCAATGGTGTTGGCGTCGGTGCTGGCAGCAAAAGCGGGATCATTGATCAGTAAACGTCGGGCTGGCATCGCTGAAAATAGCTCAGGATGATTGGCGAGGTTGGTAATCCAACGGTAGCAAGCATCCGGGTTCTGGGTATCGGCGCTGATATAACCGGTTCCGATATCAAATGAAACGGCATTATATTGACTGCCGCTCGGGTACGTGGTCAGAGCATAACCATCTTTCGAGTCGCTACCCGGCGCAGCCCCGAACTGGAAACTAAAGCCGTTGAGTGACTCGGTGTAAATCGGTGGGGTGTCGCCTTCAGTATTGCCGCCTAGAGTAAATTGCGGTCTCGCCAATTCCTTGTACTGGATATAACCATCTTTTGCCAGATCCAGCACCTGCCGCAGGGCATCAACACTTGATGGATCAAGATAATTCAAGGTTGGCGGGCTGGTGCGCTGGTCAATCGGCACACCGCCATAAGCCGCTGCCAACATCAGCAAGTGATTCGCGCCTGCGCCACTCGGCACGAAGGGCGGCGGGTCGTCCGGGTTGATTTTTAGCAGCTTGACCGCATCAGCAAATTGGTCAATCGTCCAACCGTCGGTCGGCGTGGGAATGCCGTTGCGCTCAAACAAGTCTTTGTTGAACCACAGAATTTCAGGCTGCACCACTATCGGCAGCGCCCATGTCTGGTTATCTTTACTCACCAACTCCAACGCATTACCCACCTGGTCAGATCGGTCAAATGCGGGGTCAGCATCCAAATAAGGATCTAGTGGGAAAAGCAATGTTAAATCAATGTTGGGTACGGCATTGTAGGGCAGATAGAAGCAATCGTCCTGTTTGGCATAAGTTGACGCCTCGACTCCTCCAAAACCGCCTTGTACATCCACGTTAATTTCCGCAACTTGCGGGTCGGTAGACACAAAATCGGCGATGACCGACTGCCATGCGTCGTTATTGGGCAGCGGCTGCACGAAGGACTGCACCCCGAACTTCAGTGAAATTTCGCCGGTTTGCAGTGCTACCTGTGGAATAGGGGTAGCCACCAACAGCAGCGTGTCAGTTGCCCGCGCCTCTGCAGTTTGCAGATTAGCCACGGCTTCGGCTTCGGCATTCTGCAACGCATCCTGTGCGCTCAACCCTTCATAACGCACGCTCAGTGCGGCTTTCCATACATAACTGGAATAGCGCATTTCAGAGTATGGAATTCCATTTTCCAATGCTTGGTCTATCACCGCTTGATTTTCCGGCGAAAAATTGCGCCGCCCCACAAAATTTGCGCCCGTTCCATTATCAGGAGCGTCTACGCCCACTAGGCTACGGCGGGCGGGTGCAACGCCGAAGGGATTGGCGGCAAAGGTCGGGCTTTCGGTCATGAACGCTGCCAATTCATAAGCCAATTCCGGGTAGCGTGTACCACTGCTTACGGCGAACCCTTGGGCTTCGATACCTGCCACGCCACCCGGCAACAGTGCCGCTTGTGGGTCACCTTGATTGATCGCCCCCAAGCCAGCCAGCAGGCCAAAAGTGTTGATAATTTTGAATGGCACATCGCCAACATTGCCATCAAACGATGACGAAACGATGCCCTCTTCATATAAATCGTTGGCGCGTGTTAGCACTTCATCCAGTAAGGGCGTAACCAGCAGCGGCCCATCCGGGAAGGCGTTCGGATCATAAAACCCGGCGCCCACCAAACTACGGAATAGATAGGCTTCGTTCTGGTATGTCACCAGACCGGGAACCGTCACCTTACCATTCTCATCGCGCAGCGCCAGCGCATCGGCAGCGGCCGCAAAATCTTCTACCGTCCAGTTTTCATCTGGATAGGCTAAACGCTTTTCATCAAATATCTGTTTGTCGTAAACGACGGTGATAACATCTTCGGAAACAGGCAGCGCCCACAGTCCGTTGTCCCACTGGAACGACTGCCAAACGGCTGGCAGGAAATCATCTATGTTCAAGTTAATGTCAGCACTTGTGAGCGGCAGCAAGTCCAGAAAGTAACCGGCGCGTGTGCCTTCTACCGCCATGTTGCCGTTCTGCACCGTCACCACATCACCCATTGATAAATACTTTTCCATCGCGTCTAAATAACCGGTTAAATCATTGGCTGGGAGTGGGGGTGTCAAGATGTCGAAATCTGTATAGACTACTTCAACCCGCACGCCCGGATGATCATCTTCAAATGGTTGGAATACGGTGTCGTTCATGTTGGGACGCAGGAAGTTTGGCAACACCACCTGTAACACAGTGTCAGCCTGCGCTGCTGCCGGTAGAATAACCAGCATCATCAACAGGACGATCACAAACCCCCTGAATAATTTCTGTTCGCGAAAATACATGCTCAATTTCCTTTTCCTGCCCGCATATGGCCCATTTGCAATGGCGCAATCATTCGCCATCATAGATTTGTTTATTACCGTATAAGGTATTGTATCAGGGCTACCATAGCACAGGAATGAGAATCGCTTGAATATCGCCGCTGTCACGGCTCGATAATCGCAAACTGACCAACGAACTGATTGGATCATTGTTCAATGTCAGCATTGACAGCTGTGGACAAACAACAGTTGAAGGGCATGGTTGTGACCATGCCCCAACACTCATCAGTATTCCATTCCTCTACTACCATAACCAAGCCGCATTACATCACTGTCACGGGCAGATTACGGTTTCGTAACCCATTAGCCCGATACTGTTTCATGAAAATCTGTTACGAATTCTCCTCCTGATAGAAGAAGGCGTAGGTTTCTTTCAAGCCGGGGTCGAGCTTGATCGCACAATCGGTATACTGGCGATAGTAGGTAATCGCCGCCTCTTGATCGGTCAGAATAGATCCGTCAAATGACGGAATATCCACTACACATTCACGATAGGTGTCCATCAAGGTCTGTGCATCGCCAAGAGCTTGTTCCAGATCACCGTCTTCCAGCACATAATCGTCAAATGCCTGGTTCATCCATGTTTGTTCAATGAACTGGCTGACGCTGCTGCTGCTCCCACCAAATTCACCGGGGAAAATCAGGACATCCGGTTGGTCGAGCCGTTCAGCAAAGCCCTGGTATAGTGCTACCAAATCTGCACCTTGCGCCGTCTGAAGAATAGGATTTTCGATCTGGGAACGACGCGCAGGCACTGATTGGAACAAATCGGGACGGTCAGCCATTTTCTTCAGCCACGCAAAACAGGCGTCAGGGTTCTGGGCGTTTGCCCCGATGTACCCCGCTCCAACTGAATATGCCACCGGACTATAATCGGTGCCGATGGGATAGTTCGTTAAGTGATATGGGTCAGTGAAGTCTGCGCTGTCCCTGTTTTGCAACCGCCAGTTGCCGCTGCTCAAATTGTCCGAAAAGACCGGATTGCTCCCTGGCCCACCGAAACTTCCGCCCCCTAAGTTGCCAAGTTCCTTGTAATCCACCAGACCCTCTTTTGCCAGATCAAGTACCTGTTGAATTCCGTTGAATGATTGGCTGCTCGTCAAATCAATGGTCGGCGGTGTCGTTCGGTAATCGTAAGGCACTGCCCCGTAAGCGGCCATCAAAATGAGCAAATAGGTGTTGCCAAAGGTCTGCGGCGCAAAGGGTTTTTCTCCGTTTTCTGCGCTGCCCTTCAAGGCTGTGAGTGCCTCACCGAATGTATCAACTGTCCAGCCGGTTTCCGGTGAAACCAAACCTGCTTTGTCAAATGTCTCGGTGTTGTACCACAGCACAGAAGGCTGAATTGTGATCGGGTATGCCCATGTTTTGCCATCCCGTTCCAACTGCTGCATGACCCCCGGCAGCACATCACTTCGGTCAAAATCCGGGTCAGCGTCCAGATAGGGGTCTAGACTCAAAATTTTGGAAAGATCAATATCCGGCACCAAATTGTTCGGTTGGTAGTAGCAATCCAGCTCATCCATATCTTGCTGCTGGAACACCTGTGTTTTCAGGTCAATATTGCCCACTGCGGGAAATTCCGCTGTGAAATCTTTAACCAGTTGATCCCACTGGTCACGATTCGGGAGCGAACTGGTGAACATATTTAACCCAAACTTGAGTACGATTTGTCCTTCGCCAAACGAAGGTGTAGGAACAGGGGTCGCTACCACGACATTCAATGTTTCGCGCTTGGCATCTGCGGCTTCCACATTTTTCACGGCTTGAGTCTCAATATCAGACAAAGCCGTGACCGCATCCACGCCATCCGCATTCATTTTGTCAATTGCTACGGGCAGATAATCCGCAAACCGCATCTCGGAGGTTGGGATACCGTTAGCAAGTGCGTTATCAATCAATGCCTGTGCTTCTGCATTACGCGGTGGAATGAAGATCGTATTATCATCTGGCTCTGCACCAACCATGCTCTGCCGGGCCGGTGTATCCCCAAAGAAACGGAAGACAACTTCTGAATTCCCGGTTAAGAATTTCACCAATTCATAGGCCATCTCAGGATTTACAGTGCCGCGGCTGACGGCAAATCCTTGATAATCTATCACTGCATGACCGCCGGGCAGCAGCGAACCAGCCCACTTGCGGCTATCGGTGCTGGGGTTGCTCAAGCGCCACGGTTGTGAGATGGTCATCGGCATTTTGTCGTAATCATAGTTTCCCAAGTTCTCGAACAACTTACGGTAACTAGCCCAGCGTTCCATCAATACGGGCAACTCAGGATCATCAAAATTGGGTGTGTTGGGAATAACATTATCATCGTAAAAACCGTGTCCCAGCAGGCTAATGAAAACTTGACTGGGGCTGAAGATGTCAAGACCCGGCACTGTGACATTGCCGTTCTCGTCGCGAATCGTCAATTCTTCGGCTGCATTAAGCAGGTCGTCCAGCGACCAACGTTCGTCTGGATAATCTAAACCGGCCTCGTCGAAAGCCGTTTGTTCGTAGACCAGCACTTGCACTGAGGCAGTCACCGGCATGGCCCATATGCCACCGTCCCACTGCACTGAATCCCAGACTGCGGGGAAGAAATCATTTGTGTCTAACGTCGTATCAGCCTGCACCAGTGGTGTCAGATCAAGAAAATAGCCAGCCCGTGTTCCTTCTGCGGTGAGGTTGTAACTGGAAGTAAAGATCACATCGGCCAAACCAGTGTACTTGTCCAGCCCTTCCAGGTGCTGGTCGAGGTCATAAGCCGCGTTGCCGAAGTAAGCATCCTGCCCAGCGGGTACGACGACAACCTTGACGCCGGGATGCGCCTCGCTGAATGGCGCAAATAACTTCTCATCAAAGACATCGCCCATCCATTCCGGCGCAGCGATGCTGACAATCGTTTCCCCCTGTGCCAATGCTATGGAGACTAATCCTGTACTGAGAACAATTAGAGCGAGCAAAACAGACAACAGTAATAATCGGTTGGGTTTTTTCATTCCGTATCCTTTCTTACTTCTATTTTCGTGATGTGTTCGCCTGTAGTGGATGTAAAGTTCCCGGCTCACTAATTCCCCATCTACTTATACGCAAAAGTATTCGGAATGGCTCAACGTTTGGACTACTCTGGGCGGAAAAGCCAACAGGGTTTCAATTTTGTTACGTGAAATGTGACGTTTTCGAGAGAGGAATTACAGTGAGGCGGCTATGAGTGGAGGCGTACAAGCATACAGAAGCGGGGATAACAATAGTGTCATCCCCGCTTCAAAACGTCTTAGGCTTCTATATCCAGAGGTTTGAGTTGATCGGTGGCAGCAGGGGCGGCATCCGGCGACTTTTGATAGCCCACCATTTTATGGCGGTCTTCGTCCCAAAGCCGAATCTTCATAGATTTTAGACTGCTGCGGAAGGTCATCGGCTCGATCTGGGTGAACAATTCATTTTCGTTATGCGCCTGTTCCAGCGTGTAGTTGGGAATACGCGGGCTAAGGTGATGCACATGATGAAAGCCGATGTTGCCAGTGAACCACTGCAAAATGCGCGGCATTTTGAAGTAGGAGCTGCCGTAGAGCGCAGCAGTAGCGAAATCCCAATTTTCATGCCGTTCCCAGTAGACATTTTCATACTGATGCTGCATGTAGAATAACCAGACGCCAAATGATGAGGCAATGGCGATGATAGGCAGTTCCACCAGAACCAACGCCTTAAATCCAATGGTCAAACTGGCAATGATGGTTAGAACCACGAGTGCGATATTGGTATTGCGGACACTGGCCCGTTCGCGGGGTTCGGTGGCCGAATTCATGGGGTAAAAGCGCTGAAGAATGACGAAATCAATGGTTGGGCCAATCACAAAAATCATGAACGGATTGCGGTAGACGCGATAGGCCATCCGCTGCAGGAATGGAAGTTTGTTGTATTCGTCCAAAGTTAGCGTCCACACATCACCAGTTCCACGCCGGTCAAGATCACCAGCGGTTGCATGGTGAATAGCGTGGCTGTGCCGCCATGCGAAATATGGTGTAAACAGCAATACGCCTGTCAGCCTGCCGATAAGATCATTGGCCCACCGTTCTTTGAAAAAAGAACCATGCACAGCATCATGAAAAATTATGAACATCCGCATGGCGAAACCAGCCGTCGGAAATGCCAGCAGCAGCGTTAACCAATACGATACCTCCAGACTGCGGTACATCAGATACCAGAGGATAAAGTAGGGAGCAATGCTGTTGAGGCATTGCAACAGGCTTAACCGCAGGTTGGAGTGCTGGTAGGGAGCGACAACTTGTCTCCACGAATCGTCTACGTGGGGCGTGGCTGCAGGCGCAGTAGCTTGCATGAAGTGAACACCTCTTTGGAATTGATATAAACGAAAATTGGGACGAAAGGGGAAAACAGGAAAATCCACAAACAGAGGATGTTCAAAAATAAGAGAGGGGATAATCCCCTCTCTTATCAATCCACTTTCATCATCTAGCTACACAAACACGCAGTATAGCAGATAGTTACATTCCATCACCATAGTCTCAATGAAATTCTCATCTATTGAGCGCAATCCGGTGTAGAGTAAAAAGTTACTCCCATTATGGAAGTGCCACAAAGCCGCTATCGGGTGTTGGAATACACAGCTTGTCGCCGGGGCGGATCAAGCGCGGGTCAATGATGCTGTTGGCATCAATGATGCTCTGCATACTGGTGTTATAGCGTTGAGCAATCTTAAACAAGGTGTCGCCTGTCACCACCACATGCTCCGCACCACAGGTTGGCTCACTGACAACGGCTGTGTCAGACGGCTCTTCAGCAAATCCGCGCGGCAGTGTGATAAGCTGTTCGCTCCATCCGTTGGAAATTGACACCGAATTTAGCGCGTCCTGTATCAGTAAGCCACGGTCATATTCTCGCCGGCTGATGCCGCGCAAATTATTGACAACGATATTGCCTTCTTCGGTGATATTGATGTCAATGGTCTGGTTAGCCAATAAGTTACCGGCAATTTGATTATCTACCCGTTGGATGATGCCACCACGATGGATGGTGCAAACGGAAGGGGTGATGGTCAACAGCGTGCCGGGGCTAAACTCAGTATCCACGCCATTAAAGTGCATGGTTACGGCAATGTTGCCGGGGGACTGGATGGTCAAAATCGGTTCAGATTCGTAACAGTTAAGGCCACCAGCGGAGGGCAAAAAGTAGAAGGATTGGAATGGGGTTTGGTCAGTGCTATCCGGGCTGACTTCGTTGGTTAGACGGGCATCGCCGACGAGCATGAACAGAACCGCCTGCCCCGGTAACGTGTTCGGGACATTAGCCTGTATGTTCAATACTGCTACGCCAAATGTTTTTGCAATGGCATCCATCGGCTGTGGATGAATTTCACGAAAAGCCTGAAGTTCTGACATGTCACCGGGAGCACTAAAGAAGTTTTCGGGCTGTGGGGCAACCGTGACGGTATTAACGCTATTAGAGCCATAACAGGCAGCATTTCGGTTCAATGGATCACACACACTGCCGACTGGTTTAAGGGCCTGCTCAACAATATCCGGGCAGTCTGCGGACTGGGCGTGAACAGCTGCAATTGAGCAAGCAAGTAAGAGCAGGATGACAAAAAGCTTTCTGAACATTGGCTTACCTCCGATTGGGCGTATCTTTATAAGTGGTGTTCATTAATGTCTAATGATAGTGGAGTTTTGTCAAAATCGCGAAAAGGATGTGAGATAGCAGACGGGTGACTGGGTAATAGGGTACAGTTTTCAGAATTTGGCTTGATAGCTTTAAGTTTATTACGGAAGAATACGGATTTGGCAGAACAGGCATCCCAGAGGGATGCTTCGCACGCTATTTCGGCAATACTTTTTTGTAGTAGCAGTAGATTGACAGAATCACAATACAATTTGTAATGGAACAAATGTTATAGATTGGCAAGTTATTTGGTATGCGTTTTCAAACCTTTGGAAATGACATATGAACCGCCAACCCAATGGTAAAAAAAGAGGGGCTGCGGACAGGGCGTGCCCTGTCCTTACACATGATCGAACAAGTGGCGTAATGGGAATGATGTGATGGTAGTAAAGACCTGCGCAAAGGTGATCATTACAGACGGCAGTGATGGTTATTCCCTGCCATCATTGAGATGCAGGATGCCGCGTTCGAGGGCGACGCGGACGGCTGCGGCACGGTCAGGGACACCGAGCTTGCTGAAGATGTGGATCAGATGGGTCTTTACGGTAGCGGCACTGATGTAGAGCAGTGAGCCAATCTCTTTATTGGTACGGCCCTCGGACACAAGATGCAGGATTTCAACCTCGCGCTCACTGAGTTGGTCGGCGGACGGTGCGCTGCGTATGTGATTGATGAGGCGGGCGGCTACGCTGGGGTGCAAGACTGACCTGCCCTGGGCCGCTGCGCGCACTGCCTGATAGAGTTCTTCGCGCGGGGCATCCTTGAGCAAATAGCCAACCGCGCCAGCGTTCAGGGCGGCGAGGACATCGCGGTCACGGTCATAGGTGGTGAGAATGAGCACCTGCGCTTGCGGATGGCGCTCGCGAATCAATAACATGGCCTGCAAGCCATCCATTAGGGGCATCCGCAAATCCATGAGCACCACATCAGGCCGGAGGTCGGTAGCAAGTTGAACAGCCTGTTCGCCATTCTCGGCCTCACCCACGATCAGAAATTCCTCCTGCCTCGCTAGCATACCTTCAATTCCGGTTCGGACAACAGGATGATCGTCCACAATAAGAATGCGAATGGGGTCAGGCATCGGCAGTCACTCCGTTAAGGCTGATTTCAGCAACGATGGTCGTTCCTTCACCAGATGTACTTTCAACGGTGAGGCGTCCGTTGACAGCGGCCAAACGTTCGCGCATGGCGCGCAGGCCGTAGCCGCTGTGGTCGGCCTGACGAGTGCGAGCGCGGTCAGGGTCGAAGCCCCGACCATCATCTTTGATGTCCACGACGAGCATATCAGGTAAGTATGAGAGCGTGATGGTGACATGCTGTGCCTGCGCGTGTTTAGCAGCATTGGCAAGCGCTTCTTGAATGACCCGAAGGAGGACGGTTTCCTGCTCAGGGGAAAGCGAGGCGCGGGTGCCGGTGACATGCCAATGGGTGACGATGCCAGTGGAGGCTGACCAGTCATCTACAAGCTGCTTCACAGCGGTTTCGACGGGCTGTTTTTCCAGTGCTTCCGGGCGCATCCCCCAGATGAAGCGGCGGGCTTCAGCCAGGCTGGAACGGGCCACATCCCGCGCCTGATTCATGTGGCGCTGGGCAGCTGATTGATCCATTTGCAGCGCGGAGTCGGCAGCTTCGAGGTGGGTAATGACGCCAGTCAAACCCTGCGCGACGGTGTCGTGAATTTCCCCGGCAAGGCGCTGGCGTTCGTGCAGGACGCCCGCCTGCCGTTCGGCAGCGACCAGTTCGCGCTGGGTAGTTTCCAACTTGAGGATGAGGTCGCGACGGACGGTGCTTTCCTTGATGATGGCTTCGATGAATGAGGCAAGGATGATGCCAGCAATGGTGGTCACGGAAAACAGGATGACCCACGTATCGAGCGTCTGATCGGGCAGCATGATCTGCCTCAGAATGGTGAACGACATGAGCAAGATAGCGCCGATGCTGGCCCAGCGCAGTGGCAAGCTCATGAACAAATGCGGAAACAAGACAAACAGGGTCAACATATAGACCGGGTTAAGGTCGGTAAGGGCGATCCATACCAGCCAACCGACAATGTGATAGGCCAGCAGATAAAACCCGCGCGCGCCATCTTCGCGCCTTTGCCAACGCAGACTAACTCCATACCAGACGAGAAACAGGGCGGCAAGGAAAAGGACGCGCGGGATGTCAACACCGGGTTCGGTTGTGGCGGCGAGGGTGAGAGCCAGAACGGTGATGACGAAGCATGCCCACCACAACGGCAGCCAACGGAGCCACGCATCGCGACGCAGTGGGTGGGGTGAATGGGCAGGATGTTCCATAAGCATAATTATGGACTCACCACCCGCGTATTGACCAGCCTATTGATTTTTTGACTTCTGGCGCGCGGACATGGTGACCGCGAAGAAGGCAAAGGCCATTGAAATGATGATATAGGCGAAAGTCTGGACAGTTCCCTGTAGAAACAGAGATGTTCCGATGAAGGCAGCTACCGCAATGAAGCAGCCAAGCAGCCAAGTTTGTGAACGGGTCAGGTTATTCATTTTGATATTCCTCTCAATTAAACGCAGCGTGGATACAGGTTACGATAACGGGGTTATCACATAGAGGCATGAACCGGACGGTTAATAAAGGGCAAGCAAGCGGTTGATTTAGTAATCCACCAAATGGTTGATTGACTGATGAATTCCTGAGGTTGATGCACTTGCGTGACAGATGGAGTGGGTAACTAGACGGGTCAGGCGAAGTCACATATGCTAGTTAAGCTAAAGCGTAACAGTAGTGGGTGAGTTGCGATTGCAGATGAACACAGGCACATTAGGCGAACATGAAATACGGGATGTGGGGAGGCTGCGCGTAATGCGCCCTTTTGTGCCGCGCAGTGTGGTGTTTGCGTGGCTGCTGCACGTCATTATTAGTCTAGTGTTTGGATTCACAGTGCAAGCTAATCCAGAGACAACCGAAGCGCAGTGGTTTTCAACGCCTGATTGGGCGGGTAATCTGGCACATTGGGACGTGAATTGGGAAATCCGTATCAGCGATCAAGGATATGGGCCGGATTTCAGCCCGCAAACCAGCGCCAAGTTTCCGCTGGCGGCGCTGACGGCGCGGTTGATCCACCAAGTGCTGCATGTGCCGATGCAAGTGGCGCTGTTTCTAATTAACAAAGCCGGGCTGCTGCTGGGATTGTGGGCACTGTGGCGGATGGTTGCGGGCATGAGTGACATAAGAACGGCTGACCGAGCCGTGCGTTTTATGGCGTTCCCGCTGCTGGGGACGGCCTTCATTTACTGGATGAGCTACCCGGATGTGCTGTTTCTGGCGTGGTGGGCGCTTGCCTTCACCTGCTTGTGGGAAGGGAATTACCTGCGGGCGGGGCTGATTGCGACACTGGCGGTGTGGACACGTCCGCAAGGGGCGGTGCTGGTGGGGGTGATGGGACTTTCTGTGCTCGTGGAAGCAGCGCGAAATAAGGGTTTATTTGTCACATTAAGAAGTGGGGTGTTCTGGCGTCATGTTTTGGCGGCGTGCATCATTCCTGTGCTAGGGCTAGTGGGGTGGATTATCCGTGTGAGCGATGTGGCGGGTATTCCATTCAGTCCGTACGTGGCGCAGGGGGATGTGGGACGGGGTGAATTCATATGGCCGTGGGAGCGCATTGTCGAGCGCGTGCAGTGGATGGCAAACCAGAGCGAACCGCTGAACGGCGGGTATTGGACGGAATTGTGGCAGTTGGCGCTGATTATGCTGGGATTGGTGATCTTGATTGTGGTGTGGCGGCGGGGCAAGCTGCGCTGGGAACTGGTGCTTTTTAGCGTACTCAGCATCGGGCTACCGCTGGCAACCGGTGTCATGGCGATTGGACGGTTCGCCACGATGACATGGCTGCCACTGGCGTTCATGTATATCATTCCGGCGCGCTGGCGCTGGTTGGACGGTGTGTTGTGGCTGGTGGGCGTAGGGCTGGCGGTGGCGGTGCTGACGAATATTAATTTGACGCCCAGTGATTGGTACTACGTGCCATGAGTCTTCCCACCCCTAAATCCCCTCCCCGCTTCACAAGGAGAGGACATCACGCGTCGCGTGCCGCAAACGTGCATGGATTTGCAGTGGTGAATATATTGCTAGTGGCACTCATATGCGTGATATTTGGGATGCTGATGGTGTTTGCGGGCCAGCCGATCACACCGGAAGCCGAACTGGTTCAGCAGTGGTATGAGGCGCTGTGTAATCCGGGCAGTGACCAGGCGCCGCTCTGGGAACTGACATGGCGGGGCGATATGAGCCAAGCTCAACTGAAAGAAGCGATTGAGCACTACCGTGAACGGGGCGGGCTGCCGCAGCCATGCAAGCCAGTGGTGGACGTGAATGTCATTTATTTCCAGTGGATACCACCCGAACTGCACAGCAGCTATGAACGCATCAAATTCGTAGCGGTGAATGTGTACGGTGAAGGGCGACCGACAGAACGCAACTTAATCGGCTCAGAGCAGACGGGGGTGCATGTCTTGTTTGATGGATCAGGCAAGGCGTTCATCCTGCCGCGCTTTCTAGCGCAGTCGCCGCTGGGAATTCAAGAAACGGGCGATGTCATCCCGCTGTACAACAACGATGGTCTGTTGATGGGTAATGCACAGGTGACAGGCGAAGTGATACGCCTGCAACGCTTTGACGAAGTACGGCTAGGCGTCCCGCTGCGATTGGAAGCGACCAGCAATTGGGGGCGGTATGAAGCACACGTTTTTGTAAACGGGCTGGAAGTCATTCCAGAATTTTATGGTGATGTCCTGCCACCTGAAGAACAAGAACGCTTTCTGCCGCCAGCGCAGGATGCTGTGAGCAGAGTAACCGAGATGAGGGGCGTGCTGTGGGTGCAGGCCAAAGAACCTGTGACTAGCCTACATGTGGGATTTGAGATCTTTCAGACGCCGTGGGATATGCGTCCACTGCCCGCATTGGTGCGAGTCGTGATAAATGATGAAGCCTAGACGGGTGCTACGATCCGTTGGTTCGGCTGAAGGCAGTCTTGCTGCTCCTTCTGGTTGGCAGACTTGGGAAACGTTCTTAAAACATCGAGGAACTTATTTATGGAAATACAACAGCGTCCGGCATTGGTGAAGCAATACCGGACGCTAAGGGGTAGCCCAGGAGAAATAGGGGGCTTTACTCCCGGGAGGAAGTTATCGAGCGGATTAGAACGGCTGCATCAGGAATGGAATCTGACCAGAGTATTCCGGTGTGGCTAACTGAGCCTTCACATCTATGTCTTTGCCGTCTCGCAACACCTTGAGGGTCAGTTCTTCGCTGGGTTTGTGCATGGTCAGCAACTGCTCCAGCGGATTCTTGGCTGTCACGGTGGTGCTACCGATGGCGGTGATGACATCGTTGAGCTTCAAACCAGCTGTTTCGGCAGGAGATTTGGTCAACACTTCGGTAATGAGAGCACCGTCGTTCTGGCTGATCTTATGCGCCTTGGCCATGTCAGCAGTCAACATCTCGAAATCGACACCGAGCCAATTCATGCTGTGGGGGTTGGAAACCATGAACAGAATGCCAGAACCGTTGTTGTCAAAGAGGTTCATAGACTTGAGGGCGGTGGCGGGAACGGTTACATCAGTCGATTTGCCAGCACGCATGACCGTCAATTTTAGGCTGGCACTGTCGGCCAACGTTTGGCGGAACGTACGCAGATCGGCAGGAGTATAGGTCTTGCCATCAATCTGCATAATCTGGTCACCAACATGCAAACCGGCGGTAGCAACAGCACCCGAAGCGTCTATTGCGAAAACGTTCCAGCTCTTGTTGGCGGCATCGTATCCGAAAGCATTAAACTGCCAGGCATTGGGCTGGCTCATGGGTGAGGGCTGGGTCATTGAAGCAGGAGCGGTGGTAGCAAACAACATACCCTGCTCCCCGTTGTAGCCGTATAGATCGAAAGCTTTGAGGGCGCTGGCTTTGACGGTAATATCCATAGCCTTACCAGTGTGCTGGGCAACAATCTTGATATCTGCATCAGCCTTGAGTGCGTCACGATAGTTTGCCAGATCTACAGGGTTGTAAGCCTTGCCGTCGAACATGGTGATGGTATCGCCAGTGCGCAGACCCTGCGCATAGAAGGGGTTGTTATCGGCGAGGGTGTAGATCATCCACGACTTATCGGTATTATTGTAACCGAAGGTGCTGAAAGGCGTGGTTACGGGAAGATTGGCAGCTTTTTCGTCGGTGATCGTGCCGAGTTTTGCCGATAAATCCATTGATTTGCCCGCGCTGGTTACGGTTAGGGCCAAGTAATCGCTGGCCTTCGCGGTCACGATTGTTTGCTCAACCTGGTAAACGTGGGTGATTTTTTGATTGTTAATTTGGCTGATGATATCACCAACTTTTAGGCCAGCCGCGGCAGCAGGTGATCCCACGACGACATCCCGAACCACAACACCAGCGGACGTATCTTCTAAACGAACCCCCAAATATGGATGTTCAGCAGCTTGCGCTTGAACCATTACTCCAGTGGCGAATACCACGATAACTAACACCAACACAGCTAATAAACCACGAACACTATTTTTCCGCACCATGATAGATCCTCCTTCAAGGTATACAGGGTACGATTTTAAGAATTCGGGTAAATCGCTGCGCTGCAGCCAGTCGCATCCAAATGTGCTTTCTGCGGCGTAGTGTTTATCCAGCAAGAGGTATAGTCCTGTCATATGAGAGGCAAGTGAGGCAATACTTGGCAGGCATTTAGCCGTCTGTGAACAGCGGCTGAATAGTTGGTGAGACAACATTACGCAAGATTACACGCTCATCGCATTCATGCAATCCGGAAGACCAGCATGCAACCAAATTTGTGCTGCATACGTAAACCAATCGTAGACAATTGAATTTATAGGAGTTTATGTGATGGCGCAGCGCCAAAAGTGGGAATATTTAAGCGTGTTTGTAGAAGCCGAGTCTGAGCCAGTCATGGATTACTTGCAGGAAATCAAGACATGGAAAAGTGGTGTGCCGCGCAACACGCCCGAGTCCATGATTCCGCGACTTGATGCTTACGGGCAAGAGGGTTGGGAACTGGTGCATATGCAACCGGTAGTGGTGGGCCGTAACGCAGACGTGCTGGTGGTAGACAGCGGGCGCGGTTCCGCGGGGTGGACGAGTACCTATTTTTGTGTGTTCAAGCGGCCTGAGGCGCGTTAAGTATGTTCAGTGCACAAAAAGGGGGAACATATACACCTATTCCCCCTTTTGACGATACGTTCACAAAGCACCCGGCGTTCCTAATTACTCACAAACTGGTTCCAGTAGTTCTTCCGGCACGGGCAATTTTCGAGATTGCAGGAACGACACCAGCGCGGGGGTTAGATCGTTAATCTGCCCTTCGTAGCACTGTTCCAATTCGCAAAGGTGATCCACCAACCAGAGATACATATCGGTTTCAGTACGACCTTTGGCATGCTCTAAAATCATGTACTGGCGCATGAGCATGACGGCTGGTAGGTAGACATTTTCGTACCAGTGAAGGGCGGCATCCTGTAAGGTTATTTCACGGTTTTCCATGAGTGACAGGACATCGCGGTGCAGGTTGAGATGACCGATGAGATCATTGTAGCGGGTCGGTTCGCTGAGCATGAGATTTTCGTGCTGCGGCAGGTAACGCAAACCTGTTTCATCCATAAAGGTCATGTAGGCTTCGGCAGCATCCACCTGCTGGTCAATGCGTTCGCGCTGCAAGCAAAAGGGAATATCTACGGCTGTGACATAGGCCTGAATAGTCTTCTGCCCTAATTCACGGGCAACCGAAACGCGGTGGTTGCCGTCACGCACGAAGTAAACATCACCCAGTTGATATACCTCGATCGGTGGCAACCCCATGCCGTCAAGCGTTTCGGCATAGATACGGCTCCAACGGTCTTTGCTGACGACGTTGCGGGGCAAAAAGGTGCGGGTAAAGTCTTGGTAACGCCCGACGCTGCCCACGATATTTTTAAGTGGAATGTCCTGCAATCCTTTGTAGGACTCTTCGTGCAGGCGTAGACGGGCTTTGACCGTCTCAAAACTGAGCAACTGGGCCGGTTTGCCGCGCATATGAGCAAACATTTCCTGCCAGAAGGCGCGGTTGGTGGCGTTTTCGTAACGTTGAATGCCACTAATTACATTGATTGACTTTAGCATTGTTATCCTCGCTGTGTACCTCAAATTCAGGGTAACACAAGCATGTAAAATTCTCTTACGAGCAGGATTAACAATATTTTGAGGAATATTTTGTGCGGAATAACGTATATTCGGCTTTTACCCGGAAGTGGTCAGGCAAAAGTGAGGGAATGCCCAAGTAGACATTCCCTAACATTATACCATAAATTCCGCTTAGGAAGTAGCAGAATTGGACTTAGACGAGGAAGTAGTCACGGGAGACGAGTCAAGTTTCGCCAGTTCATCATCAATGACTTTTGCGAAATAGTCATAAGGCTGCGCGCCGCTGACAAACGTACCATTAATGAAGAAAGCGGGTGTACCATTCACCCCAAGATTTTGGGCATAGGCCACATCGGCTTTGACCTCATCAAGATATTTCTGATCATCCAGACATTTGGTGAAGGTGTCCACGTCAATGCTGAACTGCTGGGCATAGCTAATGAATTGTTCGCGGGTAAGCGCCTGCTGGTTGGCAAAGGTGGCATCGTGAAATTCCCAGAACTTGCCCTGATCGTTCATGCACTGCCCGGCAAGCGCGGCGGTGAGCGAACCGGGAACCTGGAAGGGATAATCACGATAGACGAGGCGCACCTTGCCTTCATAATTATTAAGTAAGGGGGTTAGCGTTTCGGCAGCGAAGCGCCCGCAAAAAGCGCAGTGGAAGTCGCTGAACTCGACAATGGTGATGGGGGCATCAACGACACCACGAATTGGGTCATCGTCCGCGCTAACTTCATAGGTTTGTCCGGGTTGCAGACCGGCGACCTGCTGCCCTCCACCGGCTTTCGCTATCTGCTCCACTGCTGCATCCAACAGTCGTTTATTTTCGGTACTGTTGGCGTTAAATAGCGCATTAACCGCTGCTCCACTAATCACTGCGCCCAATGCAAAGAAGGCAATGGCAATGACGATATAGTTTATGAATACACGGGGAATGACCAGCACTGTACCCGGTTCCGCATAGGCGGATGTCGAAGCATCTGCGGCGGGGGTTTCGGGAAGCTGCGGCACGGTCGAGTTTTCAGAGGGGACAGCAGCCTCTGGATTTTCGGAACTAAATGTCTCCACAACAATCCTTTCTAGTCCTTACACATACACTCATACAATTTTAGCAAATATTGCAAATCTAACGTTGACACAGATTACTATGCCCCAATTGTAAACGAAGGAATAGTGAGGTTTATAACGATTTATCCAATTCTAAGGTAGATTTTCGGCGAATTTTGGTACTTTTTCACTGACTCAAACTACAAAATCTAGGATAGAATACGATAACAAGTTATTCTTTCGAGTTTACTTTGTCCAATTTCTTGGATATTTCATAGGAGGATTGCCTTTGAGTGACGAGTCTGCACAGTTCATGAATGGTTTGGTCATCAGCGACCAGAGTGGTTTTTTTAATGTAGAAATTTCGGAAAATCAAGTTATTACCTGCCGTTTACGGGGACGACTGCTAGAAGAAGCGCAATCGTCCGACATAGCCGCCATCGGCGACCACGTAAAAATCCAAATTCTTGAAGATAATACTGGAACGATTGAAGAAGTGCTGCCCCGCAGCAGTGCGCTTTCGCGCGCGTTACGCACTGAGGGCAAGCGCGGCGCGGGCGAGGCCGAACGTGAGCAAGTGATTATCGCAAATGCTGACCAAGCGTTGTTCGTGTTCGCAGCGGCGCAACCCACGCCGAACCTCAAGATGCTTGATCGCTTTCTCGTGGCTGGAGAAAAATCTGACATCCATGAGTTGATGATTGTGGTCAACAAAATGGATTTGGAGGATAACTCAGTTACGAAAGCGCGTTTCACTCCGTATGAGAAAATGGGATACCGTGTGTTTTACACCAGCGCCCAAGATGGTTTGGGGGTGGACGAACTTAAAGCTATTCTGAAAGATCATCTTTCGGTGTTCACCGGTCCTTCGGGTGTAGGCAAGACCAGCCTGCTCAACCGCGTACAGCCGGGTCTAGGGCGGACGGTGAAGGCCGTCAGCCAGCGGCGGGCAGAGGGTATGCACACCACGCGCGACAGTGTGCTGATCCGACTAGAGATGGGCGGGCATCTGGCGGACACGCCGGGTATGCGTTCGCTGACGCTGTGGGATATTGAGCCGGAAGAACTGGACGGGTATTACCGCGATATTCGCCCGCTTGTCAGCCAGTGCAAGTTCAATGACTGCGGCCACCACAACGAACTAGGGTGTGCCGTGCGCGAGGCAGCGGAGCAAGGGACAATTGCCCACAGCCGCTACCAGAGCTACCTGCAACTGCGGGACGAGCTGGAAGCAGCTTACGCGGTGTATTAGCAATTTGGCGGTTATCGAATAGATTTTAGAAGAAATGCTGCATGAGAGAGGAGATACTGCTCCTCTCTTTTTATTGATTGCGTTGAAAAGTGCCGACTATGTCTCTGTTTTTCCACAAGCAGCGTGTTTTTGCCTACAATCGGGTCATCAATTTGTTGATGTGCGGAGAGAAAACATATGACAATTCTGCCGAATTACCGCGAATTTGATGGCCGACATTGGGAAACAGGGACGCTGCGAAACGCACTGGCATACCAAGGCGTGAAAGCACCACATACAGGCAAGCCAATGAGCGAGGCGCTGCTGCTCGGCATTAGCGGGGGCATCACAGTGGGGTACTTCACTTTTGAGTACAAAGGCTATCTACCCCATCTGGCGCTGCTAACCCGCAACACATTTGACCCGATGGATACCATGCTTGACCGCGTGCCGCTACCGCGCGAGGTGCGGCAGACCACAGACGCGACTAAAGGTGAAGTGAACCTGATGGACGCACTGGAAAGCGGGCGTCCGGCGATTGTGTGGGCAGATACTTTTACCCTACACGATATTCCCAATGATGCCTATTGGGCGATGTTCCCGGTGGTGGTGTACGGGTTGGAGAATGGCACAGCCTATCTAGCAGACCGGGCGGCCTGCCCCATAGAGATACCCGCCGAACGGCTGAGCAAGGCACGGGCGCGGGTTGGTAAGGATAAGTTCCGGCTGATGGTGCTGGATACACCAGATTTGAGCCGCCTACCTACAGCAGTGCAAAAGGGTATCTGGCAGTGCATCAATTTGTACACGGAAGCGCCACCCAAAGGCGCACGGCATAACTTCGGGCTGGCGGCGCTCAAACACTGGGCAGAGATGCTGACCAACATCCGCAACAAGCAAAGTTGGGCGCGTTTTTTCGCACCGGGGGAACGTATGTGGATGGCACTGGCAGGCACGACGGTGCAGCCGGGGGCATTCGGATATATCAACCGAGGCGCAGGCAACAGCGCCGAGCGCGGGATGTACGCCGATTTTTTGGATGAGGCGTCGGTTATTTTGCAGAAGCCGGACTTGAAGCAGGCAGCAGACTGCTTCCGCAGAAGTGAGCAGTTGTGGGCGGAATTGGCGGACAAGCTGCTGCCGGACAGTGTGCCGACCTTCAAAACGGCTAAAGAATTATTCATACAGCACCGCGAATTGTATATCGAGCGCGGGGCAGCAGTGCGACCCGAACTGCGAGACATTGCTCAGCGGTTGAACGGGTTGCAGAAAGAAGCTGAGGCCAAATTTCCAATGACTGGGGTAGAGATCACAACTTTGCGTGAAGGATTGGCGGAGCAGATTATACGAATACATGATGCAGAACGCGCGGCGGTGGAGACCATGCAAGCGGCGATGGGGTGAGAAATGCCAAGTCAGGGTTTGTCACCGCCAAACTCCTACCCAAATTCACATTCGTGCATCTCAAGTTTGAGGCGAGATAAATTTACCTACAATAAGGTTATCTGTGTTATTCATAACAGGATAGCCTAATGACGAACACATCAGTAGGTGAGCGCCGCCAACGGGCACAAGCGGAGTGCCAGCGGGCGCTTGACCATTACCAAAAAGGCAACCGAGCGGCGGCGCTTAAAGCCTTAGGGACAGCGCTGGACCTAGACCGGAGCTTGGAGAACGACGAGCGTATCCAGCGGTTTGCGGCGCGGCTGGCAGGAATGCGGGCGGCCGATGCCTTGGCGACGCTGACAGATGTAGCGAAACGCGAAGCGCTTATCAGGCGGGCAGGAAAAGGGACAAACAGCGCGTCTACCTCATTACAATCCAGACCATTGTGGATTATAGGTATTGCCTTAATGTTCGTGACCTTTATCGGATTGGCGTGGCTGATTTCCAGCGGTCAGTTGACTGCCAATACTCTTAATCCACTGGCGGGCAAGGGTGAAGTTGAAACATTTCAACTGGAACGACGGCCTGAACAAACGTACATGGTGGTTGCGCCATATGGTACAGCGCCAGAAAATGGGTGGCCGACGCTGGTGGCAGTACACGGTGCCGGTCAGACCGGACAGGACATGGTAGATGCGCTGGCGGAGGCGACCAAAAACACTGGAATCCTCTTAATAGCACCAACTTTCCCTACCCTGCGTGATGACAACACATTCTATGAAGACGGACGCAGCGTGCTGATGCTGATTCGAGATGAGATGGAGCTCAAGGCGTTTTCCCAGCCGATGTACTATTCTCATTATATGGGGGCGGTGTACTTCGGGATGGCAGAAGGCGCACCGCTGGTGACTTATGCCGCTTGGAAGGGACTGGATTATGCCGAAGTGGGCTACACGATGAATGGCCCGCTGGCAGTAGCACTATTGAACGGTCGTGCGCCGCTATTTGATACGGCATCTTACTCACTACACGCGACTTATTTATTGATGTATGGCGAGATGGCAGCACAGGCCGGGATTTCGCGGGATTACAACCGGCGGCTGAGCGAACAAGGGGCGGCGGTGACGCTGATGCAAGCGGACGGGGCGGATGACAAGCTGACTGTGGAGCAAATTCATATTTTGATGGCCTATGTTTTGGAGATGTACAAAATTCCTACTGAGACGAGTTCATCTTTTTAGATCCTTTGCTCAACCTCGATGTATTTTCAGTGACAATATGGTTACACCTCTAGTGCGAAGTGCACTGGTAAGCGGCGGACAGCCAACCAAGCACAGGCAGAGTATGGTAAAATAAGTAGAGGCATCTAGAATTCAGATGCTCGGTGTTGATGCTAAGGTTGTTCATTTCCTCAGATCACCGGCCCTGCACTTTCGATCAGTTCCATCACCACCAACTAGGCAGCCAGAGTGTTTGGTTTCTGGCTGCACCAAACCCCGTACGGTCTGATATGCCGTTCCCCATTATCGAAGCGATACCAGCGAAGAGGTAAACATGAGCACCAACAAAGAATGGATCAAGGAGCAAATTAGATCATTCGATGCTAAGTCTGTGTCTGACACTACAGAGACACCACCTAGCACAGATTCACGCAGTGAAGCATTCTTAGCAACCATCCTAGCGAAGGTCGCGGCGCTGGATGCCGAACAGCAAGAAAAATGGGCGGCAAATGCTCCAAAATTATCCCGCCACAAAGCAAATTCAACTTCAGCCACACCGGACTGGTACGGAACCGAATCAATCAAAGAAGCAAAAACCGATGACAAACCGAGCAAAAAACGCACATCGCAGCACCCGTATCCGGGACGACGGCTGAACAAGCGGAAAGCAAATTGACCCGGATTGATTTTGCCCCTGACAGTCATTATAATTTACATATCACGGCGGCATCCGCTCCCGTGAGTGTGTTGGCTCCAGGCAAAGGAATAGCGATGACTCTGTTGATTCGTTAAATAACTATTGAAGGAAGGGTATTCATCCCAATCTTCGTGAATAGGTTAACGATTCGACAGCATAATTCGTTCGAGTTTCATTGCTGCTAGGCTTGTTGTATCGTTAACCATGCCGCGTAGGGACTGCCCTGCGCGGTTTTTGATTCTTCATTTCAACCATGTAAATGACGTATGGGGAAAAGGCCAATACCTTGAGAGTTACACATTTTTCGGTAATTGAGACTGAGTTCATTGAGCGGGTACACCGGATGGTATGGTGCAGCGTGGCAACGATAGATGAGCAGCAACGCCCGCGTTCCCGCATCTTGCACCCGATTTGGGAGGGGGCAACGGGTTGGATTGGCACACACCGTAATTCGTATAAATCGAAACATCTTGAGCGTAACCCGTTTTTGTCGCTGTCTTATATCACGGATTTGTTTAAGCCGGTGTACGTGGACTGCCGCGCGGAATGGGTGGATGATCTAGAGGAGAAACGGCGCATCTGGGATTTGTTCAAGAATGCGCCAGAACCACTGGGTTATGATCCAGCACATGACTTCATCAGCTACGATCATGAGAATTTCGGCCTGTTAAAGCTGACGCCATGGCGGATTGACATTGTTTCATTCCCTGCGGAGTCGTTTGAGAAGGGAACTCAGGTGTGGCATAACCCGGATGCAGGTCAATGAACCGAAAAGCGAATTGGGCGGGTTTGAAACCCGCCCCTGATTTTGAGTTCCGGCAGTCCCTACAGAACCAATCAGATATGACGCACGGTGCATAAGTCGTTACACTGGCGACTTCTGTAAACATGGTTGGAGAGCAGCGTTTTTATGGAAATGCGGAAGATTGGCTCACTTTCAGTGTCGGTGATCGGACTGGGGTGCAACAACTTCGGGCGGCGCTTGAGCGCCGAACAGACCGTCGATGTCATGAAGGCGGCGATGGACTGCGGCATCAACTTCTTTGATACAGCGGATGTTTACGGCAATGGTCAGAGCGAAGAATTTATGGGAAAGGCGCTGGGCAGCCGTCGGAGCGAGGTCATCATCGCCAGCAAGTTCGGCAACAACATGGAGGGACAGGGTAAAGGGGCGCACCCGGACTATATCCGCAAAGCGGTTGAAGCCAGTTTGAAGCGGCTGGGAACGGATTATCTGGACCTATACCAACAGCATGTGCCTGACCCAGATGTGCCCATTGCTGATACGCTGGGCGCGTTGAATGAACTGGTGCAGGCAGGCAAAGTGCGGGAAATCGGCAGTTCCAATTTTTCTGCCGAGCAAATCCGCGAAGCTGACGCGGCAGTGACCAACGACGAGGCGCGATTCATGAGCGTGCAGAATGAATACAGCCTGCTGGTACGCACGCCAGAAAACGGTGTGTTGGCGGCATGTGAACAGTACGGAGAGGGTTTCCTGCCTTATTTCCCGCTGGCAAGTGGGCTGCTAACCGGAAAGTACCGCAAGGGGCAGCCCACGCCGCAAGGCACACGCTTGAGCAACGGGGGACGGTGGGTCACAGAACATAACCTAGACGTTGTTGAGCAGTTGATCAGCTTTGCAGAAGCACGCGGTCACAGCCTGTTGGACTTGGCTTTCGCGTGGCTGCTGACACGTCCAGTGGTGTCGTCGGTGATTGCCGGAGCGTCCAACGCGGCGCAGATCAATGCCAACGCTGCGACTGCGGGTTGGATGCTGACAGCCGAGGAGATGGCAGAGGTGGATAGGATTTTAGGGTAGTGTTGGTCGCCCTACTCAATATAACCGAGGGCACGGAGGTGTTCGACCACTGAATCATCCACGATGTTGGCTGCAGTAGGGACGGCACGCTGCAACTCGGCTTTGGAAACGAGCGTCGCCAATTGGCGCTGTAGGGTGCTAACACGCGCACTCTGGCCTGCCGCGAGGTTGTGGACTTCGGTAGGATCAGCCTCCACATCGAAAAAGCCATCAACTTGTTGGTCAATTACGGTCAATTTGTTGCTGCCTGCGTACAAAGCACGGCGCACCCCATGCAACTTGAGGCGCGGAATGAGCGCGGGATTGCGATGTTCAATGACGTTGAGGAAGGTGAGGGGCGGGAACGCTTCGCTCATGGCGAGATTGTCTTCGACATCAGCCCCACCCTGCGCGACGTCCACCAACGACAAGCCAGCGTTATTGACCTCACTTTGGGGCTGTAGTCCAGCGACATCAAGCACCGTGTGAAACAGGCGGCGGGTAGAAATGGTGCTGGCTAGTCGCCCGCCTGCGGGGAAACGTTCGGGGTGGCGGATGATAAGCGGCACATGCACCAGCTCTTGATGCGTGACAAAGCCGTGACCGACAAAACCATGATCGCCATGCCCTTCCCCGTGATCGGCACAGATGATAACCAGTGTATTTTGCAGCACACCTGACTGCTTGAGGTAGGCGAATAAGCGCCCCAACTGGGCGTCCTGATGTGCGATTTCGGCATCATAAAAATCGTAGAGGGTTTGCTGCTCCCAATCTTGCAGTGGCGGATCGGTGGGGCTGGCCCAACGAGCAGCTTCGCTGTTAAAGCGACGCATGAAGGGATAAGCCTGTTTGTTGCGGCGCATATCCGGCGCGAGGCGGTCAAGGGCATCCTGCGGCGGGTTATACGGCAGATGCGAACCCATTAAATTGAGGAAAGCGAAAAGTGGCCTCTCCGCGCCTCCGGCTGTGTGTTGTTCCCAATAGGCGATGAGGTCGTCAATGGAGTGGGCGCTGTTGCCTTTATAGTTAATGAGGCGCGTCCACAACGGCACAAAGACCGGATTGAGTGACAAGCGGAAGAGCAAATCCGACCGGGCAAATTGGTTGCCGATAGGGCGTGCCACATGCCGACGGAAGCGGTGCAGCAATTCACGCTGGAAACGACTGCGACGGGCTTCGGCAGGACGGAAGGGAGCGGCACTGGCATAGTTATAAAAACGGTCAAAGCCACGCTGCAAACCATTATTCAGCACACCTACCAGCGGGTTATTACAGAAAGCGGCGGTGTGATAACCACCCTGCCGCAGCAGTTCTGCCAGCATCGGGTACTGGTTAGGAACAACGCTATCAGCCTGCGTAACGCCATGTGTGCTGGGATATAAACCGGTGAACATGGAGGTGTGCGAGGGAATTGTCCACTGAGCAGCCGCTACGGCGCGATCAAATACAGCCGCATCCTGAGCAAGGCTATCGAGTTCCGGCGAGGTTTGGCGTGGGTAGCCATAGAGCGACAGGCGGTCACGGCGCATGGTATCCAGAACGATAAAGAGGATATGCGGTTTAGCGGGCATGGGTCAATAACCTATGGCAAGTGGACATTCAAACAAGTTGAATAGCATAGCACTGTGGCAACAGCGCGACAATGCAAAAAAAGAGCGCCACACAGCGCTCTCATGAAGTTCTCTTTTTATAAGTCAGGCACGCTGACGACGCGATCCTATGCCTAGCCGAAGCGACCTGTAATGTAGTCAGCAGTCCGGCCATCGCTGGGATTGTCAAAAATTTGTTGGGTGGTATTGAACTCAATCAAATGTCCAACACGGGTTTCACCAGCTAGCAGGAAAGCGGTCATATCTGCGACACGTACGGCCTGCTGCAAATTGTGGGTCACCAGCACAATCGTGTATTCTTTGACCAATTCCTGCATCAATTCTTCAATTTTGAGTGTTGAAATGGGGTCAAGGGCGGAACATGGTTCATCCATGAGCAGCACTTCCGGTTCAACGGCGATACTGCGCGCGATGCACAACCGCTGCTGCTGGCCGCCCGACAAGGCCGCGCCCGATTCTTTCAACTTGTCCTTCACTTCATCCCACAAGGCGGCAGATCGCAGAGCCCGTTCGACAATTTCATCTAAGTTAACACCTTTGGGTGCGCCACGATTGAGTTTGAAGCCAGCGATGACATTTTCATAAACTGACATCATGGGAAAAGGATTCGGTTTCTGGAACACCATACCGATGCGGCGGCGGATGCGTACCGGATCAACACCGGAGGCGTAGATATTCTCGCCATTGAGCAACACTTCACCTTTCACGTAAGCGTTTTTCGTTACTTCGTGCATGCGGTTTAGGGAACGAAGGACAGTAGACTTGCCGCAACCAGATGGACCGATAAGGGCCGTGATGGTATTGGGGCTAAACTTGAGATTCACATCTTCAACTGCGTGAGTCTCACCGTAATACACATTCAGATTACGGGTTTCAAGCTCGTGGCCCTTCTGGATAATATCGGTTCGTTCTGGCAACACTGGACTATTAGCGAGCACGGCGTAAATTCCTCATTGAATAACGAACAGCACCTGAAAACAAAGCAACGACTACGATTAATACCAGCATCGCTCCCCAAGCCTTGGTATGAAAATCCTTGTAGGGAGAAATAGCATAATTGTAGATTTGAAGGGGCATCGCGCCCATTGGCCTTGACAGATCAAAATTGAAAAATTCATTACCAAGTGCTGTCAAGAGCAACGGGGCGGTTTCGCCTGCCGCACGGGCAACCGACAACACAACGCCCGTTAAAATGCCGGGCAGCACGGTCGGGACAACTACTTTGGTGATGACGCGCCAACGTGCAATGCCGAGCGCCAGACCTGCTTCGCGCAGGGAATTCGGCACAAGACGTAGAATTTCTTCGACACTGCGGGCAATGATGGGAACCATAATGAAGGCTAGGGCAATCGCACCGGCGATCCCCGAAAAACCCGTAAAGCTGCGAACGACCAGCGCCCAAACGAATACACCCACCACGATAGAGGGCAGTGAAGCCAAGAGCTCTAGCGAGAAGCGAACAGTGTCCGCGAACCAACCAGCACCATATTCTGCGAGATAAATTGCTGTGCCGATGCCAAAAGGAATAGCAATAATCGCGCCAACTGCCAGCATTTCGAGCGTTCCTAAAATTGCCTGAGCTATACCGCCACCCTCTTGTCCTAGCGGCTTCGGAATTTGGGTGAAGAAGTCAAGATTGATGCCACCAATACCATTGACTGTAGTATAGGCAACAATAATAAACAGAATCAGAACGGCAACTGTAGTTAATGAACCGAGCAGGCCGACCATAAATGAGCGCATAATCCGGCGGCGCATGAAGCGCGCCTCTTCCAGTGCGACATAGGTTTGTGCCTGCTTGGTGCGAGATAAAGCGCGAACCGATACATTCGTTAGCGACTGTTGCATAACATACTCTCCAAACTACTGCGCTGACGCGCCGCCCGGCAGGCGGTTGATGCGCTTGACTAATAGGCGGGCAACGATGTTGAACACTGATGAAACCAGCAGTAGCACTAATCCGAGTTCAACGATGGCACTAAAATAGAGTTCTGTATCCGCTTCGGTAAACTGGTTTGCTATAGCACTGGCGATGGTGTAACCGGGCGTGAACAGAGATGCGCTAATTTGCGTTGAGCTGTTACCGATGACCATTGTGACTGCCATCGTTTCGCCAATGGCACGTGCCAAGCCGAGCATAGCTGCGCCGATGATGCCGCCCCATGCATAGGGCAGGACAGCTTTACGGAGCATTTCCCATTTGGTAGCACCCAAGGCCAACATGCCTTCCTTTTGCAGACGCGGCACCTGTGCGATTATTTCCCGTGAAATGGACAGAATGGTGGGCAAAATCATGATTGCTAGAATGACGCTGGCTGTCAACAAATCCTGACCAATGGTATTGCCTTTGAACAACTCACCGATGATGGGAATGGGCCCGATTGTGTTGCGAAGGAAGGGATCGACAGTCGAACGCATGAACGGCGCCAAAACGAATAAACCCCACAGCCCAAATCCCACGCTGGGAATGGCGACCAAGAGTTCAATAATAAAAGAAAGAATCCCACCAACTCTGGGGGGCACATATTCCGAAATGAATAAGGCGGCTCCTACAGCAAAGGGGGTTGCCAGCAAAAGTCCTAATATTGAGGTCACGATTGTGCCGAATATGTAGGGCGCAGCGCCAAAACTTTCAAAAACAGGATCCCAGTCAGAGGTGGTTAAAAACGAAAAGCCAAATTGTTCTATGGCGGGTTTTGCATCTATATAAAGTAAGATGATGACACCCACTAGTAAGACAATCATACATAACGAAGCTGCCCACACAATTGTCTTAAAAACACTGTCACCACGCTGACGTCCAGTTAAACTGCTCTTGGCTGATGAAGCTGCTGCCATAGATTCTCCACATACTATTCCTAATTTACATGGCAAGGGGTACTTGGTCTCAAGTACCCCTCATAATTGATATGAGTCAACTAACCTTACATGCCGTCCATGATACCTTCGGGCAAAGCCATCTTGCCGTCGATCATGATCTTCTCAATCTGTGCCTCGTCAGCCTTGATGGCGGCCTCGGGGAGAGGAGCATAACCCAGTGTTGCGTTGTAGCTCTGGCCGTCGTGGGTAGCCCACCACAACATACGGGTCAAGGCAGTAGCTTTAGCCGCATCGGTCTGGTTCTCGCACACGAGGATCCAAGTGAAACCGGCAATCGGATAGGTGTTTTCACCTTCACCGTTGACGATCTTGACACGCATATCGTCAGGCAGTTCCACACCGGCGGCGGCATTACTGACGCTTTCTACACCGGGAGCAAGGAATGTGCCAGCTTTGTTCTGAATTTCAGAAACAGGCAGGCCGTTCTGTTCGGCATAAGCCAGTTCCACGTAACCGAGGGCATACGGCACACCAGCGATTGCACCGGCAATACCAGCATTACCCTTTTGACCGATGCCTGTCGGCCATTTCACGGAGTTGGCCGCGCCAACATTCGTGGCCCACGTTTCATTTACGGCGGCTAGATAGCTGGTGAAGATGTTGGTCGTACCAGAACCATCGGAGCGATGAACAACCGAAATCGGCTGGTCAATTTCTGCCAACTGCGGATTGTCGGCAACCAGTTTTTCGTCTTTCCAACTGACAATATCACCCAAGAAAATGCCGGCCAATGTGTCCGGAGTAAACTTCAGCGGAACGTTTGCATCCACCAGTTCCGGGATGTTATAGGTTACCGCGATGCCACCCAAAGCGGTCGCGACATGGAGAATATTGCCGCCACAGGTAGCCTTGGCGGTTTCCAACTGTTCATCGGTCATGGCGCCGTCACTGGCACCGAAGTCTACGGTCTGGTCGGTAATACCCTTGATACCACCACCTGAACCGATGGGCTGATAGTTGATTTCTACGCCAGTGAGTGCGGCATAATCGCTGAACCATGTTGTGTAGAGAACTGCCGGGAAAGTTGCGCCAGCGCCGGTCAAGCTGGTCGCTTCACCTTCCATTGCGCCAGTCACCATGCCCGAACCCGGTACAGGTGTTGCATCCTGAGCAACGGCAACTGTAAAACTGACTAAAGAAACAGCAGCAAGTACAGCCAATGACTTGGGAAATTTCATGTTTATCCGGACTCCCTTTTCAATACATTTGCGATGTGATTTGCAGATCAATTGAACGCATCTGTATGAGTTATAAATGCGATTATATAGATTTTGTTTAAGCAACATTTAAATGGGTGTTAAATCAAGAAGCAGGTTTCTTCATTTTCGAAAAAGGTAAAGAAATCCGCAGTGTACATGAGAGACTTATGGAGAACTGAAAACAGATTGATATGATTCTTTCGCGCGGGCGAGGCATCCCAAAGGGAGGCCCCGCACTGCCTCGCCCCTACTTATTTGTTTTCATTTGACCATTAGTAAGGCACGCGCGGCCTTAAGCGGGTCTTGAAGTGGTCTGCGAATATCCGTAGCATCAAACAAACTCGCAACCAAAGAGAGGCCATTATGACCTTCGCCAAGACCCAATTGAACAAAATCCGCCGAATGCCGGAGCGGGGACATTATGACCGTGAAACTATTTACCCTATCGTTGACGAAGCATTGATCTGCCATGTAGGCATTGTGATGGATGGACAACCGTTTGTCATCCCTACAATACATGCCCGACACGAGGACACTATTGACCTGCATGGGGCTAAAGCAAGCCGTCTTCTCAAACAGGTTGAAGCGGGCAATCCACTGTGTATCACGGTGACGTTATTGGATGGTATCGTGTTTGCACGATCTGTTTTCCATCACTCCATGAACTATCGGTCGGCAGTGTTGTTTGGTCACGGGTATATCTTGGAAAACGCTGAGGAAAAATGGGCGGCGCTGGAGGTTTTGACGGAGCATGTGGCCCGAGGGCGATGGACGGACGCACGACAGCCAACGCCTAAAGAAATGAATGCCACCACAGTAGTAGCTGTGCCTATCGAAAGCGCGTCTGCGAAAATCCGCACAGGACCACCGGGCGACGACGATGAAGATTATGCATTATCAGTCTGGGCAGGTGTACTCCCTCTACCACAGCAACCCCTCGCACCAATTGATGATCCCAAACTGGCGGAGGGGATTGACCCACCAGATTACATTCGCACTTATTCACGCGGCCCTAAAACAGGGTGAGCATAAGTCGCGGCCAGTGCCAATAACGCCGCGAAGACCAGCACCCCGGGGGCGAGCAGCGGAGCCGCCCCTTTCAGTGTTTTCACGATGAGTTCGCCGGCGGCGGCCGTAGGTTGTATTTCTTGTTCAAACTGAAAATTCTCAAACAAGTGGATAGCAGAACCTATCGCGCCACCCAAGCCGACGATCACCATTGTGACGCGCATTGCCAAGATAGTGCGGCGCTGGGGCCGCAGCAGCACCCCCAACACGGCGATACCGCCAATTACACACAATATAAACGGAACCCATTGCAGCAACTCCTTGTTGTGGTCTTGCAGAACCAGTTCGACCAAGGTTGACCCAAGGGTAAGCCCGGTCAGCAGCAGAAGGAATTGGCGCAGGCGATTTTCGGTACGAGCGGACATTAGGTGCTAGCCCCCAAGAAACATGAAGCCGACGCTAACTGGTCAGGTGTAACTAGTTTTGCCAGTGCTTCCAAGAAGGTCTGGTTCGATTCGTAAGGACGGCTTGACATGAGGGTAGCAGCCGTGGTGGCATCGACACCGGGAAGCTGCTGCAGTGTGTCCGCATCGGAGTCATTGGGTGACACCGGCACATAGACATATTGTTCGTATTCGGTGACTTGGGCGGCATCAACATACTTACCTATTTCGCGGCGGAACTGCTGGATGCTGGCATAGGGACGGTATTCCTGAAATTCGCGCACCATACGGCTACTGAAATTGGGGATGGTGGACATTAACTCATCCGATGTGAGTGTGTTCAAGTTCAGTTTGCTGCAGGTCGCCGCTACTGATTGTGAGGAGACTGCCCCGCCCAGTGTTTCTTGAGTGGGCGTGGCTGCTTCAGCTTGTGCGGCGAGGGTATTGGTGGCGGATGCTGACTGCTCGACTGTTGGCTTAGCAGTGGGTGATTGAGATGACGGGCTGCATCCGACAAGCATTATGAAAACCATAATACCGCCAAGCAGGGCAGCATATCGGGTGACCATGACGTTTAGCTCCATTGCAGATTTTATAGATAGACCGCATTACTATAGCCGTGGTTTATGGAGAAGTTGAGTGGATTTGATGAATGAATGATGAAAACCAACTCAGTACAAGGTGAATTATTGTTGTTTTCACAAGAAGTTCATTCGCTGATGCGCGGTTCTCATCATATACTATATATTCAGCAACAGCATGTAATATATAGCGGTATCCGAGGCAGGAGTAACGGGCGTGGCAACCACACTCGTCGGACGCAAATTAGGACTGTATGACATTACCGCCCTTTTAGGGCAGGGTGGTATGGCAACGGTTTACAAAGGCTATAGAGAAGATATTGACCGCTATGTGGCGGTAAAGGTACTGCCCCCTCACCCCGGTCTTGACCAACAGTTTGTTGACCGCTTTAAGCTGGAAGCCCGCACCATTGCGCGGTTGCAACATCCACACATCCTGCCACTGTATGACTACGGTGTCGAAGATGAAATTCTGTATCTGGTAATGGCTTATATCGAAGGTGGGTCGCTGAGTAACCGCATTGACAAAGGCAAAATGCCGCTCAATGAAATTGACCGAATTTTGCGACAGGTGGCTACCGCATTGGATTATGCACACCGTCAGGGCATTATTCACCGCGATATTAAGCCGGATAATATCCTGCTGGATAAAGAAGGCAATCCCTTGCTGGCCGATTTCGGCATCGTTAAGATTGCGGGCGGAGACGATACCCGCCCGGCACTGACCTTGACGGGAGGGTTAGTAGGTACACCTGCTTACATGGCTCCTGAACAAGGCAGTGGCGAAAGCAAAATCACCAATGCAGCTGACATCTACTCACTAGGTGTCGTTGTATACGAGATGCTGACAGGTAAAAAGCCGTACACTGCTGACACACCTATGCAGGTGGTGGTCAAACACATTACCGAGCCCGTTCCAAACCCGCTTGATGTGGATGCAGAACTGCCAGCGGCGTTTGAAACAATTATTCAACGCGCACTGGCGAAAAAGCCCGAAAACCGCTATCAAACTGCGATGGAATTAGCGGACGATATTAGTCGGGCGGTCCAAGGGACGGCAGCATTTGCCAATCCAGTGGCAAATGTACAACCGTCACCTAATCCTACAATAAAGACTCCGGTGGTAGTCGAGGTTCCGACCACACCGCCTAATACACCCGTTCCTACAACATCTAGTGAGACGCCTACCCCAGCGCCGACGCAAACCATTATTGTGCAACAAGGTACTAACCCACTGCTGCTTCTCGGTGGCTTTGGTGCAATTGCGGCACTATTAGTTGTGCTGGTCTTCGCACTCAATAACCGTCCCATCAATGAAGTCGCCGACGCGCCAACGGCAACTTTGCAAAACAGTATCTCAACTGCAAGGCCAACGAATGTTGCAGCAGCGGCAAACCAAGCACCACAATTTGGCACTGTGAATTTCAGCGCGGGCAAGGTAGCGGGCGACACGGTGACATTACAAGTCGAAAATCTGAAACCGCCTGCCAGTGACGAAGAATATGTAGCGTGGCTGAAAAACACTAGCGACGGCAGCATGCTCATGATTGGCGAACTTACTCTAAATCCATTGGGCAGCGGGGTCATGACCCCTTATGTAGATATTGGCGGGCGTGTACTGCCAACCTTGTTCAATGCGATAGCTCTCACGCGCGAGAAAAAAGGACAAATTGGCAGTGAACCTGCCGGGGAGGTCGCGTACAGCGGCAGCGTACCAATTGAGGTCACGAAGACTTTGTATGATCTGTACGTGACGTCGCCGGATGGTATCGCTTTGTCGGCTATTAATAGTACTGATTATGTGGCTCCTGCTGGCGCGGGTGAAACGGCTGGGCTTCTGGCAAGTATGATGGCAGAGGCACTACGCGGGCAGCAGCATGCAGGATTAGCACAGTTACAGACGGTGGGCGGTTCTATCGGGGCGATGCACACTCACAATGAACATACCATCAACATTATGAATGGCACCTTAATCGATTATGATGGGGTTAATGGTGGGCAAAATCCGGGTTTCCAGAAAGGTGTTGTTTTGTATCTGGATAAGATTCAAGAACAGCTCAACAATGCGGCTAAAGCACCGGGCAGCACAGCAAGTCTTCAGGCCAATGCCGAATTGGCACGTATATGTCTGGATAACACGCGAAAGTGGATGAACGAGGTGATTGCGTTTGAACAAACCATGCTGCAAGCTAATGACACCGCTAGTATGGTGGACGCGGGTAAACAGTCAGCCCTACTTGCAATCAATATGGTGAAAGGGGCGGATGCCAACGGAAACGGGCAAATTGAACCGTACGAGGACGAATGCGGGTTAACGCAAGTTGAAACTTTCGGCCTGCTCATCAGCACAATAGCATTAGGCGAAGGCGAGCTATCAAAATAGACTATACCATAATCTCCTATTTTTCATTGTCAAACCTGTGCTAGGCTTGTGGATAGTACAGTTCACTCGCAAGTGAGAGTATTATGCGTCTATCCCCTTCTCGACTACTGACCATGGGTATTGTGGTGATAATTGGTGCGCTGGCTGCCTGCCAACCGGGTAGTGAAACATCCACCGTACCACCGCCCGGCACGTTTGAGCCACAATCGCGCGATGTTGCAACTGCCACACCACCCACGTGGACGCAGAGTGCAGAACAAATCACGGTGAACAATGCGCCGCGGTTGGCCTATTTAGGGCGGCTAGATACGAGAGACATTCCCAGCACAGTCTTCGCCTACGCCTTTTCACCGGACGGCACACGGTTGGCGGGACTGAACAATGAACAACTTATAGCATGGAATTTGATTACGGGTCAGATCATTTTCAACACAGCGCGAGCTGATGCAACTCAAGTCTATTATGGAATAGACAAAACAGAAATCTACACTATCCATTCAGATGGGCAAATCGCGATTTATGACGCTGATACAGGTCGCCTGAAAGAAACGTTGACAGGTAAAGAACGTTATAACGGGAAAATTGCGTACGATGCCAATAATGGCTGGCTGGCTCTTGGTGGGCTCGATGGGGAGATCAAGGTTTGGGACGTAGCGTCACGTCAATCGCTTGTGACTATTGAAGCACATTCTCTTCAGATTACAGGGTTAGCCTTTTCCAGTGATGGTGAACAGTTGGCAAGCGCAAGCGACGACCAAACCGTACAGGTTTGGGATTGGAAAAAGCGGCAAGCGATAAGCGAAATTAAAGTAGCAGCGCAGAATATTGCCTTTGCTCCTAACAACCAACAACTGGCTGTTGGCGAACCAACACAGATTTCACTGTGGAATACGCAAGACGGTAGTTCGCAAGCTCGTCTATCTACGGGTCAGCGGGCGGCAGCAGATGTATTGGTTTACTCCCCGGATAGTCAGTATATCGTCAACGGCGGCAGCATCCCTACGCTGACAGTCTGGGACGCGCAAGCCGGTAAATTAGTCAATACGCTACCGGGAGCCGGAGGTGACGCAAATGCCGTAGCATTTTCCCACAACGGCGAACTGTTGGTGACGGCAGTATTGGGTGGATCAGTTTCGCTATGGGATGTTAGCACGATGCGAGATGAAACGCTTAAACGGGCTGATCTGGCTATATCTACCCGTCAAATATTGTACGCCGATTGGTCGCCGGATGGTTTTGCTCTGACTTTGTTTGACGCAACCGGGCCTATTCAGGTGTGGGGTATAGGCCAGGGATGATGAATTAGGGCTACGATACCGTTACCCCGCTAACCGATTGGTAGCATAATAGTAACGGTTGTGCCTTGATTGAACTGGGAACACAGTTCGATATTGCCGTTGTATAACTGTGATAGTCGTCGTGCTATACTGAATCCTAACCCAACGCCTTGTTGTTCATGCAGCGTGCGCTCGAACTGCATGAAAGCGCCCATCATCTTAATCTGTTCTTCTTTCACTCCTATGCCTTCGTCAGTGACAGTGATAACGTACTCGTTTTTCTCCAATTGAGACTTGATACAAACTGAAGTTGTGGCATTTGAGAATTTGAAGGCGTTGTCTACAATTTCTTCGACGATCTTTTTCAAATCGTGTTCACTTATCCGGAGCCCACCGGACACTAATTCCAATTTGAGATCGCTCGAACGATTGTGTATTCCTGCGATTTCCTGCGCCGAACTAGCAATCACCACGCTGACATCTCTGGTTATGTGATTACGGAGTGCCACTACCTGCTCCGGATCATCTGCAATTAATTCAACCTGAGCATAGACTAGATAATTTTCAATGAGTTTCTCCAGACGTTGGCTGGCTTTTGTGATCGCTGCCGAAGCTTGTAATAGCTCTGATGGCTTGGTGTCTTCATAGTTCGATTCAAGCATTACACCATAGCCCATAATAATGCTCAGTGGGGTGCGGAATTCATGGGGCAATGCGTAAACGATGTTCTTGCGCAGAATTCTCAAATCAGTGTCGTGCTTCTGCCGAATGATTTTTTGTTTTTCAAGTTGCGTATTTACAGCCGCGATTAAGTCATTTGGTGACACGGTCTTGGACAGATAATCGGCTGCTCCACCGGTCATACCCTGACGCACATGATCAAAATCGCTGATAGCGGTTAACATAATCACCGGGATAGTATTCGTAGTACGGTTGGCACGCAAAGCATCCAGAAAACCGAAACCATCCAGTCCGGGCATAGTCACATCGGAAACAATGGCATCCGGTACCTGTTCAATTGCGGTTTTCAGACCTTCTTCACCGTTCTTGGCACTGAGGGTCTCAAAGCCCGCAAATTGAAGTAACTCGACGATGTAATCGCGAATAAGTCTTTCATCGTCAACAACCAGAATCTTAGCCATTGGCACCTCCACCAGACGCCATCATTATTAACCAGCACAACGCAGCAGAATGCAAGAAGATCAAATTAACAGCTAGGACTATATGGTACGCAGGTTACGCCACCGCTTATTATGAATACATATCATAAGCTTCTATGATTCTATTGTATGGTGTTGTTGACAAAAATTGGCGAAAGAAGTGTGAAAAATTACCCAATACGTGGGATGAGGCAGATATTCAATGAACAAAACACAATACCTGCATGTCCAGCGGTATGCAGAGAAACAGAGTATCGTTTCTGATCTAGTCTCAGGCGGTTTTGGTCTGCTCAGCATAGCTTGCAGCCGCTTCACGCACAGCTTGAACCAGAACTTCTGGTATAAACGGCTTGGTTAAATAGCGATGAACACGCTGTTGCAACTTGCCGATAAGTTTATTTGCCGGATCAATATAGGCAGTCAGGATGATAATTGGGAATTTTGTGTCAGAAAAACGTGTCTTAATAATCTCAAGCACTTCCCAACCGCTCATATCAGGCATTCCGATATCCAGAATAGCGACGTCAGGCGTATACATTTCAAGGTAATCTAAGGCCTGACGTCCATTGGCTGCATGGGTAATTTCAGTCATCCCAGCCCGGCGCAAAACAATCTGCATCAATTGCGCGGCTTCTGGCGTATCTTCTACGATTAAGATAATCGGATTTTCGGCAATGTTGTGAGTTGATCCCATACAATCCTCAGTTTCAAATAGTAGTCCTAGTATACGGCGAAATGATAGATTCTAGCTCTACATCTTTATAATCTTAGGGAAAAATTCATGGGTTTGAGGAAATATGAGTACCTATGAAGTGGCAGCAAATGTTTATTAGGAAACATCGTCGGGGATAGGAGTCATAGGGCGGGTATCCTCTTCTGTGTCATGTGATTGAGAATCTGCAGCCGATGGGGACTCAATTACAATTGGAACAGTAGAAGCTATCTCAGATTGAGCGGCGTTACCGGGAACAGCTCTGGTTACCGTATTCAAATCATGTGCGGGTTCTGTGTTGGCCACTTTTTCTTCACTAATCGTGCCTACACTAGAATGAACAGATGACTCACCTGTTATCGTTGCTGACGAGACAGAAGCTAGGTTAAGTGAAAAATCAGAGGAAGCGGGTTTTTGCTGCAACGGTGGAGAAGGATTGTTTTCACCCGGAGCGACCGTTTTTTGCGCCGGACCCGGACTAAGATCGGCTTCAATTCCAGAAGGTAAGGTGGATGTTATTGCGTGACCAGCACTTTCTACTCCTGTAGATAGTGAAGTAACCTCCGAAGTGGCAGGACTTGTTCGTTCCGGTGTTGGCGCAGGCTTTGAAGCAGACGTTATTTCTCCCATTGATGGTGGTTCAATCGCGAGGTCACCAACAGCTTCAATCGCGTGGATCGCTTCAGGTGTCCCGATATGTTCTAATGCGGCACGAGCCGTCCGCCGGACAACTTCATAGGGGTCTTGCAAGGCTTTGATCAGCGGTTCCACAGCCCAATCCGCATCCATCTGACCTAATACAGCAGCTGCACTGCGGCGTACAGACCACCGTTCGCTCCGTAAAGCTGCCAGTAATGCGATGTCAGCTGTAGGGCTTTGCAACCGGATGAGTGCCTCAGCAGCCGCCAAACGCACCCGCGCCGACAGATTACGGTTGTTGAAGGTCACCATTAATGCTTCAACCGCCAACTTTTTCCTGTATTTCACCTAAGCCCTGCGCGGCTCGCACGGCGTGTTCCGTATTCACGCTATTTAGTCGGGAAATAAATTCCACAACCTGACTTCCCGCACGTGAAGGTGCAGAGTCATTGTCATGTTCTTGTGTAAAGAGGATTTCCAGAGTGGCGATGATTATGTCGCGGGTCTCTTTATCAATTTCTTTCAATAGGGCATCTTGCAGGGCTGGAAGTGCACTGGGCGATCCCATAACGCGCAACGCCATAGCAGCCCGCTGGCGCAAGGAGGGGTTAGGATTTTTGAGCGCATCTAGCAAACCCCGCACATCGGATTGAGCTTGCAAGCGCCAGATATCGAAATTGAATTCTTTCACTGCACGACCAACCCATCCGTCGAAGTTTATATAACGACATTGTAACACAATTCCTGAATTAAGAGCCTAAAGCATAGAGGGAATCTCACAATTATTTAACCATTAAGCTGTACGCGCAGAGTGACCGAGCAGTGACCACAGATAACCTTTTCCGGGAGCGAAAATAAAAGTTAGGACAAAAAATGCTGTTGCAGTAAGGACAATGGTGGCACTGGGTGCAAGATGCTGATGCCACGCAAAATACATGCCAATTATGCCGCTCAGCGCACCCAACAAAGCCGAAACAATCATCATATGATGCAAGCGATGTACTAAGAACCGGGCCGTGGCTGCCGGCGTCACCAACATTGCAGCAACCAAAGCTACGCCAACAGCCTGCACACCGATGACCACTGTGAGAGCCAACAGGATAAGCAATAGCATTCGCAAGGCCTCAGCAGGAAGTTTAAGGGTTTGAGCCAAGACAGGGTCAAAAGAGATAATCAAGAATTGTTTATAGAACAAAATCACGAGTAACAGCACGAGGCAACCTGCGCCTGCAATTAGAACGACATCATCGTTGCCAACGGCCAATATATTGCCGACCAAAATATGATTAAGGTCAACCGCATAATTTTGCGCTTTGGAAATTAACCCGATGCCTAATGCCAATGTCCCAGAAAACACAATACCGATGGCTGTATCTTCCCCTAGCCGACCACCGCGCGTCAGAAAGCCAATGCCCAATGCAGAGAGTACAGCAGCCGCCAGTCCACCTAATAATAATCCTTGACCGCCGCCATTACTCAAGAAAGCTACAGCGACACCCGGCAGAATGCTATGTGCCAGCGCGTCCCCCAGAAACGCCATTCCGCGAGTGACGACGTAAACCCCTACCACGCCGCTCACGATTCCGATCAACACGCTGGTAACCAGTGCACGCTGCATAAAACCAGATGCAAGCGGATCTAAAAGCAACTGCTCAATACTCATGATGGAATTGACCTGCATAAATGAAACTATGTCTCAATTATAATTTGTCGATGAGGACATAACAAGACATTAGTAATTGTAGCAGGGGACATAGAAATCGTAATTCGGCCTGTGTGAAGAGCCGAATTGCGAGAGGCCTATTGAATTATTGAAAGACGCATTAATAAGAGCGATGTGAATTCATTACAATTGACAAAGAATTAATTTATTAACTTGACCACATTTTGAGTATCCCGCATAATTAACGTAGGATGCTTGACTAATTGTAGGGAGTTCGTGATGCCCGGGAAAATACTTTACGTAGAAGATAATCCGCAAAATATGCGCTTGGTACGTAAAATTCTGGTGGCTGCAGGTTATGAAGTAATTGAAGCTATGAATGGACTTTCTGGCGTTGCCACGGCTGCACGGGAAACACCTGATCTTATTTTGATGGATGTCAACCTTCCAGATATTAACGGGCTAGAAGCCACATCCCGGCTCAAGGCAACGCCACAACTTTCATGGATCCCGATCGTTGCTTTGACCGCTAACGCGATGCACGGCGACCGTGAAAATTGCCTTGCCGCGGGGTGCGATGGATACCTAGCAAAACCAGTTATGAAAAATGAACTATTGAACGCGGTAGCTCAGTTCATTAAGCAGTCAAATCGACCTTCTAATTCAGAAGAAAACCTGATTCCACAGATATCGACTTGATCAGTGATTTTGGAAAGATTTGTATCATAACTGTGCTGTAGCCGAATGCACAAATACGGCGATTCTGTTTGTCCCACGTCCTGAAGACCTAGGTGAATATAACAAGTTTCTAACCTTCACACTTCTTCCTGGAGCTGAACTAACTTCATGATAGGAGCCAAGCGCTCTTGATCTGTGCCGGGGTTCAACAGGACACCACCACGCTCAACATCGACAAAAGCGTAAAAAGCGTTGATACCATCCTGAAACCGTTGGACGATTGTAGCACCCATTCCCGATGGATTGGCTGCCGTTGTGAGAAGGACGAACTCATCCCCTAACAAACCTACAAAATCTTCAGCAGTACCTTGACGGGCAGCTACATCTCGAATGAGACGTCCTGTAAACGAAAAAACTTCGTTGCCAGATAAAAAACCATAAGTGTCGCAGTAGGCTTTGTAACCATTTAGGACAAAACGCATATCCGTATAGGGTTGCTCTAATTTTTCACGGCGGGCAAGCTCTTCTTCGACCAAGGCGGCTGTAGGTAGGCCCGTACGTTCTTCGTGTAGGCTTTCCAGAGTGGCACGCCGAATCACACTACGTATCCGTAGCTGTAATTCCTCGACATCAAAAGGCTTAGTAACATAGTCGTCTGCCCCTAACTCCAGACCTTTCACTTTGTTTGCACGTTCATCCCGTTGGGTAAGGAAGATGATAGGTATATAGCGAGTCAAAGACACTTGTCGCAAACGGCGACAGACTTCATAGCCGTCAATATCTGGCATGATTACATCAAGCAATATAACCTGGGGATACTTGAGCCGCGCTAGTTCGATCCCCATCTCACCGGTATCGGCGTGGTAAACTTCGTATTCATGCGCTTCAAAGTAAGTCACCAGCATTTCAGCAACATCAAAATCATCTTCCACAAGTAAAATACGGGTTTTCGACATGGTTAAGCCTTTTGTAGACAGCGTTGTGATGGCAGATTGCAGTTGACGACTTACAGTGAAATCAATTGATTTGTTATTCGTCATCGAGAACTGCGCTCACGCGGAATTGATTTTCGCTAGAATCAGGCGCGTTACGAATAACTTCTTCCGGCATTAGCGGCTGAGTGGCTTGATCGACACGGAGGACATTCTTGAGTGGGAGCACCGAGGCGGTGGGGGCAATATGTGAAGTGTCAACTTCTTGCAACCGTTCGAAATACTGCAAAATATGGGAGAGCTGACCAGCATACAACTCAATTTCGGTATCGGTCAGATCAAGCTTTGCTAATTCTGCAATGCGCTGCACTTCAGTAAGGGATAGTTCCATTGTTTTCCCTATCGTATTAAGTGTTGATAAGTGAAGTTGTGGTTACGTATTCATACGCAATATAGAGTGAAATACGCTGAAAATCATAGCACATCAACCAAAACTAAACCAAATTGAAACTATGAATTCAAAATTGAATCCACAAAAATTAAAATTCATCATAGAATAGATAAGTGATGAATGTTAAAAAGTAGTAACGGTAGCATAGTAGATAAATGAACAACGCGCAGGCAAGCAAAACACACTATGACAACTAAAGAAATGCCTCGCATAGAAATGATTGTTGCTGCACGCCAGCAATATGTTCAAGAACGGAGAAGTTTAACTCCTATTGAAGCAGTGCGAGCATTAGCAAGCCTTCAGAGGCGTCCTCAACCTATTCTCACTACCATTAATCAAGCTATAGGTGAACAAACAGCGGTAACCCTCATCGGCAAAATGGCGTCACACATGGGTGACCTAACAACTGCGAGCGATGAAGCCCGCCGTTTAGCTGAAACCGGTATTGATGCGGTGATGGTTCAGACAGACATGGATATTGAATCACCAGGTCTGAATTGGCTAGTGACGGTCACCAATGCGGTTTCAATCCCAATAATTAGCCGCGATATAATTGTGGATGAATATCAAGTAGTAGAAGCCCGCGCCGCTGGCGCATCAAGTCTGGTTCTATATGCTTCTGTGTTAGAACCCACATTGCTGCGAAGCCTCGTTTCTGCAACACAACGGAACCGGATGACTGCTATCGTAGATGTCAACAACCGCACGCAAATTGAGCAAGCAAATACGATTAACCCATATGTCATTGCCTTATCACAGACCGACCCGCTAACAGGCGAACAAGTGGATACTTCATTGCGCGACATGCGCACGCTCATTCCTTCTCATATTCGTGTTATGCTATCTGACACGTTGCATTCTCTGGAAGCAGTCGAGACAGCTGTCAACCTAGAAGTTGATGCTGTCATTGTTGATAGCAATTTGCTGTCTGACTCATATTGTCTCAGAGAAATTCATACGCTCTTGCGCCGTTGACCGCTCCATACTCAGTCGCTACTCAAAAGGCTCTTCATGCAACTAAGTGAATATCAATGGTCAGGCAACCCACGTGGGATGCACAATGAAGGTGCGTATAAACCAATAGACCGCAATCGGTACATTCAAACCCAGATGGGTTGGATCAAGCTGGTAACAGGTGGCGAAGAATTTGCCGAAGACTGTGCGTGGTTTCTGGGGAACAATATCACCCCAGTCGTACGCATTTACCGTGCCTCACCCGGTGCGGCTGGCGTGGATGACTCATTGCGAAACCAGTGGCGAATTTATGCATCGCACGGGGTGAAGTGGTTCGAGTTTTACAACGAACCCAACTTCGCCAATCCGGAATGGCCGTCCGGAATGGCTAATCGGGTAAATGTGAAGAACATTGATGAGGTTATCCGCCCCTTGTGCGAAAACTGGCTGGTTTTCGCCGAGTTTATCATTAATCTTGGCGGTTATCCCGGCTTCCCCGCCTTAGGTGAAACGACAGGTGAAAACGGTGCGGTGCAGTGGCTAGACGCGCTTCTAGGATATATGCGCGACAACCAGCGAGAACGTTTCCAGACCATCATTAACAATGGCTTGTGGTGGGCAACACACCCCTATGCACTAAATCATTGGTATCAAGAAGTACCGGGAGCACCCTCTGCGCCGCGCCCTTCCGAACAATACAACGGATTGGAAGGCGGTTGGCATTTCGAATACCCCTACGATCCATATACTCAATCATTCGATCCGGGCCGAACGGTATTCGGTTCCCCTTCAGCCCCGACAGGCGATCCCAACGGAATCACTGCTATGGGCATCGCGTTCAACCAACGTCTACAAGAATGGTTTGGAGCAAACCCGCTGCCGGTATTTGGCACTGAAGGCGGAATCTATCCGCTGCCTATCAACGAATCGCAGCGACCTGATGTCCGGTTCCCCGGCTATGACCGCCGCGCCCATGCTGAAGCTACGGTTGCCATGTTCGATTGGATTGTGAGTGATGCCCAGCCGTGGATGTTTGGCCTCGCGCTATGGAAAGAAGAAGAATACTTCAATAATGGTTTGCCTGCTATCCAACGCATGATAGAAGTGCCGCCATTGACGCGCTTTGGCGGTAGACCGCGCGCCACTCCAACGCCGCGTGGGCCGGGGCCGATATATGGTGAACCGACATTTCATGCGGTAGTGTTAGCACCGGGCCTCGACCCGGATTGGTTCTTCACCACTGCGCGCTCTTACTGGAACACCTTCCGCCCAACCGTAACAACCATCTGGAATTTTATTGAATTCATTCCGTATGACCGCAGTTTAGCGGTAACGGTAATAACACCACCAGATATGTTGGAGAGCATGACAACTATTATCCAACAGCAATACCCTAATGTGCTGTTCGATGTCATTCAGATCGGCGCCGACCCTACCAGTGTAACCGATACATTGAATACACGGGTATGGGCCAATAAACGATTTGGCTAACCGTTCTTCTAACGCTTTCCAAATACTATTTATTTACAATTCCCGTTGAATTTCCATCAACAGGATAAAATTATGGCAAATGAAATGCAGGGCAAGACTGTACTGATCAGCGGGGCCACCAATGGCATAGGATTAGTCACTGCCCGTGAACTGGCGAAGATGGGCGCAGAAGTGGTTGTCGTCGGGCGCAGCAAAGCCAAAACCGAAGAAACCGTTCGCAAAATACTGACGGTCAGCGGTCATCAACAGGTACATGGTCTGGTAGCTGATCTTTCATTGATGAGCGAAGTACGGCGGGTGGCACAGGAATTCAACCAGCGTTTTCCACGGTTAGATGTACTGATAAACAACGCAGGCGCGATGTTCGCCGAACGACGGGAAACAGCAGAAGGCAATGAAATGACGCTGGCACTTAACCACCTCAATTACTTCTTGTTGACGCATTTACTGCTCGACAAACTAAAATCCAGTACACCAGCGCGGATTGTGAGTGTATCGTCTGACGCGCATAGGACGCTGCCACTAAAGCTAGACGATCTACAAAGTCGAAAAAATTATGGAATGGGGGGTCTTGGTGCTTATTCCCAATCCAAGCTGATGAATGTCATGTTCACCTACGAACTAGCACGCCGGTTGCGAGGAACTGGCGCAACTGCCAACGTCCTTCATCCTGGTTTCGTGGCAACAGGTTTTGCCAGAAATAATGGCGGGCTGATGTCGCTAGTCATGAAGGCTATTTCCGTATTTGCCATTTCACCACAAGAAGGCGCAAAGACCTCAATCTACTTGGCTTCATCGCCAGAAGTGGAAGGCGTAAGCGGAAAATACTTCGAAAAATGTAAAGCCGTACCGTCTTTGCCAGCCGCCTATGATGAGGCGGCCCAGCGGCAGCTATGGACAATAAGTGAGCAGTTGGTAGGGCTAACAGCTGCTGTGTGAAATATGGCGGATGCCGCGATTCAGAATAACTATTGGAAAGAATAGTCACAGAATAGCCACATGCTTTTTGAGGCATGTGGTTTTGATTCTTGGATATGGTTTGAATTGTCTTTAATCCCAATTTTTCCCAAAATTCTTAATCCTATATCCCAACTCATGCCTTTGCACATGATGCGACTATCAGTAAAATTAATCTCTAACATTTTGTAATATCATTTTATTCATGTGATAGTAGTTTGTGTTTGAGTACATGGTTTGGAACGCACTACTTATGACGCCAAATCAACCCATATCGTAAAGTTATAACTTGTTGCAAGACTCGGTTTTAGCCAAGCGCCGACAGTCAACAACTGAAAGCAAAGACAATGGCCGACAGCCTGTTCGACAACCGTTACCGCTACGACTACATTTACCCGCGTGGGCGCTCCGGCGAAACGCTGCGGGCAGTGGACACACAGGACAATGATCGTCTAGTCGTCATCAAACGTCCTGCTCCCAACGATGCGCCGCCCATCCGTGCTGGACAGGAAGTAAGCATCCTTAACGAGCGTAAGGCATTGCAAAAATTAGCAGGACATCCGGTGGCAACTGCCCTACTGGGGGGCGGGCAATTTTTAGCGGGTGGTACCGCCCACCAATACATCGTCATGGAACGCGGGCAAGGGGTGCTGGTTGCAGATATGGTGCGTGAACTGGCACCCCAGCAAAAACGGCTGCCTGAACTCGAAATTTTGGTCATCATTGATGCCCTGCTTGATCTGCTGCAAACCGCCCACAGCCGCGATATTGTTTACAACGATGTGGATGCTAAACACCTCTTTTGGGACCGAGAAAATTACACACTTAAAGTGATAGACTGGGGAAACGCCGTCTTTTTGGAAGGCGACGAGATGACGCCACAAGGCATCAGCCGTCAAAGTGATGTATTTCAAGTCGGCGAACTGCTATATTTCATCGTCACGGGCGGCGGAAGGGCCGACGTACCCCGAGACGCTGGTGAGGACTTTGTGGTGGATTTCGGCAGCGATGCTGAACGCCTCTCTCCGCGCCTCAAGACCATTATCAGCAAAGCGCTACACCCCAATGTTAAATTGCGTTACAAGAGCATTAATGATCTGCGGAAGGCACTAACCGAATTTCGCGAGCCGCTAGAACGGGAACGCAACACTATTTTAGGGAGAGTGGCAGAGCGCCTGCGTCAGCAACGTAGTAAGGATGAATTGGCAAACCTCCTAGATACCGTAAATCCGGCGCTGGAAGCTGATCCCGGACATCCTCAAAGCCGCGCGGCATTCCACGAAATAATGGCTCGATTGAACGACTTAGAAGTTGAAGCCGATCTGGATGCCGCCCGAATCTATTTGGAAAGCGCCAATTGGTCGAGAGCAATTGACCTATTGGACGAATTACGTACCAAGTCACGTAATGAACTGCGCGCTTTGATTGATCTACTGCTGGACTGCGCCAAACTGCTAAATGACGGACATCTTCAACCCGCGCCACCAGCCATCCAAAATGCAATCAGTCTACTTTTTGAACGCGAAAATGCTCAGGCGGCCCACAGCTTGCTGACCACACCAGTAGCCGACAATCGCGTGAG
>JAWKPB010000023.1:0-414286 GCA_041390885.1 Anaerolineae bacterium | reverse complement strand
CAGTTCAAGCTCTGACAAATTAAATTGAGCAACGGCCTCAGCCATGCGACTGAGTGCGTAGTAAGTACCGGTTTCATCTAAGAGCGATGGAACTAGATGTTTGGCGACCAGCGGACCAAAGCGGTAGGTAGGAATATCACAGATGACCGTGAGGTGAACGGCAAAGCCAATTTCAGGATTTGCACGGAGGATGTCCATCGCTTCGGGGGCGGCGGGACAGGGAACCATTAAACTGGTAGATGTGACTGCGCCGATCTTGAAAGCATTGAGAACTGCCTCGTTGATGGCGGGATACATGCCAAAATCATCGGCGTTGAGTATCAAGAGGCGGGCGTCATCGGGATAGCCAAGTAAGCGATTGGTGGCGGTCATGGTATGGACTCCCCATTTAGAGATGGGACGACTTTGCGTTCAAGTGTAGCGGTGCACGTGAGCATTGGATAGGACAGATTCGCGCGGGAAAATCCGATGGTGAAATTGTTCGCAACACGCGCTCTGTGCGCTATGGCGGGTCGTCTGTGTCATAATGGGCGAATATACTGTTCGAGAAAGTTGTGAGGAGTTGGCATGAACGAAGCACGCCTACAGCAGCAGTTGGCATTTATAGTTGAGATTGACAGGCTGAAATCGGTGCTGCGGCAAACGCGGTTGATTGACGATTCGCGGCGGGAAAACAGCGCCGAGCATTCATGGCATCTGGCGGTGATGGCGGCGCTGCTGGGTGAGTATGCCGAGCCGGGAACGAACATGGCGTATGTTGTCAAAATGGTGCTGATTCATGACATTGTAGAGATAGACGCAGGCGACGCGTTCGCTTATGACCCGGCAGCGAATGAAGGTAAAGAGGAACGTGAAGAACAAGCGGCACAACGCCTGTTCGGATTGCTGCCGGATGACCAGCGTGATGAACTGCTGGGTTTGTGGCATGAGTTCGAGGCACAAAATACGCCGGAATCGCGATTTGCCAACGCACTCGACAGGCTGCAACCGCTGCTCATTAACTACCATTCAGGCGGCGGAACGTGGAAGAAAGCGGGTGTGACGCTGGACAAGGTGCGTGGGAGGATGGCACCCATTGGAAATGCTTCAGCAGCACTGGGACAGTATGTGGAGACCATCCTTGAAGATAGTGTCACAAAAGGATTTTTGCAGCGGGAATGAGCATGTTCGACAGATTAGGATAACTCAGAACAGGGGGTCATATGGCACTGCTTGACCGCATCATGGGGCTGTTTCAATCCACAACCAAGTTGGATGGCCGGTACTACGGGGTCTACTCCGGCATTGTGACTGATAACAAAGACCCGGATGCACTAGCGCGCGTGAAGGTTCTAGTAGCCAGTGTGAGCAGTGCGGCGCTGTGGGCGCGAACGGCAACGCCGATGGCGGGGAAACAGCGCGGGACCTGGTTTGTACCGGAAGTGGATGATGAGGTGCTGGTAGCGTTCGAAGGAGGCGACCCGCGCCGTCCATACGTGGTCGGTTCACTGTGGAACAGTACAGCCACGCCGCCAGAGACGATGGACAATGACAATAGTCGCAAGAGTATTGTGACCCGCAGCGGCGCGCGCATCATGGTGGAGGAAACGAACAAATCTACCGTGATGGTGTTACAGACGCCAGCGGGACAACAGGTGGTGTTGGAAGATGCGGGTGCGCCAAGCGTGACGATCAAAGATGCGAACGGCAATACGATCGTGCTCAATAGCAGTGGGATTACGGTGAACAGCAGTGGCGCTGTGAAGGTACAAGCGACCACAGTGGACGTAACGGCAAGCATGGTTAAGGTCAATTCAGGAATGTCTGAATTTAGCGGCGTGGTAAAGTGTGACACTCTGATTGCGACCAGCGTAGTGGCTACCAGCTACACGCCGGGCGCGGGGAATGTGATGTAGGTTTTGTGCTTTTGCAGTGGACATGCTTAGCTGAATAAAGCGTTGATGGTCACGACATACTTCAACATGTGAGGGGCTGCAAACTAGGGCAAGGCATCTTAGTGAGGTTATGCACTGCCTCGCCCCTACCACGCAAAAGACTAATCGTTCGTGGAAAGGCCGTAGCCGAATGGAAATAAGATGGTTGCGTCATCCGGTTTGAGGTTGGCGAAGTCGAACGGCAGGCTGTCCATGCTGCGCGGCCATGTATAGGGTAGTTTGCCCGTGAAGGGATGATCGCCAAACAGGTTATCGGCAACGCCCTGCCCTTCAGTGCCGGGCAGCCATGCGGCGACGATTGCATCGGCGGCCTTCAAGATGCTTTCATCAAGAATGAGGGGGCGGCCCGAAATGATGATGACTACCAACTGCCTGGAACTGGCGCGCATCCGGTCAACCAAGCTGCGATCTGCGTCGGAGAGGCTGAGATCGCTGCTGTCGCCGCGTCCTTCAGCATAAGGCTTTTCGCCCACCACGGCGATAGCAATATCCGACACAAGCGGACTCCCTGCTGAGTCTACAATGCGGTCGAATTTTCCAAAACGGTTGAAATTGACCTGTGTATCCGGGCTGACGGTAGCCTTAATGGCATCGAGGATGGTCGTGCCGGGTGTGATATTACCGTCTTTGCCCTGCCACTCAATCGTCCAACCACCAGACTGAAGGCCGATGTTATCAGCCGCGGCGCCCCCCACAAACACAGTCGGCACATCTCTAGGCATCGGCAGAGCGTTATTGTCGTTCTTGAGCAGGACCAGCGATTCGCTGACTGCCTGACGGGCAAGGGCACGATGACCATCTGAACCAACTTCGGACAGCAGCGCTGGATCACTGAAGGGGTGTTCAAAAAGGCCGAGCATGAATTTGACGGTGAGGATGCGCCGTACGGCGTCATCTATACGGGACATGGGAATATCGCCAGCGCCTATGGCTTTATGCATGGTTTTGATGAAGGCGTCGTATTTGTAGGGGACCATGTTCATGTCAATTCCGGCGTTGATGGCGGTGACAACATCGGCGTAATAATCGCCTGATATTTGATCAATGGCCTGCCAATCCGAAACCACGAATCCTTTGAAGCCAAGTTCACCTTTGAGAAAATCTGTGACCAGATACTTTTGAGCCGACATTTTCATGCCACCCCAACTGGAGAATGACACCATGATACTCATCGCTCCAGCGTCCACAGCGGCTTTGTAGGGCGGGAGGTGAACGGCGCGGAGTGTGGCTTCGTCCACTTCGGTGACGCCCTGATCGATCATGTAGTTAGCGGTGGTGGATGATCCCCATGCTGTGCCACCATCACCCACAAAGTGCTTGGGGGTCGCTAATACACGCAGACTATCACCTTGCAGACCCTGTATACATGCAACGGCCATTTGGCTGACAACATCGGTGTTTTCGCTGTAGCCTTCGTATGTGCGTCCCCATCGGATGTCCTGTGGTACTGCAACGACGGGCGCATAGTTCCAGTATATTCCTGTGGCAATCATTTCGGATGCGGTAGCGTCGCATATTTGCAGGATTAGTTCAGTGTTACGAGTCGCACCGAGTCCAATGTTATGGGGGAAGATGACCGCCCCTTCAAGATTGTTATGACCGTGAATGGCATCCACACCATATATAAGCGGAATTGCAAGCGGGGTTTCGAGGGCGCGCTGCTGAAAGCCATTGACCATATCGGCCCATGCTTCGGGTGTATTTTGGTTGGGATACCCTCCCCCACCACTGAGTAGCCCACCGATGTACTCGGTGGTGATGTCATCGGGATTTATGCTGTTTTTTTCGACAAGCGTCATTTGTCCGATTTTTTCTTCGATTGACATGTGACCAAGTAAGTCGTCAACCCGTCGCTCAACGGGTAGTGAAGGGTCTTTGTAGGTTGCGCCTTGAGCATTTGAATGGAAAGCGACTAGAAATAGTGACAATGTTAGGAGGTTCCTAATGACTATACGAATTCTCATTTACTTACCTTTGTCTGTTAATCATTTCGGCATGATAACCCAGCAGGTTGATGTTCACCACTCAATAGAGTTGAGCAAAAAGTGAGCAGCGAATGATCTGGTGTGCCGCAAGGGGAGCATGCTACTGTCTAATCATGACCAGATGTGTAGAGGAGACGGGTCTAGTGGACATTGAAACTTTTTTAGACAGCTACGGGCTACTGGCGATTTTCGGAATTATGCTCGCCAAATCCAGTGGCGTGCCGATACCGATTCCAGCGGATGTGGTGATGCTGGCCGCTTCCGCGCGAGTGGAGGCAGGCAAGTTCCCACTTGCAGGTGCGTTCGGCGTGCTGCTGGTGGCGTTGACAGTGGGCGGTGTGGTGCAGTTTGTGTTGGTGCGTGGTTTGGGGCGCGGCATCATATACCGCTATGGGCGTTATTTGGGATTAACACCAGCGCGGTTAGACAGTGCGACGAAGCGGTTGAAACACGGAGGTATCACCAGAATCGGCTTGGCGATCCTCACGCCCGGTGTGCGCTCGGTGGCGGTGATTGCATGCGGGCTGGCAGGGATTCCCATGCAACGATTCGCTTCCGGGCTGACGACAGGCAGCAGCGCATTTCTGGCACTTCATTTTGTACTTGGGCACATTGGCGGCTCACTCCTTAGTTCATTAGGCACTGTGATTGCACCTCCTGCCCTCATCGGCGGCCTTCTGGGTTTGTTGGCTGTGGGCTTCGGCCTATGGTATATCATCCGGCGCAGGCAGATGCCGCAGGCCAGCACACGCGAGGTCTTGGCGGCGGCAGCCGGGGCGTGGCACGAAGCAACCTGCCCGGCTTGTCTGGCACTGGGAGCAATTAACAAGCTACAACTTCACACATTTGTTGAGATTAAACACGTCCATGCTCATTAGGGCGATAGCTGATAGCTGATAGCTGATAGCTGATAGCTGATAGCTGATAGCTGATAGCTGATAGCTGATAGCTGATAGCGATTATGGATTGAAAAACTGAATTGTCAAAGGATAGACGATGGCCAAAGCGAACATACGATTTAATCCTGATCGAATTGCATACTTCGAAGTGGCAGGTTGGCGGGCATATTATGATCGTCAATGGTTCAAAGTGATCCGCTTAATGATTGCGCTAGTGCAGGAGCAGTTCGGCGTGCCGTTCCCTATGTCACTGGTAGCGGCATATTACATTACACGGGCCTCGATAGCGTGGGCGCCGGTGGAACACGACGAAGCGGTGGTGCAGCAATTTATCGAGAAATTCTACCGGGTAGCAGCGCGTTACGCTGACTTGAAGATAGATCCCGCACAGCTCGCTCCATTGGAATTCCGTTATTGGAAAGAGCACCGCGACTTCAGCGGCAAGACGGAAAAGCCGCAATATATGGATACTATGACCAAACTGCACAGCGCACTATTTGGCATCTCGCTGGAACAGGCGCGCGAGTCGGGCGAGCTGCGGGTACAAGTGACAGATATTGTCGATACGATTACCGGTCATACGTCCACTGATATGGAAAGCGACTGGCGGCGCAGTGAGGAATTACTGCGGCAGTGTTACCGCTCGATTGACCGGGTTCTGAAAAAGTGATAGATAGAAATAACATACCTTCCACGCTCTCGCGAATAGAACTGGCACAGTTCGTCGACTTTGGCGAAACTGACGCCTTCGTTGACATGTACCGCGATGCGCCGCCGGAGCAATGCTGTACGGCGAAACGCGTCGGATCAGCGGTGGTGTTGATGATGCCTAGCTTGCCCATTATCCACTTTGATCGCGTATTAGGATTGGGGTTGAACGAAGCCGCGACACCCGCATACAACGCAATAGCCGTATCTACGGACGGCAAGCATGCTACGCCATAGTGATAATCAATCACAGCGTATACGAAACATCTACAGCAGTGCAGTCGTTTGGAGTCAGCTCATTTACGGCATGTCCATTGACAGGGAGTGGAGACGCTGATGGGCACAAAACCAAGTTTTTCGACTATCGGGCGGCTCATGGGACTGGCGTCAATCGTGAGAAAGCGCCGATCTCTTGACAGTGCTTCCTGTACCCGCGCGGCAACCAACGCCGTGTACACTCCCCTGCCCCGATAGGCTTCCAACGTACCGCCGCCCCACAGACTAGCGAATGGACTACCAGTCGGAAAATAAGCGCGGGCCGATGCCACAGGAATGCCATCTACATAAGCCACATAGAGGCTTATGTAGTCCGGGTAGTTACTGAGTTCCCATTTCAGGCGTTGTCCCATTCGCTGAAGGTCTTCGCCAAATACCATAGACGCGACATCGATTAGGGGATCAATATCCACGGAGTCTGTTATACGTCGAATATCATGGGTTATTGGCTGCCGCAATTTTTCAACCATGCTGTTCATATCCAGTATCATGATGGTTTCAGGTTCTTCAGTCTCAAAGCCGCGCGCCCGCAAACGATCAACTAAGTCTGGCAGAGCATCATGGCTAAAGGTCTTCCATTCAAAGTCGTGTCCGATACTTTCAAAGTAAGCGATTTCGTCGCTGATGACCTGTTCGGCATTGTCAGCAGTTAGGTCGGCATACAGTAAAAAGCTAAAGGTTCCACGCAGGTTGATCTGTCGAATGGTGTGGGTCGTATCTTCGCGGCGGACATCGGGCTCGACAAAATTACGCCGTTGGTCTTGGTCGTAGAGGGCGCGCAGTTGGGGGATGGATAAAGGTGGTTGCGATGTCATATTATCAAAGTAGGTGCGGCTGGACTTCCGTGTCCAACCGTTCCGAACAATCTGATCGATAACTACATGCCGCACATTTGGGTCGTGAATTGTGGCTTCGACTAATATTTATGGAGTCACGTTTTGCGTGCATTTCCAGCAGCACCAGTTCAAGCTGTTGCTCTAGATCAGTCGTGTAGGGAATTTTGAACTCCTTTGTCCCATATCGCAATATGCCGTGTGTTGGACGGGTATGATAGTGCTGTTCGACCAAATGGCAGTAGGCTGCGAGTTGCATAATATGACCGAGAAATGGTATGTCTGGCACGCGACCTGTCTTAATCTCAACTGGAACTACCATGTCGCCGTTTCGAATGAGAATATCGGGTTTGCCAGCGAGTTTCAAGCTACGGGAAATCAACGTTTCGCCGGGAAGTTCAGGCGAGTCATTGTAGATAAAATTTCCTTCTGGAAGATGTAATGTGGCGCGCTGGCGTCGAGAGGTTAGCAGCAACCAAACGCCAAGTAACATCATGACCAGCGCGATTGGAAGCACAATATCGACGGACATGGCTAAGTCCCAAAACGGAGTACAAAGTAAGCAATAACGATTGCCACACCGATTGCGACCAGTAGTCTTGCAAGTGATTGATTTCGGTGAATGCTGGTAACCTGCTGTCCGACTTGCTGGTGGACGGCACTACCTTGGATGAGTGCTGTCGTATTTTGAATGGCGTGTCCACTGCGCTTAAGGAACCATGCTCGATGACAATAAATAAACTCAGCAATCTCGGAGGCATTGATATAGTTGCTGTTCTTCATATTGGTTATTATAACGTAGTTTCACATCAAGACTTTCCGTATGCGGCGGGACGAAACAGTGTTGTATGGATGTAGAGAATTATGAAACTACCTGAGAATGCATTCACACAATTCACCCCTGACCTACGTATCTGCCGGTTGCTTACTGGTCTGTGGCAGGTATCCGGCGCCCACGGATCGATTGACCCGCACAAAGCAATAGATGATATGTTGGCCTATCACAACGAAGGTTTCATCACATGGGATTTGGCTGACCATTATGGCCCGGCGGAAGATTTCATCGGGCTGTTACGGCATCGACTTTTGAACGAGCGCGGCGAAGACGCTGTAAACCGAGTTCAGGCATTCACTAAGTGGGTTCCCCGACCGGGACGCATGAACCGCATGATCGTGGAAGAAGCCATCAACATTTCGCTGCGGCGGATGAACGTGGAACGGCTTGACCTGCTTCAGTTCCACTGGTGGGACTACCAAAATCCAGCTTACCTGGATGCCCTCCATCACATGATGGACCTGCAAAAGGAAAGCAAAATCAGGCATGTAGCGCTAACTAACTTTGATACCGAACATTTGGAAATTATCGTACGTAACGGCATCAACATTGTGTCAAATCAAGTACAGTATTCGCTGATTGACCGTCGCCCCGAAATCAAGATGGCAGCGTTGTGCCAGAAGCATAGTATCAAACTGCTGACGTACGGGACTTATTGCGGTGGGCTGTTGTCAGAATCCTATTTGGGCGCACCTGAACCCACAGTCAATATGTTGACCACCGCCAGTCTGCGAAAATACAAAAACATGATTGAAGCATGGGGCGGTTGGGATTTGTTCCAAGACCTGCTGAGGACGCTCAAAGCCATCGCGGACAAGCACGGCGTGAGCATTCCTAATGTGGCCGTGCGGGCCATACTTGATAAGCCGACCGTCGCGGGGGTGATTGTGGGGGCGCGGCTGGGACAATCGGAACACCGGACGGACAATGTCCGTGTGTTCAACTTTGAACTAGACAGTAATGATCTTGCGCAGATTGAAACCGTGACGCAACAACAACACAACTCATTTAAGGTAATTGGGGACTGTGGTGACGAATACCGACGTTGAGCACGAATCGGGGCAAAATTGTTATATGCCGAGACATGCGGTAAGGTTCCCAAAATACTAAACGGGGGAACGACCCATGATTCGAGGCCTAATTCGGCTGTTCTTATTGGCATATTTTTTGATGCCAATAATCTCCATTGCTCTGGTTGTTTTGACTTTTGTGCAAATTCGAAACGATGTGACGCCGGTGATTGATTCAGCCAACACAGCAATCACAACGGCTACTACGACCCTTGAACGGGAAGTTCGGAATCTGGGGCGAAATTTTGCACCTTTGGTGAGAACCGTGAATGGGATACGATCTGCATTGCAAAAGGTTGTGAACTTCTTGCGGGATGTGGTTTATGCACTCATTGATGCGGTCAACGGGCTAAATCTGGCGTGCAGTATTGGCGGAACGGCCTGTATTCCAAAGTCGCTAAACGTTACCCTACCCACGCTGATTGATTTTTCGTTCATTGACAACATTTCTAGCAGCCTAACCAATATCACTACACAGGTTAACGGTGTGTTCACAACGGTGGGAACGGCTGTGAGCGGCTATATTTCCATGATTGTGCTGGCGCTAGTAGTCATTGTGGGATGGTTAGTGCTGACTTACATCCTGTTCTTCGTGATGTTATACAAAGGGCTATGGAAAAGCACATAAATTTCTTGCAGCAGACAAAAGAAGGTGACAAACTGCCGACGCATTGACCGGTGAGAATACAGAAAGTCCGACTGCTGTGACGATGTGTCCAGATTGGCTCATTCGTAGGAGCACAGGCAATGTTTCCGGTAGGAACAGCACAAATCATTGGCCACAAAGCGAGCAGCCTTCAGCGCCTTTTACCGGGGGAAACAAACTGCGCCAAGCGCAGACCGCTGGCAGATTCGGCAATGAGTTGATTCAGGCGTTTGAGGCGCGTTTCTTCCTTTTTGGCGCTGACGACCCACCAACTGGCGGCGCGCTGATAGGAAGCGGCCTGTGCTCGAAAGAATACCCATGCGGCGGGGTTGGCACGCAGTGCCTGTTCGCTCGGCATTGTCGAGTTTGGCCGCATCCTTATTCTCATGAGAGTAGAGCAGCCGATTTATCCTGTTTGCGTTTCTCAAAAGCGACCAGACCGGCGGGCTGCATCAGGCCAAGTTCGGTCAGTTCAGCAACGCGCTGGATATTAACAGCACTCCAAATACTGGTCGCTTTACGCGGCGTGAAGCGGATTGTGTAATTTTCATCATCAATCCGCTTGCGAACCCCATCAATCCAACCAAAGCACAGTGCCTGGTCTACAGACTCTGGCCATGTTACGCTGGGTTTTGAAGAACCTTTTTTGTAGTATCCAAGCAGCAATTCAATGGCCGACTCGTGATTCAGTTCAAACCAGCGGCGGAGTTCAGCGGGGGTTGCAAAGAAGGTTGGATTCATAGTTGAAATTACCTTGTGATGGGTTGAGATGTGTCGCTCAAGTAGAGAAATTATTATAGCTCATCTGTTCGTAACCGTCAAACAAACTGGTAGTCGATGAAGACACGAAACAAGCCAAATGAGACCACCAATACGAGCATCAACGTTTCCCCACAGCGCGCCGTGTGACCCAATGGCGATAGGCGAAGAAAATGCGGAGTGGCAGACCATCGAACATGAGACGGGTGAGCAACCCCATCAATCCTGATTTGTGTTCAATGGTGATGTGATCAGTGAGTTCTGCGCCACCGGGCACTTCACGGAAGATGTGCTGATGTTCCCAGACTGCCATCGGGCCGATAAGCTGCATATCCATGAAGGAAGTAGGTGTCGGACCCGGTTGGTGTAGGGCAATCCAGTGAATGGGGAACGGCCCCATCCACATGTTGAAGTCCACTGTGCCTTCGGTGAGAGAGGTTAGCTTATTTTCGCGCATCTGGATGATGATGGGCGGCGGAGTCAGTGCACTAAAGGCATCCGGTCGGGCGTGAAAATCCCAGAGCTGCTGCACTGTACACGGCATAATTGATTTCTTCTCGAAAATTGAGCGAGGCATAATACTTTCCCGTTGTCAGTTGTCAGTTGTCAGTTGTCAGTTGTCAGTTGTCAGTAAAATGCTAACACAGATTGCTATGGAGCGAGCTTAAAAGGATATGATACGTATTCTCCGCAATTGAGGACAATAAGGATGAAACAATGCCGAAAGCACAAATCCGGGGCATTCTGATGGTATATGACGAGGTGGGTGCTGGACAGTCGATTGTATTCATACACGGTTCACCATTTAACCGTTCCATGTGGAAACCGCAATTGGACACTTTTGGTAACCGATACCGAGTTGTCGCATGTGACTTGCGCGGTTACGGAGAGACAACAGTAGTGCCGGGTACAACCACACTGGAAGATTTCGCCGGAGACGTCTCTGCCCTGCTCGACATGCTTGATATTAACCGCGCGGTAATTGTTGGACTGTCCATGGGGGGATTGGTGACGCTGGAATTTTTCCGACAATTTAGAGAACGGGTAATGGGTCTAGTGCTGGCGGACACCTATGCACACAAATTTGTGCCCGACCCACAGCAAACCCGTTTCGTCGCGCCGGAACGCATATTGAACGAGGGCATGTCGGCCTACGCGCACGAATTCCTGCCGCAGATGCTCGCGCCATACAATGTAGTGCAGCAACCGGGTGTGGCAGCGCAAGTGCTGACCATGATGGAGAATACCAGTGCGGAAGGGGTGGCCGCTGCACTGCGGGGGCGCGATACACGGTGTGATTATTTGCCTATGCTCGGCGAGATCACTGTGCCGGCGCTCGTGGTTGTGGGACGGGATGATGTCATGACACCGGTGGCCGACTCGGAACGCATTCATAAGGGCATAAAAGGTTCGCAGTTAGTCACAATTGACGATGCCGGTCACATGCCCAATCTAGAACAACCAACTGCTTTTAACGCGGCACTGAGACAATTTTTGAGCCAATTCGACGATCAAGAAATGCCAAACCACTTAGTGTAAAGTTCATCATAGAAGCCATCCTCGAAGATAGCTAAAAGTGCGCGATCAACTAACTCGCGATTTGGACTATTGGTAGGAAATGCGATGCCGTAATCTTGACGGTCAAATAGACTGCCCACCACACTGACCCGCCCTTTGCCGGTGGTGTTAGCATAATATTGCAGCACCGGCGCGTCATAAACAACAGCATCTATCCGTTCATCCAACAGAAGTTGATAGGCATCCTCAATATTATCTACTGGCGTAAAGATAATATTCTCGCCATCAAGATATTGGGCAGCGGTGGTGTTTTGCACTGTCGCTATCCGTTTGCCGGGCAGGTCATCTACACCGCGAATATTGGATTGCAACTGCTGGATGGTGTTGGTGGCGGTTAGATCCGCAGTAAACAAACTGATGAGAATAATACCACTCACGATCCAGATGATGGCGCCAATGCGCCCGGCGATGCTGCGTGGCATTTTGTCCGCACCACCTAGCAGGCTGGAAGCCGCCCACCAGATACCCTCTCCTACCCCGGGCAAATAGGCACTATGAAAGTTCGGATTGTCACGTTCAAATATCCAAACGAAGTGCCCAACAGCAATCACAATCACCAGCATCGCGCCGAGCAGAACAAGTAGATTGGGGGTCAATAATTGCAGCAGCACCGCTACACCGGGATTTGACTGTTGGTCTGCAACGAGTATCTTGAGCCCAGAATTGAACATGGGCTGCGAAAAGTCGAGCACCGATTCACGTTCACTGGTGATGCTAATGCCTGCAATGCCAGCATCGACACCACCGAAACGCACTGCATCGAGTACTTCCTGCACCGTTTCAAGCGGCACATACTCAAATTGAATGTTCATGCGCCGGGCAAGTTCTTCCCAGAGTTCAATGCTGAAGCCGCTATAGGTTTTATTTTCACCATACGTCACAAAAGGAGTAAGCGGCTTTATGGCAACCCGCAGCGGTACATTTTGTGCGACCATTACTGTGGAGTAACTAATAAGAATCAATGTAATGACAAAAACGCGGAAAATCAGATTCATATGGCCTCATGTTCAGGCAACAACTATTTCAACACATTACATTATTACCTAAGTGAGGACTGATGAAAACAGCGGATATATCAGGTGATGTGACCGTTCACTGAAAATGGTTATAATACATCTCCATAATCAACTTTTTTGAGAAAGATGAACAACTATGTTTACTATTGGCGTTGATTTTGGAACCGAGTCAGGGCGGGCGGTACTGGTCGATACCCGCGACGGGCGTGAAGTGGCTACAGCAGTGCACCCCTACGGTGACGGTGTGATTGACCAGCATCTGCCGGGCAGCGACAAACCACTGCCGCCAGACTGGGCACTGCAAAATCCCAATGACTACATCGAAGTCTTTAAGCAGACTATCCCTGCCATCCTGAAACAGGGCGGCGTAAAGCCAGAAGATGTAGTGGGTATTGCAATCGATTTCACGGCCTGCACGATGATGCCGACTACGAACGATGGCACCCCGCTGTGTAATGTTGAACAATGGCACAATCATCCCCATAGCTGGGTCAAGTTGTGGAAGCACCACGCCGCCCAACCGGAAGCTGACCAGATTAACGAAACAGCACGGCAGCGCGGCGAAACGTGGCTACCACGTTACGGTGGAAAGATTTCGTCAGAGTGGTTCTTCAGCAAGTCGCTGCAAATCCTGAATGAAGCGCCAGAGGTCTACCGCGCGGCAGATCGTTTACTTGAGGCATCAGATTGGGTGATCTGGCAATTATGCGGGCAAGAAGTGCGCTCGGTCTGCACAGCCGGATACAAGGCGATGGTGCAGGATGAAGGCTACCCCTCCCCCGATTATTTCGCGGCGCTGCACCCGGAATTCCGCGATGTGGTAGACAGCAAGATGACACGCACCTTCGGCCAGTTGGGGGCGAAAGCGGGCGGACTGACGGCTCAGGCAGCGGCGTGGACGGGCTTAAAAGAAGGTACAGCGGTGGCCGTCGCCAACGTGGATGCGCATGTCACGTATCCGGCAGTCAAAGCCACCAAAGCCGGAACGATGGTCATGATTATGGGAACGTCCACCTGCCACATGCTGGTGGGCGACAAGTTACAGACGGTAGAAGGCATGTGCGGCGTGGTGCGCGATGGCATCATCCCCGGTTATTACGGATATGAAGCGGGGCAGAGCGGCGTGGGCGACATCTTCGCGTGGTTCGTCAACAACGCCGTGCCGCCGGAATACCATGACGCGGCCAAACGGGCGGGCATGGACTTGCACCAATATCTGGAACAAGAAGCGGCCAAGCAAAAGGTCGGCGAGCACGGCTTGATCGCGCTGGACTGGTGGAACGGCAACCGTTCGACACTGGTGGATGTTGACCTGACGGGGTTGCTGGTAGGTGGCACGTTGGCGACACGCGCACCGGATATTTACCGGGCGCTGATCGAAGCTACTGCGTTCGGGACGCGGGTCATCATTGAGGCGTTCGAGCAGCGCGGCGTACCGGTAACGGAGTTAATCGCGGCGGGTGGGCTGCCGGATAAGAATGCCCTGCTGCGCCAGATTTATGCCGATGTCACCGGGCGCACCTTCAAGCTGGCGGGTTCGTCGCAGGCCCCGGCGCTGGGCGCAGCCATGCACGCAGCGGTAGCCGCAGGCATTTACCCGAACATTGAAGCCGCAGCTGAGAAAATGGGTAAGGTTAAGGACGAGGTGGTGCAGCCAATTGCTGCTAACACAGCGGTTTATGACCAGATGTATGCGGACTACAAGACATTGTATGACTACTTCGGGCGCGGAACGAACGATGTAATGAAGCGGTTAAAGAACTTGCGGCGGGCAGCGCGGGGCGAAGAATAAAGAAGACTAACCACAGTCCACTTTGGGGAGGCTTCGCACAGGACACGGAGAGTACCGAGAGAAGATAATACGGTTTGGACCGCTGAGACGCAGCGATAAGAAATTTTAAACTACGGCCCCCTTCGAGGAGGCTTCGCAGAGGAAACAGAGAATCATGAAGCTAGAAGCATTACGCAAGCGCGTATGCGCGATGAATTTGGAGCTACCACGCAACAATCTGGTGGCGTGGACGAGCGGCAACGTGAGCGCGCGTGACCCGGAAACTAACCTCGTTGTCATTAAGCCCAGCGGGGTGACATTTGATGAACTGACACCGGAGAACATGGTGGTTGTTGACATCAACGGCAAAGTGCTGGAAGGCGATCTGAAGCCTTCCAGTGACACCGCCTCGCACTGCGTCGTTTACCGGGCACGGGAAGATGTGAATGGTGTTGTACATACTCATTCGCGTTATGCCACAGCCTTCGCCGTGCTGGGGCGGGAAATCCCCTGCTATACCACTGCGATGGGTGACGAGTTTGGCGGCCCGATACCATGCGGGGGCTTCGCACTGATTGGCGGAGAGGAAATCGGGCAATTGGTGGTGGAGACACTCAAGGGTTATCACAGCCCATCGTGCATCCTGCAAAATCATGGGGTGTTTGCCGTGGGGGCGACGGTGGAGAAAGCAGTGCAGGCAGCAGTGATGACTGAGGATAATGCGGCGATAGTATTCATCGCGCAGCAGATGGGAACACCGATTCCGATTTCGCCGGAGAACATCGCCAAGCTGCACCACCGCTACACGCACGTGTACGGACAGTGAAGTACAAATTTAGCGAACCACAGAGTTCACAGAGAGGACACGGAGTCAATACATGCCCTTGAAAATTGCGATGATTGGCGCGGGGTCAATCGGGTTTACGCGGCGTTTGATGCACGACATTCTGGCTGTGCCGGAATTGAGCGATACCCAGTTTGCGCTAATGGATATTTCGCAGCGTAATCTGGATATGGTGACACAGTTGTGCAAACGGGATGTTGAGGCGAACCATTTGCCTGCTACGGTTACCCCTACCCTGAGCCAGCGCGAGGCCATTGCGGACAGTGATTATGTGATCTGCATGATCCGGCAGGGCGGGCTGGAAGCGTTCCAGACGGACGTTGATATTCCGCTGAAGTACGGGGTTGACCAGTGCGTGGGCGACACAATTTGCGCGGGGGGCATCATGTACGCCCAGCGCACTATTCCAGTGCTGTTGAGTATTTGCAAGGACATCCGCGAGGTGGGCAAGCCGGACACCCTGTTCCTGAATTACTCGAATCCCATGGCGATGAATGTGTGGGCGTGTAACCAGTACGGCGGGGTGCAGACGGTGGGGCTGTGCCACGGTGTGCAGGGGGCGCACTGGCAGATCACGAGCTGCATCGAACACTGGGCGAAACGCGAGGGGTTGATCGCGCAGGATGCCACACTGCACCGGCGTGAAGTGGATGTGGTGTGTGCAGGCATCAACCACCAGACGTGGTTCACCAAAGCACAGTGGCGGGGTATGGATATGATTCCGCGCATGCTGGAGTTGTTTGAAGGCCATCCCGAATACCCCACTACCGAAAAGGTGCGGATTGATGTGCTGCGACGCTTCGGGTATTACAGCACCGAGTCCAACGGGCATTTGAGCGAATACCTGCCGTGGTATCGCAAGCGGCCTGACGAGATCACTCAGTGGATTGATCTTTCAAGCTGGATTAATGGGGAGACCGGCGGTTATTTGCGGGTTTGCACCGAGGGGCGCAACTGGTTTGAAAGCGACTTCCCGAACTGGATGCAGGAGACTCCCCCTGTCATTGGCGCGAACAACCGCAGCGAGGAACACGGCTCTTACATAATTGAGGGATTGGAAACTGGACGTCCCTATCGCGGGCACTTCAATATCCCTAATCGTGGGCATATCACCAACCTGCCCGATGGCTGCACGATTGAGATACCGGGTTATGTAGACAAAAACGGCATCAACATGCCTACTGTCGGCGATTTGCCAATGGCATGCGCGGCCACCTGTTCGGCCAGTGTGCGCGTGCAGCAGATGGGGATGGAGGCAGCGGTACATGGTGACGTAACCCTGCTCAAACAGGCCATGCTGCACGACCCGTTGGTGGGCGCGGTGTGTAACCCGGAAGAAGTGTGGCAGATGACAGACGAGATGCTGGTGGCGCAAGCACAGTGGCTGCCACAATATGCTGATGAAATCCCAGCAGCACAGGATCGATTGGCAGCAGCCGAACGAACGGGCAAACGGGTGAAACTTCAACAAACTAGCGTTGGCGCGGCACGACTGTACACCAAGACCATTGAGGAAATGGCGCAGCAGGCAGCAGTGAAGGGCGTGCCAGTCGCGGGTATTGACAAAGGGAAATACCAAGGAGGCTGCGCACTAACATAACAGAACACGGGGAGATGAAAGAAGTATAGCAGCTCTTAACTGGTCGCTAGTAGACTATTGACTACCAACTAACAACTATAAACTAATGTCCATTTTCAAGGAGCAAAACACAGGCGAAAAAGCGCAGTTAAACTGACATTACTCCGCAGTGGATTATTGACCGAAAAAGCCAGTGACATTTTCTATGTAATTGCCGGTAAAATCCGGAGAAGCTCTTCCCGGCGCGGCTAGCAGGCGAGGGACGAAAGACTATCCTCGTCGAAGAAGGCGGGCATCAACGTCATTATCACGCCTGAAGCTTTGACAGCAACAACGGCGCGATTGAGTCACTGGCTGAGGCACGGATGTGCGGTGATTTGTTCCGGCAGCACTGGAGATGAAATTGGGATGAAGAAGACACTGCCGAACTTCGGCGATGAGCGGGCGATAGCTAATGCGCTGCGCTTCGCTGACCTCGATGTGCCAGTGATGATCCATGCCTTCCCTGACGACGCGGCAAAGATGGACAACAACCGGCGCGACAGCTTTGCGGGAAGATGAGCGCCCGCAATAACCTGCGCCAATACGGTATCAAGTATTCCATCACCTGGAACCACACGATGGACCCGGAGTCCGATGCATTCATGGCCGACCTCGTGGTTCGCGGGTGTGTGTCGGATTGTGCGTGGGATGCGAACAGCACGGTTGGGTATGATAGCGCACGGGCTGAAGCTTCTTCAAGATCGTACGCTTCAGCGAGAAGCTGCTGATCATGCTGTAGATGAGTAGAAACACTTGATCTTCGGAGCGATCGGGACGTATCGAACGGCTGAAAGACAAAGGATTCAAAGGTGCAGGCCAAGCTCATGGACATCAAGGTTACGCCAAGACAGGCGGTACCAGAGCTTTCACCGATGCGAATGTCTAAATTCGGTGTAGTTCTGACGGCTGGATGAAGATGTCGCACTGGACGCCACGCTCATTCAATGCTGACTTCGATGGAGGAATACTTCGGTGTGGTGCCGTGGCCGATGAGCATGAGCAGCAATAAGTTGAACTTCGGCGTGCGAAACGGACATCGTAGGTGCGCTGGCGATGTTGGCCCTGCAACTGTTCCGACGGCCGTTCGCTGGTCGACTGGAACAATAACTATGGCGATGACCCGGACAAGGGCGTAGTCTTCCACTGTTCCAACCTGCCCAAGGATGTGTTCATTGATGACATCCCGGTGATGGACTATCAGGAAATCATCTCCAAGACGGTGGGTAAAGAAAATACCTTCGGACGATGTATGGCAGATCAGCAGCAGTCCCGTTCACCTACCTGCGGCTTTCAACAGATGAGTTCAGTAAGATCACCACAGGTGAAGGCGAATTCACCGACGACCTGATTGACACCTTTGGTGGCTACGGTGTGGCAGCGTCTCCGCGCCTACAGAGCTTACTTTCGCTTATGTGCCAGAACGGCTGAAGATCATGGTCCACTAACCAAGTGAAGGTGGGACGGATGATTGACGAGGCGTTCAACAAGTATCTGGATCAATATCTGCATGCATAGCCCGTAATCAGATGGGGTCACTGAGGATACGGAGAATAAAAAAGGGCTGTTTTCATGCCCAAAGGCATCAAGATGGTGAATTCGGGACGACCCAAAAGCTGGTGTGGCGGCGGGTCTCGTTTTTCGTTTCTGGATTTTGCAGCGGGGCAGTTTAGGGATAGCGCTAGGTCAGCACCATTTGCGGGCAAGGAAATCGTGGAGGACAGAGAGCAGGTGGAAAGGCATAAGTTTTTGAGAAAGAGTTGTTGTTGACCAGGCTGGCATTTTCTTCCCAGCAACCGAGAATGAGTGGCCAATGTTTCAGACGAGTTAACAATTATCGGCGTAAACCTCGCCTAGAATGTGACAGGGTTGTTTGCGCGCCATTCATCGAGGGAGAGCTGCTGCTTCCAGAGTTTGAAGAGCAACTCAATCTGCCAGCGTAAACGTAACAAGCGTAAGGCATCGTGCACGGAAAGAGCCTCCGCGTCCAGATTGGTGACGATCAGGGTCCAGTCACACAGCTTGAGCGTTTCCACCTTCAATTGACTGTGTTTGCGATTCTTTGGCGGCTTCACGAACACGCTTGCGCCGCTCTTCAGCCACGTGAACGGGGACGCGGAGAGCGATGGGGTTGAAACGAAGCATAGACGGTGAGTTCAACTCATTGGTCGAGGCAGTCGCTCGCTGCGCTTGAGCCACTCCAAACATGGGTCACTTTTTCACCGTCCAGTTCCCAACCCGTGCCAGACGGCCCAGCCAAGCGACCCCACGCGCATTGGAGGGATCTCAGAACACGCCAACTTGGAAGTTGGGTGCTCCACGCCGCCAACGTAACTCCGCGGCGGCTCCGTTGTTTGCAACGGCAATCGTGCTGACGACCGTGGGGCTAAACGAAAATTGACCTTGCCCGTTTGGTAATCAAGGAGCGTCGAAACTTCAGCGTCGCTTGTTGAGCATGATTTCCCCCGCCAAACGCGCTCAAACTGGGCTGGCAGTTCCACTTTGCTGCTGTCTTGCAGATAGATGCCCTTGAAGCGTCTCAGTAATGCCGACGGCTTGGCTTCCCCTTCAACCGCATACTCCAAGCTGCGCAGCAACAGTCGATGCAGAAATTCGTTCGCCCCTTCGCTGTTCAATCGCTCCTGTAACCCCTGCGGGCTGATGTTCGCCCCTGCTTGGCTCGCACTTTGGCATAACTCTTCCAGACTGGCATTCGGATTCGCTTGCCAGCCAAACACTAACGTTTGCGCAAAGCTTGACCCGCTGAATTTTCGCTTCCGTTGGATAAATCCGCTCTCCCGTCCGATGCGATCCGCATCCTCGATCAGCAGCGTTTGCAGGATTTCTCCCAGTTCGGTTATGCTTGTACACATAAAAGGGCATCCTCAGTTGAATGTTGTTCGCACAATCATTCTCTCTGAGATTGCCCTTTTTTGCTTATCTTGATGCCTATGAGGGCTGTCAAAACGGCCCTTTTTTATTGGCTATGCCCTGCCCCACTACGAGAAGGCCTCGCATAATTGTATTCCTGCACCATGCGGTGTGATATATTTCAGCAGTTATTCTCATCATTTCCAATGGGTGTGGCGCCCAACAAGCGGCGGTGAGGCGTTGTTGACATGCATTGAGGCACACCACATAATTAAAACGCTGGAACACCTATAAGAATTGCACCGTCTCCATATAGAGGTGTTCGCAAGGTTTGTTCCGTAGAATCGGCTTACCAGTAGGAAGTAACGTTCACTAGAAATCATATGAGCAATCGACAAATTCAACCAGTGCGCTCTCGCGAAATGCAGATCATCCGCCAGCCACGTCCTCGTAGCCTGTGGGGACAGGTTTGGACACTGGCGCTGCAACCCAATACTTTTTTTGAAGCACTTCCGCGCACAAACAACGCGCGCCAGTGGTTCTGGGTGGCAGTATTAATCCTAGCATTGAACGGACTGAGCGCGGTGCGGCAAGAAGCGTTGGCGAATGGCAGCACAGGAGGCGGTGAAATACCCCTCGCAAGTGATTTCGGAGGCGATACTGGCAGCCTATTTTCGGGTGGCGGCGGTGCAGTTGTGCTACCGGGCGGTAAAGGTGGTGGCGGCGGACCGAACGGGCCGACCAGTATCATCCCCGATACGCCTGTTACCCCAGCAGCTTCCACGGGTGATATTTCATCCACTTGGGTGACAGCACTCATTAGTGGCAGTCATATCGTGCTCGGTTGGTTTGTGCTGGCGCTGCTTCTGTGCGAAGTGCCACTTTTTAACGGGCTGCGTCCCAGCTACGGGCAAAATCTGCAAATTGCCATCTGGACAAGCGTCCCACTGGGTGTCATGGCGGGCTTGCAGTTGATCTTTCTGGCGGCGGGAGGCAAACCGGGTGCGGCGGGACTGAGCGGACTGCTGGTGCACTGGGAAAGCTTTACTTCACTGCCAGTAGTTGTGCAGAGTCTAATCCTCTCACTGGCTTCACGCTTCACTGTGTTCTGGGTCTGGACATTGGTGCTGATATACATCGGCGCGCGCACGGTACTAGATGGCAAACATTGGGCGGTGGCGCTCGTGGTGATCGCGTGGGTATTGGTATTGGTGGTCGTACCCGTGGCAACAGGTGCAATTGCTGTTCCCACGCCAGCAGCGGATCTTTTGAATGAAAGCGGCCTAACGGACTCTATCACTCTGCCGGATGAAGGAAAAATACCGAACGAAGGAGCATTACCGCTTGAAAGCGAACCGACAATTGAAGGCGAGATTGACACACAACCTACGCAAGGTTTCCTCTCACCGGGAAGCGGAGTGCTGAATGAAGTGACCCCGGAAGCCGATGCGGGTAATTAGCGTGAACTGATGAGATTATGGCATTAGCAACTTCTCCTCATACAAACGGCAATTCTGCCCTACCCCCCAGCGTAATTCGCGCACGCGGGTTGTGTAAATATTTCGAGTTAGGCGACCAGTCGGTTCATGCGCTGGACGCGGTTGATTTAGATGTGCCTGAGGGGCAGTTCACGGCCATCATGGGGCCAAGCGGTTCAGGCAAAAGTACGCTGCTATACATGCTGGGCGGGCTAGATAGACCCACGGACGGCGAAATTATCGTGGCGGGCAACCGGATTGACCATTTGGGCGGAGATGAGCTGGCAGCATTCCGGCGAGAGACGATTGGATTTATTTTTCAAGCATTTCATCTAGTTCCCACCTTAACAGCGCTCGAAAATGTGGCGCTACCGGGGATATTTTCGGGTTTGGATCGCGATACCCGCGAAAACCGGGCCTTCAACATTCTGCGGGCGCTGCAAATGGAAGACCGCATTGACCACCGCCCCAACCAACTTTCAGGCGGCCAGCAGCAGCGGGTAGCTATCGCGCGGGCGCTCTTCAATGACCCACCGATTATTATGGCCGACGAACCGACAGGTGCGCTGGACACCAAAACCGGACAGACGGTCATGAAACTGCTGCGCCACCTGAACCGGCATCAGGGAAAAACCATCATTGTCGTAACTCACGACCCCGCAGTTGCAGATTATGCCCAGCGTATGATCGGCCTGCGGGACGGATATGTGACAGAAGATCGTTTATTGAAAGAAACACGCCGTGCGACTTATCCGGCGCTGAATACATGGCAGGCGGTTGAACAAGCACTGGCTGAGGATGCTGAATATGTGGAATAGGAAAGTTACCAGTTTCCAGTTGTCAGATACCAAAATGGCGACGCGATATATTGCGAATAGAGGCATCGGACGACAACGCGTTCTATTCGCGGGGTTGTTGCTGGGGCTGTTCTTTATGACTCTGGTACCGACTCTTGCGCAGGATGCGGCGGTGACAAGCATCGGCATTACACCCAATCCGGTGATTGCCGGACAGGGTGGCACAGTAACCGTGTTGGGCACTAATTTGGACGCCAGTATTCAGGTGAAGATACAGTCGGCAGGGCTGACGCTGGCGGTTAATTATCTGACGGCCAGCGAAATGCATGCTGTTATCCCTAACACTCTGGCTGCACAGTCGTATCAAGTGGATGTGGGTAAGGATAACGGCGGGGCATTCCAAGTGCTGGGCAGCACCACTTTTCAGGTCGCTGCGCCAACCAATACGCCCCCGCCCCCGCCAGCCATTACTGTGACTGGAACATCGCCCGCGCAGATCGTAGCGGGGCAAAGCGGCATTCTGACGGTGACGGGCGCGAACTTCCGTCCTACAACGACGGTCAGTCTATCCGGCACGGCACTGTCGGTGACCCTGATCAGCGCCAATGAACTGCGAGCAGCGATTCCCAGCAATCTGGCGGCAGGACAGTACATTATTCAAGTAAATGACCCCAGCGGAGGCAGCGGTTCGGGCACGCTGACGGTATTGGCTCCTACCGTTCCGCCACCGCCGACCGATATTCCTCCTGTGCCGACGATTGCACCACCGCCTACCGAAGTGCCGGGCGCGCCATCACTTTTGGTACGCAGTTTCGTGGCAAATCCACCCGCTATCAAGCCGGGGGGCACGACGACATTCACTTTCGACATTGTCAACCAAGGCAGTCGGGTGGCGCAGAGTGTTTCCGTTAAAGTGGATGTGGGCGGCAAATTTATCCCTGCAAACGGACAATCGGCAGTGCTTCTGCCCGACATTGGCGTAGGCGCGAGTTACACCGCGTCGCTGGCAGTGGTGGCGGCCACAGACACAACAGACGGCCCGCAAACGGTCAACATTACCATCAGCTACCGCGATTTCAGCGGTTCAACCTATACGTCGCCGGGGGCGCTTACGGTGCGGGTGGACGCTTCGCCACAGGCATCGCAAATTACGTTATCACGCTACCAATTCAACCCCAATCCGGTCGTGCCGGGCGAAGCAACAACAGTCACGATTTTGCTCACCAACAGCGGCAACGAAACGGCGTCACAGGTGCTGGCTTCGGTGGGTGCAGACGGCATCTTGCTAGCGGGGCCGCAGGGTAACAGCTTCCCGATTGGTGACATTCCGGCGGGAGCCAGCGCGAGCATTGATATGCCGCTGGTGGTGAGCAGCAGTGCCAAAGCGGGACCACAGTCACAGGCGCTTACCATCAGCTTCCTACAAAAAGGTGAACTCAAAACCGTTTCAGCCAGCATGACCATGAACGTTGCAAAGGTGGATGCACCTGCGCCGGTGATGATCGTGGACTCATTCGATGCGGGATTTGATGTGCTGGAGCCGGGACAAGAATTCACGCTGACACTCAGCCTGCGGAATATCGGAAACGATACGGCAAAAGGGTTGATCGTCACCTTTGGCGGTGTAGATTCGACGGGTGGCGGGATTGACCCAACACCGGGCGCAAGTGCTTCGACCACTACCAACCCCAGCAATACTTTTGCGCCGTTGGGCTCGGTGGGTACGCAGAACGTAGGTGATGTGGCAGCGGGAGATGAGGCCATCACCCTGACGCAGCGATTCATCGTCAACGGGTCGGTGGACAGCGGTATCTACAGCCTGCCCATTACCCTACGCTACCAACGGTCGGACGGTTCGTTCTCGCAGGACAATTTGCGGGCGAGCCTGCCGGTTATCGTGCCACCTCAAATCAAGGTAAGCGAAACCTCTCCCATGCCGGAACAAGTTAATGTGGGAGACATCGTGGGGTTGTCATTGGAGATCGCCAACCGCGGACGGAAGGCAGTGAATTTTACCAATGCAGTGGTCACAGCCGAAAACGCGGATGTGGTTTCAGGAACGGAAACATATCTCGGCCCAATTCGTAATGACGATCAAGGCACTCTGGATGCCAGTTTTATGCCGACGGCGGAAGGTGCAATTACCGTAACTGTCACATTGAATTACACCGATGATTTGAACCGACCACAACAGATTGTCCAAACCTATGAACTGGAAGGCTTGCCTCCCCTGCCCCCGCCGGACTTCGGGCCGCCGATTGATTTTGGCCCGCAGCCGGTGGAAGAAGCTCCATTGAGTGGACGGGATTTATTAGGCAAGGTGTTGTTAGGGTTGTTGGGGTTGGGGAGTTAGGTGATGATGGGTCAAGTACTCCGTTTTAGGGCGTAGTCATTTACTGTAAATGTTGATTGGGCTTTACTTCTAGTGGTAGTCATTTTGGGAGATTGCAAATGGGACTTGTTTCATTGATTTATGTTAGTTATGCCAAGCAGAAAATGTCCGATGATGAGCTAGTAGAATTGTTGAAGGAATGCCGGGAAAAGAATGCAGCGCGGGATATTACCGGAATGCTACTGTATCGTGACGGTTTTTTCATTCAAGCCCTTGAAGGCGACGCGGCGACTATAGATGCCGTCTATCGCAAGATCAGTGCCGATAAACGCCACCGCAATATATTGAAGATATCTACCGAAAACATCGACAAGCGGTCCTTCACAGATTGGGCGATGGGGTTCAATAAGATTGAAGACAAAGATCTGGAAGGGATCGAAGGCTACACCGAGTTTATGAAAAAACCTGACCCACAGCTCTTTACAAATACGCCAAGTATGGCGACCGTATTGCTCAATTCATTCCGGAAACGGAATTACTTCTAAGATTCGAGGGCGAACCATTGATTCGCCCTCCGACGACACTACCTTTAGATCACTGCAATGGCATTTTTTGTGAGCGCATATGTTAACTGAACTGGCGGCGTTGGCTATAGGCAATTTGAACCGGGCACGGGCGCGTCTGGTTATGACGGCGGGCGGTGTACTGGTTGGCACAACCGCAGTAATCCTGTTGGTGGCGCTGACGGCAGGATTACAGCGGGCGGCTGAGTCCAGTATCGGCAACAGCAGCCAGCTAACCGAACTGGATGTGTACCCCAATTACGGATATGGGCCGAGCGGGCAAACGCCGGAGAATGTACCGACGCTTTCGGTGAATGCAGTCAACGAGTTTTGGGCGATACCGGGTGTGGCAGCCGTCATTCCGGTAACTAATCTACAGGCTGGCGAAATTGTCGCCGGTAAGTATTCGGGCTACACCAGCATATTGGGTGTTGACCCGCGCGTGCTGCCCTATATGGGAATCGCGGTACAAGACGGCACGCTGGCGCTGGAGCGGGATACAGTGCTCCTCGGCGCGCAGGCCGGGGATTATTTTTACGACCCGAAAGCGACCGGCGACCAATATTCCACCGTCAAAGTTGATTTGTATACGACGCCCTTCAAGATCCGGCTGTATCAATACAGCAGCCAAACGCCAAGTGACAGGAGAATTTCCCCTAAACCCGCCGGGGTATTGCAACCTAATGACCGATACAATTCTTCCATGTTGATGCCCATTCAGGATGTTCTGGCGTATAACGAGTGGATAACGGGCAATAAGTTTGACGCCAAAACATTTGTATTCGATCAGGTGATTGTGCGGGCTTCCAGCCGGGAAACCGTGACAGGCATTTCTGAGAAAATCAAGGAAATGGGTTACTCGCCACAGGGTCTGGCCGAATACGTCAACCAATTGAACAACTTCTTCAGCGCCATGCGGCTGATACTGGGGGGCGTCGGTGGGATTGCCCTGCTTGTGGCGGCCTTCGGTGTGGCGAACACCATGACGATGGCGATACTGGAACGGACGAAGGAGATCGGGTTGATGAAGGCCATCGGCGCGACCGACCGCGACGTTCTGACGGTGTTTCTGGTGGAGGCCGGGCTGGTAGGGCTGACGGGCGGAATTGCGGGTGTCGGCCTCTCTTATTTCCTCCAAAATGTGATTAACACAGCGGTGGCACAGGCAGCGGCCAACAGTGACCCCAGCCAACCGGGTGGGATTGCGACTTTTCTACCGTTCGACACCTCGCGGATCGGGGGGCAGCTATTCGTCATACAGCCCGAACTGGCGCTGTTCGCGCTGGTACTGGCGGCGGCTGTGGGACTGGGTGCGGGGTTATACCCGGCGCTGCGGGCGGCGCGACTGCCCCCGGTGCTGGCGTTGAAGTCGGAATAGCTGATAGCTGATAGCTGATAGCTGATAGCCAAATTATATTACAGAAGATTACGAATTCGGCACAAAATACGGCAAAAGTGGCAATTTCAACACGGTTTTTGTGCCATTTCGGCGGGAAGCTCGGCTGGGGCTGCGCGTAGAAAAACGGCGGCGATGGCAGCAGCTTCGGCAATGGAGCGGTAGTGTGCCGCTGCAATGGTTGCTGCATCGGGAGTTTCCTGCTTCCAGTTATCAGTTGCCAGAAGAAGATAGTAGGCGCTAGATGTTTGATCCAAAATTATTGATCCATTCGATTGAAGTACTGGCGGCATAGCTGTGACGCCGGGTGCTTTTGGCGACAACAAATGGCAATAACCAGTTAAGCATCAACAAAATACACAATCAGTGTAGCACAAAATTTCGGTTTTAGGGCGACCAAATGGTCTCTTTTTCGGGGTAATTTCACTAACCATTTTGAGGGAAAATGATTGTTAAGACGGTTGGTAGATGGTTGGGAAATGGTTTGTTGGGGCGGAAAGTTGCCAGATTAGACGCGGGAGGATATGCACGCCGAGGTCGAAGGGCATGTCCCAATGGGAGGCTGCACGCTCACCGCCAAGCCTCTACCTATTAGAGGGAAAACCAGAAACAGTTTGTCAGTCGGCTGCGTCGTAAAGGGTGACAATGGCGACAAACTCACCGGCGTTGTCCGGTTCGGAAGCATCATTAATTCTAAATTGCAGAGTGCCGTTGTTACGAGCAACGAAGCTGCCACCCGCACCGACAATAAACAGATCGCCGTTGCCGATCCGTCCCAACAGCACATATAAAGGCGCGTCGGCATCCGGATAGCCTTGCCAATTTGCGTCAGCGGGATGGGCAATGGGCGTTCCATCCTGATTGGTAAACACGCCACCTTCCGGCCCAACCATCATCTCTGCACAGTTTACCCATGCGAGATCTCGTTCGATCTTGAGTGTTTCGCAGCCATCCCATATATTGATCTCACCTCTTGCGGAAATGGTGAAGCTCTGCCCTTTGTGCACTTCAATGCCGCTTTCAAACCATCCCGTGGTGGCTGGAAGCGCGGGAATAACAATTTCTTTTGTGGTGGTACTCCTCGCAGCCGGAACCGACGGACGGAATGTGGTGACCACAACTACCGCCACAGACACAAGCAGCAGGAAGAAAGCTAAAGCCGGCAAGCGACTGCGGCGCGGCGGAGACGCAGGGCGAGCAACCCCGCCAGCAGGTGACGATTTGGCAGCAGGACGGCTTTCGACGGACGATGATAGTGGAGCGGACGGCACGGGTTCGGGCACGGGGCGAAGCGGTGCGTTTGGCAGTTCCTGCCCGGAAGCGGCGAGTGTGTTAATAGCTGCTTCGAGATCGGTAATGGTATCGAGGGTAACGCCGGATGACATGTCGACATATTGAATGACACTGAGATCGGGTGGGATGGGCGTTCGGTCGCGGACCAACACGGGCAGGACAGGTTTGCGCAGGCGGCGGGCTTCATTCAGCTCCGCCAGACAGTAGGGCGATTCGAGCGAATCACGGCTGAGGAGGTACATAAAGATATCACAGCGCGCGATCTGGTCCAGAATAGACCGCCACCAAACATCCCCGCCATGCAGCGCTTCGTCATACCAGACATTTTCAGTGCCGTTGATTCGGCGGAGGCGAGCGGCCAAGTCAGCAGTAAGCGCGCGGTCAACACGGCTGTAGCTTATGAATATGCGCGGCATGATCATTCTCCCGCGGTTGTAATAACTGTCAAACAAAAGGGACACCATCCGCTGTACAGGATAGCGCCCCTTCTACGATGCTAATTACGGTGTACCAGCACATTTACGAGCGGATCACAAACCAAAGCTTGTGCGTTATATGTCTATCGTACAAAGAGAGAAGCGTAAATTGGCAGTGTCAAATGACATATTCGGGGAATATATAACATAAGGGCGGAATTGAAATCCGCCCTACCCTACGATGATAAATGAGGCGCGTTAGTTACCAGCGGGGCGTGCGCCCAACGTAACAGGGATATTGATTTCGCCGCCGTCGCGCAGGACGGTCATGCTGATAGTCTGACCGGGCTTGGTCTTGGTCGCCAAATAGGATACCAAGCCGCTCATATCAGTGATCTTGATGCCGTCAATAGCGGTGATGATATCAGCAGCGGTGGGCAGTGAAGTGCTGTTGCGGACAGCAGCACTCTTCAAGCCAGCGTTGGCTGCCGGGCCGTTGGGTTCAACCAAGCCGATGACAACACCCTGTGTATTATGTGGAACTTTCAAGGCTTCGATCAAGCTAAGATCGAGGCCAGAACCAGCGCGGATACCCAGATAGCTATAGTCCACTTTGCCATTGTTGATGAGTTCGGGCGCGACACGCTTGACCAGATTGCTGGGGATGGCGAAACCAATACCGGCATTGCTGTTACTCTGGCTGACAATTTGCGAGTTGACACCGATGACCTCACCCTTAAGGTTGAGCAGCGGGCCACCACTGTTGCCGGGGTTGATAGCAGCGTCGGTTTGAATGGCAGCGCCAACTGAATAATTGGTTTGCCCGGAGATGGTGCGATCTAAGGCGCTGATGATGCCGCTGGTCAGAGTCCAACGCTGGTTGAAGGGGCTGCCAATGGCAAGCGTAGTCTGGCCGATAAAGAGCGCATCCGAGTCGCCAAAGGTGACAGGGACAAGTTCCGATGCTGGAACATCCACTTTGACGACCGCCCGATCTGAGTCAGGATCAAGACCGACTACATCGGCGCTGGCGATTGTGCCATCATGGAAATTCACTTCAATGGTTGATGCGCCATCTACGACATGATCGTTGGTGACGATGTGTCCCTGTAGATCAATTACAAATCCTGTGCCCGTGCCTTGATATGCAGAACCGTAATTCGATGTTCCCGATACGTTAATCGAAACAACCGACGGACTCACGCGGTTGTAAATGTCGGCAAATATGCGCTCCGTGTCGGTGGTGGGCGCGGCGGGTTGAACGGTCGCCACGGGCGCAGCCACCAGCGGGCTGGCGGTGGTGTGCAAAGCGGAGCTGCCTAAAAAGAAACCGAAACCAGCGAGCAGAATACCAGCACCGAGGCTGACTGCACGCTGCTTTAAACTCATTCGCATGATATTCCTCCTCATATGAGATGGATACAGGCATTCGTTATGCCTTCATGCCATCATGCTAGGACTCGTCAATGAGAACTGGCGCAATCCAGCGTAAGGGAGATGTAAAAAGATGATATGGAAAAAATGAGAGGCGTTAAGCTGGCGCTAATGAGTGAAGGAAACAGTGACGGGTATCGGCGCAGTACCGGCGTACCTCCCGAATAGCAATCATAGCTTCGCCGAAGGTGAATAGACCCGGCAAGCTGAACCCTAGTGCCGCAAGATGTCATAGTGGTGGACATGACGTAATTCCGGACTTAGCGGCGCGGCGATAGTGGCGCAAAGACAAGCCAGTATACTGTGGAAAATTCGTGCCGCAGGAGGAGTCCGCTCATGTCCACCGATCTTTTCAGCAAACTGCATATACAAACCATCATTGAACCGTTTCGGGTACGGTCAGTCGAACCGATTCGATTCACAAGCTACGCCGAGCGGGCGGAGGCGCTGCGGGCGGCTGGTCATAACCCGTTCAAACTGCGGGCTGACCAGGTGACGATTGACCTGTTGACCGACAGCGGCACGGGCGCGATGTCGGCGCAGCAGTGGGCAGCGATGATCGCCAGCGACGAATCCTATGCGGGCGCTTCGTCATTCTATAAATTTGAAACGGCGGTGAAGGACATTACCGGCTTCAAGCATGTCATCCCCACCCATCAAGGACGCGCTGCCGAGCGTATTTTGTTCAGCACGGTGGTCAAACAGGGTGACGTGATTCCCAACAACACACACTTCGACACCACCCGCGCCAATATCGAATTTTGCAAAGGCGAGGCGCGCGATCTGGTTATCGCGGAAGGTCATCAACCACAAACGATTCACCCCTTCAAAGGCAATATGGACCTGGACGCGCTAAAGGACACATTGGATCAGGTGGGGATTGAGAATATTCCACTGATTATGATTACAGTCACGAACAATTCTGGCGGCGGGCAGCCGGTGAGCATGGCGAATATCCGCGCTATCAGCCAGATCGCGCATGAGCGTGGGATTCCGTTCATCATTGACGCCTGTCGTTTCGCTGAAAACAGTTGGTTTATCAAAACTCGCGAAGATGGTTACGGTGACCGCAACACCCTCGACATCGCCCGCGAAATGTTTAGCTACGCCGACGGCTGCACGATGAGCGCCAAGAAAGACGGCATGGCAAATATCGGCGGCTTTCTAGCGCTGAATGATGATGCGCTGGCGCTGAAGTGCCGTAACTTGCTCATTTTGACCGAAGGCTTCCCGACCTACGGCGGCATGGCGGGTTACGATATGGAGGCCATTGCTATCGGCCTATATGAAGCGCTCAATGAAGATTACCTGCGTTATCGGGCGCGCACCATCACCTATCTGGCAGAAAAGCTGGCGCGAGCCGGTGTGCCGATGGTACAGCCACCGGGCGGGCATGCGCTGTATATTGATGCGCGGGCTATGCTGCCCCACATCCCCGACTCGCAGTACCCGGCGTGGTCGCTGGCGAACGCGCTGTATCTAGCGGGCGGCATCCGCTGTGTTGAAATCGGTTCGATCATGTTTGGACGGCAGCCGGACGGTTCAGAACGCCCTGCCCCGCTTGATCTGGTACGGATGGCTTTTCCGCGCAGGGTGTACATGCAAAGTCACGAAGATTACTTGACGGAGATAATTCTGGCCGTGCATGAGCGGCGTGATGCTATACCCGGCCACCGCATTACATGGGAACCGCCGTTCCTACGTCACTTCAGCGTGCAATTGGAGCCGGTCGGTTAGGCACAGCTTGTGGTCATTGCCGTTCCGTACAATACAAGCAGTGTTACCCATGCTACACTTTCTAGCAACTGATTTGGCAATTCAGAAAAATTCACGTGGGTACTATGAATAAATCAACGAACCAGACCGATTCGGTGAACCAATTCATGAAAGCGCTCGACTATCCGTTAAAAGAGGTTGTGGAACTTGTACGATCCACTATTTTGGCTTCCGACCCGGAAATCACTGAACACATAAAATGGAATGCGCCAAGTTTTTGCTATCAGAATCAGGACCGGGTGACGCTGAACCTGCGCTCGGCAGACTTTGTTCAACTGGTTTTTCATCGGGGAAGCAAAGTGAAGGACAGCCACAACTTTACTTTTGAGGACGACAGCGGGCTACTCGAATGGGTGGCTGTTGATCGGGCTGTGGTTAAACTGCATGATGAAGCAGAAGCGAAAGCAAAAGCAGCGGCACTCGCCAACGTAGTCATTCAGTGGATGAGAACAACCGCATAATGAATGCTGGGGCACCGATTACAAATCCAGTTCCCACGTTTCGGAAATGAGGTCTTGACCGAAGCTGTGATGCGGTTCTTGCGACACCAATTGGAAGCCTGTCTTGCGGTAGATGTGGCGGGCTTCCAGCAGCACATTGTTGGTCCACAATGTCATTTTCTTGTAGCCAGCGCGACGGGCAAAGCGGATACATTCTTCCACCAAGCGCGTGCCAAGACCCAACCCACGAGCGCGCGGTTCGACCAGCAGCAGGCGCAGTTTGGCGACTTCTTCGCTGACCTGCACGACAAACACCGAGCCGACAATTTCCCCTTCCATTTCAGCCATCCAGCAGTACTCGCGACCCGGTTTGAAGTTGTTGATGAAGTCGGCGGCGATCTGGCCGACCAACGCTTCGAAACGTTCATCCCACTGGTACTGCTGGGCATAGAGCACGCCGTGACGGTGGGTGACCCAACCTATGTCGCCGGGGTGGTGCGGGCGGAGGATGAACGGTTCGGAGAATTTGAACCCTTTTTGCAGAATACTTTCGATGGTGCTCATGGCTTTCAAGAGACGCTGTTGGTCATCTTCGCTCAAGCCACTAAGCATATCAGCCACTTCGTCATGGGAACGCTGATCGAGCATGGCAGCTGCTTGCTGTCCGCCGTCGCTGAGGTGTATATTCCACTGACGGCCGTCGCTTTCGGAGCGCACTTTGGTAATCAATCCCTGCTGTTCCAACTTGGCCACGATGCGGCTAAGGTATCCGGCGTCCAGCCCAAGTTCGCGGCCGAGATCTGAGGCAGTCAACTGCTCACGATGCGCCAGTTCGAAGATGACGCGGGCTTCGGTCAGGCTGTAGGGGCTGTGCAGCAAGCCTTCTCGCAGGACGCCGATCTGGCGGGTGAAGAAGCGGTTGAAGTGTCGAACAGCGGCAGTACGGGTTTCGAGGGAATCAGTTGGCATACTTCGCTCCTATTTATATGTAATTGTCATATAAATAGTTGCTTATGTCAATAAAACACTCACTGTGAAACAGTTGAAGCGACAGATACAGGCTGTTACTAGCTGCATAGCTGTGTCACTCTAAAGTTGTGAGAACGAAGGTGGTGGTTGCAGAGTGAGTGATGACAGTAGGCCGAAATCGCGGACGCCAAGAATGGCGTCCCTACAAACGCCACAAATACTGTAAGTGATGATCACTTCATCACGTACCATGTGGCATCGCCAATATAAGTGCCGATCAAAAAAGCCTAGTTTGGCGCTTCCAGAACCTTCTTCAAGGTAAGAAAATCCTTTTCATACTGCTGCTTGCCCGAATAGGCAATGATCGGCTCAAATAATCTTGATAAACCGTTCATTTGTGCTTGAGCGGTGATGGTAACGCGGGTACCAGTCGTCGTGGGCACAAACGTATAAGCGCCACGAAATGGGACTGGCCCAGCAATGACCTTGAAGCCAAACATTTTGTTGGGCTCAAAATCGGTTACTTCCCAAATCGTGATGACTTCCCTTCCCATGAACTTGCGTGTATCACGTCCAGTCGCTCCCACCTCAACTTGGCCATCTGTCGTCAGCTTGGACTCGAGCAGTCCTGCTTGCCACTGTGTCTCATTCGCGGGATTGGCGAGGAAAGCAAAAACCACATCAGCCGGTTTATCAATATCAATAGAGTGTTCAAAATTAATCATTTACGTGCCCCCTCACCTAAAAAATAATGTGGAAGTGTATCGTTAGGTCAAACAACTGTCAATTTAGCCTCGTTGGAAATGTCACCTGACGGAAGTTGGCAACCGCGATGTAGACTAGGTGATTATTATCGGAACAATACCATTGGCGGACGGACAATCATGAAAAGTGTGGTGGTAACGGGCGTGTCTACCGGCATCGGTTGGGGGATATTGAAGGTCCTCACACAGCATGGCATACATGTGTTCGGCAGCGTCCGCAAGAGGGAAGATGCCGAACGACTGACGGCGGAATTCGGAGAGTTATATACGCCTTTAGTCTTTGATGTGACCAATGAACAGGCTGTGAAAACGGCGGCTGAACTGGTACGGGAACGCATGGGCGGCATTACGCTGCTGGGTTTGGTCAACAATGCGGGAATCGGTATTGGCGGGCCGCTGATGCACCAGCCGATCAGCGATTTCCGTAAGGTACTGGAAGTCAATCTGGTAGGGGCGCTAATCGTTTCACAAGCCTTCATCCCGCTGTTGGGGGCAGATAAGTCGCTGCGCGGTGAGCCGGGGCGGATCGTCAACATCAGTTCGGTAGGCGGCAAAGTGGGCGGGCCGTTCCTCGGCGCGTATGCCGCTTCCAAGCACGGGTTGGAGGGCATGTCGGAGTCGCTGCGGCGTGAGCTGATGCTATACGGCATTGATGTGATCATCGTGGGGCCGGGCGCGGTAGCAACGCCGATCTGGGACAAGGCAGAAAGTCAGGATGTGTCGCAGATTGCCAACACGGATTATGCACCATTTGCACAGCGGTTCATGCGGGGCTTTATTGCCGGTGGACGCAAGGGTTTCCCGCCGGAAAAAATCGGTGAGGTTGTGTATAAGGCGCTGACGACTGCCAAGCCGCGTGTGCGCTATCCGGTCGTACCGGGCTTCGTCATGAACTGGCTGCTGCCTACCCTGCTGCCCAAACGCATGATAGACAACGTGATCGCTAACCAACTAGGGATGAAGCGAAAGTGAGGTAACGAACGCCATCCTTGACACTAATTATTGATTGCCATTACACTAACGAGCATTATGTACAGCACTTTGGCGATTCACTCCCGTAATAATAATACCCTCCGCGTCGGCGCAGATGCAGGTGGGTATTGTCCTGTAGGGTAAAAGCCTAAGCACATTCCACTGGTTCATCAGCCCGGCGTTCCACAATCGCAACGGAACGGCGGGCTTTTTGTTTGGGTTATGAATGAGGGCAAAGGAGATTTATGGTGTTGGCGATGATCGGTTCGGCATTTGTGTTGGGAGTGGCGATTGCCATGCCACCGGGCGCGGTGAGCATTTCTGGCGGGCAGCGGGCGATCACACGCGGGTTCTGGAACGCTTTCGTTTTCTACATGGGTGTGGTGACAGCTGATGCGCTTTATGCGCTGCTAGTGTACTTCGGCTTGTCGGCGCTGGTGAAGGATAGCCCGGTATTCAAACTGCTCCTTGGGGATTAGGTGGGGCGTGGTTGATCTGGATGGGCATCGGTGCGATACGAACACGCGTTGACATGAGCAAGGCGCTGGATTTGCAGCAGATGGAAAGCCTGTACCGGGTATATGTGGCAGGTTTGTTCATCACCCTGCTCAACCCGCTGACGATAGTGGGATGGTTAGCGCTGGCAGGTAACTTCTTTGAGACGGTGTGGCGACCTGACTGGCCGCCGAAAGATAGCGTTGGATTGGTGGCAATCTTCGTGATCTTGCTGGGGGTGCAGACATGGTCGCTGGGATTAGCGGCAGTGTTGAGCAGCATCCGCAAAGCGATCAGCCCAAACGTGCTCAAGTGGGTATCAGTCATCAGCGGCGTGCTGCTGATTGGTTATGGATTGGCCGCGTGGCGCTCGGCACTGGGGCTGTTGTTCAATTTTTAGTGAATTGCCCTATAATCCCGTTGCGTCGCAGGGATATTCCCCGAAAAAAGGACATTGAACATGCCGGACATCATCAACCAGCTTCCCGCCATCCTCAGCACCTTTGGGTTGGCATTCTTCTACTTCATCGCAGCCATTCCGGCGGGGGTGGCGCTCAACCTGTCGCCAGTGATCGCGGCGATCACCGCATGGGCGAGTTACAGCGCAGGGGTGGCACTGGTGATTGCGGTTGGTGCGCCGCTGCGGAACTGGTTGATGAAACGCTTCAATATCAGCACCGAGCGTGACCCCAGCAAACTCATCTGGCGCATCTGGGATCGCTATGGGTTAATCGGGCTGTCGCTGCTGGCTCCCGTCACCGTAGGGGCGCAGATCGGCGCGCTGCTGGGCATCTCAATGGGCGTGAAGCCACGCTCGCTGTTGATCGGATTATCGCTGGGGGTGGTGGTGTGGTGCGTGGGGATTATGCTGGCGGTCATGCTGGGACTGAACGTTATTCAGGGATGACGGTCTGCCGCAAATATTCCACCAGTGCATAGAGTGACGGCTGGTTTGTGGTCACGCCATTTGTAGTCACCTGCCAGCCAGTCGTTTGCCCATCCTTCAATAAGTCAACTTCAACCTTTGTCGGCGATTCTGTCCCCCAACGTACCACGCAGTAACCTTCGCGTTCCAACGCGCGCACCGTCCACAGGGCGGGCAGTCCATCGCCGTGCAGGTCTATCGTTCCGGCGGGCGGGGTGCTGGTCTTGAATGAACCGGTGTAGGTATCGAACATCACGCCTTCTCCTCTGAATGCTGCTTCAAATGCTCCACTGAGGATCAAATCTTCGGGCGCACCGACTTGCAGCCTACCACCTTTGGGCAGCAGCCAGACACAGTCGGCATTCCGCAGCGCCAGATCAAGATCATGGGTTGATAGCAGGATGGCCTTGCCCGTCGTCCGTGCCAGTTCGCGCAGCATCGCCAGCATCTCGGCGCGGCGCGGCAGATCGAGGTAGGCGGTGGGTTCATCGAGCAGCAGCACGGCGGGTTCCTGCGCCAGCGCGCGGGCGATCATGACCTTCTGCCGTTCGCCGTCGCTCAGTTCGTTGATATTGCGGGCGGCCAGTTCCGCCGCGCCCACCGCGCTCATGGCCTGCCGCACCACCGCCTCATCCTCAGCGGTCAGGTCGCCCATCCAACCGGTGTAGGGGTAGCGCCCCAGCGCCACCAACGCATAGGCCGATAGCACGCCCACGTCCACCTTTTCGGTCAGCACGATGCTCAGGCGTTTGGCGAGTTCGTTGGCTTTCAGACTGCGTACATCGTCGCCTAACAATTGCACTGAACCGCTGAGGGGGGCTTGCATACCCGCCAGTGTCCGCATCAGTGTGGATTTGCCCGCGCCGTTCGGCCCGATCAAACACACCAGTTCACCCGCTTTGAGCGACACGTTGATGTCTTCGACGACCACCTTCGGCGCGCGGCGCGGGGCAGTGTAGCCAATGGTGAGGAAAGATGTGCTGAGTACTGGGTGCTGAGTACTGAGTAAAGAATGTGAGGTCATTGATTGGACGATGTTCCTGTGCCTTTGGTGTATTCCGCTGCGGTTTCTACGACGTTCCAAAGTTCGTTCAGAGCAGTTAGATTCGTTGCAAGAAATTCTTTGATGCTCGTATTGCCTAATTGAGTGTCAAGAGAAATGACACCAACATCCGCACGGTCGAGCAGGAATTGCAGCGTAACCACAGATTGGGCCAATCGATTACGCGCATCGTGTACCATGACGCCAATGAATTCATTGGGTGAAAATTGTTGCCAGTAGCGTGCAGCAGCCGCTGGATCGTCATAGTACATCATTCCGGTAACTCCAAATTCTTCCGGTCTGCGCGGCTTCTCATCCATCCTCATCCCTCCCTCTGGTCTCTGTGTCCTCAGTGTCTCTGTGGTTAGTCTGCATTTGTATGTGCTTTACCCCGCGAACGTCTCGCGCAGGTTGCGCCGCCGCAGGATGACCCACACCACCACCGGCGCACCGATCAAGGCCGTGACCGCGTTCAATGGCAGCACAATCTGACTGCCGGGAACCTGCGCGATCAAATCCGCCAACAGCGCCAGCGCCCCACCCAGCATGACTGTCGCCGGAATGAGCGCACGGTGGTCGGATGTGCCCAGCAGCGCCCGACAGAGGTGCGGCACAGCTAACCCTAAGAAGCCAATCGGCCCGCAAAAGGCTGTCACCGTTCCCGCCAGCAGCGCCGTGCTGGTGATGATCGCCAGCCGCGCCCGCTTGACATTCAGCCCCATGCTACGGGCATAACCTTCGCCGAGCAGCAGGGCATTGAGCGGCTTGCTCAACAGAAAGGCGCTGACCAGTCCGGTGAGGATAACAGGCAGGAAAATGGGCATCTGCCGCCACGTCACCCCGCCGAAGCTGCCGAACGTCCAGCTTATATAGGCTTGGATGCGCTCGGCGATGCTGAAGTACATCAGCAGGCTGACAAGCGCACCAGTGGCGTAACCGAACATCAAGCCCAGAATGAGCAGCGTCATCACGCTCTGCACCCGCGACGCCACGCTGATGACCAGCAGCAGTGCCAGCGCCGCGCCCAGCACCGCCGCCAACGTGATGCCGAAGTCGCCTGTCAACCCCAGCCCCGCCAGCAGCAGTGCGCCGGTTGTGCCGATGCTCAGTACCACCAGCGCCACGCCCAAACTCGCGCCGGAACTGACCCCCAGCACAAAGGGGTCAGCCAGCGGGTTGCGGAACAGGGTTTGCATTTGCAGGCCGCTGACGCCCAGCGCCGCCCCTGCCAGCAGCGCGGTGAGAGCTTTGGGCAGGCGGAAATCGAGGACGATGGTTGACCATGTGGCGCGGGCTGGTTCACCCCCCAGCAGAATTTTGAGGATGTCCGCCAGTGGAATGCTGACCGACCCCACGGCGAGGCTTAGCAAGAACACAGCGACCACGCCAGCCAACAGCGCCAGCAGCACACCACGTCGCACGGTGAGGCGCGGCCATGAGGTGGAGACTATGAACCTTCCATCCGGGGGTAGAACGGACGAGGCGTGCTGCGTCCCGGCAGTGGTACGCGACTTGATGCTTTCCATAAGTTATTTAGCGACTTTCATACCTAATGCTTTAAGTACTGACTCGTCCATTGAGCCGCGATCAACGTAGTCCAGCCCCAGCCCGTCATCATATCCCCATAGTGTCCAGCCGATGCCATACTTCTCAAAAACAGTATGAACATCTCTGAACCATTGCAGGCGGTCAGCAGGCGGGGCGACAAGCGGGGTGACACCAAATTCGTTGACCGTGAGCCGGACACCGCGTTCAGCTGCCCAATCAACAGCTTCTTTGACGGCGGAGTCGATATGGGCAGCATCCCATGTATCGTTATTACAATACCAAGCAGCCCATTCATTTTTCGGATCGCCGTAGTCTGGTAGCGTGCCACAGCGCCCATTGGTGGAAGGGTAAGGAATATCGTGGAAGACAGCGAAATCCTTCACCCAACTTGCTCCTTGATGGGTGAAAATAAACGGATCGTAGAAATGAAAATTGTAGACAATATTCGGATCGTCCAACTGGTCGAGCTGCAATAGACCACTGATATTATTCCAGACCGGCCCGCCGACGATGATGGTGTGTAGTGGCGCTCCGACACGCATCCCGGCGGCAATGCGTTCTTGCAGCGGAGGCCAAATTGTGGGGTCATCAGGAGCGGGTTCATTCATTACTTCAAGAAAAACCATTTCGGGGTCAGTGTTACTCAAGTTTGCTGCAAGAGTCTGCCACATGGTGATGTAGGCTTGCTGAAAATCTGTGTCCGCCATCAGTTTGTTCTTGAAGTCTTCTTCCCACGCATGGATGTCCACAATGACAGCCAAATCATGCGCTACAATACGGGCAACAGCCGCATCAAGAAAGTCGAGCCTCTGACCGTTGATCTGATCCGGTTCAGCCTCATTTAGTAGATAAAGAGGATCAACAGCCAAGCGGACGTGGGTAAATCCCACAACACGAATATCCTGTAACTGTTGGTCACTAACATAATTGCGATAGTGTTTTTCGGACTGGTCATCATTTAGCCAGAACCAGCGGGTGATGTTTACACCTTTCGCCAGACGAGCAAAACGCTCATCACTCACGCCGGATGCATCGTGTGCGTGTGTTACACCGAGTACAACTCCCCAAATCAGTAGTAAGAGTACCAATCGCAGTTTCATAGTTATAGCTCTCTGTTTTAGGCAACCCCGCGGCCAGCTATGGCCAGGCGACATAAAGGCGTAGCAGGGCGAATGGCGGTGGTTCTTGACTTAATGCTTTCCATAAATGCTCTATCTGTACTATCCCGCTGCGAGTTTGGCGTAATACACCAATTCATGGTCCGGCAGCAGGTTCGGGTGGAAAATTTTGACCAGATCAGCCAGCAGCACATCGGGGTTGGCGTAACCATTCTCAAAATAATCGCTGCCGCCGTTGGCATTCATGCGAGCGTTGTTGGTGTAGGCATTGTTTTCAAAAGCCGCAAATTGCCTCAGGCGTTCATCCAGTCCCAGCACTTCGGATTTGCTGGTCTGGAAAATATTCACCCAGTAGTCGGCATCTGCTGCGGTGTCCAGTACGGTTTCCATGTCGAGGAACAAGCTGCCCGTTGACTCGTCATCACCCCACAAGTAATTGCCGCCCGCGTCGCGGATGAGCGTGCCCAGATAACTGGCGCCACCGGGCATGAACCATGTACTGTCGAAGGGTGTTCCCGCAAACACTGTGGGCAGACTGTCAGCAGTTTTCGCCAATGTCGCCAGTTCTTCATAACGTGCCTGCACCCCTGCGAACTGCTCCTGCGCCAATGCCTCCGTGTTGAAAAATAGGCTGATGAACTTGCCCCACTCTGCCAATCCCAGGGGCGAGACATCCAGAAAATCAGCATCAATCACAACAGGCAAACCAGCTTCTTGAATAGTGGGATATGTGGTGTCATCAGCACTAAAGCGTTGGGTGAGGATAAGGCCGGGCTGTAGGTCAATCAATTTTTCGATGTTGACCTCTGTACCGCCACCCCCTCCCCCAACTTCGACGACCGCATCGGCGGCGAAGCGCGCTTGCAGTACTTCGTTGTTGGTGTAAAGCATGGAGTCAACAGCCACCACTTTGTCCAACAAACCCTGCGCGGTGAGATGCGGCAAGAAGGAGGTGGACATGGATACGACGGTATTGACAGGCACTTCGATGGTGGCCGTGCTTTCCATTTCCGGGGCGGGCGTACCGCACTGCACAAGCACGTAAGTCAGTGGGGCTTCTGCGCCCTGCCACGGGGTATTGACGGTCACGACTTTGTAATTGTTGTGGTATTCAACGCTGAAGCCAGCCGCAGCTTCCACCGTCACCTTGTCAGGGAAATAATCGGTGTTGGCGTCATAGGTGGTGACACACTCAGCCGTCGTATTGCGGTCTTGGGCAAACGCTGGCACGGCCAATGACAGGCTGCTGACAATCAAAAGCAATAAAAGACTCAGACGGGATTTCATGGGCGCTCCTCCTCGAAGCAATTAATGAATAGGCGTGTGCCATACTTCGAGCTGAGGAGGTTGCATTCATATTTTCCGTACACTGGCTCAACAGATGCGGTTGGTCGCCTGCTGGAGTGGATAGGAATAAAAAACCCGCCGGGTAGCGGGGAGCATAGATGTTGCTTCATCATGCCCGGCCCCCTTTGCCTCGAAGGTGGTACTCGAGTAGTGACAAAGGCGGGTAATCGGGCTTAGTGGCTATCAGCATTCAGTAATTGACTGACCGCTGATCGTTCCTTTACCGTTGCGGGACAGCGCCGGACTTACACCGGCTTCCCCCATTATGCACCCCACGTCCGGGTGGTAGGCGCACCTTCATCATGTTAATCAATGTAGATACAGTAACACCACGGCGGGTGGTTGTCAACAGCGTGGCGATACCAACTGACGCGACGAGCGTTAAGCTGCGATACTCATGCTCAAAAAGTCTGTAACGCCCACCCTCCCCAATATGAAGCGTTCAATAAATGGGAACGCGGGCAGCGCGACTTGCTGGTCCAACGGTTCGATTTTGTTGATGATATACGCTGTGCCGTGCAACAAAATTTCGCATCGCCCGGCGGCTCGCACATTGTGTAGCCAATCCACGTCCGGCCCATAGGTCAGCGCAATGACAAAACCGCCGCTTACCGCTTGTACGATGATGGGGGTTTCGTACGATTTGCCGCTGCGTCGTCCGATATGGTGGATGATGGCGAATGGGCCGCGCGGCAGTCGTGCCAAGCGGATGGTCAGTTTGTTCAGAAAGCGTTTATTAAAGTGGCGCACACGGTCACGGAAGGCCGAGGGTTGGTTCATGGAACTGCCTCCATCATGATTTGCTCATACGTATCCAAGGTCACGAACGATTTTATACCCTAGCCTGCTCGCTTACCCCTCGCAGCCCGCAGCCAATGTGCCAACTGCAACCAGCGGGTCAAATTCCAGATTAACAGTCGCTACTGTAATGTGCCAATTGGGATCAGGCGTGGTGGCATCGCCTACCGGCACATTGGAAGCGCGGGTGGTGTAGCAGCCTGTTAGATAAGAATGTGTGCCGTCCGGCGCGTTCAGCATCAGCATGGCGGGCACTTTAGCATATGAACTGCCAGCAGCCCCCTGCCCGTAAATCTCTGGATTGACGAACAGATTGAAGCTCAGCATAGCGCGCAGTTCGCGGGAATAAGTTGAAATGACTACATCATCAGCGGCATTTTCCCAATTGGTTTCAGCGCTGCTGATATCGAACTTCGCAATAGAGGTGAAGTACGTTTCGATGACACCCAGCGGGTCAAGGGTTTGAGGTTCAAAGGGATTTTCAGTTAGGTTGGTGTGCGCTTCACAACTTGCGGCAAGTGATGTGAAATCCGGCGCGGCAACCTGACGCAGTGTGGCGCGTTGTAAATACCAATTTGGGTCAGGTTCGGCAGCATTACCCACAGGCACATTGGTCTTGTGCAGCACAAAGCATCCCTGATAAAACTGCTGGGTGAGGTCAGTGCGGAGGGCGATCACCAGCGTTGGCACGGAGGCGTAGAGATTACCGGCCCCGGCGTCCGCAAAGATGGGCAGTTCGACCAATACACGGGCACCAAACGTATCGGCAAAGCCGTTGGCGAACTGAAGCTCGGTCTGTTCCGCCGGTGCTTGCTCCCAGTAGTGATAGGCGCGGGCATAGTCGCCACGGCTGATAGCATTGTAGTAGGAGGCCAAAAGCGCGGTGGGTTCGGTACGTTGGTCGTAGACCAACAGCGTTTGCTGCGGGATAAGGGGCGTGGGTGGTTGGGCAGCGGCAGGCAGGGCAAATAGAAACGAGAGCAGGAGCAGCGAGAACAGACGGGCAAAAAAAGTCATGATAGATTTCCTCATGCTATGGACATAGTGTTGTCGAAATCATGAGTCTACGCAAGTGAACGAACGTGCATCACAAAAGCGGCAACCTTGACGGCTGCCGCGAAGTCTGCTGCACCATCTACCACTGTCTTAGTACAGGACAGTGGTGTTATGAATGACCAGTTCAGCCAATACCTGATCGCCTTCAACCTTTACTATGTTCTGAGCCAAAGCATCTTGACCATTGATGTGCTTGGAGGCCAACCAGTTGAAATCGAGGGCATCCATCGTAACCACGGCAGAAACGGAAGCGGCAGTCCCCAGCAGCCATTCACCACCAGCCGCACCGGTTAGGCGATACATAACAGTCTGGCCGTTCAGTTTATCGCTGAGATTTTGAGCTAAGTCGCGCATGGTGAGGGCGTTGATGCGGCCATCATGTTCCGGCGTGAGCACCATAGTGTGTCCGGTTGCGCGGCAAACATCCAGACGGTGCATCCACATATCGCGGGTGAAGATGACATCAATCAACTCGCCAAGGCTGATAGGTTTGTGGTAGCCGGGCACAGCGGTGCGGATTTTGCGCACCAACCACGGGAAACGCTGGCGACCTGCTAAAGATGCTTCGCTGCGAGTTTTCATCTCGGTGATTAATTCTGCGGGTGTGCGAGTAGCCCGTAAGTCAACCTGCCGCTGGTTGGCAGCATCCAGCGAGTTCATGCCTTTGGCAGTGTAGTCACGGAACTTACGCGCATCGAACTGGCTCAAAAATTCGGTGAAGCGCGTGGCCGCCAGCACATGGGCGGCCTGATGGGCTACGATGTCCTTGACCGTCCACAGCGTGCAGGCCGTAGGCAGCGACCAATCAGCAGGTGATAAGTTTTCGATCAGGTGCAGAAAGCGCGTTAATTCGGTACGAGCCAGCACTGCGCTTTCTTCGCGTTTCAGTTTAGGGATGGCGGCCGCTTTCGCAACCCGATCCTGCCCTGCCGTCGTGGATAATGTCGCCTGCTGAATCATCATGTCCTCCATATAAAGTCTTAAAAACCCCATGCTTTTCTTAGCATCTCGACTACTGCGGGGATCAGACTGCCGAAACGTCCTTGACCAATGGGTAATTCCGGGCTGTTAGCGAGATGTAAAGCGGTCAGTCCGTGCATCAAGGCGATAAAGATGTCGCGGGTTTGGTCAATCTCAAGCCCGGTATCGGCCTGCCCTACGCTGCGCTCGACCCGCTCGCGTCCCTCATCAAGTGAGGCATTCGATTCGCTCATACTATCGGGCGACGGAACGAAACCGGGAACGTGCCGTTCATACACCAATTTGAATAAGTCGGGATTCTCGATAGCGCACTGCATAAAAGCCGTTAGGATAGCCTGTGCCTGTTCCGGGTTGGGTTCAGGATATTGGGCTTCGGCCCGCGCCAAGCGCTCACGGAATAGCTGTGTGCCTAGTTTGAACAAACGATCATATATCGCCATCTTGTTAGGGAAATATTCGTAGAGAGAAGGAGTCTTCATGCCGACGCGCCGTGCAATCTCATGGAGGTTGAGCGCAGCGACCCCCTCTTCGCGCATGATGTCACGGGCAGCCTGTAGGATAGCGGAGATCACTGCATCGCGGTTGCGTTGGCGGCGTTGTTTGGGGGTTAAATTCTTCGCTTGGGGTGTATCTGCCATTTCAAAACCTTACATTATTCGGATCACCTAACATTATTAGGTAAATCCTAGTTTAAATCACTCCAATTGACTTGTCAATATGTCACTATTGACATATCAACATTTTTGTCTTATCCTCTACTTCATGCTGAAATATATCTTGCTAGGCTTCCTGAATTACGGTGAACTGTCCGGCTACGATCTCAAGAGCCTGATGGAAGAGTCAACTTCGCATTTCTGGCACGCTTACCACAGCCAAATTTACACCACCCTGCGGAAGCTGGAAGACGAAGGACTGGTCATTTCTGAAGAGATCGAAGCCGGGGATGCCAAGCTGAACCGCCGTGTTTATACCCTGACGGACGAGGGACGAAGCGCGCTGCGCGAATGGATAGGCGAGCCCATGCGGGAAATGGTGCAGGTCAAAGAAGATCTACTGGTGCGCGTATTCTTCTCCGGCAGCCGTGATCCGCAGGCTACTGTTGATGAGCTGCGCGCACAGCGGCGGCTGCACCAACAGCAGCTTGATCTGTACAATAATCTGGCCTCCGGGCATCTCAATCCGCTGGTGGAACGTACACCCGATATGGCACGAGAAGCGGTGTACTGGCAGCGGACGCTGGACTTCGGCAGACGCTACGAGCAAATGTACATTGGCTGGCTGGATGACAGTATCGCGGAAATTGAACGGCTATAAGTGTTATCAGCCGTCGGCTTTCGGATCTCAGGCCAGTTATTCAGAGAGTGTATCTAAATGTAGCGCCATAATATTAATATATTATGTCAAAGTTGACATGGTAATAATGACATAAAACATTTGGAAATAATAAGGAGTAAATCATCATGAAACACCTCACCCGCACACATATCGGACTGGCATTGGTGCTCATCATCCTCGCAGCGCTCGTCTCTGCTCCCCTACCCTTTTATGGGCGGCAGTGGCATCTGTTGATGCACATCGTAGGGGCAATCCTGTTCGTGGGCAACATCGTGATCGCGGCAGCGTGGATGACACTGGCGATGCTGACGCGGCAGGTCAAGGTGCTGCACTTTGCGGCCAAAGCGGTCAACATGGCGGACATCCTGTTCACCATTCCGGGCGTGCTGCTTCTGCTCATCAACGGTCTGTACCTCGCGCCGGCTTACGGTGGCGGCGACTTATTGGGCGCGCGCTGGGTCGTAGCGGCGTTGATACTGCTGACGGTTTCGGGTGTGATCTGGGGCGGATTCCTGCTGCGTTATCAATTTCAGTTGGTGGATTTGAGCGCGACGGGTGAGGAAGTTTCGGCTGCATTTGACGGAGTATTCAAGAAGTGGACGGGATGGGGTGTCGTGGCGACCGTACTACCGATCATCTCGCTGGTGCTGATGGTGTTCAAACCCGGTTTCTAATGTCGTAATTGATTCTATTATAGGGAGCGAATGATGATCCACCAACTAAACTTGAGGATTGCAAACGCCTATCTGATCGACGCCGAACGTCCGATACTGGTGGATAGCGGCGGGCCGGGGAGCTATGACGGACTGGTAAAGGCGTTGGCAAAGCACGGCACGCGACCAGACCAATTGGCGTTGATCGTCCATACTCATGGCCACGGCGACCATGTGGGCAGCAGCGCCCGCTTGCAGCGCGAGTACAGCATTCCCACAGCACTGCACCCACTGGACAAAACCATGGCGCAAGCGGGACGGAATGCCCCATTCCTATACCGGGATGTGGCAGCGCGCATAATCGGACCGTTTGTGGACAAGCCATTTGAAGCGTTCATACCCACCCTTAGTTCCGATGACCATTTCTCTATGCGATCATATGGTGTGGCGGCAGACATCGTTTTCACGCCCGGTCATACAACGGGTTCCATATCACTGATTTTCGACAGCGGTGACGCGATTGTAGGAGATGTACTCATGGGAGGGCACATGGGCGGCGCATTCTTGCCTCACCTACCCCGCTGCCATTACTTCTACGACAGCCTACTGGCTATTCATCAAAGTGTAGCAACGCTGCTGGAGCGCGGGGTGGAGAAATTCTACGTCGGGCATGGCGGGCCACTGGCGCGTGAGCGCGTGGAAGTGTGGCTTAAGAACCACGCTTCACTATCTACTCCCGTGTTATGACACCCGTCTGTAACTTTTCTTGTAGGACCGAACAGCCGATAGGCAAAATTATCTAAAGGACACGACACAATGTCACCAATAATGGCGGGGCGATACACCGCCCAAATCGAAGGATCGTTCGTCGTATTCATCATCGGTATGCGCATAAACCGCCTGCTGGCCTTCCGTAAGTGGCTGCCTGTGGCAAGCGCCATGCCGCCGATGATGGAAACCTTATACAATTACCCCGAAAAAGGATTTCTAGGTGGATATACTTCCTTGTTCTGGCCCGGTATCGTTCAGGTGCAATACTGGCGCAGCTTTGATGACTTGGAACACTTCGCCCGTAACCCCTCTGACCCGCATCTACCTGCCTGGAAGCGTTTCAATCAGGCAGTGGGAGCAGATGGAACTGTAGGCATTTTCCATGAGACTTATTTGGTGGAGGCCGGTCGATATGAGGCAGTTTACGGCAACATGCCTGTATTTGGATTAGCCGCTGCCAGCCAGCACGTCCCGGCGGTGGGTAGGCGGGAAACGGCCCGGCGGCGCTTAGGGGGCGAAAATGAACCTGCGTTGGAAACGCCAACTACCGTCTAGCTATTTGAAGCGGCAGGCGAAAGAGATCTATGCGCCTGCCCTATTTCATCTGGTCATTACTGCAACCGCGTAGTATCGGTCAGTCAACCTCGAACAACTCCTCCGTCAATTCGTTGTAAATGCACCACGCTTTTTCAACATCGCCCGGAGTGAACTCGGTACGCAAGTGCTGTGTCTCCACATCGTCCTGCATGCTGCTTTGCAGTTGAGCGAAAGGCTGAAGCGCGTCCAGCAGTTCCAGTTTTTGCTGCTCCAGCACCTCAACTTGATGAGCCAGAAATTCTTGGCGCCGTTCCAGTCCAGCAATATGAAGTATGCGGCGCGTAATATCCGTACGCAGCAGCAATTTTTCCGCGGACTGGACAATCGCATCGGCCTTCTCATCGTATATGCCATGTTTCGACAATTGCAGCACAAGCCGATATAACGCTGCGACCATTGAGTAAGCAATACCGAGTTCATCGTTGGAATACGGCAGCTTAAATGAAGGTGCATCGTCTTTCTGTGAACTGGATGTATGGTGCACGTTAAACATCGTTAACTCCCCGTGACCGATTGTCAATTACCGACATTGATACCGTCACGAAATTGATAAAAAAGTTTCGGTGACAAAGAGAAAACGTATTACGAACGCGTTCGAAACGAGTATGTAATGTGCAACATCATGTACCGAAATTTGCCATCAAGGATGATCGCATTTTCAAGCAGAAATCATCTTGGCACACTTTCGGCAAATTCCTTTGCCCGGACCACTAACTTCACATTTTTTCCGTGAAAAGCAGGTATTTAAGCGTGATTTGAGTGCGATTTAAGTCAGATTTAAGGTTACAGCTCAATCTGTTCACTTACTGCCAAGCATTCAGGGTTATAGTCGCACTGTGAACAGAAAAGTATGAGGAATCGGATCATGTCCAAATCGCAAACTTCACAGATACCACCCCTTGCCATTTTACTCCGTCGCTATTTCGTATCGGGCTTTGTGGTGTTTACATTTGCGGCCTATGCCATCTACGACCGTTTGGTGGGCGGCAACACCAGCAGCGATCTCGTCATTCCAAACAAGGTATCAACCCAAGTTCAACCAGATATGGCAGAGTCAAATATTGCCTCGTTTCAGCACCGCTTTCGCCGAAACCGCAATCGCCGACATCTGAACCACCGGCAGCTCCAAATGTGGCTCCAGTTAATCCGACACCTGTTCCAGCCACGGCAACCGATGTGCCCACAGACATACCACCAACAGCGACCGCTTTACCGACGGCAACTCCCGCCGGACAATACCGCGATGGAACCTACGACGGCCCTATAACAGACGCCTTTTACGGCAATGTGCAAGTTAGAGCGGTTGTCCAGGGTGGCAAGATTGTTGATGTGCAGTTCCTTGATTACCCGCAGGACCGGCGAACATCGCAGCGGATTAACTCGATTGCGATGCCCTATCTGACACAGGAAGCTATTCAAGTTCAAAGTGCTTACATCAACATCATTTCAGGCGCGACGTTAACCAGTTATGCCTTCGCGCAATCGTTGGATAGCGCATTGAGTCAAGCACGGACTGGACTATGAGAGAAACGCGCATTTTGATGGGAATGCCCGTCATTGTAGAAGTAGTCGATGCAAACGTTACGCAGCAAAACATCAATGCTATATACGACTACTTCACCTATGTAGACAGCACCTTCAGTACCTACAAGGAAGACAGCGAGATCAGCCGCATCAACCGGGATGAGCTGACGCTGGCGGAAGCCAGTGAGGACATGCGAACCATCTTTGGGCTGGCGGAACAAACACGGTTGGAAACGGAAGGATACTTCAACATTACACACAAGGGTGTAACTGATCCTTCCGGCATCGTGAAAGGCTGGGCAATCCAGAACGCGGCTGGAATCCTGCACACCATGGGGTTCAAGAATTACTATGTGGACGCCGGCGGCGATATTCAAGCGGCGGGTAGTAGTCCGGAGGGAAGGAGCTGGCGCGTGGGCATCCAGAATCCGTTCAACTTGATGGAGATTGTCAAAGTGGTATCCATAGGCAGTGGTGCAATCGCGACCTCCGGAACGTATGTACGCGGGCAGCACATTTATGACCCCATCAATAACACACCATCACTAGACACTGTCGTGAGCATAACCGTGGTTGGCCCGAATATTTACGATGCGGACCGCTATGCTACAGCGGCCTTTGCGATGGGTGAACAAGGTATCTACTTTATTGAGCGCCTGCCCGGTTATGAGGGTTACATGATTGATAAGACTGGACGAGCGACGCTTACTAGCGGTTTCGAGGAGTATGTGATCCATGACTAAGTTTGTAGACCGGCTGCTCAATGGCGTAACCATGTACCGGCTGGTGGTTTACTATCTGATTTTTTTGCTGGCCGTCGCCATCGTACTCGGCGCTCTGGGTATCCTACCCTACCAGCCGATAACGCTGCTGTTTAGCGTAGGATTTTTGGTCGGGGTTAGCGCAGTCGCCAACAAGGTTTTTGCATGGGCGTACCAGGTGCCAGCCAATACTGAGTCCGTATACATTTCGGCGCTGATACTGGCGCTTATCCTCGATCCGGTTGGCCCGTCGCACAATTTGTGGTTCGTCGGTTGGGCAGCAGTGCTGGCGATGGCCTCCAAATACATGGTGGCGCTTGACAAGAAGCATCTGTTCAACCCGGTAGCACTGGGCGTGGCGATTGCGGCGCTGGCGCTCGATCAGGCAGCGAGCTGGTGGGTAGGCAGCGTGCCGATGCTGCCGTTCGTGCTGGTCGGTGGGCTGCTAATTGTTTTGAAGATCCGGCGCCTTGAACTGGTGGCGGCCTTCATCCTGAGCACACTGGCGACAGTCATTGGATTTAGTCTTTTGAATCACACCAACGTCATGACGGCAGTGCAAGAGTCCTTCACCGCCTCGCCGCTGCTGTTCTTCGCCTTTGTGTTCGTCACTGAGCCTCTGACCACACCACCTACCCGCGGCCTGCAAATAATATATGGAGCGCTGGTGGGCTTTTTGTTCGCCCCACAATTCCACATCGGCGCTTTCTACCTAACGCCGGAACTGGCAATGCTGGGGGGTAATTTGTTCTCGTATTTGGTCAGCCCCAAGGCCAAACTGGTGCTGCAGCTCAAGGAAAAGATTCGGATTTCACCGGATGTTTACGACTTCACATTTGCCCTGAGCCGCCCGTTAGCGTTTCAGCCGGGGCAGTACATGGAGTGGACATTGGGGCATAAAGATGCTGACTCGCGTGGCAACCGGCGTTACTTCACGCTGGCTTCGACACCCGACGACCGCGACCTGAGGATGGGCGTCAAGTTCTATCCGCAGTCCAGCAGTTACAAGACCGCCCTGCTCAACATGGACGTGAACGATACGATTGTGGCCGGTCAATTGGCAGGCGATTTCGTGCTGGACAGCGACACTAAACGCAAGGTGATCATGATTGCAGGCGGTATCGGCGTGACACCCTTCCGCAGCATGATTAAGCACATGCTCGACAACCGGCGCCGCCGTCCAGCCACGTTGCTCTATGCCAACCGTCGCGTTGAAGACATTCTGTATCGCGATGTATTCGATGCAGCACAAAAGGAAATTGGCCTAAAAGTGGTGTACACACTTACGGACGAGACCGGCGTACCGAAGGGGTGGCGGGGTCAGGTGGGCCATATTGACCGGCACATGATTCTGGAAACGGTGCCGGACTACAAATACTGCACCTTCTACATTTCGGGCACCAACACAATGGTCCATGAGGTCAAAGATGTGCTGCTGAGTCTGGGTGTGAAACGCAGCCATATCAAGACCGATTATTTCCCCGGACTGGCTTAATATCAATTACCCCGTCCTACTGAACAATGGCGGGGTAAGTACGTTTTGTCCGCGTTCACCTCTCAATTGCCGTTCCCACAGCAAGCGGTACAATGGATGATCATATGCATTTCCCGATTATGCAAAGGTCATCCATGTCACTTCAACAACAAGTCACCGACGAATTCAGCCGTATTTTTGGCAGCCAACCCGCGTTCGTCACGCGCGCGCCGGGGCGGGTCAACATCATCGGCGAACATACCGACTATAACGACGGTTTCGTGCTGCCGATGGCAATTAACCGCGCGGCGTGGATCGCGCTGCGCCCGCGCGATGACCGGCAGGTCAGTGTTTATTCGACCCATTTCGAACAGACCATTTCGTTCTCTTTGGATGATTTCAATACTGAACGCAGCGGCTGGATAGAATACCTGCGCGGTGTAGCGTGGGCGCTGACGCAGGCCGAATATAACCTGACCGGATGGGACGGGGTGATCGCCAGTGATGTGCCAGTGGGAGCAGGCCTCTCCTCTTCGGCAGCTATCGAACTGGCAACCGCACGCGCCTTCGCACAAACGTCGGGCTTCGCGTGGGAAGCGGCAACGATGGCGAAGCTGGGACAGAAGGCCGAAAACCAGTGGGTGGGCGCGAAGACCGGCATTATGGATCAGATGATTTCGGCAGCAGGCAAAGCTGACCACGCCTTACTGATAGACTGCCGTTCGTTGGAAACCCAGCTTTACCCCCTGCCCCCCGGTACGGTGATTGTGGTGCTGGACACATCAACCCGGCGCGGGCTGGTGGATTCGGCATACAACGAACGGCGCGAATCGTGCGAAGAAGCAGCCAAGTTCTTCGCGGTCAAGGCGCTGCGTGACGTAACGATTGAGCAGTTTGAAGACCGGGCCAGCCAGTTGGACGTGGTGACACGGCGGCGGGCGCGGCACGTTATCACCGAAAATGCGCGGACACTGGAGGCGGCGGAAGCCATGAAGCGCGGTGATGCGGCGGCGCTGGGCAAGCTGATGGACGCTAGCCATGTGAGTATGCGCGATGATTTCGAGATTTCCGGCGATGCGCTGAATGCCATTGTAGACGCCGCGCGGCGTGAGGACGGGTGCTACGGCGCACGCATGACAGGCGGCGGCTTCGCAGGCTGCGCGGTGGCGCTGGTAGATGCGGCACAGGCCGAACATTTCGCAACGGCGGTGGCTGGAACGTACCAGAACACCACTGGATTGAAACCCGCGATTTATGTGTGCCAGGCCACCAACGGCGCAGAGGTCGTGAGTGGGTGAAGCGCAAAGATACAGAGTTATGGTATCCTAGTGGTTATCTAAGGGTCAGGATAACCACTTAAGGACACCAATTTGACAGAGCCTACCGATCTCATTCCATACGGCGACAATCCTTATCTTCACGGCAAACATGAAAAACTGAAGGCCAGCGGGGTCATCACTTATGCTGATCTCTACGCCCTGCTGCGCCAACCGCAAGCCGATGAAGAACTGCTTGAAACTGCCTGTTACTTGGCTCGCTGGTTAGAGGATACGATTGACAGGCGGCGGGCTGTACATGCCCTGCTGATTGCGTTGCAAGCTAAAAGTTATACAGTTCAGCGTGCCGCGCTTCATGCGTTAGGGTGGTTGTCACGGAGTCGCAAGATTTACAAGCTGCTTGAATCAATCGCGCTCGATAAGACCGCTTATTTCGGTTTACGCGGCGATGCTATCCAGAAAATTGGCTTGTTTCCAAAGGCCGATTATTTAGAACTGGCGCGGCTGTTGATATGGGATCGAAGCGATGACGTCTACGTCCGCTGTGAGGCAATTGAATGGCTTCAGCATGAGGATTTATTTGAGGATTATGTGCGACTGCTGGAGGAACCGGAAGCCGATATTCGCTTCTGGGCCGCGTATGTGTTCAGTCAGTTGTGGAGTGTACCCAATATGTCGCGCGCCCTCACCCCGCTTGACAAGATCGCAGCGTTTGATCACCGCGTGCCCATAAGATGGGGCTGGCATGTGGATCGGGAAGCCTTCAGAGCTTTGGAGAATGTCTCACAAAAAGGGCGCTGGTACGGCACTATTTGGCTCATCAGCCCTGCGCCGGAATACGACACTTACTTACGTCAATACCGCGAATACCAACCTAATTGGTATTACACTATCAAACCTACTCCCACAGTAACCCTCAACATTGATCCCGCTTGGTTGCAGGAGCAGATCAAGCGGAAGTGGCCGAAAGCGCAGTTCAGCACGCGCCAGCCGCGGTTGCAAACATATATCCTCGATTGGCGGCTCAAGATCGGTAGGATGCGGTTGGACGGTGGGCTGCATCGCGACGGTTACGGGGTGGTGCTGCGGGCTAGGTGTGACGAGGCTATTTTTGCTTTCGCCGAATGGTATCGCAGTGTTGTAAGTGACACATCGCTTTACCTGTATCAGTGGGCGGACGAGGCACTTGAACTGCAACCGGGCATAACCGCTCATGCGATTGCACACGTCAATAAGGCGCGTTGGGATGAACGCCGAAACTGGACAGGCGGATGACAACACGAGCCGTCGAACTGGCTTATGCGGGTGCAACAAATACAGCCGTCATCATGGTTGGCCCGACCCTAGGCGCGGGCTTCCCCGCCGGAGGATGGCTTATTGCGAGTGTCCGGCGCTCACCGGAGCCTTTTGCCCAACAAGCGTTCCAACAGGGCATCCCGCGCATAGGTGCGATATTCCTCGGCTTGACGCGGGAACGAACCCACCAGTTGGGGAATTATTACTTTTGAGCAACTGCACCGGGGTAATGTTGTACTGAACTAATATTACTAAAGGGTATGCAATATATAGTGGTGATCCCTTGCCCCCACTCTTCAATACAAATGAAATCCTCGCCAATTTGTGATAATCGTTTTCCCCCGTATATCACTCCGTTTTCTTCATACCTATCGGGTATGTCCCACCCAGAATCACCCAAGATTGGAGTGTCAAAACCCAGATAGAATGGTATCCGTTCCTTATCGAGGTAGCTCAGATAGTCACTAAAGGTTTGTCTTTCATTTTGACTTTGTGCTATTACCTTATTATCAGAGACAATGATCGCTAATATGACAAAGCCAAGAATTGCAATGCCTACGATTATGTGGCGTGAGAGCTTAGCTACATCGTTATGTGAGTACGAAATGAGCGCCTTTGACATAGGGTATCTCCACGAACCGTTGTTTACCTATTATTGATGATAGCCGTAATTTATTCAGTTATTCCTCCACCCTGCTGGCTTTGCAGGGGTATCTCGTCCCAAGTGCACATCAAACGCATGTACGACGACACCATCCGCCGAACTATCCCGCGCGGGTGCAGTCAATACAGCAGTCATCAGGGTTGGCACAGCCCTCGGCACGGGCTTTCCCCACCGGACGAGCATGGCTTATTGCCGGTGTCCGGCGCTCACCGGAGCCTTTTGCCCAACAGGCGTTCCAACAGGGCGTCACGCGCGTACGTGCGATATTCCTCGGCTTGACGCGGGAACGAACCTGCGATCTTTTCATATTGTTCCCAGTCATCCAAAGCCGCTTGATAATCTTCTGCCATGTAGTAGACATAAGCACGGCTCATGTAAGCATCCGCCAGCATGGGATCAAGCGCCAGAGCCGTTTCTAAGTCTTTCAACGCCGCTTCATAATCTGCCCGAAGATAATAAACATTGCCCCGTCCCAAGAAATATCTGGCCTGTGACGGATCATTCTTGATTGCTCGCTCGTAATCATTCATCGCATCATCGTACTGCCGCCGCTGATAATAGATGTTCCCCCGTCCAAAATAGGAGAAAGCGCTGTGAGGATTTAACTTAATGGCCGTCTCGTATTCACTGAATGCCTTGGCAAATTCGCCGAGCAGATAATTCGTGTTGCCCAGATTTCCCCACGCAATATCGTCCTTAGGGTCAAGCCTAATGGCCTTTTCGAAGTCCGTAACGGCCTCGTCTAAACGGCTTTGCATGTAATACACCAGTCCGCGCATGACGTAGGCTTGCCCGCTGGAGGGATTACGTTTAATCGCTTCATTGAAGTCAGCCAGCGCCGCGTCAAATGCACTTGTGAGATAGAAGACATAACCGCGGTCATAGAAAACATCGTCCATTTCCGGGTCAAGGCGTATCGCCTCATCTAAATCTTTGATCGCCTCGTCGTACATCTCCTGCGCGCCATAAACCAGTCCCCGATTCATATAAGCCGCTGCATATTCCGGGTCGAGCTCTATCGCCCGTGTGAAATCTGCAATTGCCTCGTCGTGCTCGGCTTTGTCAGAGTGAACCATAGCCCGCGCATAATAGCCTTCTGCTGTACTGGGCTCGCTCTGCGAGGCTGGGGTCGCGGCCGCTGGAGTGATAGCAACGATGCAAAATATGATGACGAGCGCGGCAGCCGCCAATCGTGCTAGCCAACGGTTGCCGCTATGAAGTCCGGGCATATACATCCCTCTCGATATAGGAATATGTGCATATATTCCATTGTAGTCGAAGAGGACGCCTATAGTGTTTTAAGAAGTCATTGGTGTCGCTGGCACATCGTCACATCTACCCCTTCGCCGTACCGGCTATCAGGCGGCATATCAAGAAGCACTCAAAGAACAACAGGCCATACGCTGCCGCATAGTAACGATCTGATTGTGCGTCCCCTTGCCAATCCGCATGCTAACCTACGACCGCGCCACCACCAAAATGGAGGCAGACAAAGTACGAGGGCTCAACAGCACCTTGTACGATATTCCACTTCATTAAGAACTAGGGGACGACCTGTGTATCAGCCCACGTCATAAATCAACAATGACTTCAGATTTCCAACCCGACACGTTCATTCAGAGATCGCCGGTTGTAACCGCCCCTGCCCGCTCGTAATTCACCATAATGACACCCTTCGAGGAGACTTCACTCGCCGTCACCTTAAATGCCGCCGGAATCGTACCACCTGCAAACAACCGTTTGCCATCACCTAGAGTCAGCGGATATATCTTGAGCCACAACGCATCCACCAAATCATGCTTGAAAAGCGTCTGAAGAAGATTTCCACTGCCGTAAACGTGCAAATCCAGCCCGGGCCGCTGTTTGATTTCGCTGACTTTTTCCGAAAGATCTCCGCCCAAAAACACGGTGGGCTGCCATTCGCTAGAAGTCATGGTATTTGAAGCGATGTACTTGGTCGCCACATTGACGCCCGGCCATACGTCCGCATGCTTCGGCCAGTATGGTTCCCAAATTTCAAAGGTTTTGCGCCCAACCAACAGATCGAAAGGCATGCTCATCTCCCGGCGCACAATCGCCCCAAGTGCGTCATCGCCATATGGGGCGATCCACCCACCAAAGGCGAACCCATCACTCGTATCTTCGTCTGGTGCGCCCATGGACTGTATGACTCCGTCAAGGGAGAGGTGGGAGATGACAATAACTTTTCGCATGTTTGAATTCCTTTATCACCTGATGAAGTAGCGTCACACTATACGGTGGACAAAACTCGCTAAACAAGTTTCGCCATAAATAGCCATCCTGACCTTTCAACCCCTATTGTGGTAACTATTATTAAGAGAAGAATGGGTTGCACCGTTGATCTTGCCCCTAATTGCTAATATATAGATGGATTCAACCAGGCATTACCACGCGGATGGACGATTTGAATCAAACACTGTCTACCGTGTCCTGACGAAAATCTAGAAGTCGCTGCCCGTTGCGGCCCGGTGATTACGCAACAATCCGCGAAATCCAGAGACGGTGTTCGCCGTAATGGTGAACAGTGTCCCAATAAATGAATTGAATAATCGGCGTGTCATTGTTTGATGAAGGTTGATAATGTCGATGCGGAAGCTGCATATCCGCTTCTGTCATCGTATCGAGTTTTGCCATAAAGCGCGCGTGATTCTGCCTCAATGCCTGTTTGACCTCGCTTAATGGCATATCACGGTAACGCTCCTGAAGCACGGCGTTGATCGGGTCGTCGTCCTGATCCCACACTTCCGGTGTGATGTCCAAAGTTTCGCGCTTGGATTTTCCTTCCAATCTGGCGAGATTCGCATTCTCCCACACAGCAACATGAATCATGTGGTCTTTCGCCGTCCATCCAGCGGCATCCGTTGGACGTACCAGCTGCTCCTCGCTGAGCGAATCAAGATAGGATTGCAGGTCATTCCAACTTGTCTCAATCTGACTGAGCAGACTTTCACGAGTTAGTGTTTGATCGGAATCACTCATCATATGTCTTTCAAAAATATTAGATTTTGAAGGTGAGTATAGCACATATGTTCAATATGCCGCAAGGTAGTGGTCATATGGTAAGTGATGATCTTAGCGATGGATAACAATCATTCATGAAGATGTAGGGACAGGGCGTGCCCTGTCCGAGTTCTAAATTCGCCCCATCACTTACTTTGCAACCACCACCTGCCGCAAGCTCGTAGTCCCCAAGACTGGAATAGCCAGCTCTGCTTGCGTCTCTTCATAATACGTGGTACACTCTGTTTAGCTATTGAATAGCTATTGTCAATATTTTGTATAGATACGGAATAGGTGCGGGGCAATGAACAGCTTACATCTTGAAAATGCCAGCGACGAACCATTGTACAACATCGGCATGGTAGCACGAATGACAGGGATTCCGGTAGCCACACTTCGGGTGTGGGAACGGCGATATGGTTTCCCGACAGCGGCCCGGACACCGGGCGAACACCGCTTGTTTTCAGAGCGCGAAGTGCTGCGGCTGCGGTGGGTCAAGGCCCAGGTGGATGAAGGGATGCAGACCAGCCAGGCGATCCGCACCCTCCAGCATGTGCAGGAAGAAGGACGGTTGCCGGATATCCTGACTACCCCTGCACCGGCACGTCCACCTGTTTCTGATCCTTCACTATCCGCTTTCCACAACCGCTTGCTGGAACTGCTGATAGACAGTGAATTGCAGCAGGCTGACCAACTCATGGGAGAAATTCTCACGCTGTACCCGCTGGAAGATTTGATTCTGGATGTTGTCACACCGACTATGCACGATATTGGCTTGGCATGGTTGGCCGGCGAAATCAGTGTGGCAGCGGAACATCTGGCGACCAATTTTCTTCGCCAGCATCTATTGATGTGGATGATTACTGGCCCTGCCCCGTTCGACGGTGTGCCTCCGGTTGTGCTGGTGTGTGCCCCTGACGAATGGCATGAAGGCAGTTTAATGATTATGGGCGTGCTGCTGCGCCGCCGTCGCTGGCCTGTAGCCTATTTAGGGCAAAGTGTGCCGCTTACCGATGTGGCGGCGTTGGCCGAGAAAATTCACACACCGGCGGTAGTATTCGTGTCAATCCTTGAAAAAGGCGCACTGGCTCTGCAAGAGTGGCCAACCTATTTCCCGCAGGCTGCGGCGACAGGCAGACCACTCGTGGCTTATGGTGGGCAGATATTTGTGGATCGGTCAGATCTCCGCGACAATGTGCAAGGTCTCTATCTGGGTGATACGCTGCGCGACGGCATCGAAAAGCTGGATGCGACCTTGCATACTATGTTCACACCGCGGGCCTAAACAATCGGCTTGACTCAAATTAATCCCCCGTGACGTGACGGGCTGCCCGTATCGGCGGCTGAACATTATCTATAAACTATTCCCTTCAGCCGGTGCAGTTGACGCCTGCAAGAATTGGAGAGATGCTCATGAAAGTCTCGATTACGGTCGAAGGTTGGGGTTTAGGATGGGACCGCTGGAAAGAATTGATCACGCGACTTGAAGCAGATGGCTACGCCACGATCTATAAGTGTGATCACTTCAATTGGGCAAACGATATCCACCTGGAAACCTATGTTGCCTTGACTTACTTGGCGAGCCACGTTCCACGCGTTAATTTTGGAACATTGGTCTCGCCTTTATCGTTTCGTGATCCGGTCATGCTGGCACGCCAGGCCACCGCAATCGATGATTTAAGTAGTGGGCGTATGATACTTGGCGTGGGCGCAGGATGGAACGAAGATGAACACAAGATGTTTGGCTATCGTCTTGGACCGGTTAAAGAACGTCTGGATCGCCTTGAAGAAGGTTTGGAAGTCATTACCAAACTCATTCGCAGCGACAAACCAGTAACCTTTGAAGGACAGTATTTTCAATTGCATGATGCGGTTTTGCTGCCCCGTCCCCAACGCCCGACACAAATATTAATCGGCGGCAACGGCCCGAAGCGTACGCTGCCAATTGTGGCGAAATATGCTGATATTTGGAATGGAGATGGCAAGCTGGAGCAGTTCAAAGAGAATAATGTTTTGCTCACAAATTTGCTGCTGGAGAACGGCAGACAAGCGAGCGATGTCAAGCGAACAAACTCGGTTTTCATGAGCTGCTGGCGGACGGATGCAGAGCGCGACCAAATTTTGAGCGAAATATCGGGTGATATATTGAACTTCTTCGGTGGCCGTGACAGTTTTATTGACTTCCTAAGAGACCATTTCGCTGATCCTTCTCCGGCCGGTGTTGTAGCCCGGTTTAAGGCGTTCGAGGATGCGGGTTGCGAGGAAATCGTCATTCATTATGCTGGAATGATGGGTAATACCCAGCTCGATGTTTTCGCCGAACATATTTTGCCGCACTTCAATTAGCCATGTGCCAATATCGTGCGCCGCGGCAAGACATCGAAACGCTGGACTCTGCGCTGCACACGATGATCACACCGCGCGGGTGATAGACAGTGACAACTGTCATGAATTTGTAGAAGTTTCCATTCCCTATTACATCTACATTATTGTAGACCGAGAACCAAATAAATGGTTCATATCCAAGGGGAGTTGGAACAATGGCTACAAAAGTTGCGGTTAAGAACGGATCGATCAGCGGAGCAGCAGTAACTGCTGCTGAAGAACACGTGGCAAATTTGCCAAGTCACCCTCTATCAGAAGCGGACATGATCCAGCTTGTCGAAGACTGGATGCAGGGGCAGCTCGAACGTGCGTTGGCCAAAGTTTCGACTGAAATGGTCGAGCCTTATCCTTGGTGGGATGTGTACGCAGTTGGCCCATTCCAAAGTTTGGGTGCGTTCCCCGGCCCACTGCAACCGCATCAGGTTATCAAGCTGGGGCAGAGCGCCACAATTTTCACGGTGGTTTACCTCAACCCCATCACCAATGTAATCGCCTCACCGCCAACAAACGCCCGTGATTTCCTGACCGGTTTCGGGAGCATTCCCTACACCGTGTCGGTCAACACTGGCAATAAGAGCACATGGCAGCTGGCCCCCGGCGCGGGTTTGAACACCAGCCAGTCGGGCATACTGGCGCCCTTTGGCCAGACTTTCTTCATCAACGCATTCACATTTACACCGGCTACTGCGGGGCTGCATGAAATGAGCATCGCAGCGCGCATCGGCAACCCCGGCTCAGCCGCGCCGTTTGGCGGAGTAGCCACGTGGGTGGTTGACCCGGACACTGACATCCTGCTGCCCGGCCTCAATATCGCCACCCGCCCGGCTGGCCTGCGCCAGATTCCAGTGACCTTCCAGGTGTACGAATAAGCACAGCGTTCGGTCACTTTTTCAAGGGGAGTTCGGCGGAGGGCGTGGCATTGTCCACGCCCTCTGTCATATACCGAACCAAATACATCTAAAGCTTGCGGTTCGGTGGGGAGTAATCAACATGGAACTATCATTTCATGATCGCATACGAGCTCGGCAGGCAATCAAAGACGCCGTGCGCCAGCATATGTTCGATCCGAACGTCAACCTGATTGATGTCGGATACCGTATTCAGGCTGGCAACCGATTGGTACCGGAATTGGCGGTGCGCTTCCATCTGCATACCAAGCTGCAAGGCGCACGCTTCGAGAGTTTTGCCGAAGAACAGCCGGAACGGGTGATTCCGCCAGCAATCGGCGGTTTCCCGACAGATGTTATTCAATCCAGCTATCACCTCAGTCTGATGACAGCAGTCGCTCAACCGGAGGCCGTGTGGGCGGGCGACCCGCGCACACGGGTCATGAGCCCTATGCAGGGTGGCATCAGCATATCGGATGCTTATGCAGGCGGTTACGGCACGCTGGGCGGGCTTGTTTATGACAAAACGACCGGCGAAGAAATGCTGCTCAGCAACTACCATGTACTGGCGGGCTCAGGTTGGGCAAGCCCGCGCACAACTATCATCCAACCGGGACGGGGAGATGGTGGACGAGAACCGGTTGCAACCTTTGTGCGCCACGCGATGAACAACGGCATTGATGCAGCGGTGGCGCGTTTGAACGGCAGCCGTGCACTAAGCCATTACCAATACATGCTTGGTCCGCTCTCCGGCGTAGCCGAGCCGCAGTTGGGCATGAAGGTTATCAAGTCCGGGCGAGCCAGCGGCATCACGCGCGGGTTGGTGACAGCTATCGAAGGTGTGGTGAAGCTCAACTACCGCAGCGGTGAACGGCTGATTCGTCACGTGTGCCATATCGTACCGATAGGTAACGTCGGTCAGGTCAGCGCGCCGGTGATCTGGGTCGTTCTGGCTGGAATGCCGACACGCGCGCGAAGCCGTGGCTTGCACTTCGCGGGGGCTGACCAGCCGGGAATACGCCCTAGCAATCAACATGAACAGCGTGGAAGCCGCGTTAGATGTGGATGTGGTAATCGAGTAATGGAATAACGAATTCAACCTCAAATGATTTTTTGTAGGGGAGGATATACGCGCTGTCGCGCTAATCCTCCCGTATTAATCCGCTGAGTTTATCTTCGGATGTCCATAGGTTGTACAGCAAGAAACAGGGGACTAACAAGCAGTCCCCTGTTTTGTTTGTACCTAGCCGCAGTTGTCGGTGCAGCCGCCTTCCACAGTCGGAGGTGGCGCTGTTGTGGAGGTTGGGGTGACCGTTGCGGTTGGCGTCGGTGTTGGCGTGAACGTCACAGTCGGCATGTCCTGTGTCGGTGTAGCTGTGGCCGTATGGGTATAGGTAGCCGAGGGGGTGAACGTAACCGTAGGTACTGGCGGCTGCGTCGCGCTGGGCGTGAACGTAAACGTGGGTAGTGGCGGCGGTGTATGCGTCGGGCTAGGGCCGGGCGTAAAGGTAAGCGACGGCGTATACGTCGGGCTAGGGCTTGGACTGACCGTTAACGTGAGTGATGCGGTCGGAATAACGGTTGGTGTCGCGGTCACTGTTGCAGCCAATAGGTCAAAAGCCTCAAAGCCGATGTAACTCGCGCTCATATTCCGCAGTTCGAGCCGTCGGTTAGAACCAGCGGGCAATATGAAAGTAGTCGCCTTTCCCCAAACCAGAGGTCCTGTGCCGGGCATAGTCCCGATGAGTGTGGTGCTTCCGTTCACGTCCTGATACAACGCCATTGGCCCGTATACTGTGTTCTGTGTCCAGTACACGGTTATTTGTCCTACATTATCAGCGATGAGTAGACTGACCTTGGCGGAAGGATCATTGCTGTACTTCATCGAACCGCCCTTCGGCCCTACCCCGCTAAACGTCTGCCACGTACCATTGTAGATCAGACTACCATTCGTTTCTTCGTAACTGCCGACACCTAACGCGGGCACAGCAGGTGTATTGGTAGGCGCTGGTCCTGCACCTAATACATCAAAAGCCTCAAAGCCCATGTACTGCGGGCTACCATTATTCAGCGAAATCAAGTGTGGGTTGCCCGTGGGTGTCAAGTAAATTGTGAACGGTACCCCCCACGATAGTGTCGTGCTTGTGGGAAGTGTCCCATATAACACACCATCCGCATAGACCGTTACCGGCCCATAGCCAGATGCCTGTGTGTAATAGAGCACCACCCGTTCAGCACTACTAACAACACTGAAGGATAAGCCCGCGTGGACGTCGTTAGTATAGTTAAGAGATCCTCCTTTTGGCCCCGTCCCACTGTAAGATTGCCAATTACCACTATAGACAACATCGGGATTGGTTTCTTCGTAGCTGCCAAGACCCAAGGGCTGCGGCGCAAGTGCCACATCAAAGGCTTCAAAGCCCACATATTGACTGCTGGTATTACGTAGCTCGATTGTGCGTGGGCTGCCATTTGGCGCAAAGTTGACGACATATGGCACACTCCACATCAGTGTTGGGCTGCCTGGCATCGTCGCGTACAGCACACCATCCACATACACCTCTACTGGTCCATAACCATTTGCCTGTGTGCGGTAGATGACCACGCGCTCGGCGGTGTTGGCAACTATGAAACTGACTTTGGCGGTTGGGTCATTGGTGTACTTCATCGAGCCACCCTTCGGCCCTACGCCGCTGTACGTCTGCCAGTTGCCGCTATAGGTCAGGTTGACGTTGGTTTCTTCATAGCTGCCAATACCCAACGGCTGCGGCGCGAGCGTCACATCAAAAGCCTCAAAGCCCAGATACTGCGACGTTGTGTTACGCAGTTCAATCGTGCGCGGACTGCCATTCGGCGTCAGACTGATAACATACGGCGCACCCCACGTTAACGTCGTGCTGGTCGGCATCGTCCCGTACAGCACACCATCAACGTACACCCCCACCGGCCCATAGCCGTTGGCCTGTGTCCGGTAAATGATGACGCGCTCGGCGGTGTTTACCACGCTGAAGGACACACTGGCATTCACTGCATTGGTGTACTTCATTGAGCCACCCTTCGGCCCTGTCCCGCTGTACGTCTGCCAGTTTCCGCTATAGGTCAGGTTGACGTTGGTCTCTTCATAGCTGCCAATACCCAACGGCTGCGGCGCGAGCGTCACATCAAAAGCTTCAAAGCCGACATATTGATTACTGGTGTTCCGCAGTTCAATCGTGGCGGACTGCCGTTCGGCGTCAGGCTGATGACATACGGCGCACCCCACGTTAACGTCGTGCTGGTCGGCATCGTCCCGTACAGCACGCCGTCCACGTACACTGCCACCGGCCCATAGCCGTTGGCCTGTGTGCGGTAAATGATGACGCGCTCGGCGGTGTTTACCACGCTGAGACACACTGGCATTCACGGCATTAGTGTACTTCATCGAGCCGCCCTTCGGCCCTGCCCCGCTGTACGTCTGCCAGTTGCCCGTGTACGTTAGGTTGCTGTTGGTCTCTTCGTAGCTGCCAATGCCCAATGGAGCTGCGCTGGCAAGCAGATCAAGTCCCTCGATGGCAATGTAGCTTGATGAGGCGTTGCGAAGTTCCACACTATGATTGCCGGGTGTGACATTCAATACATAAGGTTGATTCCAGACCAGCGTGGAGCTGCTGTTCGACACAGTATCCCGCAGCACACCATCCACATAAACAGCCATCGGCCCGTAGACTGGATGCTGCGTTCGATACAATACGATACGTCCAACTGTGTTGTCAATTTGGAACGTCACACGCGCAGTAGGATCATTACTATAGCGCATGTTGCCGCCATGCGGCCCACTGCCGATGTAGTTTACCCAACTGCCTGTGTAGGTCAGATTGAAGTTGGTTTCCTCATACTGTCCCACACTCATCGCCTGTGTTGGCGGCAGCAGTTCCAGCGCGTCCAGCGTAATGTAGCCGCCCGACGTATTGCGAATTTCAATCGTGTGCGTACCCGGCGTCAAGGTCAGCAAATAGGGCTGTGCCCAAACAGTTGCCGCCGCGTAATTGGTTACGGTGTCAGCCAGTACGTTATCTACGTATATCCCCATCGGCCCGTACGATGGATTGAGCGCACGATATATCACCACCCTACCCACCGCATCATTGACACGGAAACTCACCCGCCCATTGATGTCATTGGTATATTTGAGCGAGCCACCGGATGGACCCGGTACAACCCTGAAAGTCACCCAATTACCAGTATAAGTCAGGCTGAAATTGGTCTCCTCATAGTAACCCGGGCCTAAGGGGGCACTGGGGGGTAGCAATTCCAGCGAATCGAGGGTGATGTAGCCACCGTTTTGGCTGCGGAGGCTGATGGTGTGGTTTCCGGGCGTGACAGTGAGTAAAAAGGGCTGCCGCCACAACATGGTACTGGAGGTATTTGGAACCACATTTGCCAGCACACCATCCACATAGACGCTCATTGGGCCGTAAGATGGGTGGGTGGTACGATAGATAACGACCCGTTCGACAGAACTGTCAATCGAGAACATTGCACTTGCCAGCATATCGTTAGTGTAATGCATAGACCCGCCAGATGCCTCAACACCGCTGTATGTCTGCCAGCTTCCGTTATACACAATAGATTCTTGCGTGTCTTCGTAAGTACCTACACTCAGCCGCCCGCCGATTGTTGGCAGACAGGCCGAAAACTCAGACGTGTTATTGGATAGATCGGTAGCGGTTGCGGTGATGAGTTTGGGTGTCGAAAAAGTTACGCCCGATAACGTGACCTCAAAGTTGACAGTTGGCTGGTTTCCTGTGGCGACGTTGGTGAAGCCGATGTACTGCTGGCCCTCCCCATACCCGCTCGCATCGCACTGGTCATTGGCGAAGAATTCAATCCGATAAGTGGTGTTGAGCGCGCTGTTGAGTGAACCAGAGATGGTAACACCGCCGGGTTCAGCAACAGCACCGACCAATACCGGGTAATTTTGTAGATTATTAGCGCCAATGTCGAGATCATTCGCGTCGTTGGGAGTCACACCAGAGCCGTTGTATACATAATCACCCGCGGTAAGGTCAATGCCAAGCAGCGCGTTCCCGTAAATGAAATTCCCCAGAATGCCATTGCCCAAGCTGGACGAATTTGCTCCAAGAATAATGACACCAGACTGGCGGTTGTGAGCGATCACATTGGCAGCACCGGGCACCGTACCACCAATCAGGTTATCACTGCTTCTCGTAATGTATATTCCGTAGGAGTTACCCAGTGGTTGAACCCCATCGGCCTGTGTACCGATCAGATTGCCCTGAATCTGATTGAGCAAAATAGTACCGACAGTGCCATCCATGTAAATGCCGTATTCTGAGTTTCCGGAGATAACGTTGCCTGCGCCCGGCACAGTCCCACCAATGATATTCTGGTTTCCACCTATAATGTGAATCCCCAAATACTGTAGCGGCAGATTGTGATTCCCACTATTCAGGAAGGTGGTGGATCCTGTCACATCCGTGCCGATGTAATTCCCCTGTATCACATTTCCGGTTGAAGCTGAACCAGCAATACAAACACCTGCTTGAAGATTGGCGGAGATAATATTGCGCTTCCCCACACCAATACCACCAATCACATTATTTGTGGCATTAAGCAGTCTTACACCGCAGTAAGAAGTGGGCGCAGGAGATAGACCGTCATAGGTCACACCGATCATATTGCCAATTATCGTGTTTGCTGTACCTGCATCTATGAAGACACCATTAGTACCGCTGATGGCATTGCGTTCACCACTGGTAGTGCCTCCAACCGTATTGTTTGAGCCAGCCAACCTGATCCCGAAATCGCCGTCTCCTGCAAGCGGATTTCCATTAATATCCTGCCCGACGAAATTGCCTTTGATCTGGTTGCCGCTCCCGCCCGCGACATCGATTCCACCGTGTACATTATTCCCGGTGTAATTACGCGCCCCTGGCTGTGTCCCACCGACTACATTGCTATTGCCTTCGATAAAAATACCCGTCAGGCTGTTACCCATGTATGGATAAATTGCGCTCGGCTGAATGCCGGTGGTATCAAACCCAATGTAATTACCCAGTACGACGTTGTTGTTAGATAATGAACCGCCAGAAATCATGATACCGTGTGCGAGGTTGGCAGAAATTACATTCCGGGACGTTGACGATAGACCACCTATTTGGTTATTTGCGGATCGCCGGATGTAAATACCATTGCCCTGATTACCTAACCGGCTCATTCCATCAGTACCGATCAGATTGCCTTCAATTACATGGCTCCCACCACCAACTATATTAATCCCATTTGCCGGGAAACGAATGATAGTGAAGCCTCGTATCGTAACGTTGCTCGCGTTGGGAAGATTTAGCGCATTATTGCTGGTAGAGGCAGGTAATAGTACGCCATCCAACACCACCTTGTTCGACCCGCTAATGACCGGTTGTGTCGAACCGTCAATGATCATGGTAGTGGTAATATCCGGCAAGGCCGTCGTCGGTCGGATGGTGTATGGCCCGCCGCCGGGAATATTGAATTGAATCAGATCAGAACCCGCCGCGCTGTTGGCCGCATTGATCGCTTCACGGAGGCTGCAATGCACGGCGTCGCACACACCGTCATTCGTGTCGCTCGTGCTATTGACGGTGAAAATGTTGGATGGAGCAGTCGTGGGCGTTACGGTGGACGTCGGGGTGAGGGTTAATGTAGGGGTGATGGTCGCCGTCAAGGTCGGCCCAACCGTGCCTGTCGGCGTCAGCGTTGGTGCACCAACGGGGGCGTAGGCCGCCAACCGCGCGACGAAGATATCGTACGCATCGTTCGTATCGCCGGGTACGAGGTTCGTCGCATATGAACCGTAGGTGATATATGCGCCGTTACCGGATATGACAGGAAGTTCCGAAGAACGATCCGGAACAAGGGTGTTAGGAATCAAGATCGTTTGACCAGTCGAGCGATTATGAACAAACACATCTCCTAATGAGTGTCCGTCGCCTGTCACCAGATTGTCAGCATAGGACATAAAGGCAACAAATTGCCCATCGTCGCTCATGGTAGGATATTCGGATTGCAGTACCCCCTGTGCGCCAGTTGAGGATACCGATACCCGTGTAGTCTGCTGGGTCTGTCGATCACGGAGGAAAACATCACTCGCGTTATTCGTGTCGCCTGCCACCAGATTGCTGGCCTCGGAGTCAAACGCTACATATCGTCCATTTGCCGAAACCACAACCCGAAGCCCCGGTATACCGTTCGCCTGCTCACCGGTTGATGACACCGAAACCATCTCATATTGGCTGGTCTGGCGGTCAAAGATAAAGAAGTCGCCAATACCGTTGAAGTCACCACTCACCAGATTTGATGCGTCAGACGCGAATACGATATATTGCCCGTTCGCAGAAATCCGTGGTGATGTACCTTCCGCCGCAATGGTTGTGCGTTGTGCGGTCTGCTGGTCGTACATTTCGACTGCGTCCGTCGTGCCCGTCCAATTTTCGAACACTAAGTATCGTCCATCGGCTGAAAACGATGGCATATACGGCAATTTGAAAACATTTGCCCCCGGTCGAGTATCACTATCGATTCGGGTCAAATTATTGGTCTGACGATCAAGGATAATAATGTCCCAACCGGAATATGAATCCCCTACAACCATATTGCTGGCCGCCGACAGGAAAGCAACGTAGCGACCATCGCCTGAAATGGCTGGAACAGTAGAGTCCCCATCAGACTGTGAGCCATCATATGCCATCGAGAGCCGCGTGGTCTGGCACAACTGGCGGTCAATCAAGTATATGTCACTATGACCATTTGTATCATTCGCCACAAGATTGGACGCGTTGGATGTAAACACGATGTAGCGTCCGTCAGTGCTTGTATCCCCATAACTGCTTGTCCCATTCGCCTGCACGTCCGCCGAACTTACCGAAACGCGCGCGAGATCTGCGTTTAAATCACAAACTGGAATCGAGGCTGGAGTACCTCCGGGTGTGTTGGTATAGATGCTCGAACTCGTAGGCGGCAGAGTAGGTGTGAGCGTTATTGTAGCCGTGGGAGTCAATGTTGGCGTCGGCAAGGGAGGAAACGGAGAAAACGTTGTGGTATGGGTTACAAATACATCCCGGTGACCATTTATATCCCCTGAAACGAGGCTGGTCACGTCTGACATAAATGCTGCAATGCTGCCGTCGTCTGCTAAGGATATGGGAGTCGATATTCCTGTCCCGGGCAAGCCGTTTGAGTCAGCCGAAACCAACTGAATTTGTGCTGTCTGACGGTCAAACATGAATGCGGCAGAATTATGGATGACGAGACCGTTTGCCAATTCAGGGGACCCGGAAGTGAAAGCGACATAGCGCCCACTACCTGAAATGACTGCCGATGTTGCAGGATCACTGCCCTGTATGCCATTTGATGCAACAGAAACCCGCGTCATTTGTCCGGTAGATCGGTCGTGCACAAATACATCCTCAACACCATTTGTGTCGTTTGGAACTAAATTACTTGCCTTGGATGAAAACGCTACATATAGACCATCGTCAGAAATGGATGGTTTGATGTAAGACTCGTCGTTCGCCTGTGTTCCATCGGATGCCACATTCACGCGGGTGATTTGCCCGGTTTGAATTTCGTAGATAAAAACATCTTCTTTTACGTTAGTATCATTGGGAACTAGATTCGGGCTTGAGGATGTGAATGCAATAAATTGACCATTGCCAGAAATAACAGGCTGTCGCGCGGCGACCACCGCTGTCGTCAATTGAGCCGTTTGCGTGTCATAAAGCTTGATACTATATGTCGCGCCTCCGGATACAACGACGGTAGTCCAATAGGCAATTGTATGACCGTCGTCAGAAATCGTCGGTTCTGCATTGTCCACCAGCGAATTGATCTCTATTTGAGTGAGTACACCGCTTTGCAAGTCTTTTAGGTAAACGGCACTGCTACCTGATGAACCACGCCCCAAAGTGGTTGCCCGCGACGAAAAAGTTACATAACGACCATCATCCGAGATGGACGGACGGCCCGAGTCTCGGTCACCTTGTGTCCCATCTGCCATGACCGACGCGCGAACTGTCAGACAGGTAAGGCGATCATATACAAACGCATCTTCTACATTGTTCGTATCATCAGCCACGAGGTTGGAAGCGACGGAAGTATATGCTACATACCGGCCATCACTTGTTACATCGCCCCATTGAGAAAAAGAATTCCCCTGTACACCCCCCGGCCCTACCGACGCAATTGCCAGCGGTGCATTGGAATCGCAGATCATGGAGTCGAGCATAGGAGCATTTGTGCTTGAGCGTGCCAATGCAACTGTGGCAGCACCGATAACTAAACACAGCGCAATAACAGACAATATGGCACGTCTGGTCATTCAATATTCCTCAAGGAATTAGGCATGATATCGTATTGAAAGGGTATTAATCAACGCCTTTCATTTAACTATCTATTTTACTTGGTAAATATAATTAACGACAACTGAAGAATGTCATGGTGTTTATACAAGAAACGAATTCTTCGTTTGTTTTGTTTGTTTTCTGCAACCTGTAAATCGTCTGCTACATTACGGGTTGACAGAACTGAACATTTGTGCTACACTTACATTCTTCATCTGTAAGCTTTCAGTCCTACCATCCATACCATTGGACTAATTCACCTTTTCACCTCCCGTCACACTTGTCGTTTTATGTCGGAACTGTCGCAGAATCCTGTGGAATCCGTCATAAAATCCCACCACCGACGCGGCTCTAGCCGGAACTGCCGCCGCTCAACGTTTTATATGTCATGAGCGACGACGACGCCATATCCGAATCCCTTTAGGGACATAAACGGCACAATATGCACAAAAAACTGTGCTGAAATTGCCGCATTTGCTGCTTATTGTGCATTATACGTAATCTTCCGTAATACTTCTTTACCCTTTCGACTGTTGACTATATTCCGTGAACTGTCCACAATTATCCCTTACTGAATAACGAGTAACTGCGAACAACTGTGCCTAAATGCTCCATCCTCGGCGTGCAGACCGACGCCCAAACATTTGATGACGCTGTCACTACACTAACCCGCTGGGCAGGCGATTCCACCCCACGTTATATATGTACCTGTCCGGTTTATACAGTGATGATGTGCTACGAAAATCTACCAGTCATGCAAGCCATCAACGGGGCGGATATGGTCACCGCGGACGGGATGCCGGTTGTCTGGGTGCAGCGGCGGCGCGGTGTTGAACAGGCTGAACGGGTCTACGGCCCCGACTTGATGTTGGCGTTGTGCCAACGGACCGCAGGAACACAGGTAAACCACTTTTTTTGGGGCGGACTGCCAGGCGTAGCGGACATGCTTGTGCAGCGCCTCACAGCGCAGTTTCCGAACCTGCAAGTGGCAGGCACCTATTCACCACCTCTTGAGTCAATTCCGTCGCAGCCTGATCCGGCAGTGGTCGAACGGTTAAACAATTCTGGAGCAAACATCATCTGGGTGGGGCTGGGTTCGCCCAAACAGGATTTGTGGATGGAGTTGTACCGCCCTGCCCTGCGCGCCCCGCTGCTTATCGGTGTGGGAGCAGCATTCGATATGCTGGCGGGCGTGAAAGGGCAGGCACCACGCTGGATGCAGCGTTCGGGGCTGGAGTGGTTGTTCCGGTTGCTACAGGAACCCCGCCGCCTCGCCCGCCGCTATCTGGTGTATAATCCCCTCTTTATATGGCATGTTCTGCGGGAGAAATAGAAAATAGTTGATAGTTTTCAGTTCATAGGTTGGGCTGCACGACGCAGCACTTTTATATCTATGGACCATCAACTGTAGACTAAAGACTATGATGCGCCACTACAGCCTGCGATACCTCTTGTTCTTGTATGTCAGCGATGTGCTGCTGGTGTGCGGCACGTTGGCGCTTTCGTTCACGGTGCGTACGCGCGTCGAGTTCGGTAAGCCGGGTATTCTCGATGCCTTTGTAGTGCCGCCTGCTCTCTATCTCATCGCCAGCCTCATCTGGTTGTTCGCGTTTCATCGCGCCAACGTTTATGGCCCGCGCCGTAGCCCCAGCCTTCTCCATGAAATTCGCCACATTGTTATCGGTCAGGGGATGGCGGCATTGCTGTTTTTCGGCGCATTGTACATCGGTTACCGTGATTTTTCGCGCGTGCAGGCAGGCTATTTTATTGTCATGTCGCTGGCTGTACTAATCGCTTACCGCGCTCTTGCCCGCTTCATTTACCGCTATTTCGGACACAATATCAGCGATGTGCGGCGGGTACTGGTGGTGGGAACCGACGTGAACGCGACAGCGTTGGGCAAGACCGTCAAGCAGTATGATTGGGCAGGTCTGCGCTTGGTCGGGTATGTGGCGTATGATGCGCCGGTCACGCTGTTGGCAAAGGCACAGGACGGCGATGTAACGCCTGCCCCTGACATCTTGCCCACTCCGCTCCTGGGCGCTCTGGATGACCTGCCCGCTTTGGTCGGCAGCCATCAAGTGAATGAGGTGCTCATCCCGCTGAAATGGTTCGACGACAGCACCTCTAACCGCATCAGCAAAATTATGCGCGAGCTGGACGCTTACGCTGTCAACATTCGTCTCGCACCGGATTATTCTGATCTGGCCTATTTCCAGGCTTCTGCGGAAGATTTCAGCGGCATCCCGCTCATCGGTGTGCGCGAGCGGGTGTTTTCGCCGGGCCAACGCCTCGTTAAGCGCCTCTTTGACATCCTATTTTCGGCTGCTTTTCTGGTGGTCGTCTCACCCCTCTTCGCGCTTATCGCGCTCGCTGTCCGCCTCGACAGCCCCGGCCCGATTATCTACCGTCAGAAGCGGGTAGGCGAGTACGGTAAACTATTCACGATGCTGAAGTTCCGCTCCATGTACAGCGGAGCGGATGACCCCGGCATGGAGTACAGCAAAAAGCGGCAGGATCCGCGCGTCACGGCAGTAGGTCGTTTCCTGCGCCGCACCAGCCTCGACGAACTGCCCCAGTTCATTAACATTCTGCGCGGTGATATGAGCCTCGTTGGCCCCCGACCGGAGATGCCCGGCCTCGTCAGCCGCTATGAATGGTGGCAGCGCAAACGCTTTGAAGTGCCGCAGGGACTCACGGGTTGGTGGCAAATCAACGGTCGCAGCGATAAGCCTATGCACCAGCACACCGAGGATGATCTGTTCTATATCCGCCACTACTCGCTGTGGCTCGATATTCAAATTGTGCTGCGAACAGGTTGGGCGATCATTTCCGGCAAAGGCGCATTCTGACAATGACCCCGCATACCCCCAAATGACACACTAAGCAGCCTATACCATCGCGATATATTCCACTACGGCAGTGGATGCCACAACAGCGAGAGCATAATACCTAGTGCCGCCAGCACCGCACCGACGGTGGTGAAAATAAAGCTGATTTCGGTCACTTCATGTCGCACGATGATGTTGGTGGGCAGACTGGCGAACACATTTTGCAGATCGCCACTGCTTTCCGCTGCGTAGTAAATGCCGCCCGTCATATCCGAAATTTGCTTGAGCGTATCTTCGTCAATGCCGCGCCGGAAGCCGCCCGGGCCACCCCCCCCACCGAAGCCGCCTCCAAAATTACCACCTCCACCGAATGGTTCATTACCGCGGAAGCGCGGGCTGCACCCCACAAATTCTGCACCGAACGCCGTGCCAAAACCGATGGTATACACCCGCACCCCACGATCCACTGCCTGCTGCGCGGCCTCCAACGGTTCCATACCCGCGTTGCTCGCGCCGTCCGTTAGCAGCACCACGATGCTGGGTGCATACGCCCCGTTGGGCACAGGCGGTGGCTGCACCGGCGACGAAAACTCGTCCACGCTCGGCCATACATTTTCATCAATCTCCGCAATCGCATCTATAGACTTGAGAATAGCGCTGCCGATGGCCGTGCGCCGTCCGGTGAGTAAACTCTGAATTGCCCCCTCTAGTTTACCTTGATCAGTAGTCGGCGGTTGGATAATTTCGGCAAAACCGGAGAACGCTACGACACCAATGTGGGTGGTGGCCTTCTGTCCTTGAATGAACGAGATCGCCGCCTGCTCGGCCACTGTCAACCGGTTAGGCGCAATATCACCCTGACACATGCTGCCGGAGACATCCATGGCCAGAATAATGGTCGTCTGGTTGGTCGGCACAGCGATGACTGCCACCGGGCGGCTGAAGGCAAACACGAGGCTGGCGATGGCAGCCACGAACAGCGCAAACGGTAGATGACGGCGCAGGCGCGAAAAGCGCGGCAGAGCCAGCTTGACCAGTGACAAACTGGAGTAGCGCACCGCCACTTTGCGCCGCCGCAGCGCCCAGATATAGGCAGCGATGAGCAGTGGAACCAACACCAACAGAACTAAGATTCCCGGCCAGAGTAAATCCATGGCTTATCCGCTCCTTCCGCTATCCCTCACGGCACACGCCCGAACCACAGCATGGAAAGCATCCCGCCGGCCAACAGCGCCAGAATGCTCAACCCCGCCAGCAGTGGTGTAACTTCCATCGGCTCTGGCGTGACCACCAGCTGCCGTCCCAGATCGTCGTAAATATTGAACAACGTTTCAGTAGTGTCCGCGTTGTAATACGTGCCGTTGGTAATCTGTGAGATGGTTTGTAGCATTGGTTCATCCAACTGCGTGAACACATTGAACCCTTCAATGTTCATCACCGTGCCCTGAGGGCTGCCAATGCCGATGGTGTAAATGCGTACACCATGCTCGGAGGCTGTTTGTGCCACTTCCAATGGATCGGGATTGTCCGTATTTTCCCCATCTGTCAGCAGAATAATCACACTATTGGTATAAAATCCGGGCGGCACAGGGGTCGGCTCCGGCGTAGGTTCGGGGGTCTGATTGCTGTAATAATTGGTCTGTGCCGGTCCGGTTTCAATGACGTTGAGCGCCATCAACATGCCCGCCCCCAGCGAAGTACCGCGTCCCGGATCGAGGCGGGCAATGGCCGCCAGTACATCCTCCTGCTTGAAGGTCGGCTGCTGTACTGAAAGCCCGGTATCGCTGAAGGCCACCACGCCTATCCGTACCGAAGATGGCTGCTTCTCCACAAAGTCACGCGCCGCACCTTTGGCCGCTTCCAAGCGGGTTGGTTCGAGGTCATCTGCGGCCATGCTGGCGGATATATCGAAGGCCAGAATGACCGTGCCTTCAATGCGCGGAATGCCCACCACCGCCTCCGGCCTCGCCAGCGCGAAGATCAGGATCGTTAGCGCAATCAAAAAAAAGAATGGCGGGACGTGGCGGCGCACCGTGAAGCGATTGCCTTGCGCCGCAGCCAGCAGACCGCGTCCGGCTCTGGCGATCATCTGGCTGCGGCGCTGCTGCCCGCGCAGATACGCAAAGACCAGTACGGGCACGAAGGCGAGGAGGAACAGCATTGGGGGCCAAATGAAGGTCATAGTTGCGAACCCTATACCTGCGGTTGATGGCGACGCCGCCGGTGCAGCGCAGCAAAGCGAACAAGGGCTTCAACAAGGTCTTCTTCAGTCGATAGTGGCAGATACGCCACTCCCGCCCGTTTGAATAAGCCGTTTAGCTCGGCTTCGCGTTGGCGGGCTGCTTCAGCGAAGCGTGCGCGGAATACATGATCGTGCGTATCCACATAAAGCTGCTCACCCGTTTCCGCATCTTCCATGATGATCAAACCCAAATCAGGTATATCAATCTCGTTCGGGTCCCACAGGCGAATAGCCTGTACTTCGTGCCGTTGGTTGAGCAGACTCAACGGACGTTCCCAACCCGGTTCGGAAATAAAGTCTGATACGACGAAGACCAGTGAACGCTGCTTGATGGTGTTCAGTCCACCCTGTATCAATGGTGAAAGATCAGTCAACGGCGCGCGCGGCAGCGGAGGCTGCTTGAGCAAATCATTAACTAAGCGCAGCACCTGAACGCGGCCGCCACGTGCCGGGATAGTGCGCGTAATCTGGCTGCCATAAAAAATCGCCCCCACGCGGTTGCCATGCCGTGTCAGCAGGCGTGCCAGCGTGGTCACGAAGTCAATCAATACCCGTCGCTTGGGCTGCTCACCGCCAAAGTCCACCGACGGGGTGAGATCGAGCAAGAACCACGCCGTGATCTCACGGTCATCCACATATTTGCGGACATACGGCGAATCCATGCGGGCGGTGACGTTCCAATCAATGTAGCGGATGTCATCTTCCGGCTGGTACTCGCGCAGGTCGGCAAAGTCCACACCATAGCCATAGAACAGGCTGCGGTAGTCACCTTGAAGCAGACCATCCAGACGGCGGATGACCTGCCAGTCGAGGCGGTGGAGGATACGCTCAGGCGTGTTTGCGGTTGCTGGCATATTCATCGAGTGGCACCGAAGGCGCTTGCACGCGGGCAGTAATCTTCTTCAACAAATCGGGTGCGCTAACGTTATCCGAAAGCGCTTCATAAGACAGTACGAGGCGGTGCTGGATGACATCCAGCGCCACGTCCAGCACATCCTGTGGCAGCGCGTACATGCGCCCGCGCACGAAGGCCAGCGCCCGGGCGCACAAGATCAAATTGATCGAAGCGCGTGGACTGGCCCCGAACATGATATAGGGGGCAAGATCTTTCAAGCCGACCTGCTGCGGCTCACGGGTGGCAGTGACCAATCGCACCGCGTATTCCATCAACGCCGGGTCAACATAGACTGAGTCGGTCTTTCGCTGCAGTTCGACCAACTGCTCAGTGGTGATAACCTGCTGCACGGCCTGTAGTGCGCCCGTCATGCGCTCGACGATCACAAATTCCTCGGTAGCCGTGGGGTAGCCCACCAGCACCTTGAGCATGAAGCGGTCTACCTGCGCTTCCGGCAGCGGGTATGTGCCTTCTGATTCAATCGGGTTCTGCGTCGCCAGTACAAGGAAGGGATTTGGAACTTTGTACGTTTCGCGCCCAATGGTGACCTGTCGTTCCTGCATCACTTCCAAAAGGGCACTTTGCACTTTAGCCGGAGCGCGGTTGATTTCGTCCGCCAGCAGCAGGTTAGTTGAAACCGGACCGAGCGAGGTATTAAACTCGCCCGTTTTCTGGTTATAGATGCGCGTCCCCACCAGATCAGCGGGGACGAGGTCGGGGGTAAATTGAATGCGCTTGAAGTCGCCACCAATCGCCCCTGCCAGTGTCTTGATGGCCATCGTCTTGGCCAAACCCGGCACACCTTCTACCAGAATGTGCCCGCGTGCCAGCAGTGCAATAATCAGCCGTTCTAGCAAATGATCCTGACCAACGATCACCTTTTTGACTTCGTAAATCACCTGCTCCAGTGGTGTACTGGGTTCGATTGTGTTCATCAGCGCATTCCTCATTTAGCGGTAGACGTATGCTTCAAACTTTTTATATTCGGATCAGTTTTGTAGGGTTATGCCGCGCCCCTACTTCCCCACAAAGTTCTAACTGGCACACAACTCAGCGTGGCAGCTGTCCCCCACCGCCGCCCGCCGCTGTAGTGATGGGCACGGCAAATCCAACTCCGACAAACACCTCTTGTCCGGTGGGGTTAAGCAGTGCCGTAACGATGCCAATCACCTGCCCTGCCCGGTTGACCAGCGGCCCGCCGGAGGCGCCGGGGTTGGTGGCTGCATCCACCTGTATCAGATCTTGCATTGTTTTGCCGGATGGCAGTTGATAGGTGCGACCAAAGCCGGAAATTACACCGGCGCTCATCGAACCTTGCAAACCAAAGGGATGGCCAACCACATAGGCATCATCGCCAATCCGCATCGCATTGGGGTTGCCCAGCACCGCCGGTACAAATTCCGCGGGCAGCACATCGGTTTGCAGCACCGCCACATCGTCATCTGAAAGAGTGCTGACAATCTCAGCGGTGGCCTGTGTGCCATCTGAAAAATAAACTTGAATATCGGGCGCAGTTTCAACGGCGTGCAAGCTGGTGAGTATCATACCGGAGTCATTGACGATCACACCACTGCTCACTCCTTCACCCTGTGTCAGGTGAAAACTATCACCTGTCAAATCATGTTTGAAACTGGCGGTTTGGTCGCCGGGTCCGGCGTTCAGGGTTGTATCAATCACCACCAGCGAAGGGCGGATGACTTGGTAAACGAGAGACGCTACCGCCGGACGCGGCGTGGCAGAGGCCATGGCTTGATAAACCGTGTTTTCAATGTCGCGCGGAGTTAATTGTGGCGGAGGAGGATTGAGCAAGCTGTAGAGGACGAGCATGACGAGCGCGCCCAAAGCACCCGACAAAAACGGGCGCGCACGCCGCATCTGCTTTCGCAGCGTCACGATGTACGGCTGCCATTGTTCAAGCTTGGAAGCTATGAAACTCGTCATCAATCAATTATTGCTTTTCTTACCGTTCGATCTATAGGTGAATGGGCAGATAATAGAACGCTTTCCTGAGAATTGGATGAGGGGAAGATCAAAAAGTTGCTCACCCTTCCGTTTGGATAGTATTAGCGGCTGTGTCACAATATTTCAATCGTCCTAATTTGCACCCACAGGCAACATTATGCCGCTCGATCCCTACCACCTTACCCCTAATGCCAGCATCAACCGCGTCAAGATGTCCGCTGCATCTGGCCTGCCCCCAGCGTGGAAAGGACGCATGGCGTACAGCTTGTTGGGCCGTGAATTTCTGGTGCAGCGCATCCATCAGAGCTTCTCCGAACTTGCTACTCTGCCCGACCCTGTGCCAGTGTTTGAGCAGCAGGCTCTAGCAGGTGGTGATGAACAGGCGGTCACTATAGTCCGTGACTATGGCGCGGCGTTGGGCTATCTCTTGCTCACCCTTAAAACGGGCGCTCCGGCTGATCGTGAATTACGCCCGGAGTGGGATGAAAGTTACTGGCAGCACTGGGGCAGTCGTCAGCACATTATCTTCGGTGGCGGCATGATGGCCGGGCTGTTCGGGCAGCTTGCGTTGGACGCCGTCCGTGACATCGTAGGCGATCTCTTGACCGTTGAGATTTCGCCCCTCGCCCCAATCTTGCCCTTGATCGGGTTGGCGCGCCGCTTACCACCCATCCCCACGCAAGCACTGGTTTTTGACTTTGGCGGCACAACCGTCAAACGGGCCTGCGTCACCATTGAAGAAGCCCGCCTCACCCGCGTTGAACAGCTCCCCTCCACTGCCTTGCCAACGCTGCCGGACGGTGCTGCCCTGCTCGACTTCATGATCGCCACCATCAGCGACACATGGCGTGTCTATCCCTCGCCCTACTTGTCGCCCATCATAAGTCTGAGCCTCGCCAATTATGTCGAAGATCAACGCCCCGTACCTGACAACGGTTATGGCCGCCTGCTGGAATTAGGTGACGACACCAGCCGTCTATTAGACAATGCCCTCGCCCACGAAACCGGTCAGACCGTGCACATCAAACTCATGCACGATGGCACTGCCGCCGGATTGGCCTACGCGGATGCAGTCAATACAGCGGTCATCATGGTTGGCACAGCCCTCGGCATGGGCTTCCCACCACCGGACGAGGGTTTGTTGGGATTGGAATTGTGACTAATCCGCCATGTCAGCTATCCATATCAAATATTTCCCGTGAAACGGTTTCTATGGCATAGTCGCGGTACTGTTGCTACTTGGTAACCCAATGCAGAGCAATGACTCGTATTGCCCCACTCTTTCAAAGCATAATCGTAGGCTCTCACTCGGTAGTAAGCACCACCGCAATTAAGATGTACATACTTCATTTCGGGATCAATCACGAGCGCGTCATCGCAATCTGCCAGCGACTCCTAATATTCGCCGCGTAGAAAATAGGGGTTATCACACCCGACAATGTTTCCGTCATGGGTCGGGCGCTGGAGACGATATTGGTACCGCTGGCGCAGGATGAGAGTGCCACGTAGGCCTCAGGATATTCACAGCTCCCGGTTTTTACACAATTGATGTAATTTTGTGCAACGCTTCACTTGCACGCCCTAGAATATAGATATATTCACTTTATGGTATTGATACCTCGAAAGTAGCATCATCGTGCCCATCACTATCTACTGGGACAATCCCCAAAAAACTATCATTCGTTTGGATTTCCAAGGGTCATACAACTGGAATGATTTTGTAGAGGCCACCAAAGCCGCCACCCGCCTCATGTTAGAAGTCGCACATCCCGTTAGTATTCTCGCCAATATGCGTCCCGGGAATATGCCAAAGAATGGAAATGCCATAGCTATTGGGCGTAGTGCCATACAGCGTATGCCTGCTAATTTTGACCTGCTGATATTAGTGACTAACCCGCTGGTGGAAGTATTGGGCAACGCGTTTAGACACCTAGACCGGGAGTTCAGAGAGAAAATGATATTGGTCAAAAGTGTAGAAGAGGCATACGAGGTGCTGGCACAATCTCCGGCAAACAGTGGCTGATACTGTTCCGTCATTTGGTGCAGGCTCTGATATGGTACATACTGTGGTTCTAAAAAGCTTTTGGAGCGGAATCATAGTACGCCATGCTCGAAAAACCAGCTTTATCAGACGTTCAAATCATCACCTCCCTCTCAGAAAGGTACGCCATTCCCGTAGACGCCTTGTCTTTCCTCCCCATAGGCAATGACGCTACTGCGTGGGTATACCGTGTTGAGTCAGGCGGCCTAACCTATTTTCTCAAAGTAAAGCACGGCGCAATTTACGAGCCGAGTTTGAGCGTGCCGCGCTACCTGTATGACGCGGGCATCAAGCAGGTGGTTGCCCCCTACCCTACACCATCCCAGCATCTGTCTGTTGCAATCGAGGGTTATAATCTGATTCTCTACCCATTTATCGAAGGTCACGCCGGTGGCCTGAGCGATGCCCAACGCATTGAGTTGGGTGCAGTAATGAAGCGCATACACAGCACTACGCTACCGAGTTCAGTACAGGCGCAGATACGAAAAGAGAGATTCATTCCCCCATGGCTAAAAACCGTACAAAAGCTGCATGAAGCGATTACCCGCACAACGGGCGACACGCCTATCGCACGGGAGTTCATTGACTTCTGTCGCGAACGGCAGGATGAGATCGGCACCATAAGCGCGCGGGCAGAATCCCTAGGACGGCTGGCACGGGAGCGGGCTATGCCGATAGTAGTGTGCCATGCGGATATTCACGACTTCAACACAATTATTTCATCACAAGGAGAACTTTTCGTTGTGGATTGGGATGAAGTACAGTTTGCGCCGAAAGAGCGTGACCTGATGTTCGTGGGTAATGTAGAAACGATCGGCGCACATGTGCCGCCACATACGAGGCTGTTCTACGAAGGCTATGGCGCGGTTAAAGTTGATCCGCTTCTAATAGCATACTACCGCTACGAGTGGGTGGTTCAAGAAATGGGCGACTTCGGAGCGCGAATACTGCACGGGCAAGAGTTAGGTGAAGCGACGCGGCAGGACGCGCTGGACGGTTTTCGGAAATTGTTTGCGGACGGCAACGTGGTGGATGCGGCGTACGCAGCGGACGTTGCCGAATAGGAATGCTTAGTTACTGGAAAACATGCCGGTATCATGGCTCGCCATAGGCTTGAGAAGCGTGTTTAGCAGTGTCACTTCGCGGCGGTAAATATCGCGCAGGCGGTGAATTAATTCGTCGGCGCTTTCGATAGCCAGCAAATCTTGTTTTTGCTCGGTTGGAACGTTCAAGAGGAATGAAGCCAAGTAGGCTAATTGAAGCGGGTCGCCGGGCAGTTGGCCCAAGTCAAATTGCGTTTCACTGGCATCGGCCAATGTCTGTAAGTATTTCCGCACCCACGGACGCAGGCTGCGGCCTGTGGTTTCCAGCATTTCCGGTTCCTGCTGCTCCAACGGGAACGTTTCTACCATCCCTACCAAATACGGCTCATCATGTTTGAAGCTGTGGGCAACGAAGCGATCTTTGCCTACTGCCACAATGTTCATACGACCATCGGGCAAAGGCTCCATCTCGGTGATTGTCGCAGTACAGCCCACCATAAATGGCACCGCACCGTCGCCGACTTGATTACCCGATTTGATGAGCGCGATACCGAAAGGCTGACCTTCGGCGTAGCAGCGGGAAATCATCAGCTTGTACCGTTCCTCAAAGATGTGCAGTTTGATGGGCATTCCCGGAAACAGGACCGTATTTAAGGGGAAAAGTGGTAATTCATACATGGGATATTCTCCCTAACTCCTCAACACTTTTATTGTAGCACAAACCGTCACAGCTGAACGGATGTTCAGTAAATTCTCATCCAACTGCTTTTAGCGCAACCCGCCAAAATGCTCCATAATTAATTACACGCGCCATTCAGGAGAATACTTTACATGCCATCCCGCCCCCGCCGCAGACCCAGCGCACTCACCAAAGCGGCTGGTGTGGCCGAACTTACCCGCCGAGAGCGTTGGTCGCGGCTGCAATTCCGCCAGCATGCACCCACGCCTACTACGGCAGAAGGAAAGGCCGCGCCAACACCCTATCCGTTCACACCGTTAGATGAAGGCAACGGCATCTTCGGACAATGGACGGTGGATGAGACCGGACTGCCAGCGTATGATTACACACTCGACCAATATGCTGACGCGCGGGCTGTTTACCCCAACAGCGAACACCTTGACCGGCGCGACCACTGGCATCAAATTGGCAACGAGCGCATAACGGGGTTGGCTTCAAATGATGGCACGGTACAGGTGTATCTGGGTGACCGGGGTGGCGTGTTCCTCAACAAGTTTGAAGCATGGGACTCGGCGCGGCGCGGCGGAGGTTTACTGGGCTTTCTAGCACGGATTGTGCTGGAAATCGCGCGCTTTTTGGCCCGCCTAAGGTCACAGCCTAATCCTGAGTTACCACAGCCCTATGCAGCAGCTATCGCAGCCGCAAAAGGCCAGAAAATCAGGCTTTCGCAAAATCCGCGGGCCACACTGCGACCGGAACACGTGCAAAATTTACGAGAAGAAGCCAGCGATACACTGTTGCAGTCCTACCAGGCGCTCGCGGAACAGGGTGACGTTACGGAAAAGCCGCGCACCGAACCCAATGCCGCCGCGACCCATTATGCCTATGCGGGGGGCTACGGGTATGTGGATGATGGTGAAAAGGTGTGGGCGACGGCCTACCGCTACCGTCCGAAAGGAGCAGAGGTCAGCCGACGGTTTGGCATGGGTTATTTTGAGACTGACATGCAGTACCGCGAACTGGTAATCCGGCGGCGGGTATATGCACCGGCTGGAAATGATCCCCTTCTGCTGGCGGACGTGTGGATTGAAAATCAGGGTACGAAAGCGGTTGACCTCAAATATTACGAATACTGGGATGTGAATGTACACCAACTGCGCGTCGAGTGGCTGCGAAGTGGGGCGTTCGGCGCGGTGAATGACGAGGAACGTCGTCAGCTCAACCGCCAGTTCACCAATTCCATCAATTATCGTGAACAAGAACAGCTTCTCGAATTCCGGCAAGATCCGCCTCCGGACGCGCCACCCCCTGACCAACCCTCGCCAATCAACTGGTATCCGTCACCGATCTTTCTGGCGGACGTGAACGGACAACCAGACGGGTATTACATCAACAAAGCGACGTTCTTTGGTGCAGGTGGGGCCCGTGAACCGGATACGGTGCGCAAGCACAGCGGGGATGAACCTTTTCATCCCAACTCACCTTTGGAGCCAATGCCCTTTTGCATGGTGCTGCGGCGGGACATTCACCTTGAAGGGGGGCAGCGTCGCAAGCTGCGGTTTGCTTATGGTGCGGCGTGGCCGGAGGAGCGGCGGGAAGCGTTGGCGAAGTGGCGCGAAGGTGAGCCATTCGTAGATACCGGCACGTACTGGTACGACAAGACAATTACCTTCTGGACAGGGCAAGACCCGCTACTGCACCGCGAGATGGCGTGGCACAGCTACAACTTTCTTTCGGCCACGACTTATAACAGTTTTCATAAGGTACATGTAGTGCCGCAGGGCTCGGCTTACCTGTATTTGCACGGGGCGGACGGCGCGCCGCGCGACCAAGCGATGTTTGCGCTCACGATGACCTACCTCAATCCACCGCTGGCAAAAGACATGCTGAAGCTGATGATGCAGCTAGCGGACAGGCAAAGCGGGCAGATTCCATACGCCTTCACGGGCCATGGCTATGTTTCGAACGCGCTGAATGTGCATACCCATCCTTCCGATCTTGACCTGTATTTCCTGCTGGCGATGGGAGAGTATCTGATCGCGACCCGCGATTTTGATTTCCTCAAAGAAGAGCTGCCGTATTACCCGCCTGACAAAGCGATCCACGCGACAGGTTACACGGTTATTGACCATATCCGGTTTGCCATCAAGCATTTATTTGAATTGGTGGGTATCGGCGATCATAACCTACTGCGAGTACGGACGGGCGACTGGTCAGATTCGATCACACTTGAAACGGCGTTGAGCGATGGGCTGCTGGGCATCGCCTACCAGAATTCCAAAGCGCACGGCGAATCTGTCCCTAACAGTCAGATGGCGCTGTATGTGCTGCCGCTGCTGGCCGAGGTGCTGAAATGGTTCGCACCGGACATCCCTGAAATGATCTATGACGGGCGGTTGAAGAAGCTGCGCGAAGGAGTAGAAGCACAGTGGAACGCGACAGGCTGGTACAACCGGGCGGTGCTGCGCGGCCTGAACAATGAGCCTGCGCCCGTGACAGGTTTATCGCTGGAAGCGCAGGTGTGGGCGCTGATCAGCGGGGTGGCGGCGGATGCCGGGCATGAGCCGAAACTTTTGCAGACTATCCAAACGCTGCTGGATGATCCCTCGCCGCTGGGCGCGACACTGGTCCCGAACGGGGCGGTGTGGCCGGCACAATCGCAACTGCTGACGTGGGCCTATGCGCGGGTAGGATTGAGCACACTGGCGTGGCGTTCGCTTTACCGCAACACGTTCGCGATGCACGCGCGGCAGTTTCCCGCGACATGGTACGGCATCTGGTCGGGGCCGGACGGGATGGATGGCATCAGCGGACGCAACCCCGGCCAAACGTGGGGGAGCGTGCTGACGCCCATGACCGACTTCCCGGTGATGAACGCCAACCCGGACGCGATGGCGTTATTCGGTTTGCTGCGTACCTGCGGCATTGAACCCGCACCGAAAGGGAACGGTCTTATTATCCGCCCGCGTGTGCCGCGCAAGCGATTCGTGCTGGATACGACCCTGCTGTATCTGGAAGTGGACGAAAAAGGCGTGCGGGGTGAGTACCGGGCGCACTACAACGGCAACATTGCGCTGTTCATTTACAAGCCGGGAAGCGATAAGCCGATCCCTGTGCCGCTGACGCTTTCGGCAGGGCAGCGGATTCCGTTCGCGGTGTGAAACCACTATCCCCCTACCCCTTTCCCGGCTGGCATGGGGGAGTAAGCGCTGCGGGGACTGTAGTGCCGATGTTCAGCAATGGGAAGATGCCCTTATATGGCGCTTTCATGGCGGAAATGTCGGAACTGACATAACTGCCGCTGAAGTGGCGGGCGGGAACTTCCCGTATTACCGCTGCACTTGCACAATGTGCAGGCGGGAACAGGGGAGCGTGGCGCTGCAATTTCACATGTGCAGCGGTTGGCTCGCTCATGGCTGCCGCGTCGTCGGAAAGCGCATTCTTAACCGCCAAGACGCCAAGTACGCCAAGAATTTGAACCACAGTCCCGAAAGGGAGGCTCCATGCAGACGCGGAGGACGCAGAGGGAATACGGAGAGTTGGGTTGATGGTTGGTGGTTCATGGTTAGGATTAAAAGCCGGATACAAACGGTTTTACGCTCAGGACTATGATAGTGAACGCGGACGAGGCATGCCTCGTCCCTACGATACCCTCAACATTCTATAGGCGCTCATAAGATCATCGCGTGCAATGTGACCACTGCCCAGATTATCGTAGCACAAAAGTTCAGTTTTGGGGTGACCAAATGGTCTCTTTTTCAGGGCAATTTCACTAACCATTTTGAGGGAAAATGATTGTTAAGACGGTTGGTGGAGAGTTAGAGAATGGTTTGTGGGGGCGGGGCGGCAACAGATGGTAGATAGAAGTTACGCGAAAAGGTATTCCGTGCTATGAAATGATAGCAAAATAACCGACCTTTTCAGTTAACTTTTCATAGCAGGAAAACGTTCCATTTCAGCGAACAAGTGCCAGCATATGCGTGGGGTTTTCTTGATGTAGATTGTTTTACTGAGTTTCTTAACTTATTTTTGGGGCAAAAACGACAAAATTGGTGATCGTGAGGGCGAGTTAAGAAAACCCCCGTTTTGCTTACTCGCGAATACAGGCTTCTATTCGCGCTTCACGAACGACCATAGGTCGAAAATGAAAGAGCCTGTGGTGTGCAGGCTCTTTCACGTTCATTAGGTTGATATACGGCCCAGGCCGCTCGCAGCATCAGGGCTGAAAAGGGTGAAGCGAGAGAGGATGATCTAAGGAAAAAAACAGGTGATATATATCATCACTGTATTGGAATTTGATTTAAAAATTCCTTTACACTCGGTTCATCCTCATCTATAAGTTTGTGTTCTATTAATATGTGCAAGGTATGTAAGACAAAGTTTCTCCATTCGTTCACGAAATACTGTTTTGAAACCCTTACCCTTTGTGGAGCTAAATCATCTAAACTATAACCATTACTATATGCGTACTTCGCATATAATGGGTTGTATTTTGTACCGATTAGAGAAACTAATAAATGGTCAGGGGTTGATTTTTCAACAACCAGTGCTTTATCGTTCCCTTGTTCAACAAAGGTAAACCAAATACTGTCTAAATCATTACTGACAACTTGCTTCAGATTCTTGGGGATTTTATCCCATATTAGAGGGATTTCATCAAAAGTAAACTTGTACGCTACATCACCCAAAATAATATACCACTCACTCCATTCAAAGATTTTTTGCAAAGTGAATATGGAGTAAGTCAGTTTAGATACTTCATCTTCAAGTATACCCGCAACCTCACTTGTTTCATTCCTACACAATTCAGTTGAAAATGCAATTTTGAACTCGTTCATGGCTTCAAATACTCCCCCACTGCTTCTGGCCGAATTGGGAATGCTGATTCTATTGTACCATCGCCGTTCCTTATTATTCTGACCCAAGTCATATTTTCAACTATTTTCCCATTGGGTTGAATAACTGCTCCAACAGGTCTTCCCATATTAACTTCCGTCCATAATTGCCCAGTAGGGCCAGTATGATAAACGGAATTACGGCTGACCCTCTCAGCAGCTACAATGTCTTGATTATCATACCACTGGCCTTTATCAATATCTTCTTGGGCTGCACGTCTAATAAAGGAGTCGGTTGTTCCTTCACCATGACGACTGACAGAGTGTCCATAAACAGGGCTTTTCGGATTTTCACAATTACGACTGCCTATACCCAACGGTGGTTTACACAAATTTCGCCATACTTCGTCTAAATCCCAAGGATCTTGATTTCCATTGCGGTTGACAATGCTAAAAACAATGTTTCTTAAAGCGTCTTGAGCAATAGCCAATGACCCTGCCATTCCTGTAACACCGACAACTAACTGACCATTGGAAGCTACAATAGGGATTAAACCAAATGTATAACCTGTTGAGGTAACTAACGATCCACCACCAGTTACACTTATGCCATTTAGACCGGCGTTAATTCCGGCAGCACTTATCGCTATTGAGGCCACCGCACCGCCTCCACGTCCTGCAATGTAATATGGATTACTTTGTAACTGATCGTATGCACCAGCTAACCCGATATAACCTAGCAAAGTTCTGTTAGCATCAGTGGGTGTCCATCCAGAATGTCCATCTACTAATTTGATTAGCCCGCCAACCCCATATGCAATCCCTAATGGCGGAATTAGAATGCCCAATTCAGCTTCAACTGCGCCTGTAGCAGCGGCACCACCGGCTCGTGCCACTCTTCCCCAATCCACACATTTTGAATCAGAGGCTCCTCCAACACCTCTACCTTGTTCGACAAACAAATTCCATGCCGCTGCTGTTACGGCAGCAATAATAGGAGCGCCAATTGCGACAGCAATGATGAATGGAAGAATTTTTCCGCTCGGGTCCGTCCAGTTGACGGGATTCCCGTGGACGTAGCTGTAGCCGTTGATAGACATCGGTTCATCCCACATACCCTCAAATGGGTCCAAACTCGCAAACACCCCCAACCCCGGCGCATAGCGCCGCGCCCGCAGGTCGAGCAGCCCGCCGCCATCCAGCAGTTCACCCGTGAAGCCGTAGTTGGTCTGGCTGGTTCCGGTGTTCCCAAACCCATTGCCAAACGGGTCATAGTTGCGGCTTTCGAGCACGGCGAGGCTGTTATCCACCACCCCGCGCACACTGCCCAGCCCGTCTTGCAGCGGCCATTCCCAGTTATTGACCGCGTCCTTGTGGGCATGGATGCCGCGCAGGCTGTGAACATGGCGTGTCACATTAGCCCCCTGCGTCTCACTCAGGACGACGTGCAGCCCGCCGGGCGTAGACACTCCGGTTCGCTGAATGTCCAACAAATAGCTGGTGATACTGCCGCTTATCGTTTGTAATGTTTGAGACGTGTCGTCATTGAATTCGCGGTTGACGGTTTGAGCGTGGTTGTTAGGCATCAGGTAGACTACGAAGCGAAGATGGGGGCAAGCCTAGCCGAATCCATAGCAATCACGCAGCACATATAGAAAAACAAAACCCCGATGGATGGATTATCCGATCGGGGTCAAGGTTGGTGAGCGTTGCGGATGGTTAGGCGTGGGCGGGCCGGTCATTGTAGTCTTCCCCCCCCCGCCCCATCATGGTGAGCAGGATAGCCGGTTCAAGTTCGAGCGGCAGAGCAAGCTCGACGAGCAATAAGGTGTGGAGTTCGGCAGCGGGCAGCAATCCATCGAGTATCGCTACTAGCAAATCGTACTCCATATCAAGCGCAGCAGCATAATCGGCGCGGGTCATAGCACGATTGCTGAGGCACTCATCGAGAAACAGCCCCAGGGCGCGGGGGGATGTGCCTGCGCGTGCGACGGGCGGCAGTTCTCGTTGGAATTGCACTTCTCGAAGTACTGACTTGCGTAGTTTACCGAAACCATCGGCCATGTCTTGTCTCCTTGCATCCTAGCCAATTATTTGCGCATTACGTTTCTATACGCAAATTGGATTGGTTCAGGTTGCACAACGGCATAAAAATAGAATGCCTCTACTGTAATTCCATAAAACGGCCCCGCATGATTTTGCGGGCGCGGAATACCAACTGTGATATAGACTGATTTTTCAAATTCGGATAGCGGCGGGCCAGCTCTTCCGGCTTTTCTTCGTAGAGCATGCGGCGCAGCACAATATCACGGTCACGCGGTTTTAGGGTTTGTAAGAATTTGTCCAGCTCGGAAAGCTGCTGGCGAATGACCACGGTGTGTTCCACACTTTCCACCGCCAAGCCCTGACTGCGTAAGAAATAATCGAGGGTATTGCTGGACTCGCTGTCCTCAATTTCGTCAAAAGAAACAACACTGCGGCATTTGCGCCAGTAATTACGAATGTGATTTAGTGAAATGGCGCGCAGCCAATTATACAATTTTCCATCGCCTTCACATTCGAATTCGGCGATTTTCTGAACGGCGGTCAACCATGTTTCCTGTTGAATATCGTCGGCGAGATCCAACGGAACACCGCGCTTCCTCATGGAAGTGATGATGTCGGCGTGGAGCGAGACGGAATAGGTTTGCAGCACCTCATCCCATGTTTGGGAATCCATACGCTTGAGCCTTTCTACGACACGCACTTCGTCAGTGCGGGCTGGTGCAGTATCAATTGGTTTAAACATGATATTCTCCGATACTCACAGCTAAGAACCTAATGTTTCAAAGAGGTGGATTTTCGACAAGCCACTGTGAAATGCAACTCAAAACCCACTCCCCATACCTGGGATCATAAAATACAAATTCGCTGCTTTCTACTAACTAGGGAGTTAGTGCATGAGGGGGATTTTTACAAAATTCAGTATTCATGTAGTGTATCGTAGGCGTATTTAGGGCCGATATGCCCCCCACAAACTGGGGGGAACAAAAAGTAAAAAGTGTTGTATTAGGGAAAACTAAAGTTCTAATAAGAGTGGGTGAAAATTCATAAGAAGGGCAGCCGAAAGCAGCAGCCCCTGCCCTATGCAACTTCAATAATCTGTTCAGTGAGCTGTATCAAAGTTTGCCTGCCCACGGGATGCGTTATCAGGGATTGTTATCTTGGGAAGGTGCTATTATGCTTGGCAAATTACGATTTAGGTGAGGGAACGCGTTATGACATTTTGGACGGATAACCGATTTGTAGTCACTGGCGGCGCGGGCTTTTTGGGGTCGGCTGTAGTGCGGCGACTGGAGGAAAAAGGCGCACAGCAGATATTCGTGCCGCGCAGCAAAGAATATGATCTGCGCGAACATGAGGCGGTACTGGCGCTGCTAAAAGACCACAAACCGGATGTGATTATCCACATGGCGGCAGTGGTGGGTGGCATCGGGGCCAACCGCGAACGCCCGGCCGAGTTCTTCTACGATAACCTGATGATGGGCACGCAGCTCATGCACGAAGCGTGGAAAGCGGGCATCAAAAAATTTGTCACCATCGGCACGGTGTGTGCCTACCCCAAGTTCACGCCCATCCCCTTCCATGAAGAGAAGATCTGGGATGGCTACCCTGAAGAAACCAATGCCCCTTACGGACTAGCGAAGAAGATGCTGCTGGTACAGGGTCAAGCGTACCGCCAACAATATGGTTTTGAATCCATTTATTTGCTGCCCACCAATCTGTACGGACCGGGTGACAACTTCGACCCCAAGAGTTCACATGTGATTCCAGCGCTAATTAAAAAGTGTCTGGAGGCGAAGGCGCGCGGTGACAAGGAAATGATTGCTTGGGGTACTGGCGCACCTACCCGCGAGTTCTTATATGTGGATGACGCGGCAGAAGGTATCGCGCTGGCGACAGAACGTTATAGCAAAACCGATCCAGTCAATCTGGGGTCGGGCATGGAAATCAGCATCCGCGCCCTGACCGAACTAATCGCCGAAATGACAGGCTTCGCGGGCAAGATTGTGTGGGATACGACGCAGCCGGACGGGCAACCGAGGCGGGCACTGGACACCAGCCGTGCCGAGCAGGAGTTTGGCTTCAAAGCCACGACCGATTTCCGGGTTGGCATACAACGCACAGTGGATTGGTATCTGGCGCAAATCGGGCAGCAGGCCTGATCAGTCGATTTCGTAGCCAACTTTACGCAGTGTGTCGCCGGCCTGAAGGAGAAATTCCTTCAGAACCTCCGGCGACATTTCGTCCTTGTAGCTGCCCACTTTACCGCGGCGCACGAAGTGTTTATCTTTTGGATAGTCTTTGGGTGCCCACCCCGCCACTTTTTCAGTATTTTGCATCACAGAAAATGAGGTTCTGGCGACAGCCTGTTCAATGAAGTCTGTATCCCGTTCGACACCGGCAAAGGCACAAAACTTGTTCAGGGTGGCAATCGGATCATTCATCAAGTCGCGATACTTAATCATCAACATGTCGCTTTGATAAGGATTTTCCAACCACTGTTCAACGTGATCCTGCCATTTACCGTAGGTGAGATACGTGCCGTTTCGCAGCACGTCCAATTCATCCAGGTCTTCGATGCCATTGGTAGCTTTGATGTGGTGAAAATAGGACACCATAGCGTCCCTTCCGTCGCGCAGCAAGTAGACGACGCGGCGATATTCAGGAAGGGGCAAGTTATGCGATTTGAAAAAACAGGGCGTGCGGTAACGGGTGTAGGATTGTTTGAAGTTGAGGTCAATTGATAATTCTTGCAGCAGTTTGAGCGGCGCGATGTGAATGTTGACGCCATAGATAATTTCAAAAATGAGATACTGGAACCAATTGTTCCCTGATCTTGGATAGCTGACGACAAAAATATCGCTTTCGTCAAAGTCGCCCACTCTGTTTTGTCCATCGGGAATTGATAGGAGTGGAGGCGGTGGTTGAGGGATAAGTCGGCGACCGAGTGACCGAACTTTGCGGTAAATCGACCTTAATGGGTCAAGTTGGGACGATTCCTGCATCAATTAGCCTTTCGTTACAAAACATTACTGTTTTTAGTATAGCGGTTCACCGATCTGATTTCTAGAAACTTCCGCCAGAACAGGACATTGGTATATTTTTGCTGACGATTGAGAGATCAATTGACCTATGTAGGTACTTGACGAAAGCCGTTATAATCCCTCACAGGTCGAATGCAGGAACACGAAACGAACGCGATATGACGGGAAGTCTAAAAAAGAATTCCGCAAATGAATTTAGTTAAAAAAGTCTCGCGACGGCTGCAACCGTGGCGGTTTAGACGTCGTCATGATCTATGGCGCTTGTTGATGCGCCTGCCACCCATGACGCTGACGCGAAATACACGGCATGGACGGATGAGCTTTAGCACGGGCGACCATGTGGTGGGTGAGCATCTTTTCCTATTCGGGCACGCCGAGTATGAATTGGTGGAAAGGGCGCTGGCGCAGGTGCGGCGCTACGGCGGCGCTGGCTCGCGTCCGTATTTGATTGACATCGGGGCAAATATCGGTACGATTTGCATTCCGCTGCTGCTGCATGAAGGATTTCAGAGGGGGTTGGCGATAGAACCCGCGCCGGAAAATGTCCATTACTTGCGCAAAAACGCGGCTCAAAACGGACTGGCGGAGCGGCTAACGGTCATACCGATGGGGCTCTCCGCAGAGAAAAGTACACTGCGACTGGAGCTCGATCCGACTAATCCCGGCGATCACCGCATCCGCATGGGGACGACAGCCGCGCCGGAACTCCACAGCGAGAGTAAACGGACGGTCATCGAAGTGGCGGTTGATACGCTCGATCACATATTGGCAGAAAACGGTGTAGCGGCTGAGGACATTGCGGCAATATTTATGGATGTACAGGGACATGAGGGTTATGTATTGCAAGGGGCACAGCACACACTGGCAGCCGGAATGCCGCTGGTGATGGAGTTCTGGCCTTACGGGCTGCGGCGGGCAGGCACTGACCCACAAATGCTTGCCACCCTGCTCCAGCCGTACTACACACACCTCGTGGACTTGCGGGCGGAAGCTGCCGGACTGCAACCGCTATCCTACCTCAACACCATCATGAACGGGCTGAAGGACGACCAATTTACGGATGTGATTTTGTTCCGCAACCCCACGACTACTTTGCGCGGTGAAGCATGAACCCGATTAAGACAGCGCGTACTGCTGTACACAACCTCACAACGCTGGGGCCACGGGCCTATGCCAAGCGGGTGCAGACACGGTTGGGTCTGGAGTGGGCACAATTCTCCTACGACTGGCAGCAGCGACTTATCCTGTGGCAAGGGCGTGCTGTGGAATTGATGGGCAACCGGCGGCGCTTGAACGGCCTGTGGTTTGACCTGAGCGATTCGTACATTGAAACGTTTTACAAAGCACCGTTTCTGTTTGGCAATTACGAACGCGCGGAACTGGCGCTCATCAAACAGTATGTACCCGTAGACTGGCCCATTGTCGAATTAGGCGGCGCTATCGGCTTTACAGCGTGCAGCACGAACAGACGGCTGACTCATCCAGCAGAGCATGTGGTACTGGAAGCAAACCCGCGTATCATCCCGACGCTGGAACGTAATCGTGCGCTCAACCAGTGCCAATTCCAGATTGTGCCCGCTGCGTTAGGCTACGGCGCAGGGACGCTGACACTGTGGGTTCCGCCCTACTTTTACGGCAGTTCGACGCGCATTGAACGCGGGGAAGCGGTTGATGTCAATACAACCACGCTGCAGAAGTTGGCTGATGAAGCGGGATTTGAACGCTTTAACCTGATTGTGGATATTGAAGGGGCGGAAGTAGATCTGGCACAGCACGAACCTGACGTACTTCAGAAGCGCGTAGGGTGGCTGGTGGTCGAGCGGCATGCGGAAATTGTCGGCGAAGATGTGGATCGCGACTTCGATGCGCGCCTCAAACTGGCTGGTTTTGAGGAAGTAGACCACACGCACCTGACAACGGTCTACCGCAATCGAAACCTGATGAAGCAGTCCTAACGCGACGGAAGCACGCCGATGCGCTCTAGCAGGTGGCGAAGGTTGTGCCGCACGTGCGCCCAGCGCTGCTGTTGAAGGCGCTGATGGATCTGCTGTGTTAACCGCTGCTGCATTTGCCGCATGGGCGGGAGCAGTAAGGCAGCCTGTGAGTCGTGGATGAAGATGACGTTGCCCCAATCACCGGGCTGGGTGTGGGTGGTATCAATCGTGAGGCTTTCATCCGCCTGATTGCGCTTGAGATAGCCAAAATGATTGTAACCGCGCGGACGCATCGTGGCAGCCAATTCAGCTAAGGTGTAAGGCGGGTCTTCCAGTGTCCCGTCCAGCCCTGTCCAACATTCCACCACGACAATATCACTTTGCAACTGCCCCATACCCTGAAGCACATTGAGGTCATTGCCTTCGGTGTCAATTTTCAGCACCCCGACGCGCGCGGGAAGTTTGCCTTCGGCCACCAGCGAGTCAAGCGTACGGACCTGCACGGGTATCGCCCTGCCCCAATGCACAACCGGTGTTTCGGTATTGAGGACAAGCGAGTGATAGTAGCTGTAATCGTTGCCCGCATCATCCTGCGCAATGTGTAAATCACGCTGTTCGTTCTGGCTGCCCGCTGCGTGGTCGAATATTTCGACGCGCGGTTCGCTGCCATAGCGTTCGCGCAGTCCGGCGAGGCTGGGCGGGAACGGCTCAAAGGCGTAAACTTTTTCGCAGCCCTGTTCCAGAAAAACCTGCACCACCGTACCCTTTTCCGCGCCAATATCAATGACAAGACGGTTCGTGAGGTGGCGGAACATCTCGGTGAGCAGTTGAATGTCAGTTTCCTGATGATAAGCCATAAGCATATTACCTTGTCGTGGTCTGCGCGGGTTCGGGTGAACCTGAAGCGGTTGCGGGCAGTGGCGTTAATTCCCAATCCAGCGCGAGCCGCACCGCGCCGGGCCAATGGTTGGTAAATGGACCGCGCACGGCATTGGGGCTGCTCCCATCAATCGTGTCAAACAGAAGGGCGTCGGACTGGTCAACACAAACGAACATCGGCTCGACAAAGAAGAGCATCATTCGTACTGAGAATGATCCTTCAGACAACGTTTGTGCGGGAATGTGCACGGTGGCGCGATGGTAACCGGTCTCCAGGCTGTTGGGCTTCCAATCGGCGCTGGTGAACATGCTTGCCCCACCCATGTCGTAAATGCTAATCAGCGGGGTTAGCCGATTTAAGTGTTGGAGGGCAAGAAATTCAATTTCAATCTGGCAAGGTTTGTTTATGTCTATCGTCGTGGCAATATGGCCTTCTTGAATGATTTGCGCACCGGTGAGCCGCACACGCTCATTACCCGGCGCATCACCGGGATATGTCCACTGACGCTGCATCAATTGTGTGCTGTTGTGCAGGGTATAGGCCTCAATGACCTTGCCCACTTCGCCATCCATTCTGACATGTCCGCCGTCCAGCCAGATGCCGCGCGTGCACAATTGGGCTACGGCGTTGAGGTTGTGACTGACGAAGAGAACAGTGCGGCCTTCCTGTGCTGTATCGCTCATTTTCCCCAAGCACTTCTTCTGGAAAGCAAGGTCGCCGACCGCGAGCACTTCATCCACCACCAGAATTTCCGGTTCGAGGTGGGCGGCGACGGCAAAACCCAACCGCAGCACCATGCCGCTGGAATAGTGCTTGATGGGTGTATCGAGAAAGCGTTCAACTTCGGCAAAGGACACAATTTCGTCAAAGCGGCTGTTAATTTCAGTGCGTTTCATACCCAAAATGGCCGCGTTCATATAAATATTCTCGCGACCACTCAGTTCGGGATGAAAGCCTGTTCCTACTTCGAGCAGCACACCCATGCGCCCATACACATCTGCTCTGCCGCGCGTTGGACGGACGATACGGGAAAGCATTTTGAGCAGTGTACTTTTGCCCGTGCCATTGCGGCCAATGATGGCAACACTTTCACCAGCCTGCACATCGAAGCTGATATCCTGCAACGCCCAAAACGTTTCTTGTGAGCTGGCTGACTCTCCACCCCGCCGCATAACCCGCTGAAACGGACTGACCAGAGCAGACCGAACTGCATCACGGATGGTGGGAATGCTGACGTAGCCGTTTCCTTCGTGGCTCAACTGGTAGGATTTGCTCAAGCCTTGGGCATGAATGGCGATTTGGCTCATTGTGCGCTACACCACATCGGCAAAAAGCGGTTCAGTGCGGTAGAAGTAGATCAACCCCGTGAACAAGATGAGGAGCGCCGCCACCGCGGAGACAGCGACCACCGCCAGCGGGGGCTGCGGTAAACCGAGCAAAGCCCAACGAAAGCCCTCCACTACGCCTACCATCGGATTTAGACCGTAAAGGGTTTTGAACACGGGGTTGGGGATGATGTCGCTCGAATAGACAACGGGCGTGGCATAGAGCCATATCTGGGTTAGGAATGGCACAACGTGTTTGACATCGCGGAAACGTACGTTGAGGCCGCCAGCCACACCCCTACCCCCAGTGATGTGACAACAGCCAGCAACAAGAAGAGCGGTAGAAAAATAATGTTCGCCGAAAGCTCAACTTTGTAGAACAGCAACATGCCGAGCAGCACCAAAAAGGCGAACACGAAATCGACAACGCGCTCAAGAATGCTGGCAACGGGCATGGTGAGGCGGGGGAAATAGGTTTTCTTAAGCAGGTTAGAATTATTTACAAGACTGTTAGCCGCCGCTAAGATGCTCGTGGAAAAGAATGTCCACGGCACAAGCGCCGTGTAAGCGAACAAGGGATATGGCGCGCCAGCCGACTTCACGCCCATCAATAGGCCGAAGAATACGCTGAAGATCAACATGGTCAGAAAGGGCTGGAGAACCGCCCATGCCGCACCAAACAGGGTTTGCTTGTAGCGTACTTTGACATCACGCCACACGAAGAAAAACAATAGTTCGCGGTACGTCCACAGTTCGCCCAGCCGCAAAACAGCACGGGTGGAAGGCGGCTCAATAGTAAAATGAAATTCAGGCGACTGGTTCATGTAATGTTTTGGTGACAGTAATTGCGGTGCGACGTGGCAAGAAAATTGAAAACATCCTATTTCGGCTGCGGTTTCCTATATTACAATACCCGTCTCACAAATTGAAGTGAGCATTGTTTGGACAGCGCAACGAGGAAGAAACAGTATTGACTAACATTCGGGGAGACGAGCCACGTCTCGTGAAAAGTATTAAGTACCGGCTGCCGTTTCATGTCGGACAGTTGGGGCGACTGTATCAATATGAACCACGCCCGATGCAGGTGGCTGCGCGGCCACAGCTCACCCTACCCCCCGGCACAACATGGCCTTCGATTGCGATGGTCACACCGTCTTACAATCAGGCGCAGTATCTGGAGCAAACCATCAAGAGTGTTCTGGATCAAGGTTATCCGGCGCTGGAATATGTGGTGCAGGACGGCGCATCCAAAGATGCCAGCCCGCACATCATTGAACGTTACAAAGACAAACTAACATATTCGGAGTCCGCGCCGGACAGCGGGCAGACCAATGCCATCAACAAAGGTTTCCGCCACACGCGCGGCGAGATAATGGCATGGCTCAACAGCGACGACATGCTGCTGCCGGGTACGCTTCAGCTTGTGGGCAAATTTTTTGCTGAACATCCCGAAGTGGATGTGGTGTATGGTCACCGCATCATTGTGGATGAAAACAGTTATGAAATTGGGCGCTGGGTGCTGCCACAACATGGCAACCGCATCTTGAGCTTTGCCGATTATATCCCGCAGGAAACGCTGTTCTGGCGGCGCAGTGTATGGGATAAGGCAGGCGGGCAGGTAGACGAACAGTTCAAATTTGCGATGGACTGGGATTTGATTCTGCGGCTGCGGGATGTGGGGGCGCGCTTTGTGCGGCTGCCCTATTTCATGGCTGCCTTCCGGGTACACGCCGCGCAGAAGACCTCCGCGCAGATCACGGACATCGGTTTCCAGGAAATGAACAAGCTGCGTTCGCGCTGCCAGGGCGGGCGGCGCGTGGGACAAACTGAAACTTATCTCAACACGCGCTTGTTTATGTATACCCACTTCGTTTATGCCACGTTGTATTTGATGGGTATATTGAAATATGACTGACAATACTTGGCCGCTCGTTTCGATCATCACGCCATCATTCAATCAAGCGAAGTACATTGAAGACACGATTTTGAGCGTGCGCCAGCAAGATTACCCACACATTGAACACATCGTCATAGACGGCGGCTCGACAGATGGCACACTCGATATTCTGCAAAAGTACGAGGACAAACTGACGTGGATTTCTGAGAAAGATGGCGGGCAGGCGGACGCCATCAACAAAGGTTTCCGCCGCGCTACTGGCGATATTTTCGGCTGGGTGAACTCTGACGATTTTTATGTGCCCGGCGCGATACGTACCGTTGTGGAACACTTCCAAACACATCCACAGGACAGCTTCATTTATGGCGATGCTGAGGCGTTGGATGAAAGTGGCAAATCCTACGGCATCCGTACGCATGTTAAGCAGGGTGGCTGGCAAGAGTTGGTTGGTGAACTGGACTTCATCGTGCAACCCGCCAGCTTCTGGCGCGCTAACCTGTGGAAAACCTGCGGCGAACTGGATGAATCACTGCATTACACACTGGACTACGAATACTGGATGCGGGCGGCGCGGCAGTTCCCGCCCCGCTATATCCCCGTGCTTCTGGCGAAGGAACGCCTGTACGCGGCGGCCAAAACCTTTAGCGGCGCGGTGACGCGCATGGAAGAAATTGAGATGGTGGCACGGCGGCATGGAGGCAGCGGCCTGCCCTACAACTACCGCGCTGAAGCAGCCGCCAATTACGCGCTGCGCGCTTTCAGCCGCTTGAAGCAGCGCCAATGGGCAGGAGCGAATGAAGACTTAGGGCGGGCGCTGAGCATCCGCCCGCCGTTCATGAAGTTCGCCAAATACTTCGGCGCGCTGGCACTGCTTGGGCCGGAGTCGCTGTCGGGGCTGTGGCTGGGGCTGAACCAGCGGCGGGCGGGGCAGAAGGCAGGCACGGAGATACCGAAAGCAAACTAATACGCCCGGTTGTGACAGGATGAATACAGGCATATTTGGATAAATGGAAATAATAAATGCCTCATATCCGATGAGGCATTTTTGTTTTAATACGTTTGCTACGCTTCACGTCGTTTGGCGTAGGCTTTTAGCGTATCTTGCAACTGCTCCAATGACCACTTTTCATCGAGTGCCTGCTGCAGCATCTGCTGACCTGTTTTGGGGGCGTTGCCGCCAATTGGCGGGTCAGAATCCAGATTGGTGGGGAATGAGTAGCCGTCGCCTATAGCTGCTATCGTGTCGTGCACTTCCCGCCCGGTAACGGTGCCAGCTTGCATACGCGCAAGGAGCGCGGGATATGCAGCTTCAATCATGGCAATGTTATTAATCGTTTCCATCGTGCGGCCAAACGCCGATGAAATTTGCACAAGATTGGCAAGGCGGTCTGTTGTATTTTGATTCGTTCCCGCGCCGTGGAACAGTGCCGGACTGAAAAATACCATGTCGCCTTTTTCCAACGGCAGTTGCGATCTGTGCTCTGCAAAATAAGTGACAAACTCTGGCAGCCCATAGGCCATGTAGCCGGGTTCATATTGATGCGAATACGGCAGCAGCAGCGTTGGCCCCGATTGTAACGGCATATCCACATGGGCGATGGCACCCTGCAATGTCAAATATTGAGACATGACCTGTGCGTGTGCCGGAAAACGGGCGACGGTCTCCTGCGATTGAAAACCGAGATGATAATCACGGTGAACAGACTGCGCCTTGTTACCGGGTTTGACATTGTTGACCTGTGCCGAAATTTGATAATAAGGGCCAAGCCATGCTTGGCAGGCCAGCGCAAGAATCGGATTTTTGTAGTAATCAATAAAGGCGTCAGGGTCTTTTATGCAGGCTTTCTGGATTGAGTTCCAGATGCGTTCATTTGTACCAAAGTGATCCCCCTTGCCCTGACCGGACGCTTTTTCTTCGGCGACAATTTCACGAAACACCGCTGTGGCCCGGTCAATAATGGATTTATCGTCGTAAGCATTTTTGATGACAATGACGCCGGGGCCATCTTTGAGGGCGTAACAAAATTCCGCTCTGAGTTTTGCTTCTTGCTCACCGCCATCCAGCGCAGAACGGACTTTATCAGCGTCATAGATCAGGATGTTTTGCTGGACATCGCCTGCAAACGGGTAATCGCCCAACCCGGTTTTTTGTGCGCAAAGGGCCTCAAAGTCTTTAATATTGATATGTCCGTGATTGAAATAAGGTGGCTGCTTGGTCTTCGGCATATTTTCCTGAATCATACATTGACTCCAAATAATTATCACAACCCGCTTTGTAATTCACACAGCATGAATCTACATAACTATCTCAATTATGTCAACTAAAGTTGCGATATTTGAGAAATAACCGTTGCATTGTAGGGTAAGTTGAAACTATTGCAACAGAGGGATATGATTTTCATATCAATAGTTATCAAAGTCATAAACAATGTCCGAAGTACAAACACTGGCGCGCGGGTTACGGGTACTGGAACTGCTGGCTGAGACAGAAGACGGCTTGAGTTCCACAGAACTTGCTGAAGTTCTCGAAGTCGATAAAAGCAGCATGTCGCGCTTAATGAACACGCTGGTGAGTTACCGGTTCGCCGAACGCGATGAAATCACTAGACGATATTATCTGGGGACGTATATACAGGAGCTTGGGCGGCGCGCCGGTCAGCATGGCCTGCTGCGCGATCTAGTTGAACCCCATCTACAGCGGTTGAGCGCCTTAACCAGTGAAAATGCTCATGTCGCTGTCTACGCATCCTCCCATGCCTTGACGATTGCCGATGTACCCTCAACCGAGCCGCTGCGCGTCGTCAGCGAAGTGGGGCGGCGCGTGCCTTTGCATTGTTCGGCGATTGGTAAATGTCTGCTTGCCTTTGCTGAAGTTCCACTGCCCGTGAATCTGGCGCGTTACACCAGCCGAACGATTGTGAGTGTGCCTCAATTAGAATTGCAGTTGGAGCAAATTCGCTACCAGAATTATGCACTTGATGACGAAGAACTAACGCTGGGTGTGCGCGGGCTGGCAGTGCCGCTACGTAACCGTGAAGGGCGCACCATCGCGACCATCGGGTTGTCAGGCCCAAGTGTCAGGCTCACGATGGAGAAAATCCCCGAACTTGCCGATCTCCTCATTAAATCTGCTCAGGACATTTCGAAGGAATTGGGCTTTCAGCTCGATTAATACACCGCCTTATATGACCCGTCCAAAAGTTTTTCAGGCGGCGCTACTATTGCATATAAAACCTCCAGTTGAACGCCAGATTGCCTGTTAAAGCGATCAAGCATGTTATACTGTGATGGACAGAAAGCAATTGAGGGCAAAGCCATGCTGCATGACCCTGAGGAAAGACAAATATTTGGCGACATCATTGCAACCGGCGTGAGTGAAAATGACTACATGGCGCAGTACGCCGCCGGTTTTTGCGAATGGGTGGAGGGGAACGTAATCAAAATGTCGCCTGTGACTTATGAACACGATGATTTGACAACTTACCTGCGGCGGCTTGTAGATACCTATTTTGCCCTCCGTCCAATTGGCCGTGTAAAGAGCGCCCCCTACGTTATGAAGGGCAGTGCCGAAGCCCGCCGCCGCGAACCCGACTTGCAAGTGATTCTCAACACCAACCCCGGACAGATTACCCCTACTGCCATGCTGGGCCCGGCTGACATTTGCATTGAAGTGGTATCGGACGGCAGCGAGGCCACCGACTACGGCGAAAAGTTTATTGAGTACGAAACGGCAGGTGTTCAGGAATATTGGATTTTCGACCCGCGCCGCCGCGCCTACCACTTCTACCGTCTGAACGAGGACAAGGTTTACGCCACCCATCCCCTCGATCCGGAAGGCAATTACAGCACGCCGCTGCTGCCGGGGCTGAAAGTGCATGTGGCGACGTTGTGGCAGTCTCCCCTGCCCGACCCTATCGCAACAGTAGCTGCCGTGCAGGCGATGATGGCTAATACGGCAGAATAATCACTCACCCCACCGGAAAATTCAGCGTCACCGTCGTCCCTGCCTCTGGTTGGCTTGACGGGCTAACCGTGCCGCCATAAATTTCCACCAGCCGCTTGGCGATGTAATACCCCAGCCCGATCCCTTGCTGCTCGTACACCGCGCGGTCAAACTGCATGTAGGCGTCCAGCAGCTTCAACTGGTCGCTGTGCATCCCGCGCCCAAAATCGCGAATCGTCAGTTGGTAGGACGATTCCGCGCACACGCCTGTAACAACTACAGGTGTTCCCGCAGCCGAGAATTTGAAGGCGTTATCCGCCAATTCCGTGATGATCTTTTCTAGATTCGCTTCGGCAATTCGCAGCCGTGCTGGAACCACATGCATCTGTAAGTCGGCAACCCGTTTGTGGTGTTCGGCGCGGCTTTCCGCAGTCCGGCTAATGACCGGCACGACATCCGCAATCTGGTGACTCTTAAGCTTTTCCATTTCCTCTTGCGAGTACGACAGAATTTCCAGTTGGGCAAAAACCAGATAATTCTCGATGAAATGCTGCAGCCGTTCGCTGGCTTTAGTGATGTGAGCCGCAAATTCATGAACAGTGTTCACGCTTACCGGATCTTCTTCCATTTCCAACAGTTGGGCATAACCCATAATCTGTGCAAGTGGCGTCCGCAGCTCGTGCGGGAGCGCGTACGCGATGTTGTTACGCATCAGCCGCAGCGAAAGTTCGTGCTGGTCGGTCAGCGAATGATGTTTTTCGATCTGGGTTTGAACCGCTGAAATCAATTCTTCAGGGTCAAATGGTTTGGTCAAATAATCATCTGCGCCCAGTTCCATACCGCGCCGCTGCTGGATGCGATCCGTGAGCGCGCTGACGATGATGATAGGAATGGTGCTCGTGGTCGGATCTGCCCGCAGACTTTTTAACACTTCGTAACCACTCAGCATGGGCATCATTAGGTCGCACAGGATAAGGTCCGGTTTGTGGGTCTGCGCTGCTTCAATTCCGGCCACTCCTTCCAGAGCGAGGGTGGTTGTATATCCCGCCAAATTCAATATCTGTTCCATTGAATTTGCAATACCCGGATCATCTTCAATTAGGAGAACGTGCGACATCTAGGACTGCACTCGCTTGTGATGTGGTCTCAACCCCGTGGAATAAATTCCCGGTTGTCGAAATGGTCTGCTAAACCCGTATCAATTAAAGGAATATGTTAATCGTTATTACATTCCCGCTTCTCAACTCATTGTAAACAGGTTTTTTCTCCCCGTTTACTTAAGATAAAGGTGACGCCGTAAATACAACGTTCGGCGTGGCCTACCTGACTTATTTCGCAGACAGAAGCGGCGGCAGTGTAGGGTCTTCATCCTGCAAAAAAGCTAGCGCTTCGTCCATATCGGCGAAGAAACGCTGCCTCAGTTGGAGAATAGGCACAAATAATGAACTGGCAAACTTGAGCAGCGTGTTATTGGTCAGAATAATCGTCCAACCCATTTTATCGCGTATACCCGACATATCGATTAATCGGAGTTCCTTGACCATTTGAATTGAGGGATTGTTGGTGACACCCGTCATATCCACAATGGAATGCACCAGTGGAATGCCAGTGCGCAGAAGGGCGTTGGCTTGCGTTATTTGGCCGCGTGCATCCTCTAATGTAATTTCTCCATAATAGCGGCTAACGAGTATCCGTTGTTCGACTAACCACTCGACAGAATATGGCATCGTATACCTCCCTATAATGACAGACAAACCCATCAAATCACGCACTCCAAACATAGCTGGTACGCTTGCGCTAAGGTCCGATGTTTTCGACGGTGTAAAAATCGTAGTGAGCGGGTAAGCTATAGCTACTAAATTGACTGTATTGTACATTTCGCATTATAGGACATTAACTTTATGACAGGCTACACCTTTGCCGAAAAAGTGCTGGCACGTTCTGCTGGCATCAGCGGTGCGCGCGCGGGCGATATTCTGGATGTGAAACCGGATGTCTACCTCAGCCACGACAACACCGCCCCTATCCGCAAAATCTTTGAAAAGATCGGCGCGCCCAAAGTTAAACACCCGGAGCGCATGGCGATCACACTTGACCACGCCGTCCCCGCCCCCACCACCGAACACGCCCAGAACCACGCCGAAATCCGTGAGTGGGTCAAGCTGCAAGGCGTTGGGCGTTTCTTCGAGGTGGGGCGCGGCATCTGTCATCAGGTCTTGAGCGAAGAAGCCGCTGTGCTGCCCGGCGAAGTTATTATGGGGTCGGACAGCCATACCACCCACTATGGCTGGCTGGGCGCGTTCGGAATGGGCGTGGGACGCACCGAGATGGCGGCACTGTGGGCGACAGGTGAACTGTGGCTGCGAGTGCCGGAAACCATGAAAGTTGTTTTGCACGGCAAGTCGCAATCTGGCGTCACCGCCAAGGATGCGACTCTCAAGCTCATGAAAGACTTGACGGTCAGCGGCGCACAGTACCGCGCGGTGGAAATCGGCGGCGACGCCGTGCAGCACTGGACGATAGACCAACTACCTGTCATGCCCAATATGATGGCCGAGTTCGGGGCGATGAGCGCCTACATCGCGCCGGACGAGCGGGTGCTGGAATACATTAATAGCCGATTGAACCGCCACGACGCAGCGACACGCAGAGCATATACGCCAATATACCCCGATGCGGATGCGGTCTACGACCAAGTCTATGAACTGGATGTGAGCGGCCTTGAACCGCAGGTCGCCCTGCCCCATCTGCCCGATCATGTGGTGGATATTTCACAGGCGCTTGGACAGCCCATCCAGCAGGCGTTAATCGGAACCTGTACCGGTGGACGGCTGGAGGATATGGAAGCGGCGGCGCAGGTCGTCAGAGGCAAGCAAGTGAAGTGCCGTTTCGTTGTCATACCCGCCAGTTCGCAGGTGCTGCTGGCCGCCACCAACAACGGCACACTGGCGACTCTGCTGGAAGCGGGTGTCACCATCAGCACGCCCGGGTGCGGCCCATGCATGGGCAACCATCAAGGCGTACCCGCACCCAACGAGGCAACTATCATGAGCGGCAGCCGCAACTTCAAAGGGCGCATGGGCACAACCGACTCTAGCATTTACCTCAGCAACCCCTATGTGGTAGCGGCCAGTGCGCTGGCCGGGGCAATTGCTGACCCGCGAGAGTTTTTGCTTTGAACCCTACGCTTGCGCTCAATTCAACATGTCATAGTTCTATGTGGAGACATCTCCATCTAGAGGACGATGAATAGGGAGTGATCGCATTAATCATCCATACCTTTGCCATCCAGAATTTTCGGGATGTATTTCTCAATCCGTGACAGGCGGGTTTTGGCTTGTTTGGCGGCGGAGAAATGCAGCAAATAGGCACGCTGGCGTCCGGGGGTTAGTGCCTCAAACGCGGTCTTTAGTGCGGGAGTTTCTTCCAGTTTGGCACTGAATTCTTCGGGCATGTTGAACTCTGAGGTCTTCTTGAATTCGACTTTCACGCCAGATTTTTCGACCTCTATGGCCTGCCTGATGTAGGCTTTGATGATGTGTTCCATCTCAATGATTTCATCGAGTGACGTAAAGCGAATCTGACGTGCGGACTGCACGTTTTCGGTTTGCTGGATGAGGATGCCGGCAGGGTCGTTGAGCAGCGCACCTTTGAAGAACAGGAGCGCACAGTAGTCTTTGAAGCCGTGCATGAGAACGATGTTCTTGCCATCCAGCGAGTAGCAGGGATTACCCCACTTCAGGTCTTCAGTGAGCTGGCAGTCGAGCGCGACTAATCGCAGTTGCTCGAATTCCTCGCGCCACTGTTTGGCTCTGCCCATAAACTTATCGACTTTGGTGTTCAAGCTGGTCATTGGTCAATCCTGTCGCATTGCATGAGACATTTAATCACTATGATTGTCATTGTGTGTGGGGCGGTTGTCAAATGGGGGGCGTTAATTTGAGGCGTTCATCATTGTTGTGAGGGAGGATATACGCGCTGGCGCGCTAATCCTCCCCAACCCCACCCCTATGGCAAATCGGCACGTCGAAACTCCACCCAATCCACCGCCACCGCTAACTTGCGCTCGTCGGCGGATTGGCCGACCTCTTTGGGCACGATGACGCTGTCGTAGTCCAGCGTGAGCATCAGGTGCTGACCCTGCCCCACAACCTCGGCGGGGAGGGTGAAGGACAGGGTTTGAAGGGAATCGGGAAGTACAGTTATGTTCTCCGTAGGGGCGGAGCATGCTCCGCCCCTACAAGCTAACAGTACATCATTGACTTTCAGGGATAATTGGCGCGCTTCCCAGAAGGACTGGGCGGCGAGTGTGACAGTGTACGCACCCGGCGGCAGATCAACATACAGTTTGGTCTGCGGGTATTCGCCAGTCCAGCGCCATGTGGTCGCGCCACCGACTATCTCCGGCCAGTGCCAGCCCCAACCGATAAAACGCTCATCCCCCTGTGAGCCGATGTCAACATGATAGACGCCGGGCGCAGCTTCGGGGGGAGTACGCGGCGGGCAGCCATCGGGATGCCATGTGGTGCGGTAGACCACCACATCTCCTTCCACCCACATGGGGCAAACCAGATCAGGCAGCGAATTGAGATAGCCGATGATTTCCTGCGTGGTAGGGCCGTTGCGCCCGATCATATCCTGATGGACAACGATGTAGCCGACAGGCCAGTCGGTGATGATCTGGCGCAGTTCTGGTTCGACCAGATTGGGTTCGACAAAGCGGCGCTGACCGAGCCACGCCAGCAGCGGGTCATCGGTGCGCATCGCCCAGAAGTTCAGCACATTCACCCGCGAGATGTGACCGTTGACCATGCGCTTGTGGTGAAAGATGCCGTACCACATGAGTGCCGCGAAACGCTGTTCGCCGACGATAGCCTCGCCGCTGCTGGCTCCGGTGGGCACTTCCAGCACCACATAATCATAGGGTTCGCGGCCCATAGCATCGTAGAAGTCATAGTGGTGGGGGATGGGCTGGATGGCGATGGAGCGATACATCCACGAGTCGGCGGCGATGAGGAACACCAGCGTCACAGGCAGTACATAACGCCAGCGCGGGCGGCGGACGATGGGCGTGAGCGTTTTCATCATGAACACCGACGCAGGGATGATGAAGACGGCGGCAAAACGTTCAGGTAGCGGAACATGCCGCCGAAGACGGCGTGCAGCAGCACATAGGGCATGGCGATTTCGCTACTGCCGATGGTGATGGATGGGCCAGCAGCCAGCACGAGCGGCGGCAGAGCGAGGAGCAGCCAGAAAAGAACCCCTCCCCCCCTCCCCGTAGACAGAGAGGGGGAAGAACGGCGGCGAACATACTGGAGCAAGCTGATGACTATCGTCAGGCCAAAGAGCGGCACGAGAAGCGCACCCATCGAGACATTGGTGGGGATGGTGATGCGCGAGAAGAAGCCGTTGGGGAACGGGATGCGAACAGCGCGATCAACAGGCGTGGGCGCGAGGCCGGTGCGGTCAAAAGCGAGAATATCGCGCAGCGGGCCGACGAACCACAGCAGCGCGAGGGCGATGAGAAAGGCCACCAGCGCCCAGCCAATCAATACCCCGCGCGACTTCCAATCAGGGATGCGCCACAGTGTGAGCAGACCGTAAGGCACGATGAGGAAGATAGAAAACAGCGGATACTGGATGTCGGTCATGACCATGCCGTACAGGACGAGGGCAAGGAGGAGAGTCAAGAGTACTGCCTTCAGAACCCTTCCCCCACTCTCCCCGTATACAGGGAGGGAGTCAGCCGCCCTATTCCATCTTCTTGAGTTATCCACGATGTTCGCCAGTGCGCCCCACACCAACAGCAGCACGGGCAGCCAGAACCAGCTCATGATGTTGATGGTCGTCCAGTAGGTGGCGCTGAACATTAACGGGCAGAGTTCGAGCAGCAGGCCGCCCACCAGCGCGAGGCTGGCAGGGATGCCTTCGCGGCGCAGGAGCAGATAGAGGAAGAAGCCGCACAGTGTGAAGTTCGCCGCGAATACGGCGGTCATGGCGGGAACAGTGCCCGCCCACGGTTCGACGATAGCCCACAGCGGATACCAGAAGACGGTCAGCGTGTGAAAGGCCAAGCTGGAAACATGCGGCGCGAAAATGTAATTGGTTTGATACAGCGGCAGGCCGGTGGTGAGGGCGTGACGTATCCACCACATATTCCAGTGGAATTGAAAGTAATCGGTGACGATCTCGCCGGTGATGTGCGTAGCCATATTGAACAGCGGCTTGTAGAGCACGATGAGGGCTACCAGCAGGTAGAAGGCGAAAACCAGTACCCAATTTCGGTTGCTGAGTAATGTGTTGAAGAAGGCCGAGATGGAACGTCGAGTCATGGTTGTCCTGTTTGAGTGAAGGTGATGCTGTCCACCGCTACCGCCAGCTTGCGCTGGTCGCCGCCCTGCCCCACCTCGGCAGGAACGACCACATTATCATACTCCAGCGTGAATGTGAGGTGCCTACCTGTGCCCACGAGGTTGGCGGGCAGGCTGAAGCTCAAGGTTTGAAGAGAGTCGGGCGCAATAGTTGCAGCATTCGTAGGGAGGAGGCATGCCTCCTCCGCGTTCGTACAAGTAATGGTCAGAGCTGTGCCATTCACCAACATCCTGAGTTCGCGCGGCTCATAAAAAGCCTGAGCAGAAAGGCTGACAGTGTAGTCACCCGCTGGTAAATCAACGTACAATTTGGTCTGCGGATATTCGCCCGTCCAGCGCCATGTGGTCGCGCCGCCTACCACTTCGGGGTAGTGCCAGCCCCAGCCGATATAGCGTTCGTCGCCTTGTGAGCCGATGTCAATCGTATAAACGCCGGGCGTAGTTTCGGGCGGGGTGCGCGGCGGGCAGCCATCGGGATGCCACGCGGTGCGGTAGACGACAGCCTCACCTTCTACCCACATGGGACACAGCAAATCATCCAGCGAATTGAAGTAGCCGATGATCTCCTGATTGGTGGGGCCGGAGCGCCCAATATTGTCCTGATGGATGACGAAGTAGCCAATCGGCCAGTTGTAGATGCGGTCGCGCAGTTGGGCTTCCACGCTGTCCGTTTCGAGGAAGCGGCGCTGACCGAGCCAGGCAATCATCGGGTCGTCGTAGAGCCAATACCAGTAATAATCTAGCGGGGCGCGCGCCAGCGATCCATTGAGCATACGCTTGTGGTGGGTCATGCCGTAAAACTGGGTCTGCATGTTCTTGAATTCGCCCACCCACGCTTCGCCCGTGCCGCCCGCGGTGGGGATTTCAAACACCACGTAATCGTCATAGGGCTGACCGCTTTCCCGCCCCATCTGCTCGTAGAAATCATAGTGCGGCAGCACGTGCTGGATGGGCATGATGCCAGTGGTATGCGACTCAGCGAAGACGAGAAAGATAAGACAAATTAAACCGCCAAGACGCCAAGTGCGCCAAGATAATCCAGAAAAGAAGGGCGAGAGAGAGAGACCAATGAAGACTAGCGCGGGCAAGATGATGACCGGCGCAAAGCGGGCGGGCACGCGAAACAGGCCGCCAAATAGATTATGAAAGGCGACGTAGGGCGTGGCGATGGTCGTGCCGCCGATGGTGATGGTCGCGCCCGCACTGAGCAGCAATGGGGGAATGGCGAGGAGTAGCCAGAAAAAAGGGTTAATGGTTGATGGTCTATAGTTACTAGCCGAATGCGGAGACACGGGTCCTGAGGGCAGTTTCACATCAACACGATCCAATGTAGGGACTCCATTGTGCGCAGCCTCCCTAACCCTCCACCTTCGCTGTAGGGACGGGATATATCCCGTCCGCCATATGTAAACCATAAGCGCAATTGCCAGACCCGGCAGCAGCAGCGCACCCAGCGTGATCTGGCGGTAGTCGTAAGTGTTGAAGCGGCCAATGTAACCCAGCGGAAACGGGATGCCCTGTGCCTGCTCGATGGACATCGGCGACAGGCTGGAACGGTCAAAGCTGAGGATGTAAGGCAGCGGGCCGACGAACCACAGCAGGACGGTCGCGATGAGCAACGCGGCCACCCCTGCCCCGATCAGCCGCGCACGCACCGCCCATGAACCTGCCTGCCACAACGTCAGCAGGCCGTAAGGGATGAGCAGGAACGCCACGAACAAAAGATGCTGGTAATCGGTCATCATCAGGCCATAGAGGGCGAGGGAGAAGAAGAGAATGCTGAGTATCGAGTGCCGGGTAAAGAACCCCTCCCCTGCCCTCCCCGTATACAGGGCGGGAGCTAACACTGGCTTAAGTTTTGTGTCTGCAAATCTGGCAACTGGTAACTGGTAACTGGCAGCTATTCGTCGCCACAACAGCAGCAGCAGCGGATACCAGAACAGGCTGACGTAGTTGATGTCGGAGAGCATGACGGCCAGCAGCATGGCGGGGGTCAGTTGATAAAGCGCACCCCCCGCCAGTGCGAGGCCGTTGGGGACGCCTACCGCGCGCAGAAACAGGAATGTGCAGTAGCCGGAGAGCGCCATCGCCAGCAGGATGATGACGAACATGGCGACGAAGGTTCCCGCCAGCGGTTCGAGCAGCGCCCACAGCGGATACCAGAAGGGCGTCAGGGTGTGATAGGCCAAGTTGGTGGTGAAGGGGAACAGCACGAAGTTGGTTTCGTACACATTCAGGCCGGGCGTGGTCAGCGCGTGGCGTATCCACCAGAAGTTCCAATGAAAGTGGTAGTAATCGTTATAGATATTAGTGGGGGCGGGCCGCCGACGTGGGTGGTGACGTTGAACAGCCACGGGTAGACAGCGAGCGCGGCTAACCCCAAAAAGAAGGCGAAGGCGATGAGGTGACGTTTGAAATTCATGGATGAAGCAATCAGTGTAAGCGTTCTTCGATCTGTGCAAGCCAAGTATCAACGTTGGCTATTCCAGTTGGGGCAATCCTCTTGAGTGCTTTAGGTAGAAAACGAAACCGAAATTTCTTAAATTCTTCAACTACGGAAGTGCTATCTAAAGTCCACCACTTATCGAATATATGAACGCCATAGGGCTCATTTCCAAGTATCATATCTACTGTCATCAGCATTTCACTTGAACGACTCCGCATGGCTGTAGTCCGGAAATCTGCTAGAAACAGTAGCTTTACGCCTATTATCATATCCTCAGGGGTTAGCCATTGACGACCACCCTCTTCGAAAACCCATACACGTGTATCTGAATAGTAGAACCACAAGACAGCATGAGGTTTCAAAACGTCTAACAATGCATCGTTGGGCTTAATTACATACGCTACTTTGCGATCCATCATAGTTGCATTCCCCATTGCCGACCCAAGTGAGCTTGTTCATGGGGTACAAGTGTAAAGTACAGGCGGGGGTGAGGGAAGTGCAGGTGTAGGTGGGGGCCACATGGTCCAGTGTGGTATATTCCCCCTTACGCTGTTTTGCGAGGGCGGGGCACCAGAAAACATGACGACGGACTATTGAAATGTCTAATCAGGGGATTCTGCTTTAGTCTGCCGCTCAAACGCATTACAATATTTGGCGTCCTTTACGTCATCTGTGCAGCGAGGTTGAACCATGGCAGATACAAGAATAATCCTTTCAGGCTTGTGGGTGGCCGTCATGTTGACCTATCTTTTGGGGGACGTACTGCGAATATTTGCCGGTGACTTTGAACCGGGAAAACTCGCGCGAGGTTTCCAAGCAACTCAGGGAACTTGGCTTTTCATCGCCGTAATCATGCTGGTTCCAATTGTGATGGTTGTATTGACGCTGATTTTGGAGTATCCCACAGCCCGCTGGGCAAACATTATCATAGCCGTACTCCTAGTTATTTTTAACCTTTTCGGTCTACCTTATAAAGGCGCTTACGACAATTTCTTGATCGTTGTCAGCTTCATATTTAATGCCCTTACCATCTGGTATGCATGGCAGTGGACACCCGCAACCTGAGGTGCGTGATCTAAGATACCGAGTTCCCATTCTTACAATATGTAAGTCCGCGCGTCATGGGGCAGCGCATAATATTCAGTGCATAAAGCGCCAACTGAGCCGCACTGACAGTCGCCGCTCATTAAACTACACCTTCACCACCTTGTTCACCGCGAGACGCAATACTACCAACTCCTGCTGCGTCCATTCGGCTAGGTCTTTCTCGGCGGCTTCAGGCGTTTCGTAGGCGTGGGTGATGGTGCGTGCCCAGTAGTGGTCTTTGTCGGCCTCAATCGAAAAGTCGCCTTTGATGAGGTAGCCGTTGCCCGCCGGGTCGCCGCCGATTTGCAGCGAACCTTTGGGGTTCAGTTTGATGTAATCCACTTTGCGCGTGTTGCGGAAGCCAAAGACGATGATGTCCTCGCCATCCAGCCCGAACCATACCGGAACAACGTGGGGGTAGCCGTTGGGATCGGTGACGGCCATGCGGACGATAACGGGCTGTTGCAGCAGGGCGCGTGCGCCTTCGGGCAAAACCATGATGTTTCCTCTCATCAGTAATCCGATATGGCGATAATGATACGGCATTTTGGCGCGAAGCCCCATTGACCAAATGAGACTGTGCCTGTGAAGTGCACAAACTTGAACTTTCTACTATTGACAAGTAAGGACTAATGTTCCATACTGGGAATATTGACACCGCACCAATACAATCCTCTGTGCGCCAATACGAATTAGTGCATGAGAGACGAGGCTACTGCCGCCAACTTTGAGTGAAAAATAAGCGGCAGCAGACCCCACTGCCGCCGCCAATTGCTTCTGTAATACTGCCCAGTCCACAAAAATCAACTCGTCCCCATAATTGAACGCACCTTACAACCGCGCCCGTTTGACAGTTATCAGCCGCTATGCTATAAGTAACGAACTAGAACAAAAGGACTAACCATGCGAAAATTAATTATCGGCGAGTTCATTACGTTGGATGGGGTGATACAGGCTCCGGGCGGCGCGGAGGAGGACACGGACGGCGGCTTCACGCACGGCGGCTGGACACTGCCCTACTGGCATGACGACATCGGCGCGCACTTCGTGAACACCATGCAGGACTGCGACACCTTCCTGCTGGGGCGCAGGACGTGGCAGGAACACGGCGAGGCGTTTGACCCCCTGCCCCCCGGTGACATGTTCGGTGACATCATGAACAGCAAGCGCAAGTATGTGGTATCAACCACGCTGAAGTCGGCTGATGTGTGGCGCAACTCCAGCATCATCAGCCAGAATGTGCCGGAGGAAGTGCAGAAGATTAAGGCGCAGGACGGCAAGAATATTTATCTCGATGGGAGCAGCGTGCTGGCGCATACCTTGATCGAGCATGATCTGGTGGATGGCTACAGCCTGCTGGTGTACCCGCTGCTGCTGGGCGGGGGCAAGAAGCTGTTCCCGGAGGGCATGCGCCACAACCTCAAGCTGGTAGAAACCCGCTCTTTCCCCACAGGCGTGGTGCTGATGCGCTACGAGCGGGCGTAACACCCATTCTTGCACCAATCTTACAGTAGTTTAAGCTGCTTCATATCGTTGTCTCCTAGACTCGTGGGAAGTAACGAGGAGGATTGGATATGACAAACAACATGTGGTGGCTGCCGGGTGCGGGGTTGCTTTTCTTCGGGCTGATGATCGCGGTTTTCCCGGAACTTCTAGCATTGATGGTGGCGTCAGCTTTTATCATGATCGGCATCAGTTGGCTGCTGATGGGCTGGGGCGTGCGGCGGCGGGATAACACCCCCACACAGTCCACGCGCTACTATTACCAGCGCTGGCCGTGGTAAAGAGCTGGCAAATAATAATGGGAGCGTTCCATATGAGAACGCTCTTTATATTTCGGGCACATTCTCGACTATTCAATATTACGGAATCGGGCTACACTATTTCTTAGATCATTTTTAGAACGAAGGACTATGTGTATGCTCATTCGTAAGTTGTTTGCGGGGACAGCGGCGTTGGTCTCGATGCTCACGCTGGCGCTGACTGCCCTGCCCCAACAAGTAACCTATGCCTGCCTGCCCTGCGCCTGCCCGCAGAACACCAGCATCAACTGCTACGGCGATTACGCGCTGTATACCCATGAATACCGGAATGGAACGTGCGATATCGAGGTACTGGGCATCAATCCGAAGACCGGCAAACCGCGTCCTGCTCTGTATGTGCGTAACAGCGTTCTGGCAAAGCTGCCGGAATTCCCGGAAACCAATACCCTGATTAAGAGCTACTATGAGTTTTCGTTGTATAAGCTGACCAGCGGTGAATATCAACTGAATGTTGGCCCCGACTTCGAGAACAAGGTGCATGTCATCATCTGGACAGGCTGCCCCGCACAGAACCCCTATGAGACATCCTTCATTTCAGAGCAGGAGTAACACGGGCGGTTTGCGATTAGCTTTAGCAAACAAGAAAAGGGAGCGGACGCTCCCTTTTTGGTTGGCAAGTCTACGACTGTGCGCGCTGGCCGATGGGTGTCAGCAGATTATCCATGCTGCGCGAATTCTTTTCGGCATGGTAGGCCACAAGACCTTCTTCGCCTTTGTTCTCACACCATTTGTTGAGCGTATCGCGGTCACCGACATAATCAAACAACGGCACGGCATAACCGCATGATGTTTGCGTGCGGTGAATATCCGCCACAATGATCTGGCGCTGCCCGAGCACCTGATTAAAGTGCTGCGCCAGTTCATCCCATTCGGTGTCACCGGGCAGCACAGTACGCCCAATTCCGTACAGGCGAATAATATCGCATGGGCCTTCAAACGAGCAGAACATAAAGGTGATGCGCCCGTTTTCGGTGATATGAGCGGAGGTTTCGTTCCCGCTGCCGGTCATATCGAGATAGGCAACTTTGGTGGGGGAAAGGATACGGAAACTGTCCAGACCTTTGGGCGATACATTGACGTGCCCTGCCCCATCGAGGGGCGCGGTGGCCACAAAGAAAACATGCTGTTTGTGGATAAATTCGTGAATATGCGGTGTAATGTCGTCGTAAAACTTTGCCATGCGAAGTCTCCGTATTATCCAATAACTAAAGTAACCTGAGTTCGGGGAAAATTGATACCCTTGTGGGAGAGACAAGATAAACTCTCTGGTCTACCACAACCAGCAGAATGGCATCGGACACGAGTTTACTGGAACTGTACTGTCATGTCGATGATTTTTGGCAAGGATTCGCTGCGAAATGGAAAATGAATTACCCCAAGACAGCCTCAAAAAGCGACGACGAGCGGGAATGCTGGATCCGAGCGAGATCATGACGATCCTGATCCATTTTCATCAGTTGTGCTTTCAGAATTTCAAGACTTACTATACCGACTACATGCGGTTGCATTTGTAGGACGAATTTCCACAGTTGGCTAGTTACAATCGTTTTGTCGAACTCATACCGTCGATACTGATCCCCTTGTGTTCCTAACTGCGAACTTGCTCTGGAGGATGCACGAGCGTGAGTTTTATCGATCCGACGCCTCTGGCGGTATGTCACAATTGTCGCATCTCGCGCCATCCCGTCTTTGCTAATGTTGCCCAACGCGGCAAGAACTCGATGGGCTGGTTCGTTGGATTCAAACTGCATCTGATCGTCAACGAATGTGGTGATTTATTCGGTTGCTGTCTGACACCAAGTAACACCGTAACATCCCTTACGGCTCACTTTTTTGCATCTTTGGCATGGAACTGCTTCTGTGCGACAGCATATCTGGCAGTTTTTCGTCAATTGCCTGTCCACTGTCACCGGTTACGCTGAAGTTGGCCTCAGTCCGCCTGACCGCGCACCGAATTGTGCCACGGCAGCACCAATCGCTCGATCAGGCTAATGATCAAATAAAACGAAATACCGATCAAACAAGCCACCAGAATGCCAGACCACGCTGGGGGAAAACGGAACAGAATAACCTGATTCAAAATCCAGACACCGAGCGCGGCCCGCTGTCCACCAAAGTAACCGGCGACCACAGTCCCGATGACCGAAAGCGTTGCGCCGATTTTGAGGGCATTAAAGAAAAACGGCAGCATGTTCGGAAAACGCACTTTGGTAAAGATCTGCCACTCATTAGCGCCGTACGACTGCACCACTTCCAGCGCAGACATATCCACCAGCGTCAGCCCGCGCACCACATTAAACATGATCGGATAGTAAACCAGCGTCACCACTATCATCATTTTGGACAGCGGATTAATCGAACCAAACCAATTGTTCATGATGGGCGCGAACACCAGTGTGGGAACAGCATTCAAGCCGATGGCGAACGGGATCAGAGCACGCCCTGCCACATTCCAGCGGGCGGCGATGAAACCCGCCGTGGTAGCCAGCATAGTTCCAAGCAGTAATCCCCCCGCCGATTCAAAAATCGCCATGCGGGCGGAAACCAGTAATTGTTCTCCATTATCAACAAAAGCGGCTAGTATAGCGCTCGGAGAAGGCAGCAGAAATTGCTGGATATTGAAAACCTTTGTAAACAATTCCCATCCAACCAGAATGATCACCACCAGCAAAAGTGCCGGCAGGGCATGCATAATTCTGGGCCACATATCGCTTTTATTGCGCGTGTGTTGGATCAATTCTGAGGTTTGTAGAACTTCAGACATGGGCACTCCCTAGGCAGTCGTATCAGGGCGTCGCGGATAATTCCGCAGCGCCACCATTTCAATGACCTGAACAATGAGAAATGTGGTAATGCCCAATCCGGCCACCACCAGAATGCAAGCCCACAACTTTGCCGGGCCGGTGCTGTAATACTGGGCGAAGGTCAGCACCAGACTCCCCAACCCCTCGGAAATGCCTGACGGCAGTTCGCCCACAATGGTGCCAATAATGCTGGCGGTAGCGGCGATTTTGAATCCGACAAACAAATAAGGCATGGCCGCAGGCACACGCAGGTGCCGGATAATCTCCAACGGCGACGCAGCATAAGTTTGCAGTAGATCCAGCATTTCCGGGCTAAAGGCGCGTAACCCGCGCAGCGCCGAAACGGTCACCGGGAAAAAACTCAAATAGGCCGCGATAATCGCGATTGAAAACCACCCCGCCCGCAGCCAGATGACCACCATCGGCGCAATCACCAGAATGGGAATCGTCTGTGAGGCCACGATAAACGGAACCAGAGCACGGTTTAACAATTTTGAACGGATAAGCAAGACTGCTAGCAGCAGCCCTAAACTGCTGCCTAATGCGAAACCGACCAGCGCCACCCGAAATGTAAAAAATGCCCCATCCAGCAGCACCAGCAGCAGTGGCGGTCCACCGCGCTGCGCCGGACGTCCCAGTGCGCCAACGATATCCCACAAATGCGGCAGGTTGAGGTCGTTGGCGAATTTGAATTTCAGGGGCGGTTTGTAAGTGGTTTGAACCGTCTGCCCGAGTATGACCGTATCTATTTTGATGGCCTGACCGCCAACAAGTTTGGTGGCCTCCCAACCAATACCCAGCAGGAGCAGGAAGACCAGCAGCGGCCACCAACGGTGCAGCAAACGCACCGGAAGACTGCGTGTCTGTGCGGAAGGTAAGGCTGCAGCGATAGACAGCGTATCAGAAGTAGTCAATAAATCACCCTCATTTAGACAGCCTCTTGCACCCGGTCATTTTCATTGGTTATCAAACGGCGTCCGGCTTGACCATCAGATGTTGGGGCCTCTTTCGGCGCCGTCATCAATCCGTAATGACTGGGGAAACGCCGCTGGATGCCCGGTTTGGTTCGCAAAGCAGAGTGTGGGTCAGTGTGCATATCTATCGTCAGCGCAGCATAATCACCTTGACCGACCAGTGCTTCAACTTGAGGAGCAGCAAATAACGATGGGCCGAAAAATATGCCGCTGTGTCCCATATGACCAATATTGCGCCAGTTGGCAAAAGCGATATACACATCGTTTTCACCGGCGCGCGTGCGGGCCAGATGCCAGTGTACACCGTCCGCTTTGTCAGGCAGGAAAGCACGTTGATAGATCGGGTCAGGCTGTCCCAGCGCGGCGCTGACACACACTACGTCAACGCTCTGAATGGCCAGACAGCGGACAGGTTCGGGAAACAACAAATCAGTGCCGGAAAGCAAACCAATGCGCCCCAGAGGGGTATCAGCCCAAACAAGCCTATCGCCCGCCGTTGCCCACAGCAAATCTGTGCCGCTCAGGTGCGTTTTGCGGTAAGTCGCACATAATCCCTCAGGGCCAATCAAGACCTGCGTGTTATAAAGCCCATCACTCCCCTGCTCCACTATACCGGCCACCAGGTAACACCTGCGCCCTGCACACCATCCCGCCAGCGCCTGCACTATTTCGCCCTCTACAGTTTGGGCGTAGGCTACCGCCTGCGCCGCGCTGTCCGGCGCACCGCTGAAACTCAATTCCGGAAGGACGATGAGCTGTGGTAGAGCACCATCAAGCCCGTCAAGCAGCGCATCCAACTGCGCTAATCGCTGCTCGACCGGTAATGGTTGATCCCATTCCATCACCACCATGTTAAAGGCGCTTCCGTCCGGCAGTGGATGAGCAGTGAACTGAGCCTGCATCTCGCGGCTGTCCCACAGATATCGGTTCAACAGCAGCGAACCATATAATTCAGGTCGGCGGCTCCCTAACGGTTGCAGTCCCGAATCATCAGCCAGCCGCTGCCGTCGGGGATCGTCTAGATCTATTTCCCCGTAAACAATCACGTCACCGGACTCATTCGCTGCGCAATTTTGAATGCTGCCATCAGGGTTCAGCACACACGACCCGCCAGAAATCTGGTGTCCCATCTCACTGCCCCAGCGGTTGGCGCAAACCGCGTGAAGACCATTTTCAAAAGCGCGCGTAATCCACAGCGGCGCGGGACACACCTCGACCAGCCACGTCACAGGAACCAGCAGCACATCAGCGTTATGAAGCGCCAGCAGCCGGCTGGATTCAGGGTAGTTGGCATCCATGCAAATCATGACGCCTAGCTTTCCCAGCGGTGTTTCCCATGTTTGGAAGCCCAGATCGCCATCCACCGCCCACAACGGATCAGAAACATAAGCATGTACCTTGCGATGCACACCAACCAAGCCATCAGGGCCGATCAACGCCGCGCTGTTGTAGTAGGCATTCGTGGCGGGATTAACTTCCGCCATCCCGATGACCACATATATATCAAGTTCACCGGCCAGCTTGGCAAAATAATCAGTGGTATAGCCCGGAATGGTTTCTACATACGGGGCAATATGTTCCCGGTTTTCCCAAAAAATCCCCACCGTCGCCATTTCAGGCGTGACGATGACTTTGGCACCGTTGGCCGCCCCTTCACGAATCAGATGGCTCAACCGATCCAAATTACGATCTTTTGCCGCATGCTCCGGCTCAAATTGCAAAGCCGCTGCACAGTATTGGCGTTGGGGTTTCATAGGCTCATCCCCAATTTCTCATTCACATGATAGGGGGTATAGTGACAGAATAACCTGCCACTATACCCTTAGTTCTAAACTCGCTTATGGGTAGAAACGGAACTATTCTCCGCCCGGATTAAGTGTGACTTCGAGTTTCTTATAATCCAGTCCCTTGGTGTCCAGCCCCTCCGCATCGAGGTTGGCAACAGCCTTTTCCACGATGTCGGTGCGGAACACTGCCGGATCAGGATCCGCCGTAATTAGGTTGTAGGTCTTGGCGATTTCGACAGTAGTATCAAATTCATCACCCTGATTGAGAATGCCGATGCCATTCGGAGCAGGCCACAGCAGGTTATTGAATTCATTCATCATCCATGTCTGGTGACTCTCACCCAACGCCGTACCGGAATCTAGAACAATACTAACGCATTCCGCAACGTTGTCCCGGCAGTAAATCCAACCCTTGAGCGTAGCCTGTACAAAGTTCAACGCCACATCTTCGTTGCCATCTTCTGCCAGCCATGATTCGCGGGCGAAAATGTTATCTTGCAGCGTATTGATGCCGTAGTCACGGACTGAGATCACATTCAAATCGTCCATCGTGTACAGTTCGCCTGTATCCGGATTAGTGGTTTCCAGCAGTTGGGCGAATTCGTTGTAGATCGTTGCCTGCGCGACTTCAACTTCCCCGTTGATGAGCTGTGACATATCGAAGCCCTGCTTCACAATAGTCACATCTTTGTCAGGGTCAATGTTGAACTGGCGCAGCAGCGCGAATTCTTCCATTTCATTGCCACCCAGCCACGAACCGACGTTGTGTCCCTTCAGGTCTTCCGGCTTTTCAATGCCAGCGCTCTTGAAGGACACGAGCAGCGTGGGGGGAACCTGGTTCACACGGGCGATGCTCACGAAATCCGCGCCGCCTTCACGGGCTGCCAGCGTGGTGACGAAAGGACGTACACCGAACTCTGCTTCACCTGCCGCCACGATCTGATCAGCCGAAATATCCGGCCCGCCGGGTACAATCGTCACATCCAACCCCGCGTCACTGTAGTACCCCAACGACTGGGCCGCATAATATCCGGCGAATTGCGCCTGAGCCACCCATTGCAAAACAACGGTCACTTTGGTCATATCCTGCGCGCTCGCCATCGGCGCCACAACCAACAGACAGACCACCAGCAATGTAGCCACTAACGAAAACAATCTCTTTGACATCGTTCCCTCCGATAATTTGCCGATAACGAACGCAACAAAAGCGGATAGGTTTCCGCCGGTGTGCCCGAACTACGCACTCAAAAACGTGAAGTCTTCGGTGCTGACTTTGCTGGAAACTTCTTGTCCAACACTTTTCAAAAAAGCAGCTGCTCCCTCACAGACTTCAGGTGTGAATCGATAAGCTGGTCCTGCAACGCCAATCGCAGCGATTATCCGTCCATCGGACTTACCGATACGCTTGACCGGAACTGCAATTGCGTTAAGATTATCATCCAGTTCGCCCATGCTCATCGAGTATCCTCGCGCCTTTATCTCCGCCAAATCTTGGAGCAATATGTCGGGATCAGTAATGGTTTTAGATGTGTAAGCTGTGAGTGGATACTTGTCAAGTAGTATGTCTAGGTCTGCCGTGGGAAGATGGGCCGCTAACATTTTTCCCGCGGAAGTACAGTGAAATGGTGTGCGGCGGCCCTGCCATCCGGCATACTGTATGAGATGCGGACCACATTCCTGTTCAAGGTTCAGCAATTCACCACCGACCAACACTCCCAGATAAGCAGTCTCCTTGATATTTTCTGCCACGTGGTACAGGTACGGTTGAATGGCGCGGGCCAGTGCCCGGCTTTGCAGCATCGTCCCACCCAGCTCGATCAGCCGCACTCCCAACCGGTATTTTCGCGAAACAGGATCCTGTTCTAACAAACCCCACTTCTTCAGCGAGGCCGCCAGATGGTGAATAGTGCTCGAATTTAAGTTGAGTCGTTCGCTTAATTCGGTTACACCGAGCAGACGATCTTCGATACTGAAGGCAAACAGTATTTGCATTGCCCGGTCAATTGATTTGATGTCCATCGAGTCAGTTCTGTTGACGCACTATTTGTCCCAATTGTAACGGGCGAGAGTGTACTGCACTCTGCAAAACTGTACAAATTTTTCGCAAACGCTTTGTTGAAAATCATCAATTGTATTCAATATTGTGAAATCTAATTGACAAGTTTACGGGAGCGCTATACACTTCAACCAATGTGAAGGTAGCCCAAATCTAGGATAACTTATGGCTGATGCAACCACTGCTCAAAACACCTTTGAGCACCTCGTAAACCCCGATCTCCGCGCCCCCGAGCTCTATGTTCCCGGTCTCAGCGTCGAGGAAGCCTCCCGCCGCTACAACATTCCGCCAGAACGCATTGTCAAATTATCATCAAACGAAAATCCGCTGGGTCCACCGGCCGCCGCGATGCGCGTCGTGGACGATATGCAGAACGAACTGCATCGTTATCCCGACTCAAAAGCACATGCGCTGCGTGAAGCCATCGCCGCTGCTGAAGGTCTCCATAAAGACAATGTCATTTTCGGCGCGGGTTCCAGCGAAACCATGTCCTTCATCATCCGCGCCTTCTCCGGCCCCGGCGATGAAGTGGTGTGTATGGATCCTTCATTTTCGGTTTACACCGAATTGGCGAAGGCCGATGGTCGCAAATCCGTCACAATTCCGCTGGCCGCGCCCTATGAACTGGCACTAGCGGATGTGGAAGCCGTGCTCACAGACCGTACTCGCATCATTTTCATGACACGGCCCAACAATCCCACCAGCCGCTTGATACCGTTGAGCCTATTTGAGCAAATCGCCAAGCTGGCCAAGAACGCCGTCGTGGTTTCCGACGAAGCCTACATCGAATTTGCCGATAATTACCGCAGCCAATCCGCCGCGCGGATTATCAACAGCCATCCGAATGTGCTGGTCACCCGAACCTTCTCCAAGGCTTACGGCATCCCGAACCTGCGTATTGGCTACTGCCTCGGTCCCGCCAACGCCATTCAATATCTGTTCCGCGTCAAGCCTAAGTGGAACGTGGGCAATGTCGCGCAGTTCGCTGCCATAGCCGCGCTGGGCGACAAAGAACATCTCGATAAAACGCTCAAAACTGTGAGCGAAGGACGGGACTATCTCGTCCAGCAGTTCAACGCCATTCCCGGCTTGCATGTGCTGCCGCAGCCGCAGGGCAACTTCATTATGGTGGGCGTGGGCGGTGCGGGCATGAGTGCCGAGCAGTTTACAGACGCACTCGGCGCGGAAGGATACATCATCCGTGGCGACTTCCTGCCGGATTATGTGCGAATTTCCATCGGCACCATGCCGGAAAATGAAGGGCTAATCGCGGCCACCAAACGCATTCTCGCTAAGTAAATATTTCTGAACCGATATGGCAACACTAACCGAACAACTCGTTGATTTTATTCTGGCTACGGACTACAAGGCGCTGCCCCCTGCCCTCACCCACCGTATGCAAGCCTATGTACTGGACTTGATCGGTGTCACGCTGGTCGGCATGGAACAAACCTCCAGCCAGATCATGATGCGCACCGTTCTAGGGGAAGGCGGGTATCCGCAAGCGACGGTGATGGGCGTAGGCAAAGTGGCTTCGATGAGCGCTGCCGCCCTCATCAACGGCACTGCCGCCCACGCCATCGAAATGGATGACGATCACCGTTTGGGCACGGTTCACGTCGGCGCGGTGGTTATTCCGGCGGCGCTGGCCGTAGCGGAACAAACCGGCTGCGACGGTAAGACCTTCATCCGCGCCATCACGATGGGTTACGAAGTGATGTGCCGCATCGGTGAAGCCCTTCTCGGTCGCCAATTTTATGCGGGCTTTCACCCCACCTCGTCCTGTGGTGTCTTCGGGGCGGCGGTAGCTGCCGGTGTCATTCTCGGCCTTGATCGTGCGGCGTTCGTGAACGCGCTCGGCATTGCGGGGACACAATCATTCGGGCTGGGCGAATGGCGCGCTGACGGATCGTGGATCAAGCGTTTCCATCCCGGACGTGCGGCTCAGAGCGGCGTGCTGGCCGCGCGGCTGGCGAATGAAGGCTTCACCGGACCGGCCACCATCCTCGAAGGCCAGAATGGTTATTTACAAGCCTTTTCCTTTGAAAAGACATGGGATGAGAGCCTGATCGTGCGCGATCTGGGCAAAAAATACACGGCGGAATTGACGGCCTTCAAGCCTTATCCCGGCTGCCGTTTCGCCCACACAGCTCTTGATCTGGGGTACGATTTCCATCACATAGACCACATCAAGACTGGCGACATTGAACACATTGATGTGCGAGTATATAAGACCGATATTCTGAATTATGTCCACCGCCCGGCTACCGCGGTGATCGCCCAATTTTGCGTGCCTTACCTGCTGGCCGCCATGCTCCAGAACGGGACGGTCACCCTTCAAGATTTGACTGCCGAAGGCATCACCCAGCCAACGGTACTGGCACTAGCGGACAAAATTCACGTGATCGAAGACCCGGATTTCACAGCGGCTTATCCGGAACGCTACTTTTCGGATGTGAAGATCAAGCTCAAGTCCGGTCAGGAACTCAGCCGCCAGAGTGATATTCCACGCGGCGATCCGGATGCGGCTGAATACCAGCAAGACCCTTCTCTGTTCGAAATCCAGATCGAAGAAAAGTTCCGCTCACTTCTCGCAACAAGCCCGTACGCCAACCGCACCGCCGCGTTGATTGAAGCGGTCAATGAGTTGATGGACCAGCCCAATTTGGATCATCTCGCGGCCGTAATGGGCGCTTACAAAACGAATTAACACCAGAGGCATTATGACGCTCAAAGTTGGCTTTTACGTTGCCGCCACATTCCCCGCAGAAGATAACATGCCCGCGCAGGTCAACAATATAATTGAGCAGGTGCGCCATGCCAGAGCCAATGGCTTTGTATCCCTGTGGACAGCACAACACTTTCTGAGTCAGCCGCTGCAAATGCTTCAGCCTATACCCCTGCTGGCCCGCCTGCTGCCCGAAGCACAGGGCATGATGGTCGGCCCCAATATTCTGGTCATGCCCGTGTTGAATCCGGTGGCAGTGGCAGAAGACAGCGTCTCCATGGATTTGCTCAGTGGAGGCAATTACGTGCTGGGCATCGGGCTGGGATACCGCGAAGAAGAATATACAGCCTTCAACGTCAAAAAGAGCGAACGGGTGGGACGCATGGAAGAAGCAATCCACGTCATCCGCCGCCTGTGGTCAGAACCCACTGTCCAGCACGAAGGCAAGTATTACACCGTTCCCAATATGGGTTTGGGCTTGCGCCCCACGCGCGCGGGTGGCCTGCCGATCTGGATTGCAGCCAGCACCGAACCGGCTATCAAACGGGCGGCTGAACTGGGCGACGCGTGGCTCATCACATTCTATCCATCCATCAGCCTGCTCAAAGAGCAACTGGCCTTCTACCGCGATTGTTTGGCGCAGGCCGGTAAGCCCGAACCGGATGATATGCCGATCCTCAAAGAATGCTACGTCAGCACCAGCCATAAGAACGCGCTTGATGAGTGCCGCGGGCCGCTGCAGGTCAAGTACAATGCCTACGCCTCGTGGGGGCAGGACAAATTCCTGCCGGAAAACGAGCGCTTTAACCAGCCCTTCGAGGAATTTGTCAAAGACCGTTTCCTGATCGGTGATGCCAGCTTCATACGCGAAGAAATCCAGCGCTACCAAGAAACGCTGGGCGTCAATCATTTCATCCTGCGCATGCACTGGCCGGGGCTGGAACAGGACAAGGTGCTGCGAACGATTGAACTCATCGGCCAACAGGTTATGCCCCAACTGGCTTCATAAATGTTTGACCTGATTATTCGTAATTGCCTCATCGTCAACGGCGATCAAACGCCCTACCCTGCCAGCGTGGCTGTTACGGGGGAAAAGATCGCTGCTATCCTCGCGCCGGAGACAGACTTACCCGCGCTGAACGTGATTGATGGACAAGGTCAGGTGCTGTTCCCCGGCGTGATTGATACGCATGTACACTACCGCTATGACCGCGGTTACAACAACGGCGATGGTGATTATCTGACCGAAACGCGCTCGGCACTACTGGGCGGGATCACTACGGCGCTGCGGATGCACCGCGAACTCACACCCTATCAGCAGAGCATCCCCGCCGAACTCAAGCTGTTTGCCGGTCAGAGCTACACTGAACTGGCCTTTCATCTGGCGATCATGACCGAGGACCAACTGGAAACTTTTGGTGAGGCCGCGCGGGAATTTGGCATCACCTCCTTCAAACTGTATATCGCCTACAAGGGCAAAGCAGGACAACTGCAAGGCTTACAGGGCGCTGACGACGGTTTCCTGTTTGATGCCATGCGCCGCATTGGGCGTGTCCCACACGGCGTGGCCTGCGTCCATGCGGAAAACTCCGAAGTTGCCGAACGCCTTGGCAGCCAACTGCAGCGCGCCGGACGCAACGATCTGCCCGCATGGACGGAAGCCCGCCCCGGCTGGTCAGAAGGTGAAGCCATTCACCGCGCTGGATACATCGCCCACCACGCAGAGTGTCCGCTGTATGTGGTTCACATCAGCTCGGCGGAGGGCGTGGAGGCGGTTGAAAATCTGCGGGCGCGCGGCATTCACCTGCATGCCGAAGTCTGCGCCCATCACCTCACGATGACAGTGGACGAAGCGGAACCCAAGCTCGGCAGTCTGGCGAAAGTCAATCCTCCGCTGCGTTCCGAACGTGACCGCGAAGCCCTGTGGGATGCCATCAAACGCGGGGTGATCGATACCATCGGCACCGATCATGTTCCGCATACCTCGGCTAAGCGCAAAGAGTCGATGTGGGATGTGATGCCCGGTTTTTCCGGTTCGGGGACGATGCTGCCCGCTGTACTGGATTATGGTTATCACCAGCGCGGCATTCCGCTGGAGCGCCTCGCGGCGCTGGTTTCCGGAAACGCCGCCCGCATCTTCAACCTTCCGGCTAAAGGCCAGATCAGCGTGGGCCGGGATGCCGACCTAACGTTGATTGACCTCCATGAAGCACGCACCGTTCAAGCAAGTGCTTTGCAGTCCGTCGCGGATTACAGCCTATTGGAAGGCCTCAGCCTGAGGGGCTGGCCAACCCATGTGGTGCTGCGGGGACAGGTCGTGATGAGCGCAGGTCAGATCACATCGCAGCCCGGTTACGGGCAGTTCCTGCGCCGCACGTCGGCCTAACCCAGCGCCTCATCCAGCCGCAGCAGCGTTCCCATCAGAACGCGCGCACCGTTTACGCAGTCGAAGGACTCGGTGAATTCATCCGGCGAGTGGCTCACGCCGTTGCGGCTGGGCACGAAGATCATGGCAATCGGGGTGATAGCCGCCATGCACATGGCGTCATGCCCTGCCCCGCTGGCGATCTCCTGATGCGCGAGGTTCAATTCATCACTGGCAGCGGCTACCGCAGCCAATAAGGTGCGGTCACAGGGAACGGGCGCTTTGTTCGACACTTCCAGCAAACTGACTTCAAATGGGGCGAGGAATGTTTTAATGTCGGCAATCGCCTGATCGAGCAAGGCATTATCCAGTGAGCGGATTTCGAACGTCAGATCAACTTTGCCGGGGATGACGTTGGGCGCGCCGGGATAGACTTGCAGCGAACCGACTGTGCCCACAATCCCCATACGGACGGCTAACTCATTGAGATAGGTTATAAAGCGGGCAGCCGCCACCAGCGCATCCTTGCGGTCAGCCATCGGCGTCGTGCCAGCGTGGTTGGCATAACCCGCGAAAGACATATCGTATCGCCGGATGCCCACGATCCCCAGCACAACGCCAATGGGAATATGGGCTTTGTCTAGGATGCCGCCCTGCTCGATATGCAGTTCGACATAAGCGGCCACCGCGCCGTTCGGGCGCACCGCTTCGGCGATCCGGTCTGGATTCAAACCGGCGTCCCGCAAGTGGTCAGCCGAGGGACGGCCATCCCACGCAGTGAGTTGTAAGGCATTGGCTGGAAGCGCCCCCACCATTCCCCGACTGCCGAAGGTTGCACCCGGTAAGGTGGCTTCTTCGGCGGTGAAGTTGATGATCTCGACCGGATGGCGCAGACGCTGACCGGCTGTATGCAGAGCGCGCACACAGGCCAGGGCGGATAAAACACCCAGCGCCCCGTCGTACTTACCGCCGTTGGGCACAGTATCCGTATGTGAACCGAGCGCAATGGGCGGCAGTGACGGATCCGTACCGGGATAGCGCGCGATGGTATTGCCCAGCGCATCAACCGAGATGCTCATTCCCATCGCGCGCATCTGGGTTTCAATCCAGCGCCGTCCAGCGCCGTCGGCGGCATTGTAGGCCATGCGGTTGATGCCCGGCCCGGTATCGCCACCGAAGTGGGCTAAATGGTCAAGGTCTTCTAGCAGTTGTTCGCCGTCGAGGAGTGAGATCGTTGAAAGATAGGATGACATCGTGAAGTTCCATTATGGGTGAATACAGGCAGTGTGTAAGGTTGAAGTCTACACAAGAGCGGCATAAATGCAAAATTATGCAGACGTCCCAGCAGTAAACAGCATTTCCGGTACAGCATCAAAATAAAATACTGTAAACCTTTTTGCCTTCAGAACGCCGCTAATTGGACAGTCAATTAGGCTTGCCTTATTACAACACCGACGTGATTTTTGGATGAAGCTGGCAAATTCAGTATCGCCAACTAGGTGTAAAGAAGGTTTCTTGGGCTAACGAGAGTAAGCGAATAAACCACATACCAAATTGACACAGAAATTGGTAAAGCGGCGATGACGCGAGTGTTCAATATGGGATATGCTCTTCAGTTGGTCAACGGTGGTTTCGCTGACGTCATGATGTCGTCGGAGAAATTAATCAGGCATGTTCATCAGGCATGTTCATCAGGCAGTTCTTCATGTTGGATTTGAGTTTGATGAATGTGTATTCTTTGAGAGCGCCAAGCTCCCATGTCAATAGAGGCCATCACCCATGAGGCGAACTTGCCCCCAACCCGCCCGACCCCTGCTTTTGTGAAGAAGCCTGTCCTCAGCGTTTATCGCATCAGAACGAAAGTCTCCGGAGTTTCCTCGTAAAGCACATCAGAGAAAAATCGGGGACTCTTTCTACCCTAGCATTTCAACATGGCGCAAATGAGCACAAAGGTCTCACCCTTGTCCTATTAAGATAGAGCGATATGCTCCATAGCATGAAGGGTCGGAATGGATGATCGTGTTGTGACAATAACGATCGAAGAACGCAGATAATCCAATAGTGCCCCAAAATCAGCCCATTCATCGCCGGGGCATATGAAATTATCAAACACGTACAGCATTCGATTCGTTGCATTCAGTTTACGGATACTGCCATTTTGTTGTATACCGCGAAAGCCTTGTTGAATTTCACCCACTGAGTAGGCGTTTTCTATCCATATAAAGTCGTCGATACGATCCATCTCAACCAGTCTTTTGGCTACCTCACACACAAAAGTCGTTTTTCCTATTCCAGCTTGGCCTACAACTTGAGCATGATGCCTTACCGGTGCAGATAGCCAGCGCATGATTCGAACAAAATCATCACACCGCTCTTCCAACTCGGTCTGTAACAGGGATGGCAAGGATGCAGTAAGCCTATCCTGAAAACGGCGGTTACTGGCGACTAACTCTTCGTCTCTAATTTTTTGAGTCAACCAGCCAATGGCATTGTCATAGCATACAGTAAGGGCATTTTCATCAAGGCTGGTGACAGCAGCAAACCAATCGCTAGAGACATGTTTCACGCTACACACATAGCGATAATACAGATAGCTCATCCCAATAAGTTCTATATTTCTGGTTTGGGTATCCGTCACGATGGCCGCTTCTACCTGTTCAACCGTTGTTTTAGAATCCGGCGGCGGAAGGTGAAATTTGGCACGCTGCTCTAGGAGCTCGTAAGTAATAAACGACACCAGGATATCGGAAAGTGCCTGTTCCTTGGCCTGTACTGAAGCGAAAGTCACAGTATCAGTTAGAAGGTAGTCAACCACACACAGGTCACATAACGGCGATGTCACTCCGGTTGTTGAAATCAGCCTATCCAATGCCTGTTGAACCCGTAAGGTTGTAATACAAGAACTTTGAATACGGTGGGCCGCACTGTCAATAATCTTTGGGGTCATAAAATTCTGTCACTCGTTTTGATGTGTTGATGGGCAACCCGTCAGAAGCCAGTATTTCGCGCGCCAATTCTTCCAGGGACTCAGCTTTCATCTGTGCCAACCAGAGGCATGTAGAGGCAGAAAAACCATAATTGGATGATAAGTGTTTGTCACCAGCCAATAACCACTCACATAGCGCCTCATCTGTCAGGGCAATAGCAATCAGGTAATCCAGCCGCTGCGCTTCTCCAAGACCCTGTAAATAGATCTGCAAATCCTGGTCGCACTGAAACGCAAGCCGCTGTGACTGGAACGCTGGTTTGTTCGTGATAGGTTGCATGAATGGATTATCCGAAATTGCCATCATCATAGAGTGTGAGACCCGGCATCAGCACAGCTTTCATGGGGCACCACACTCATGAACGAGAAAATACTCTAGCAACCAGGGCAATGTAGGCCACCGGGATACGGGTCAGCCAGCGTCAATGATGAAGGGCCTACTATCGTTAAGGTTGTGGCAAGGACGACAATCAACGCGATAATCATAACTTTTGCGCGGCGGCGTGTATGAACCATCTTCCTGCTCCTTGTTGGAACCAACCCGGCAATGGGCGGGTTTCTGTGATTGAGGAACAGAATAGATTATGGTGCTGATCGAAGTGCTGACTCACGATCAAGAATACCAATAGCCCAAGGCAGATTGGCTTACCTCTTATTAAAAACCACTACTAAGGATTGAATTTCGCAGACGTGGTTAATGCACGAGGGATTGAAACAAGTGTATAGTTTCCGAGGAAGGTTCGAGGGCTAGTTCCTCGAAGAGTACCCGCTTGAGCGTTTCAAAATGACGGACAACCTGCTGTGTCTGGCCTTGCCGGGCATAACTCACCATGAGGGGCCGATACATATCTTCGCGTAAGGGATCACGTTCGAGACCTTGCTTGAGCACCGGAATCGCTTCGCCCCAACGTTCACGCTTTTGCAAACAGTTCGTTAGGCCCAATACGGCTTCGCTATACATCTGCTGAAAAGTTTCTCGTCGTGACAGAATCCAATCGGCATCTAAAGAGGGTAATAGCTCGCCTTTATTCAGCTCCACCGCCTGTCGCCACCAATTTTCAACCAGCCGTTGGCGCGGGGACATTAAGCGAGCCTGTTTCACTAATTTTTCGAATTCAAAAGCATCACACCAGATATCGAGTTTGGGATTAATGAAGTACAAATCACCCTCAAAGTGAATCGTATTCTGTCCGACTGCCTGTCGTGCCCGGCGCACCTGAGTATGAAAGTTATCTCGAATTTGACTAGCGGTGCTGTCCGGCCAGAATTGCAGTCCAATCGTCTCCCGTTCAGTCGGTCCCAAAAACAGCAAATATAGAAAGATGGCGCGTGGCAGGATTCCCTGCCAGGCCGATGCATCAACGATATCACCATCACGTTCAATCTGTTCCTGACCCAGACAGGCTACACGCAAACTGTAGGTCAAGGGAGCTGCTTCGTATTGAAGCGGTTGTCTCTCCGATGAAATTTGAGCGCCTTGAAGATCTTTATCCCTTGTAGCAATGCCTCGTAAGTAAAGGTCTGCTGCTTGATCAACCGTTGCAAGTCATCATTGTGAACAATTTCAGCAATCAAGTGATGCAGATTAGCCGGATGAAGCGCATCACCTAGGGCACGGCGTAGATAAGTATCAGCTTCTTTTAGGTTTGATTGCCTGACCGCAAAGTGCGTCATGATTCCATAAGCCAGAATAAGATCAGGGACGGCCTGATGTTCTTGAAATCGGCTCGCGATCTGGTTTAATTTTTCGGTACCGGGCAACGACTCACCAAAGCGAATATGGGTAGCTAGTAGCAGCAACTCGGCTTTATCTGCTGTTATTGGCAAGTGTTGTTTGGTCGCCAACTCTAGGGCTTCCTGAGCAAATGCCAGTGCTTCCTCAGATTGTCCTTGCCACCGATACAGGGTGGACATATTCAGCAGCAAAGAACATCGCAAGGAAGGCTCGTCACGGCCATTGATTTCTAGGGCTTTCTGGTACAGACTGAGGGCGTCTCCCCAAGAACCACGATCACGCAGCAATTCAGCCATACTGGAATCCAAATAGGCTTCGGCCCGCTTGTCACTTAAACGGGCAGCTATGTGCATCCCCTCTTCAAAACAGGCTTGAGCCTGCTGATATAAACCCACCATATGATAATGATAACCAAGATTATTGAGTGAAAATGCTAGTCCGGTGGCATTATCTAGGTCGCGCTGAATACTGCTAATTTCCTGAATACACAGAGTAGCATCATCAAAACGACCAACCTGCAAATAGGCAACTTCCAATTGGTGGAGGAGTTGCGAGAGAGAATATGAATCATTCACCGTCCGGTAAATGGCTAAAGCTGCTTCTAGGTACTCTACCCCGCTGGTGGTCTGTCCCAGATTGAGATGTGCTGTACCTAGATTCGCCAATCCCAGACCCCGTAGGTTTTCAGGTAGGGCCGCATCCAAAATAAGATTCTGTGTTAGCTTTACGGCCTGGTCATATTCTCCTAGGTGGTTGTGAATGGATGCCTGCAACAATCGCACTTGTATCCAACCCGTGTGATCTTGTTGGGTCTCAAAATCAGCTAAAGCTTGTTCAAGTGCATTACGTGCGTCTTCATATTGATAGCGCATGAAACAAATCATGGCGTTTGTAAAGCGCAGATTCGGACAGGGGCGTGTATATGAATGCAGCTTCCTAGCCCACTGCAATACACTTTCAATATTGCCTTGGTTGTAATAGGGTTGAGCACAGACTTCGGCAAGTGCCGCAGCCCGGTCGAACTCGTCAGCCGCAATATAGTGGTTAAAGGCCTCATCAAAGGACTGTTGTTGTTCGTACCACTCCCCTGCCCGCCTGTGTAAATCATGAAAGGCTGAAGGATTATGCTCGCGGAATTGCTTCTGAAGCACATCACGAAAGAGCGCATGGTAGTTCATTCCACCCTGACCGTGAGAGATGAAAAGATGATGAGCTTCGACTTCAGTGATGTAGGTAACACTCTTGTGGAGACCGAGTACTTTCTTGCACAACTCAGGCGTAAACCGGGTGAGGATTGAGGAAGCAAATAAAAAATGGCGCAGGGGAAGTGATAAAGTCTCAAGGTATGCTGTGACCATCACCTCAAACATCGTCTCTGCATCGGTTTTACCGGTTAGGAGTATTTGTTCAATTTCATCAGGAAGCGGCTGAAGCGCCAATATGGCTCCAGCCGGCCATCCCGCCAGCACTGTGTCAATCCATTCCATCTGAGCCACGCTCACCCTGACCCCTAGGCGAGTGGCAAGCTCACTGATTTCTCCATAATTAAAACGCAGTTGTTCACTTTGCAGGGCAAACACTTCACGGCGTGCCACCATATCCGTTAGCGACAGATTGGGCGGCAGTCGGCTGATGAGCACGACATGCCAGTTTTGCGGTAGTGTACGAATAAATGACCGCAGCCAAGCTTCACTGGCTAACGATCCCAAAAGCTCGTGGGCATCATCCAAAACATATACAACTTCGGCATCAGAATCGTACCTTAACACTTCGGTGATTTGGATCGCCATCTCATCCGGTGTAGATCGAGGCCGAAATTTCAGTGCGACCACTTGCGGCACAATCGGGCTGATGACCGAGATGCAATGCTCAAAGAGATTTGGAAGGTCACGTTCGCGGGGTTCAATAGTATGCCATGCCGCTACCGCATTGCTTTGCTCTAGGTATTGGGCCACCAGTGTAGTCTTTCCATAGCCGGGGGGCGCGGTAACCAGAGTCAGTCTGTGCTTATGAATGCCGCGCAATGCTGTCAAAAGGCGTGGGCGTAGAATAGTAGTTTCTGGCTGTCGGGGAAAGTTTTGACGCTGTTTGTATATATCCACGATTAATCAGTGCTATTGAGAAGCAGTCTGTACGTATTGTGTAAAAATACTATCTATGATTCAAATATTAGTTTAGCGAAACCACTTACCAATAGCGACCAAAAATGCGTTAGAAATTTCAAACCATTCAAACTAGCACACAATATGATACTATCCTGCATTCATACGAAACGGCATGGAATGAAAGACCCAATTCTATATTTGTAACACAAAAAGAGATGGTGGACATAATAATTTACGTTCACTACAGTCCCAATCTCCCTCAAAATATTAGTTTTCAACGACCATTTCTTTTGTGGGACTACTCGTAAGCAGCAAAGTTATTTTGTCACTGGAACTTTACCGTTAGTCTGAACGGAAATTCCATCACGCCGATAAAGCAACCGGTCTCTCCTGCATTAAAACTATAAGGAAAACCGTCGTTTAAATCCGTCGAAAAGTACAAGATAATAGGTTGCATATAGTTGAGTTTTTCTGCCTCGTTCTTACGGAAGTTAAGGATGTGACTTTTGACTATGCGAATTACAGAAACCATACCCTTATCTCGCCGCCGCCTTGACTGGTTTATCATTGCCTTCTTTTTGCTTAACCTATTTTTCATCACTTACATCGTTGATCTGGAGCAGATCGTAATCGCTGACGCCGACAATTTCAGCTATCCAATTTGGCCACCCGCCTTTCTGGTTGACATCATTCACAACTACGGCCATACCATCGACCCGCTTCTAATCGCGCGGCCACCGTGGTGGCGGGCTACCATCTGGATTGATGTGCTGTTCTTCGGCCCATTCTACGCAGCGGCTATCTACGCCTTCGTGCGCGGCAAAAACTGGATTCGTACCCCGTGCTTTATCTGGGCAGGGATGATGTTCAGTAACGTCACGATCATTATGAGCGAAGAATTGTTCGGGGTGCATGCCGGCCCTAATCCGCTTTTCGTACTGCTGCTCAATTTGCCGTGGTGGGTCATGCCCGCCGTCGTCAGCTACCGCATGTGGCGCAAACCGTTACCGTTCAGCCCGTAGTTGTCGTGGAGTGATTATGCCTTTAAACATAGAACCGCTTCAACGGACAGAATGGATACCCCTTCCCCACGAAGGCTGCCGCAACGTGTTCGCCAAACCCTTGCTAAAGTTAGATAATCTGGGGCTGGCGCTGCTGCGCTTCGAACCGGACGGCACTATACATCCGCATGCAGCACAGATTGAGATTGATGTGATCTGTTTGGAAGGCGCGGGCATGGTCAGCGTGGGTGATGAACAAGCTGCTTTGAAAGCGGGTGAACACCTCCGTTGGCCAGCAGACATTGAGCACTGCCTGTGGACGACTGACTCCGGCATGTTGACATTGATGGTTGAACATTACTCGAGCCCCTAGTATTTCACGCAATTTATGCGCCATTTCCTGCCATAGGCATGATCTGGCATTTCGGCTACACTCGTGCGGCACTGTTCTACGTATTCAAACCATAATCGCATAAAGAGACAGTCATGCAATACACCCTCATCAAAGGTACTTACTATGTTGTCGGGCATTCCCCAGATGGCGACTCCATCAAATTCAAAGCGAATAACCCCGAACTCTGGAAAAAGATTAATACCGATAATCGGGATGTCTTTGAACAGTCGCTTGCCGCCAACGACGGGGTTGTCATGCTCCGCCTACAGGGTGTTGACGCACTGGAAACACACTATGCACCGCCTAAACCATCAGTACCCGATGATTTGAAAGGCAAAGTCAGTGCCACCCTTGCAGAACCGCCCTACATTAGCCTCAGCCAGCCTTCGCTGTTTGGCAAACTGGCTGCCGAAACATTCCTCAAGCTGCTGGGGTTTACAGACGCACGCTGGCGCAATACACCACGTGGCTCGTATATTACCGAAGTCCGCATCATGGTCAACAATGTCAGCACCCCGGTAAAGGAAAAATGGAAAGATGGTGTGCCGGGTACAATTGTGACAGGCGACATGGAAAAGAACGGACGACCTATCTCGTGGGTATTCGCTGGCGAAGCGCCGGTAACGGACGGATCTCCTGTTTCCAATGACCAGCTAGCCGAACTGGCAACAGGTAGCACCAACTACCAGTTGCTCAAAATGGGCTTAATTCATCCGCTCTATTACATGACATTGGCGGGAAAGCTGCGGCGCAAACTGGATGAAGCCGTGCAAATAGCGCAGCAGGCGGCTGCCAATACCCCTACAGTGCCAAACATCTGGCTGGCTGACCAGTCTACCAAAGGCATTACCCTTACGACCCTAAAAGCGCTCACCGATGAACTCATCATCTATCCCGATTTGTTCCGCCGCATACTCCGTCACTATCAAGCTAACCAGATGCGCGCCTATTGGAATGCCTTACGTGCAAATGCATCCAGTTACACACCGCCTGCGACCTTCGCACTGAATAGCATGTTTGAGGGCGCAAATCCTTATATGTTCGTCGTGAGCGATCAAGACTTTGTACGGCTGGCAGATATTCTAGAGGTTTCCGAAAACAGTTTGCGAATGAAAAAATCGCCTCACGATTTGGTGTTCTTGTCCTGACGCCTATGGACGCATTCACAGTAATACGCCCCTTCACCGTCGCCGATCAAGCTGTCGTGCGTGACCTCATCTTGAGTGGTTTAGGTTCGCGCTTCGGTTTCATAGATGCCAGTTTTAATCCTGATTTGGATGATATTCATGCAAATTATGTAGCGCAGGGCGCGACGGTGCTGGTAACCGAAAACCTGAATGCGATTGTCGGCTGCGGCATTCTGATGCGAGAGGACGGCAGTGAGCTTATAGGGCGAATTGTGCGGATGTCAGTAGCCACTTCAGAACAGGGAAAAGGACTGGGCCGCCGAATCGGCGAAGCGTTGCTACGGGTGGCGCAGGAGCGTGGTTTCCAGCGCGTGCTGGTGGAAACCAACGACGACTGGCACAGTGCACTGCGGCTCTACCAGTCGTTAGGCTTTCACGAAGAACGACGGGCCGTCAGCCCGGAGTTCGGCTTCGTCGAAGTGCATATGGCGCTGGAACTGTAGTGATTCAGGCGGTACCCGCGAACGACGATGTATCACCCAACCCCTCGCTTCCCAACCCCATGTAACCACCGTCCACAGGTAGTTCAGCAGCGGTGATAAAACTGGCGTCGTCACTGCATAAAAACAGGACGGCACGGGCAACTTCCACCGGTTGTCCGAGGCGGCGCAGCATGTGATAACGCCCCCAAACCGGTTCCCACTTGGCACGGTCATTCTGCGCGGCTTTGTCCACTTCTGGTGTCCAGATCCAGCCGGGGCTAACTGCGTTAACGCGGATATGGGCGGGGGCGAGGTCCAGCGCCTGACATTTGGTTAGCGTGATGATCGCGCCTTTGGTCGCGTTGTACGTCCAGCGGTTTGGCTGAGCAACATGCGCAGAGATGCTGGCGATATTCACAACCGCACCACCGCCCGCCGTCTGCATATGCGGAAAGCAAGCCTGAACGGTGTTGGAAATACCCCGCACATTGACACCCAGACTATGCTCCCAGTCGGCAGTGGTTACATCCAGCCCCTTGCCAATAAAGCTAGCGGCACTATTAACCACATAATTGATGCTGCCGTACTGGTCAGCGACCAATGTGACTGCCTGCTGCACCGCGGCCGAATCGGACACATCTACCTGATTGAAGCTGGCGCGCAATCCAGTGGCATGTAGACTATCAACAAGGGATTGACCGGCTTTTGAATTAATATCAAAAATGGCAACTGCTGACCCTTCGGCTGCGAATTGCTGGGCCACCGCCTTACCAATTCCGGATGCACCGCCGGTCACAATTGCCACTTTGTCCGTAAATCTTGTCATAAGGTTTCACCGTCCCCTGCCGTTGAGCTTATCATCGGCCGTTAGGAGCGATGTTACCTCAGAGTATGTGCAGATCAAAAGACCACTGTCCACCCCTCATTGGCGGCCTGCTCCTGCGTATAAGACACGCCGTCCACCTTCAGACCTTGAGCATCCACAAGTGTAATCAACCCGCCCTTATTGCCAAGTTGTACCATGCGCGACAGCTTAATCATGAGGGTATCGCCCGCGCCAATGCTACCGCTTAGGACTTGATTGTGTTTCATGCGGTCAAGCAGCGCCCACCCCTTCAGGTCAATGGCTTGCGGAGAAGTATTCAAAAGGATCACCGTTTCGATTTCTGGATCGCCACCTTCGGGATTGACCAGCGCCGCTATAATGCGGATCACGCCGTCACGCGCTGGCACCACTTCAGGCGGGGGCGGTGTTCCGGGCTGCGGCTGTGGTTCTGGCTGGGGCAGCGGGACAGGCACAGTATCAATGCGATGTCCGGTGCGGTCGTCGGTGTGAATGGCCTGCGACTGGAACTTAAGAAATACCGCGATCCACCGGTTGGCCGTTGGGAAGTGAATCACCAATCCGCCATCCTGCCAGACCCCGTCGTCACCGGCGTGACTCTTGTCGTTGCCCTGATTCATGTGAATGTCATGGATGCCATTACCCGGGTTGAACTTAAAGACTTTATCAGGCTTGTTGGCTTCCGGCCCCCAGCGTTCGCCAAAAGCGTAGATCACAGCATTGGGGTCTTGAATGGCACGCTGAATCTGCGCGTCTATGAGTTCGTTCAGGTCGTTATCCGGCCCCGGAACGTTGAACGGTAACGTTCGCATCTGAGGGAGGTCAAATAAATTACCGCGAATGAAATCCAGTGCCAGACCGCCGGTGCTGCTAGATAATTTAGTGAAGCCCTCCGACATGTTCGGGAGCTGCTGCGTCAGCGGGTGTTGAAAATCTGAGTCAACGAAATATTGCAGTTCAGAATTGGTATCGGAGTTCGACTTTACGTTAATTGCAATCCGATAGTGCACATTCGCGGCCAACATATGCACTTGATAATGCGGACTCTCGGCCTCGAATTCCGGTACTGCAGCGAGCGGGCGTCCTTTGAGTACGCCATAGGTCTTGAGCGCCATTGCCTGCCTCCTCATGCCAACGGGGTAATGCAGTTGTACACAAACACACTAATGTCGGTGTGTGGCAGTGCTTCGACAAGTTGCGGCTAACCAATAATGTTTTCCCATTCGCGGCACAAGATGCTAAATATGAATCGATCCAGATAACGACCATTCCGGTACACATCGTCTCGCAAGCGCCCCTCGTTGGTGAAGCCTGTGTGTTTCAGGGCTTCAAACAGCAGTGTATTATCTTCAATGCAATGTACGGCAATCCGGTTGAGGTTGGCCTCCCAATAGGCGAGCTTCAACACCGTTTGTAGAACGTCAATCACGATTTCAGGGGTTAAATACGCTTCTTCCACGATGCTCAAGTGCAGTTGAGCGTGGCGGGCCTGCCAGCCAACATCACCAAAGCGACAAAAGCCAATAAGGTCGGCGTTTTCGATGAGGCGCAGTGAAAATGACAGCTTCCCACCTTCTTTATAAGACTGCCCTACCGCTTTCGCAGATATCGGGGTGAGAGGGGTATTACCGTCGTTGAGGTGATACAACAAAGATTCGGACAATGGAACATTACTGAGCACTTCGATGGTCGCATTCGAGATCGAGTCCAAATACACCTTTAGCCCGCGCCGCACATCATCGCCTTTGAGAGGTGCAAAATCATCCATTTACGGCCTCCCATTCGCGGCGCAAAATGCCCATGAGAAGCTGGTCGAAATAGATACCATCATGAAATAACACCTCGCGTTCCCGCGCTTCCTGCTGGAAACCGAGTTTTTCATATAGGCGGATAGCGCGGGTGTTGAAGCTCATTACCCGCAAGTAGATACGGTTGAGATTAAGCTGCTCAAAGCCGTAGCGCATGGTCAAACGCATGGATTCGCCACCATAGCCTTTGCCCCGATAGTCCGGATGGGCGAGATTGATGCCGATTTCGGCGCTGTGGGTAAATATGTTGACGTTGACGATGCCGCAGTGACCGATAAAGATGTCATCCGAGCGTGTGCGTACCTCGAACATGCGCGTTTTTTCGTTCTTCAAATCCCCCTGAAACCATCCATCCGGGTCGAGGAAGTCATCTTCCGAATGGGGAACGCTCATGCCGGGGTTGACAAGCCGCTGCAACCCAAAATCCGACATCCAAGCCGCAAACTGCGGTAATACATCGTTGCTGACGACCGTCAGGCGAATACGCTCGCCTTCAAAAATGAATGTCATGCCCTAGCCTTTCGCTAATGCCCGAATGCCAATCGTTTCGTCAAACCGTCTTCGCCCACGCGATGGTTTCCGCCATGCCCTGCTCCACCGCCACCTGTGGCTGCCAGTTGAGCAGTTCACGGGCGCGGCTGATGTCGGCAGCCGAAAGGCGCATATCACCGGCGTGCGCGGGGTGATATTCCACCGGATAGGTTGCGCGGCTGTGGCCGAAGGCCGCCAGCACTAAATCGACTAACGCATTTACGCTGGTGGGCTGTCCTGTTCCCACGTTCATGACCTGCCCGTAGGTAGCCGGAGCATCCAGCGCATCACACCACGCCCGTGCCACATCACTCACATGCACGAAGTCACGCGCCTGTTCGCCGTCCGAATAAATCTTGATGGGTTCGCCGCGCAGTACATTGCCCACAAAGATAGCGAATACCCCTTGATAGGCATTGGTCAAACTCTGGCGTGGGCCGTAGACATTAAACATGCGAAATGAGGTGACGTTAAAATCGAAGCCGAGATCAGGGCGCAAGGCGGTGGTCTGCACATACCGTTCACCAGCATATTTGGTTATGGCGTAATACGAAACGGGGTCGGGCGCAGCTTCTTCCGGCGTTGGGGTCTGCGGCGTGCTGCCGTAAATCACCATCGAACTGGCGTACAGGAGCCGTGGCACACGGTAGCGCAAACAGGCTTGAAGCACGCGGATAGTACCAAGCGTGTTGACATTAAGGTCATTGGTGGGGTCGCTGTAAGACAGACGTATGGAAGCCTGCCCCGCGATGTGCATGACCGCATCTATGCCGCGCGCGAAAGCAAAAGCCAGTGCATCCACATCAGTCACATCGCCATGCACGAATTCTGCCCCGTCAGGTAAATTGCTGCGGCTGCCCGTCGCCAGATTGTCGAGCGCCACCACTTGATGCCCGCGCGCCAGCAGCAGTTCGGCAATATGCCCGCCGATAAAACCCGCGCCGCCCGTGATCAATATCCGTTGTGCCATTAGCCCGTCCCGTTTTGTATGAATTCGGTGAAAATGTAGGTTGCCAATACATTATAGCAAGTGTGGCATGCGCTATAATCGACACGCATTCAACCCATAAGGCATTCACGATGTCCGTACAGTATCACATCTTTTTGAGCTACAGTCGAACCGATAAAGTCATCATGCAGCAAGTCACCGCCGATTTACGCCGCGACGGCTTTTCGGTTTGGAACGATGAAAGCCTCGAACCGGGAACCCCATCATGGAAAGACGCTATCGAAGAAGCAATAGAAAGTTCGCGGGTGGTGGTCGTGCTGCTTTCGCCGGACGCCAAGAAATCCGAATGGATTGAGCGTGAACTGGATTATGCCCGCGCCCAGAATGTGCTCATCATTCCCGTTATGGTGCGTGGTGATGTCCAGAACGCTGTTCCTTTTGAACTCATCAGTGTCCAACGGGCAGACATGCGCAGCGATTATCAGGCGGGTTATCGTTCGCTGCGCGAGGGATTATGTGACCAGCTCAAGCTGCCTGAATTATGTCCGGAGAAAGTAGAACTCCCCGCCCCGCCCGCATTACCCCCCGCGCGCACCGAAGCGCCCTCCAAAGTGCTGCCGGGCGATCCAATCCAACTAGCGGGCCGTATGCGCGCCTGGAATCCGTTGGATTACGGGAAACTACTTTACCTGTACTTGTTCGATCCGGAACAGCTCTACAAGCATGACCCAAATGGAAACCGGACGGTAGCCGTGTGGCTGGTGAGCACCTTACTATGGCTGCCGCTGCTGTGGAATACACTGTCCTATCAACTCAGTGAGGTACCGCTGTGGGGAACAGGACAAGAGCCTGTGCAAATAATTCCCACATGGTTCATTATCGCAGGTTGGTTACTAACAGGCTTTATCGGTCAAATCAATTTCGAGGTTCGGTCCGGCATGTGGGCTTTCCTACGTGGACCACTGCGCATGGTTTCGGCAGTGATTGGCGTGGGGTCGGCCTTGCTCTATGCAGGAACGATCTTTTACGCCTTCCCACCGCTGGAAATACACGATGGGTTGGTCTATTTGCTCACCACACCACAACAACAGTGGCTCATCGTCGCCGGGGGTCTATCCGTATTCGCGGCTGCGGTGCTGGCGCACAGCCTGGCACGGGGTTTCAGCCAATGGTTGAGTATCTTCATGGCCGCCGGTTTGGTGGCGCTCATCGCACTGGCGGTCTACATCCCATTGGGCGAACGATTAGCCCCTGCCTTGCCAGCACCAACTGCCAACAGTGATATTACTGCTAACGGCATGATGGTCTATGCCTCGGTCACCTGCTGCCTCGGGGCGCTGTTGTGGGTAGCGGGCGCAGTAACCAGCGGAGCGCTGCGCCAGCGGCAGGTTAGCGGTTTTAATTTCCTGTTGTTAGCGGCACTAGTCGCTTCTTACGGTCTGTTCGTTTGGGTTCATGTCCTTTCAGGCGGATAGAGCAATCCGTACGCCATCATCTTACGCTTTAGGAGCAACATAATTATGCGCTGGATCATTCTCCTTATAGGTTTGCTTGGCTTCAGCCTGACTGCCGCGCAAGACAACGTCCCTGTGCCCACGGCCTCAGGAGTGGATGTGCAAATTAAAGCAGCAGACGGCAAAACACTTTATGCCAGTTACTTCGCCTCAAGCGATGGCGACGGGCCAGCCGCCCTGCTGCTCCACCAACTCTACACCAACCGAAGCAGTTGGACGCCCCTCGTGCAACCCCTTCTTGACGCTGGTTTCAAAGTGCTGGCTGTAGACTTGCGCGGATACGGTCAAACCAAGGGCAAAATCAATTGGAAGGCCGCGCAACAAGACACGGTGGATTGGGCGAGCTGGCTCAAGGCGCAAGCCGGTGTGCAATCAGTGTCGCTGGTGGGGTCAAGCATGGGATCGAATCTGGCACTAAATGGCTGCGCGGCGGTGGAGGGGTGCACGGGTGCGGTCGCCATTTCCCCCAGCCTGAATTACTTCAATGTTGCCACAGCCGACGCGCTGCAGGCCGGTTTCCCATCGCTCATCATCTACGCTGACCATGACCGCTACCCCGCCGCCGATATGCCACGCATGTTAGAACTGGGCGGCGATCATATGGCAACCATAGTCTACAGTGGGCGCACACACGGGATTGATTTGTTCAAGGAGCACGCTGATCTGGTAGGGCAAATTGTGGAGTGGCTGAAGGGGCGGTAAGCAAGTTTTTATAAGGCAGAGATAGCGACGTCGGGCGTGGCAGGTGGGGTATCGGATTCCGATTTTTTGCTACCATCCTCGACCATAGGCAGACGTACCTTAAAGCTGCTGCCTCTTCCCACCTCGCTGCTCACCTCCACAATTCCGTTGTGTATTTCAACAATCTTTTTGACAATGGGCAATCCTAGGCCAGTGCCCGTCGTGCCGCCGGTGCGGGCTTTGTCGGCTTTGTAAAACCGGTCGAAAATCTGCGATAAATCAGCCGATGCAATGCCGATTCCCGTGTCTTTGACTGTAATCGTGATCCAGCCCTCTGACTGCGTGGTTTGAACGGTAATCGTGCCACCGGAAGGTGTGTAATACAGGGCATTCTGAACCAGATTGCGCACAACCTTACCGAGCATGAGCTGGTCGGCCATCACAAATAGGGGCTGTGAAAACGGTTCAAAATTGAGATTTTGGTGGTGACCATAGGCTACTGTCTTCAACCCAACCATAACATCTCGGATAAGTGTATTGACATTAACCTTGATAAACGCGAATTCGACCATATCTTCATCAAGATGTGACATTTCAAGCATGTCTTCAACTGAACGAATGAGAATATTAACCTGCTCTTCCAATCGGTTGATATAGCCTAACAGTGCTGTATTGCCTTCGAGTCGGCGGCGCAAAAGATAGCATGTGGTGATGACAGTTGAAAGTGGCGTTCGCAGATCGTGAGAGACACCATTCAAGAACCCTTTAAGCGCCTCAACTGTGCGTGCTTTGAGGACAAGTTCAGTTGCCTGCTTTTCTTGCTCCAATTTTTCGGTAATATCAGCCAATGTACCGGCAAAAAACATTTCCCTCCCTACCTCGTCATGTACCGCCTGCATGTGAATTTCGACAGGAATCGGCAACCCGACCGGACGGTTCACCATAGTTCGGTAGCGGACATCAATTTGTTGTCTTTCGATCAATTGCCTTCCAAAAACAATGCTTTTTCACCATCAGGGGTAAGAAGCTGGAAATATGCTTTCCGAGGCCGTCCTTACCGTATGACCAGTGAGTCTTTCCCAGTTACATTATTCAAAAGGGTCAAATAACCATCAGTGCAGCGGAAAATAACTTCCCGCACATTATTCACAACAAGCTGATATTTTTCATTACTTTCGCGGAGCGCGGTGTACAGGCGCGCTTGTTCGATGGCTAGTTCCACATCAAGACCAACTGCGGTAATCAGATCAAAATCGTCTTTGGTCAATGTGTTGCCGCTATAGGTTTCGATATTGAGGACACTGACCACCTGCCCCCGATTATGTAGCGGCACACAGATTTCTCTAGCGAGATTCCTTGATGGCAGGAATATAATCCGGATCAGTTCACATCTTCAATGTAAAAATGCTTGTCGGTGCGGGCTACCCGCCCCATTACGCCGCGTGTAATCGGCAGACGATCTATCGCTTCTACCTCCGAATACCCAACCTGATGCTGAAGGATTAACTCGTCATTTTCAATCAGATACAAGCTTGCCAGCCCGTACCCTAGCATATCGGCCGTCTCTTCGACAGCCGTTCGGATCACTTCATTCAGATCGAGCTTGCTGTCCAGCGCAGTCCGCAACTTATACAATAAGGTAAGTTGAAGAGCTTGGTGATACGACGTCTTATACATCGTTTCAAAAAACAACTCATTATCGGCAAGTGACGCCTCCGTAGCATCATGTTCGCTGTAGTTACTGCTTATTTCTGCCAGCAAACGAGACCAAATTTGTGGATCAGGGGGAGTTGTAGTGTCTAGCCCAAGTGCGGCGAGTTGCTGTTGTAATTGAGGATGCAGCATATTAAATCATATTAGTTAATTTCTCATATATCATCGTATCATCAATTGCGCCCTAAAACCGTAAATGATTCATGCCCCTGATGATGGTTAATTACGTGCCTCACGGTTGCCACTGTCGTTTCTAAACCCGAGTCTGATACAATGAAAGTTCCAAAACAAGACAAACGACAGGGACTCAGTGTGACTCAAGTACGCAACGATATTCGCAATATTGCTATTATCGCTCACGTTGACCACGGCAAAACAACGTTGGTTGATGGAATGTTAAAACAGGCCAAAGTGTTCCGCGACAGCGCCAATGTCGGCGAGCGAATCATGGATTCGAACGATTTGGAACGCGAGCGCGGCATTACTATTCTGGCGAAAAATACAGCCGTAACATGGGGTGACACCAAAATTAACATCGTCGATACCCCCGGCCACGCCGACTTTGGTGGCGAAGTCGAGCGCGTGTTAAACATGGTAGATGGTGCACTGCTGCTGATTGACGCAGTAGAGGGGCCAATGCCGCAGACACGCTTCGTGCTGCGCAAGGCGCTGGGCTTAGGGCTGCGCGTCATTGTAGTTATCAACAAAGTTGACCGCCCTTTCGCGCGTCCGGACGAAGCCCTAAATGAAACTTTTGATCTTTTCATCGAATTGGGAGCGAGTGATTATCAGGCCGAGTTTCCGGTGGTGTATGCCGTCGGCTTGGTGGGCAAAGCGGGTTATGCGCCTGCCGGGCTGCACAGCGATTTGACCCCCCTATTTGAAACCATCATCAAAGAAGTTCCAGCCCCGGAGGTTGATTTGGACGCGCCAGCCAAGATGCTGGTGACAACTTTGGAGTATGACAACTACAAAGGGCAAATTGGTATCGGCCGCTTGGTTTCTGGCAAGATGCGGCGCGGGATGCCGGTAGTCCGCATGACCACAAAGGGCGAACGCCTCAACGGCAAAATAGAATACTTATTTACCTTCCGCAACCTCGCCAAAGAAGAAGCTGACGAAGTACTAGCAGGTGATATATTGGCATTCGGCGGGCTGGATACACTGGGCATCAGTGACACGATTGCCGACCCTTCGGTAGCTGAACCCCTGCCCCCTATTAGCGTGGAAGAACCCACGGTGCAGATGACATTTGGTGTCAACACGTCACCGCTTTCCGGGCGCGAAGGCAAAACCGGTTGGGGCACATCACGGCGGCTGCGTGAAAGACTCTTCAACGAAACCCGCAGTAACGTGGCGCTGCGGGTGGCCGATGGCGAATCACCTGACAAATTTGTGGTCAGCGGGCGCGGTGAACTGCATCTGGGCATTCTCATAGAAACGATGCGCCGTGAAGGTTACGAGTTTGAAGTGAGCAAGCCGGAAGTCATCTATCATGAAGACCCGGAAACCGGCGAAGTGCTTGAGCCGATTGAAGATGTTCACATCGAAATCGCCGACGGCATGGTGGGTACAGTTGTCGAAATGCTGGGCGGGCGGCGCGGAATTATGACAGATATGCGTTCCGAAAACGGCACGACCTATATCAAATATCTTGTTCCTACGCGCGGTATGCTGGGCTTCCGCGCCAACTTCCTACGCGCGACCAGCGGCATGGGCCAGCTTCACAGTTTGCACTACGGTTATGACCCTCTGGCCGGCGAAATTCCCGGACGCCAGTTCGGCAGTTTGGTCGCTAGTGATTTTGGCGTTTCGACCCCCTATGCGATGGTCAATGTACAGGCACGCGGCACCTATTTCATTAACCCGGGTACTGATGTTTATGAGGGTATGGTAATCGGTGAGCACATCCGCCCCGGTGATATGGATTTGAATGTCGTCAAAGAAAAGCAGCTCAACAACTTCCGTGCCAAGCCTAGCGAAACCACATCGGGACTGAACACGCCACGCGACATGAGCCTCGATGACTGGATCGAGTTCATGGCAGGTGACGAATTACTTGAAGTCACACCAAAGAGTTTGCGTTTGCGTAAGCGCATCCTGAATGGTGAAGAACGCATTAAGGAACGCAAACGCCGTGAAAAACTGATGGCCGCAGCGGAGTAAAATCTTACTCCCCGCAGCCACCGGACGCAGTTACAAAATCTGCACTGAGCCATCCTTCCACCGTTCCATAGGTGACCTGATACCAACCGGGCAGGCTTTGCGTTGCCACAAAGGTGCTGTTGTGCGGAACAACCGCCAGTATGGCGCTGGACGTATTGGCCTCAGCGCGCAGCCGCAGTTGGCGCGTTGTCGTGACCTGACAGGCATTCAAGTCACTGGCAACCGGCGCAATATACTCTACTGCCCCGATGTCACACGCTCCTCCCTGAGGCCGAACTGTTCCCACTTGGTCAACCGCTGCTGCGGGACATTCACTTGCCGCATCTATCGCGTTGCTGTCTTCGCTGAGTCCATATGCAGCAGAAGGGCTTCCACTATCTGCCAGCGGAAGCAATCCGGTTGGAGCAACTTCACCACAACCGCCATCGGACAGATTGTCAGAAATAGTTAGGGCCGAAATGGTGGCTAACTGTTGGCAGTCGTTCGCGATCCCATTCGCCGCATTTTCGCTAAACAAACTATTACTCACCCGCAACACCCCGCCTTCCAAATACACCGCCCCACCCCATACCCCCACACGGTTACCGACGAAAGTGCTGAAATTGATTTCAGCCTGTGCGGTACCGTCGTTGCGGAGAGCCGCGCCACTGTGAGTTGCGGTGTTGCCGGCAAAGGTACTGTTCGTGACAGTTAACTGCCCTGCGCCCGTGTTATAGATTGCCCCACCCCAACCGAAACGCCCCTGCGCGTCATTCTCAGTGAAGGAACTGCGGTCAACGACCAGTGCGCCATTGTTGTAAATAGCCCCACCGCCGCTGTCTCCATAACTACGATTGCCGCTAAAGTTGACCTCACTGAGCATAACGCTCGAGTCAGCCGCATTGTAAATGGCACCGCCACCGCCAAAACTGGAATTGTCCGACAATTGGCTGCCATTTATACTGAGTGTTCCACCGTTGCCGTTGTAGATAGCCCCGCCCGCTTCGTCCGTGACCCCACTTAGCGATATGAACTTGACCCGAAACAACGTCACTTGACCGCCTTGATTTGATAAGCCACCGCCCAACCCCTTGCCACCCAAAAAAGTAGCATTTGCCAGTTGAAAGCCAACATTGGCATTGACCACTAAAACGCGGGTATTGGATGCAGCGCTGAATACTACCCCGTGCTCGGAAGTAGAGCGGACGCCTATACTGGTTGAAATCGCCAACGGCTTTCCGGCAGGCACTTCAACGGTCCCTTCACAGTCGAGCGTTAAGGTCCCACCTTCAGTTACGGCAGCCAGCGCCGGTGCAACGGTAGCATAGTCACAGGTAGTGATTACAATCTCACCGGTTTGGGCAAGTGCCAGACGTGGCAAGGCGACACAGAATAATATACCGACGAAGCGGCAGAAAGTGGACATAGTCTGTAGCCGAATTCTAACGGACGATGAGTTCATTATCAGCCAGATACTCCTTGCTCCGCAACCTTACTTAGCGACTATCCATTGCTTATAAAAATCTCTACGAAACAAATCTCTTATCACATGTTACTCTAAAACTATAGTCAATTAGTGCTGGGGAATATTCAAATGGGAACATCAACTGCCTGTTGGCTCATTAAGAACCATGTCGTTAAAGTCACCAACATCGGCAAACTCACTGCCGATGATTTCCGTTCTGTTGACAAAGATATATTAGCGCTGATGGATGAAACCACTGGAGAGCAGCCTGTACACGTCATTGTGGATTGTCTGCAACTGGACGGACTGCCGGGTCTTTCTGACCTGGAGGGTGGGCGTATTCTAAAGTATCTTTTTGACAAGCGCGCGGGATGGACGATAGTAGTCGATTCCCGTTCGAACTTTCTTCTCAATATCCTGTCAAAAGTGCTGACAAGTGTTGCCCATAAGCAGTTCACAACGACCAAAACAGTGGACAGTGCGCTTCGCACGATCGCAACTGCCGACTCCAGCGTAAATCTAGATGAAGTTGAAGCCCAACAGGTGGCATAATCGCTGTTCCGTAAAACACGTCGCACAGAGTTTATCGATTACTTCAATAGCGTTATACAGCAGCAAAACGCTCCAACCATAGAACAACTACTGGCCTGCAATGATTGCGGAATTAACCTTATCCCAGCTTAGGTCTGGATCAATCTCCGCAAAAAACGCATTGGCTTCGGTCATTGTGGCACACGCTTTTGTACGAGTTTTCAAGACCGATGTACTAAACATCAGGCCGACCTTGATTAGAACCGATTTTTCGCGCAAGACAACGGTCCAACCCGCCCGTTCATGCGGCGTTATTTCGCGAATAATTTCCAGCGAATCTTTGGGATTTAAGGGCTTTGTAACGTCACCAACATCCGTGATAGCATGGACGACATGACGCGGGCTGCTTGCGATCAGGTCATTTGAACTTTGCAAGCTCGCCCGCATATCGTCAGTTGTGACAACGCCTGCATAGTGAACGTAGATGATTTCGTTCTCAATATACCAACCGGTCGTTTGGGACACTCGTTCCTCCCGTTCACACACACTTCCGAAGCATACGGTTACTATACACCGCTTGGACAAGAAGATTGATTAAGAAGCTGCCCTGACGCGCAACACCTTATTGACAAAGCCCATAAGGGCCACCAACTAATCCACCCACGAAAACTATTACGAAAACCTTATGTATTACTAGGCTTGACGTTCAATTATACTTTTTGTAGAGGCAGTATTTTTTCGCATACTAAACACCCTTCAAGATAGCTGCGACCACACTTTATCGCCATATCGCGGGAATTTCGAAATAAAACTACCTTTCCAAAATCCAATTCTGAAAGGACAAGATAATGTCACCGATTAACGTCGTAACAAACGAATATGTAACTCTCCAGTATCTGCCCGACAAAAAAATGTTGTATCACACCGTCCACAAACCGGTTAATGAAGAGGCTTTCAAGAGCGCCTTGAATGCTGGTGTCGAAATGCTTGGCAAGAACGGTATCGTAAAATGGCTCTCGGATGATCGCAAAAATGGACCGTTCTCAGATGCGTTTTCTGCCTGGGTAATCACTGATTGGATTCCACGCGCCATTGACACCGGTTGGCGCTACTGGGCCAACGTTGTGCCCGAGGACTTGAAAGCTGCCGGCACATTAATGCCATTCATTGAAATCCTTCATGATAAAGGATTGCGAATGATGGTATTTTCGAACACAGACGAAGCAGTGCAGTGGTTGGAGCAAAATTAACCTGCAAAACCAAGTCGTCACCGTGCGGAACAGATTTTCAAAGTCTGTGGGGTAGTGGTTATTTGGTGCGTAATGATCTTAGCAACAAATAACAATCAGAGGGTATTTGTAGGGGCGAAGCAGTGTGAAACCTCCCTTTGGGATGCTTCGCCCGCCCGAACAAAACAACAATCATCACGTACTTTGCAACCACTATCTTCTGTGGACCGTATGCGGCCAGAAAGTGCGGTCAACGTACAAAGGCTCCTATCGAGCCAATTACTCCGAGCGGCAAAAGCGCTTTGAATAATAGAGGCCAAGAGACATTGGAAAAAATCCGATGTCCTTGCCCTCGCTCAAAAGAATAGGAAGGTACTTACGGACCGCTCATTTCTTCGAATGTACAGAAATAGAAGACCCCTTATTGGGTAGAATTGTGCCCCTTTGTTGCCCCATTTCACCGGTAATAAGGCAATTCACAATACGCCCACATTCCTGCACATAATGGCAAATGACTTGTACACCGCAACCGCAATCTAGCATTCAGGCGACTATAAGGATAGGAAAATCCGCTTTTGTCCGCCATTCATGCGCCTAGCTCGATGCAAGTATGGATGCATTGGCTTTGTCCCAACTCAAATTCGGATCAGATTCACTTAAAAAAGCATGTGCTTCGCTCATTGAGGCGAGAGTCTTATTCCGGACCTTGAATAATGACGATCCAAACATCACACCGATCTTCACAAGGACCGATTTTTCACGCAGGATGATGGTCCAGCCAAAACGCGGGTGGAAGGTTATGTCACGCATCGCCTCAAGTGAATCTTTAGGATTTAGCGGCTTGGTGATATCGCCAACATCGGTTATTAAATGGACAATGTGTCGAGGGCTGCGTTCGATGAATTGATTCGCTGTTGCAAACGTACCACGAATATCATCTTGTGTGACAGCTCCAGTGTAGTGAACATAAATGATTTCGTTCTCGATATACCAATCCGCTGTATATGGCATTTCCGAATTTCCTTACTGCGTCGCAAAGATTGACGGGTCGGCACGGTCCCAACTCAGTTCTGGATCAATCTCTTTCAAACAGGCAATGGCATCCGCTGTGGTACTACAGCTTTTGACACGTGTCTTGAATACCGACGCGCCAACCATGACACCGACCTTAACGACAACTGATTTTTCGCGAAGTACAATTGTCCAGCCGGTACGTGCATTGGGCGCCATGTCACGCGCATTCTCCAGTGCGTCTTTGGGATTCATAGGCTTCGTAATGTCCCCAACATCCGTAATGGTGTGGACCATATGGCGCGGGCTGTTTTCGATCATAGCCTGCATAGTTGCCATGCTGTCACGCATCATTTCGGTTGTTGCAGCACCGCTGTAATGAACATAAATAACTTCGTTTTCAATGTACCAATTTACAGTGTATGGCATATCGGTCCTTCACTACACAATTGAGTGCAATTCTATTGGTCTGCAAGCACAGATGAATTCGCACGATCCCAGTCCAATGTCGTATCAGCCTTTTTCAGTACTGCAATAGCCTCTTCCAGTGTGTCACAGACCTTGGTGGGCACCTTAAAAACCGAACTACCCACCATCACGCCCACTTTGATGAGAACGGATTTTTCGCGAAGCACGATGTTCCAGCCTGCCCGCGCATGTGGTTTGGTTTCACGTGCGACGGCCAATGAGTCTTTCGGGTTGAGTGCTTTGGTCACCTGTCCAACATCTGAAAGCAGATGGACAACGGGACGCGGGCTGCTTTCGATAAAGCGATTCGCTTCGATTATGCTGGCACGCATATCATCTAGGGTTACGGCACCTGAGAATTGCATGTAAATGATTTCGTTTTCGATATACCACGCGCTTGTAAATGGCATAGAACTTTCTCGATTTATTTCCTGTCCATAAACCCACCATATACTGTTCAAACGGCGGATAACATTAAGACCCGTCACTGGCTCCATCTGCATTGCGCCGGGGTCACAAGTAGCACGCTTACTCTATATGGTCATAATGAGCCGGTAGACAACTGGAATAGGTTGTCCAACCTGTCAGGTTGCCAATTCGCACCTTACTACCATATGAAACGGAACCACTGCCCTAATGTCCAATTTCCAAGATGGCTTTGTTCACATTTTCCCAACGTATAGCGGAATCCCTATCGTGGAGAAATGCTTCGGATTCCTCTACAGTGTCCACACTCCAGATTCGTACATTTAGTAGACCAGCACCCAACTTTGAACCCATCCGAATCAGGACCGATTTTTCACCGACCATCACGTTCCAGCCTGCTCGCGGGTGCGTTCCCGATTCGCGTACAAGTGCCAAATTCTCTTTGGGGTTCAAAGGAACTTCTATTTCACCAACATCGTAGATCACGTGTACGAGGTGACGCGGACTGCCGTCGATCATCGCCTTGGTTGTCGCCAAACCGTGCCGCACGTCCTCGATACTTATCACACCCCAATACCGGACATAAATAATCTCGTTTTCAACGTACCAATCGATGCTACAGGCCATTAGTTAATTGCAGTACTCAATTACGGTCGTTACAGCATATTATATGCCCGCACCCGCCGTGACTCTGTTAAGGATTAATTCGCACCTCCGATGCTGTGCCCCGGCATACGGTACAATCACAGCATATCTCGACGAACTGGACACTGCCCCGTGAAGGAAATCTTACTCACCACCAAGTATCAATTACCTCCACTGCCTACCGCTGGTGTTCCACGTCCTCGTCTACTGGAAAAGCTGAACAGCGTGACGTCGCGTAAGCTGACGCTGGTCAGCGCCCCCGCCGGGTTTGGCAAGACTACATTAGTACGTCAGTGGTTGGCCCATGCCGGCATAATGGTGAGTTGGTTGGCGTTGGATAGTGGAGACAACTTGCCCGGTCGGTTCGCGGCATATCTCATTCAAGCGCTGCGGCAGTCAGTGCCGCAGCTTGGCGAAGAGTCACTGGCATTGCTCGACGCGTCCCACCTGCCCGGTTTGACTGCTGTGCTATCGCCATTAGTCAACGAACTAGCTTTCCTGGAACGAGATGTTGTGCTGGTGCTGGATGACTACCACCTGATTGACGAGCAAATAATCCATAAAGCGCTGGACTTTTTTGTCGCGCATTTGCCGCACCACTTGCACGTGCTGCTGACAAGCCGCACCACCCCCCCGCTCAACCTTGCCCGTCTGCGGAGTCAGGCGCAGCTTTTGGAGTTTGATTCAGGCGACCTGCGCTTCACGGCGGTGGAAGTCGAACAATTTTTGAGAACGGTAATGAACCTCGACCTGCCCGCGTCCGCACGCGTCGCCCTTGAAATGCGAACCGAGGGATGGATCGCGGGTATCCAACTTGCGGGGCTTTCGCTTCAAAGCAGCACGGATCCGCAAGCTTTTCTTATAGCTTTTAGCGGCACTGACCGCCACATCGAAGATTATCTTTTCGAAGAAGTACTACGTCATCAACCAGATGCCGTACGCCACTTCCTCCTTCATACCTCGCTGGTGAACAACTTATGCGCCAGCCTATGCGACGCGCTGCTGGAGCGAACCGACAGTCAAGCGATGCTCGAACAGCTTGACCGCCTGAACTTGTTCATCGTTCCCCTCGATACCCAGCGCCACTGGTTTCGCTATCACCCGCTCTTTGCCGAACTCCTGCTGCATAATCTCACCACCACTCAGGCCAGCATCCTGCCGGAACTGCGCCGTCGTGCCAGCCGGTGGTACGAACACCATGACAGGCTAGAAGAAGCCATTCCGCACAGTCTACAAGCCGCTGACTATGAACGGGCAGCCAGATTGATTGAAACTGCTTTTGAAGCACGCGACTGGCTGCACCGTGATATGCACCGTTTGCTATCATGGTTCGATACGCTGCCGGAAGCGATAGCACACTCGCGTCCCCGCTTGTTGCTCGCCTACTGTTGGCTGCTCTTCGAAATCTTTTCTGATCGCTGGCTACACATCGAAGCCTTACTGCACACCGTCGAGCGCGCTCTTGAGCAAGATGCGTCGCCCGATGCTAACTTGATGCTCGCACAGGTTGACCTACTGCGTGCCAACCGTGCCACACAGGCAAGCGATCAAAACAGTGTCATAACCTATTGCCGGCAAGCCTTGGGCCGCCTGCCACCGGATGAAACCTACATCCGCAGCGGGACGCTGGCGCACATGGCCGCCGCCCACAAAAATATGGGACATGCAGCGCAGGCCAATCGCCTATTTGCCGAGAGCATTGCCCTATGCCGCGTGGCAGAAAACATTGACGGATTGCTGTTCGCCGCCGCCCACCATATTGAAACCCTCCATCTCAGTGGCCTGCTTGCTCAGGCCGAAAAAGTCTTTAGTTCCGCGCTGGATGACGCCGGAAAACGCACTGGCCCCGACATGGGCTGGCTTTACATCACTATCGCCGATGTCTACCGCGAACAGAATCGCCTGATCGACGCCTACGATCTGTTCCAGCGCGGTGTTGATATGTGTCGCCCCTTCGAGGCGTGGCAGCCGATGTTGCTGGACGGCCTCATCGGTTTGGCGCAGGTGCAAGCGGCACAAAGTGACATTGACGCTGCCGTCGCACGCCTGTACGAAACCGAGCGTGCCTACCCGCAGGCCAACACCGCTTCCCTTGCACGGCTCGCGGCCGTACGTGCACGGCTGCATCTGGCACGAACTGATCTCAGAGCCGCCCAACGCTGGAAAAACAGTATCATTCCATCAGAAGTCAGCGAATTTGAGTTGTTCACATGGGTACGTGTGCGGCTGGCAGAATTTCACCAGCGCCGTAGCGACAGGCTCGATGACGTATTCGAAATGCTGGAAACATTGCACAAGTCAGCCCAAGCAAATGGGCGCTTGGGCCATGTAATTGAAATAGCACTCTTGCATGCCTTAGCACACAACACTGTACAAAACACCAGCGCCGCTCTTGCACATTTCGACGCGGCGCTGGTACTTGCCGAAAATGCAGGCTGCGTGCGCCTGTTTGTCGATGAAGGACTACCTGTTTATCGGCTGTTGACCACTTTGCGAACACGCCCCTTAGTAGGCAATGCATCTGCTGAATACATAGACACACTCCGGGCTGCCTTCCCCTCCTCCATCCGCCAGTCAGCTACTGAACGGTTGCCCGCGTTCCCCACATTGACTGGGGCTGAATTCAGTACCCTCCGTCTACTGGCTACCGAGCGCAGTATTGAGGATATTGCCGCCGAACTGTCGGTGGCGGTCAGCACCGTTCGCACTTATGCCAAGCGCATCTACAGCAAACTTGATGCCCATAGCCGCGCCGAAGCCGTTTTCCGGGCGAAGGAACTGAAGCTGCTCTAATTCCTGTCTCAAATCAATTGTCCCCACAACTGTCCCAATTTGGGGACGACCACCCTGTCCCACTTCCCCATACTGAAACTATCAGTAACTATTCAGGAGGTTATCTATGGATTTACCCTCGAATGTCATGCGTGGCCGGACGGTCCTTGTCACTGGTGGGACAGGTGGTATCGGCAAAGAAACCGCGCGCGCACTGGCCCGCTTGGGGGCGGAAGTAGTGGTCGTGGGGCGCGATGCTGCACGCGGTCAAGCGGCGGTCAATGAGCTGCGAACCAGCACAGGCACCACCTCCGTCCATCTGCTCACCGCCGACCTATCCAGTCTTGCCGAAGTACGCCGCTTGGCAGCAGCCTATCAGGAACGTTTTGATAAGCTGCATGTGCTGGTCAACAACGTGGCTGGTATCTTCCGCCGCCGCACCGAAACGGTAGACGGCTTGGAGGCCACCTTCGCTGTCGGGCATCTCGCGCCGTTCTTGCTCACGCAGCTTCTGCTGCCCACCCTCAAGAACAGCGCTCCCGCCCGCATCATCAACGTCTCGTCAGACGGGCACAGCATGGCGACGCTCAACTTTGACGATTTGCAAGCACGGCGCTTCTATCGTGGGGTGGATGTTTACACGCGCGTCAAGCTGGCGAACCTGCTCTTTACCTACGAGCTGGCCCGTCAGCTCGACGGCAGCGATATTACCGTCAACGCAGTTGACCCCGGCGGAGCACATACCCGCCTTACGGACTCCACCACCTCCGACATGCTGCCACCCATGATGAAGGTGCTGTGGCCGTTGGTCTCGCGCTTTGCCTTTACCAGCGTCGAGAAAGCGGCGGAAAGCAGCATCTTCGCTGCAGCCGCACCGGAGTTAACTTCGGTCAGTGGTGTGTACATCAACACCAAACTGCAACAGGCCAAATCGTCTAAAGCCTCCTACGACCGCGAGGCCGCCCGCCATCTGTGGCAGATCAGCAACGAACTGACCGCCCTGCCCGTCAGCAAGAAACTGGCCGTCTAAAGCCGAATTCAATCATTTACAGGAGAAACAAAAATGGGTAGCAAGCTGAACTGGTTCGAAATTCCCGTCGCAAATATGGATCGTGCCGTCAAGTTTTATGGCGAGGTCTTCAAGCAGGAAATTCAGGTGTTCAGGGCCGATGACACCCGCACCGTCGCTCTCATGCCGCCCGGTGCGGGCAAGGTCGATGGCATCGAACCACAGGGTACACTGCTGCAAGTAGCTGGCTTTGAACCCAGCACCAGCGGCAGTGTGATCTATTTTGACCCGCAGAAAGAGCTGGAGTCTATGCTCAAGCGTGTCGAAGCAGCGGGCGGCAAAGTCACCTTCCCAAAATTCCGCATCGGCAACGGTTACATCGCCACCTTCACGGATAGCGAAGGCAACACAGTCGGTCTGCTGGAATGGGATGCCGAGTAAGTTGAATTAACTCTGATGGGGAGCAATTTCCTGCTCCCCATGCGCCTATTCCGTGCGTGCGGTTCATGAACATAATGAATAACAGAGCGATTATGGCGCTAGTTATCGGCTCAGGCAGTATCTCACAACACTGTGACGGGACATTGAAGACTCAATACTTCGCCCGGTCAATGCATTCCCCAAAAAGCAGATTTCCGCAAAAGTCCACATGCCTACGCACCCACATTAGGCATTTGTCGGATTCAGCACCTAATCAGTATTCTTAAAAGCGGTACAGTAGCGGCAATTCCCCATCTGTTGCCTTCTGGCAAGATCAACATTACACCCATTCCAATTTGCCTCAACAGTACCATTTCTATATCTATGCTATGCTGTGGGTCATATTCTCTCTCAAGGCTCAGCGCCAGAAAGCACTACCCAATGAAGAAATATTTGATCCTTGTTATTGCAGCGTTACTCATTGTGACCAGCGCGGCCTATGCTCAAGACAGCAGCGCGCAGGCCATTGAACTGGGCAACACTCTGGTCGTTAACAACCCCGATTTCACCTTTGCCTACCCCAGCGATTGGGTGCATGACCTTGGGCAGCGCATATCCATAGCGGAAAATAAGGCTGACTTGGCGGCGATGACTGATGACGACGATTCCACCCAACCTGCTGGACTTTCCATCACTCTATCCAGTATTCCGAAAGCCGCGGTTGTCAAAGCCTTGTCTATGGATAATCCTGTTTTGGATGATGTTCTAAAGTTGGTGGGGCAGAGTCTTACGCTTGACTCAACCTTTGACATCCCTGTCATGACCCGCCGTGCCATCACCTTTAGCGGGGTAAACGCTAATGGGCGCTACGGCATCGGCTCGCTGTGGCAGATGGGAGACCTGTATTTCGCCCTGGGTTTGGGAACCCCCGACAGTAGTATTTCCGATGCGACTCAAGCCCTGTATGGTGCTGTGGTGGACTCGATGCGGCAGTTTGGTGATAACCCAATAAAATTTCCCGCAGAACCGGAACTGTTGAAATTACCCGGTTTGAGCATCCCCTATCCTGACGGCTGGACTCCAGCAGAAGTTACCGGCGGAGAGCTCGACGGAACCGGGTTCTTCCAAAATCCCGACGATGTGAAGCTTTTTATTGAAAAAGGCAAAACTACAGAGGTTGGCATCGTCGTGTTAGAAGCGAGTGCCAAAAATATTCCGGCAACAAGTGCAAGGGAAATTGCCGACCTGCTTAGTCAAGATATGAAGGAACTTACTATCGAGGGCGAATTCCTGATTAATGGTGTGTTGGGTTACGGCTTTAGTGGGGTGAACAACGACGGTTACGTCTTTGCAATTGCAATGACCCCAACCGATGATAGAGTTGTGCTATATGCCATCAGCGCTGTAGATCAGAAAACAGGTGAAGCGGCTGTCCCCACCTTTATCACCATGCTTCAGAAAATCGAAGCAGTAGAATAACACCATCCCTACCCTCTTCCTTTTCACTCCACGTTGGAAGAGGGTTACACATGGCAAGGAACATCAGCCATATGCCATCAGTAGATAAACGCGGCAAACTGGAAGAAGCGCCCTTCGACTTTCAAATCACCAAAGATGGCAAGATACTCATCTATTGGGGAGGCAAAATCGTCACCACTCTCAGCGGGGATGCTGCCCAAAAGCTTGCCCCTAAGTTGGACACCACCGATGAGTCCGCCATCCAATTGGCGCTGGCGAAAGCCACCGGTCACTTCAAGCACGGCAACGAACGCCGCAAAAAATCCTGATGCCCTCCATTGCTTAACAAGGTCACAAATCGGGTGTCCCCTGCCCTACAGGTAACTGTCACGATATCGGCCCAAATCTGACGTCTTGAATCCTTTATCTTTTCCGGTTGGTTTATGCGCGCTCTTGACATATATATCTAATTAGATTAACATAAAATTAGATGTGAGCCAACTTTTATACATATCTAAGGAGGAAGGATTATGGACTCACAAGCCTATTTGTTGAATGCGCTCAAGGCGCTGGCCGATGAGAGCCGCCTATCGGTTCTGCAGCTGCTCAACGAGCGCGAACACTCCGTCGGTGATCTAGCTGCCCGCGTCGAACTGACCGAGCCTACCGTGTCGCACCATCTGGCACGCCTGCGTGAAGCCGGTTTGGTCACGCTGCGGATGGCAGGCAACCAGCGCTTCTACCGGCTTAATCAGGCTGGACTGAAGAACTTTAAGAAGCTGGTTGGCTCCATCGAGCAAGCATCCGCAACCACTGTGGCGAAAACATCCGATCAACGTTGGATTGATGAACTCGGTTGGGACGAAGAAGACCTGCAAGTGCTGCGCGATTATACGCAGGACAAGCAGCTCACCACCCTGCCTGCCAAGCAGAAGAAACTCAAGGTCATCCTCCGCTGGTTGGCAACTCTCTTCGAAGCGGACAAGCTGTACACCGAACCGGAGGTCAACACGATACTCAAGTCGGCCTACGCCCCTGACTTCGTCAGCCTGCGGCGCGATCTAGTGGACTTTGGCTATCTGCGCCGTGAACGCAACGGCAGCCAGTATTGGCTGGGGGCAACAAACAGCTAACGCGCAATCATCTTCTATATGGAACAGAATGGTCGAGCACCGACTCCCCCTGCCTGTTCCATTCCCGAGATGGACCGGATGTGGCCCACTTCATATTGGGCGACCGGGAAGTTGTTAACAAGTTTCGATGGGTCGCGTCAGGTAGTTTCAGATGCAGGCTCGAGTTGGCGCACGAGTGCCAGATCGTCGTTTATGCCCCAGTGTTCAACTATCTTGTCATTGGCAACGCGCAGGATATGTATGCCAGCCTGAGTTACAGCACGACCTGTCGGAGGTGTGCCAAAAAAGTCCCCTAGGTGCGTACCAGTCATAGTGACACGCATGCAAACTCGATCATCTTCTGCGAATAAGTCTTCAATAGTCCAATGGGCGTCTGGAAATGCTGCTCGTAGAAGCGTTTCGAGCGCGATATGCCCCTCTATTCCATGCTGCATACCGGGCGGATTGGTGTGGTCGTGAAAGTTGGGATCGAAGAATTCAGAGGCTATAGCACGATTATCCGTGTTTAAGTCTTCTTCAAACATTCGTCGTACAAGAATTTTGTTACTTTCAATCGACATGATTTGGCCTCCAGCAAAAAGTGTGATACAATCAATTTAGTCAGATTAACTGACAAATATAGTAAGATATTCTGTCTATATTGTCAAGAAACACAATCGCTGTCAGGCAAATATTATGACAAGTACCCCAAAAAAGTATTACCAGATCGCACAGGAGGGTCGGCTTATTGGCGCATTGCTACGGGTTCCCTATCTGGCTGTCGTTGATGGCACTTACAATGGTTTGCGTGACGCGGGATTCGACGACCTCACCCACGCTCATCTGACCGTTTTTCAGCACATCGACTCGCGCAAAGGTTCACGCCTCATTGATTTAGCAGAGTCGGCCCAGATCACCAAGCAATCGATGGGTTATCTTATAGATTACCTTGAATCACAGGGTTACGTTGAGCGCGTACCTGATGAAAGAGATGGTCGCGCCCGTTTAATACGGCTGACGGCCCGCGGCCAAGCACTGCACGCCACCGCACTAAATCTTGTGCGCGACGTTGAAGTGCGGTGGAGAGCCCATCTGGGCAGTGAGCGCATGGACAATCTTCTCGATGCCCTTAAAGACTTGACCACGCTCATCGAGGGCAAATAGGGCCTTGCCAATTCACCGCTTGACAAACTAGTCAGATTACCTTACTATATTAGTCAGTTATTCTGACCAATATACGCTGCCGGAATGAACCGCAGCCCGTAAATTGGATGAATTAGAAAGGCTTACTAATATGTTCGCGAGTATCATTCACGCTCAATTTCCAACTGATAAGCTCGAAGCCGCCGTCCAAGTTTGGCAAGAGACGGTCGCAGGAAATCCGCCTACCGGATGGCAGGAAGGTTATTTTGTCGCTGATCGCACCAGCGGCCATGTGCATGCCGTTGCCATATGGGACTCGGAAGCCAACGCAAGAGCGTATGAGAGCTCAGGTCGCTTCCAGCAAGATGTCCGGGACTTTTCAGCTCACCTGAGCGGGCCACCAAGCCGTTCAACTGGTGACGTAATGGGTCACTCCCGGCGCTAACTAAAATCCGTTCACACTAGCAGCAATGTTTGCGCGACGGGAGGCGACAAACCTCCCTTCATTCCGCGCCAGCACAAATCAACTATCTTAGATAATGAATTGATACTTATCGCAGCGACATGGTCACAGTCTCACTCAAGCGATTTGCCGCCCTACTGTCTCCAGAAATCCATTCATTCCGCCCCCCCGCCCTCGCTGATGAGCGCCGTCAGGCCGCGTGCGCCCTCGTTCCCGTCCAGGAACATGATCTTCACCAGCAGCGTAAGCGGCACTGCCAGCAGTGCCCCACCTGCCCCCAGTACAAACGTCCAGAAGATGAGCGATAAAAATATGAACAGGGTCGAGATACCCAGCTCTTCGCCCACGAAGCGCGGCGCGACGAAATTCTCAATCACGTTATTGATCAGACTGTAAACCACGATCAGCACAATAGTCATCAGCGGGCCTTTTTCCAGCAGTGTCACCACCACCGGCGGGATCAACCCCAGCACAAAGCCTACATTGGGAATGTAATTGGTGATAACCGCCAGCAGACCCCACTGCACCGCAAAATCCACACCGATGAGCAGCATGAAAATGGTTTGAATAAGGGCGATGACGATGCCGAAAACTGTTTTGAGGAGCATATAGCGCTGCACACTGCTGATAAAAGTATTTGCCTTCGCAAACCAATGGCTATGTTCTCCAAGAGCACCCTTCAGCCGTCGGGGAATATTGGGAGCATCCATCAGCATATAAAACAGGATCAGAAACACCAGCAGTACGTTACCCAGCGAATCGAACGTCCCCCGCAGAATGCTGCCTGCTAGCGGAATGAGCGACTGCACATTCACCGATTCCAGTGAAGTCACAACCTGTTCGGAAAGTCCTAAACGGTCCAGTTCCGCCCATGTTGACGTTTCCAACTGTTGTAACTGTGTCTGGTAGTCAGGCAGCTTGCGAATAACCTGATTGGTTGAAACCGCAACAAACAAAATGAATAACAACCCCAGCACAACAATCAGCAGCAGTACTAGCGTCAGCGAAACACCGCGCGACAGTCCCCGCTGGTGCAGCCGGTTCTGCAGTGGTGTGCACAACATGGCGATCAACGCCGCGATGAAAATAGCATTCAACGTTTCGGAAAACGCGCGCAGGCCAGCCACCACAACAACGATGCTCGCGCAGATCAACAGGAAACGTACAGTCGGGGAAGAACCGGTCGCTGCCAACATGGTAATAGTCTCCAGTGCGGTAAGTTCGTGAGGATGAATATACCCGAACTACCGCGGAGTCCCCATATCAGCCAGACCAACTTCGCCCTACTCCTGCTGGAATTCCACCCGGTCCACAGCCACCGCCAGCTTGCGCGGGTCGGCAGACTGCCCCACTTCGCTCGGTACAACCACTGCGTCATAATCCAATTCCAGCGCCAAATGCTGCCCCTCACCCACCACCTCGGCAGGCAGCGTGAATGTGAGGTTTTGCAAATTGTCAGGCTGAACAGTATAGCTGTTGTCAGCGGAACACCCCTCTACAGCGCAAGTCAATACGTCCCCATTCACCAGCAAACGCACCTGCCGCGCTTCCCAGAACGCCTGCGCCGCAATAGAAACGGTATACGCCCCCGGCGGCAGATCGACGTATAACTTGGTCTGTGGATATTCACCTGTCCAGCGCCAGTTGAGATCGCCCACTGGCTCCGGCCAGTGCCAGCCCCAGCCAATGTACCGTTCATCGTCTGCCGCACCAATATCAATGGTGTAGACGCCCGCTTCCGTTTCCGGAGGCGTACGTGCCGGGCAGCCATCCGGATGCCAGCTCGTCCGGTACACCACTGCGTCCCGTTCCACCCACACCGGACATACGAGATTGGGAAGCGAATTCAGATAACCGATTATTTCCTGCGGCGTCGGCCCGTTGCGCCCGATGTCATCTTGATGCACCACGATGTACCCTACCGGCCAGTCCTTGATAATTTGCCGCAGTTCCGCTTCCACTACCTCCGGCTCAATGAAGCGCCGCTGCCCCAGCCACGCCAGCAAGGGGTCGTCATAACGCATCGGCCAGAAATTTTCCGTTGGCGCGCGCGAGATAAACCCGTTCAACATGCGCTTGCCATGCGTCATGCCATAAAACTGGTATTGAATCGCCCGCGTCTCGCCGATCAGCGTCTCCCCTGTGCCTGCCCCCGTCGGCACTTCCAGCACCACTTCCTTATCGTACGGATCGCCTTTCTCGCGTCCGATATCGCTGTAGAACTGGTAAGTGGGCAGCACATCCTCCAGCGGCGCAGTTTCATACAGTCGAATGTCGAGTGCCACCAGCAGCACCACAACAACCACCACTGCATACCGCCTGTTGAAGGCTGGCACTTGGATGCCGCGCTTGAATAAAATCGGCGTCCATGTCTTGGCAATGAACACCGCCGAAGCCGCCACGAAGATCGGCGCTAATCGCCACGGCATGCGGAAGTTCCCGTTCGTCAGCGCGTGCATGATGCGGAACGGCATGGGTATCGTGACACCGAACATCGTTATATCTGGCCCCATCGATAAAATGAGAGGCGGCAGCAGGATCAGCAGCCACAACCAGCGACTGCTACCCGCTGCTTTCGCCGCATCGGCCTGTGAAGTAAACCGACGCCGGAGGGCGGGTAGATTGAACAACAGTGACACTGTCAGCAGCACACTGATGCTGCCCCCCAGCGTCGGCGTGTTCCACCACCACCACACCGGGTCAAGCGATAGATACCCGCGCGGGAACGGAATACCCGGACGGTCTTCCACCGGGCCGGGCGCGAGTGTGCCTGTGAATGAACGCATGTAGGGCAGCGGGCCGGCGAACCACAACAAACCCGCGCCGATCACCAGCGCCACACCCGCTGCTATGAAAATAATGATGAGCGCAGCGTAACGAGCACTGAGAGCTGCGTTGCGCCACACGCGCCACAGGCTGTACAGTGCATACGGCACAATCCAGAACGCCACGAAAATCGGGAACTGCAGATCCGTGTGGCCGATTGCCCAAATTGCAGTTCCTAGCACCGCACCCCACATGAGTGCCCTGCCCCAACCGCCCTTCTCCGCCGCCCGTAATATTTGCCCCCACAGCAGTACCACCGCAGGCAACCAGAACCAATCACCGAGGTTGATGTGCGTGTTGTAATAGAAATAGCGCGTCACCGGCGAGGCTTGCAGCAGGAAACCACCCAGCAGCGCCAGCGCCGGATGCGCCCCTTCCCGCAGCAGCAGCACGAACAGCACGTACCCATTGAGGAAACACATCAGGAAGATGCTGACCGTCATCGCCGTCAATGTACCCGCCAGTGGTTCCACCAGCGCCCACACCGGATACCACACCGCCGTTAGCGCGTGGTAGCCAAAGTTGCTCACATGCGGAGCCATCACGAAGTCATTGAGGTAGACGTTCAGACCCGTCGAAAGCGCATGCCGTATCCACCAGAAGTTCCAGTTGTAATTGAAGTAGTCGAACCCCGCTACTTTAACGCCATTGTTAAACAGAATGGCGGAAAGCAGTATGAAGGCCAGCAGCGCATAAAAAGCGATGCCGATCAGATGAAGGCGGGTTTGGTTGGCTTTCACAATTGAAATGGCCGTTATGCCTTTCTTGATACAAAGTGCCGCACCATCTTAACCGCAGCGATAATCCTTTGCAATTGAGCATGACTCGCCCCAAAGTGATGAAAATCACCGTTCCCCGTCTCGCATTTGTAACATGACGGACAATCCGTTCCACAGTAAGTTCATAAAGGCACAGCCCGCACGGGGTAATTTGCTCGTTTTATCAACTGAGGTTGAAATGAAACTCTTTTTAATCAAATCTTTTCACACCGTCGTCTTCTTGGTCGAAAGCGCCGCCATCCTCTATATCCTCTACAGCGGCCTATTCAATGTCCGCACCACATGGTTGTGGGTTGCCATTGTGCTCGTACTGGCCGAAGTGTTCGTCTTCGTCTTGAGCGGCCTGCACTGCCCCCTCACCCGCTTGGCCCGCCAGTTGGGTGACCAGACCGGCAACGATTATTTTGCCGACATCTTCCTGCCCGAATGGTTCGCCCCTCGCATCCCGATGGTGTGCGGCACGCTGGCCCTAATCGGCTTTCTGGCAGTAGGCTTTCGCTTGGTGACAGGCTAGCTACCGAACTTTATCTATCCCGTCCCATTCACGCACCAAACCATCGGATTCATACCCGAATCAAACCCTTTTCAAGCGAAAATCTGATCTAGCTACCGGACACTGAAATAATGTTCGTGATTTTACCCTCACCTTCACGCATATCAGCCCTAGTTCATCGGGTAAGGGTGGTAAGTAAGGTGCTTATTAAGTCCCCTCTCCATGCAATGGGGAGAGGATTTAGGGGTGGGGATGAGAGAAAACTACAGAACAAACGTCTGGTGTCCGGTAGCTAGAAATCTGATTGACAAATTTGAACATTTGTGCTATATTGGACTTAATATCGGTCATATGATACGTGACGATTGTATCAACTGAGAACACTTTCGGCTGTGGATGTAGGAACAGGTCGCGACCTGTCCTCCCTACCTGAAAATATTAGCTATCCCGTGCTCCGCAACCACCGTCATAATTGTGATATGTGCTATAGGCATTTAACTCTATTCCTTCCAAAAAATCACCACCCACCAAACTTGCATGCCGTTCGCCTTTGCACCCATAGGTGCGCGTTCTGCGTCCACAGCCTTTGTCATCTCAGCCATAGGCTTGAGCCTCTAGCGACGTTCATCCCATTCGTGTCCAAAATCGCATGCCGGTAATCATCTCCATGAACCACCAACCCAACCCTCCGTATTTGCTCTGTGTACTCTGCGGCTTAAAGTATTTGCATTTTGCTTTTCCTCAGCACTCAGAAATCAGATTTTTGCACGTTCCGACGACGCGGCAGCCATGAGCGAGCCAACCGCTGCACGTGTGTCATTGCAGCGGTTGCAGCCGAATCTCCCGCCTGCACATTGTGTAAGTGCAGCGGCAGCACGGGAACTTCCCGCCCGCCACTTCGGCGGCAAAATTGTCGGTTCCGCCATTTCCGCCATTACATCGACAAATGGCGCAGCACTTCTCAACCCAATCGACCACTACTTCATTGTTATGTACCATTAACCACCAACAAAAAAGCCCCTACCCTTTCGGACAGAGGTTTTCACTATCAGCGATTCACCAAACGGTTGGGGTATTTCTCTCCACTGGCTCGTCAGGCGGCAGTTTGCACCATACTGTCAAACGGCAAATTGTGGCGTTCCGCGTGGTGGACGGAACTAGTAAAATCCACGAGTACCGCCGCAGTGATGATCTGGATAGTCTCTTTTACGCACTGGGCGTGTCGATGGGCTTGTTGGGCATCATAACCGCTGTGACTTTCCAGTGCGTGGATCGCTTTGATGTTGCCGGAATCGAAACGACATCATCCCTAGAAAATTGTGCTATCGACCTTTTCGGTAATGGATACGGTGAACATGCGGGGCTGGAAACATTCTTTAGCACGGTAGACTATTCGCGCGTGCTGTGGTTTCCCCAGCCCGGTGTCGATAAAGTAATTGTCTGGCAGGCCAACCAAGTGCCTGCAACCAAAGATCCGACCTACAAACCGTATCGCGAGTTTCCCGCCATATTGGGATCAGAATTGCCGGCACAAGTGCTGGCAAGTGTCTTGTTCTGCATTTTTGATGTATTGAATCCGCAAGCGCCCCACGGCTCGATCAGCAAAGCGTTCGAACCGCTTCTGAAGCCGTTGTATCCAGCTGTGGTGAACACATTTCTCGCCTCGGCAGTGTTAGGTCCACAGCACTTTAGCGATACATGGTGGCGTGGTATCCCGATGGATGATCGAGTTAATTACAACCTGCTGCCAACGCGCTTCACTGAGCTGTGGCTGCCCCTTTCCAAAACAGCCGAGGTCATGTCCGATCTCCGAGCACATTACCATGACAATGGGTATCGGGCGATCACAACCTATGCCTGTGAGTTCTATGCCACACTGGCCAATGACTTCTGGCTTAGCCCCGCCTACCAGCAGGACTCTTTCCGTGTCGATCCATTCTGGTTCGCTCCGAATCGTGGTGATCCTGACACGGTCTATTTTCCGCAGTACTGGGAATTACTCCGCAAGTACAATTATCGTCTGCACTGGGGCAAATCGCCGCTGGGCGATGTGGAGTATCTGAAAGTGCAGTATCCCCGCTGGGACGATTTTACGCATTTGCGCAACCAGATGGACCCGCACCAAATATTCGTGACCGACTACTGGCGTCAACACCTCGGCATTGCGCAATCTGTTTAGCTCTGCGGTATCATTAGATAACTCTACGCGGCAACCGGCTTCACGCTTCATCTCATCATCAGTAAAGTGAGAAGACCATGACCAGCTCGCTCCCCGAATGGCAACAGCTTCACCAGCAAGCGACCATTGTTGACCTTCACGCCCATCCCGTTTTCAAAGCGCTTCTGTTCCGCCGCAGCCTGACCCGCCTCGTCAAATTACCGGATTTTCTGGCGGGGGAATTGAACCCATTGTCCGTGCAAACCAGCTTCCCTAATTTGCAGGCGGGGAATGTCGACGTACTGTTTTCCGCCGTCTATCCGCTGGAAAAACGGCTATTTGAAGATATACGAATTCTAGGTTTTATCCCGCTTAACATTATTCGCCGTCTACCGTTCACTCTCGTCAAGCAAGTCTGGAATGAAGTGATCGCGCCGCCCTACTTCACCGCAACCAATACGATGCTCGACAGCATGGAAGAACAGGTGCGCACTTACAATGACAACCGCCAGTCCGGCGAACGCGAGGCGCGCTTTGCCCGTTCATCGGAAGAACTGGAACGGGCGCTGGGTGAACCACACCAGCCGATCATCTTTGTCCATTGCATCGAGGGCGGTCATAGTCTCGAAGGGCCAGTAGGTCTGCGCCTCATTGACAGGCACTGGACTGAACTAACGCCTGCCGAACAAGACGAGTTGACCGCCGAAGTGCTTGCGAATTTGGATGCTTTGAGTGAACGCGGTGTGGCATATGTTGTCTTGGCACACTTCTACCCCAACAAGCTCATTATGCCGGTTTTTCCCTACCCGGAGCATCTGGCGCTGAGTCTTATCCCCCGTGACAAGCTGGAGAATGTTTGGCACGATGTGAGTCTTACACTTGGACTAACAGAACTTGGGCGGCGGGTCGTCCTGCGCATGATCGAGTTGGGCATGTTTGTTGACCTCAGTCATGCCACGCCTACCGCCCGTAAGCAGGTCTACGAAATTGTTGAGGCCAGCGGCACGACACGGCCAGTCGTCATTGCTACCCATGTCGGAGCATATGCCATTAACCCGTCGCCCTATAATCTCGATGATTGGGAAATCAAATGGATAAGCCAGCATGGTGGTGTCATCGGTGTCATTTTTATGACGTATTGGCTCATGCCGTATGATGCCAAGTTCGGGCTGAATTTCATTTCCCGCACAATTGAACACATTGTCAATGTGGGGGGAGAAGATGTAATCGCTATTGGTACTGATTTCGATGGGGCTGATCCGCCTGACGATATTGTGGATGAATCGCGCTTGCCATACCTTACAGAGCGTTTATTTTCCGAATATCGTGCCAATGGCGCGCGCAAATATTCTGATGAACAAATCAAAAAAATTCTAGGCGGCAATGTCTTGCGGTTGCTCCGAAGCGGGTGGGGTATGGCATAAAACGGACGTGAGTCTCACTACATTTCTTGGTGCAGTCCCGCACCTTTTTGTGTTATCCTGAAAACAGGCTTGGCGGCTGTCGCTCACTTATGCCCCCTCCGCGAACACGTTTATCGGGAGCAAAAACATGATTGTTCAAGACATCTTGAAGAAAAAGTCGAGTGAAGTTCTTACAATCCACGCCCAACAAAGCCTCTTAGAAGCCAGCCAAATTCTTGCGGCCAACAACATCGGTGCGCTGGTAGTTGTGGATGACCTCAAAGCACCCGTCGGCATCCTGTCTGAGCGCGATATCGTTCGGCAGTTAGCGCAGCACCATGAGTCTACAGGTGCGCTATCGGTCGGCGATGTAATGACCACTGCGGTGGTTATTGCGTTACCGGACGACGACATTGCGTATCTCAGCAACACAATGACCAACAAACGCATTCGTCATTTGCCCGTTCTGCATGACGGTGAGTTAGTGGGGATTGTCTCCATAGGCGATGTCGTAAAAGCTCAGTTGGATTTGTACGAAGGTGAAGTCCATTCGCTCCAACAATATATTGCCGGTGGTTACGCCTAAACCAATTTGTCAGGGTGACAGCCCGCCGCTAACTGACCGCCCCGTCGACTATAGCCGAAGTACGTACTGTTTTCGATTTGGGATGACCAAGCAATGTAGGCGCTAATTCCCATTTGCACGTAGCCACACAAAATCCAATGGTTCGAGCAACATGTCCTCGGTCAGCGTACGTTCACGCCCGTTGATCAAATCGCGCGCTTTCGTCATATTTTGTCCCCAATGGGTTCGCAAATCATCAGCCAACACTGTCTGCCTGTATTCAGAGAAATTGGCGATCACTGCAATCTTCTCGTTGCGGATGTACGCTAAAACCGCTTTATTTCCGCAGTCGAAAAACACTGCCTTCCCGCCGGCCAGCAAGGGTGTGCTTTTGCGTATCTTGATCAAGTGGGTCAGGCCATCAAATACCCGACCTTCAATCGTTTTATCATCACCGCGCTTGTCTGCCCGTTTCCAGTCAAATAAGGGGCGGTGCACCCAACGGCTGTCGTCCGCTTTGGCGGGGTTTTGCTGAAAGCTGTAATCGTTCACTGTCGCCAATTCGTCTCCCAAATAGAGTAGGGGGATACCCCCTGCGCTCAAGGCAACGCTGTATAGCAGAAGGATACGGCGGATAGCATGGTCAATTAGCAGCACATTTTCACTTTCAATTGCAAGCTCCAAACCTGCCAGTGACGCACATGTCCCTGAAATACGCATGTCCTGATTAACCGGGTTATAGTTAAACGGCAGCCCTTTAGCAAAGCTGCCCCCAAAACGCCCGCTGTAGAACCGGTTCAGGAATTGGCGGTGGTTATAGCCGTCTATCCAAAGCTGTGCCGCGTCCTCGTCCGCAAATGTCCATCCAATGTCATCGTGCGAACGCACGTAGTTGACCCATGCACACTTTTCTGGCAGTGCGAACCAATGCTCCATCGAAAGGCGCAGCAGTTTGGTTTCGCGGGTGGCTAGTGCCTCCCACCCCAACGCCATCAGGGTAGGATTATACGATATCGGACACTCTTGCCAATCAATGTACGTGGCTACCTGTGCCGGATGCACAATCGCTTCTGACTTAAAGATCATGGCAGGGGCGGCAATGCGCGTCAGCGCGTTATAGCATTGGATGATCCAATGTACCTGCGGCAAGCTTTCGCAGCTCGTTCCCATCTGTTTCCAGATGAAGGCCACTGCATCCAACCGCAGAATTTCAACGCCGTTGTTCGCCAGTGTTAGCATTTCGCCCAACATGGCATTGAACACGGCCGGATTGCTGTAATTCAAATCCCACTGGAAATTGTGGAATGTTGTCCAAACCCATTTGTTGAAATCTGACCGGAAATGAAAATTTCCACGCCGATGTTCTGGGAAAATCTCGCGCAGCGTGCGCTCATATTGGTCGGGCAGCGTCCGGTCATCAAAGATGTAGTAAAACTGCTGATACGTTTCGTCACCCGCAATCGCTTTCTTCGCCCAGTCATGTTCGTCGGATGTGTGGTTAAAGACAAAGTCGAGCACTAGGCTAATGCCGTTCTTGCGGAGTTCAGCCGCCAGTTCCGCTAGTTCTTCCATCGTGCCCAGTGCCGGGTTGACCTCACGGTAACTGCTGACCGCGTAGCCGCCGTCGTTGTTGCCTGCGGGTGCTTTGAATAATGGCATCAGGTGCAGGTAGGTCAGCCCCAGCTCGCGGAAATAGGGGATGCGATCACGGATTCCCTGCAAATTCCCCGCGAACAAATCAACGTAGCACACACCGCCCATCATGTTTTCACTCTGGAACCAATTAAGGTCGGCCTCACGCTGTACATCCAATGCTTTGAGGTCGGCCGGGCGCGCAACAAACAACTGTGCCAGATGCAATACGATCTGTTCCAGATGGTAAAAGAAGTCGTATTGATTGCCGTATAAGTTATATAGATGGCGGAAAACAGTGGGAAAGTGGTGTGTTAGCCGGTCGAGGAATACGATGCTATCCGGTGATTTGGCAAGCGTTTCTTCTAAACGGGGCAGCAAACGGGCTAGCGAAATCCGTGCTTTTTCTTCAATCTGATCCTGTGCCATATATACAACTTCCCGGTACTAAGCAATAAATTAAGAACAAACGCCCTATTTTAGCGTACCCGTACGCATAATGCTCAAAGAAATAAATAGATAGGACGGCATTAAGTGGCGGGTGGCGGTCCCCATCCCACCCCACACGCGCTATAGCCGCTGGTAACCTCTCCCCATCCCAAAGGGAGGCTTTGCACAAGCGTTAGTGAGGGTTTCAAAAACTGATAAGGAATCGGTGTGCCCTATATTGTATGCTGATTGACAACAAATTCTGCGGACATTCACTCATCCACCGTTTAGTGTGCTACTAACGGTTGTAGCAACGTATTGGATGAACGTCATGTGTTCGGGCGGGCGAAGCGCCCCGCGGGGAGGCACTGCACTTCGTCGCCCCTACAAATATCCTTTGATTGTTATTTGTCGCTACGTTCATCACTTGCTTGTTGACAACTATTATGAAAGGTGTTGTGCAGATGAATTTCTTACCGCCAGCTCTGCTGCCACCGCTACTCAGTTTGCGATCCAAGTGGGATGTTTTTATCACTGCCGGTGCAAAGCTCAAAGGAAGCATTATAACGAAAACCATTACTCTTTTTTCCCGACTTGGATGTTACGCTATTTCCATAACTTTGAATCCATAATCTAACCCTTAGAAAGCGGTGTGTCATGGAGACAAGAAATTATACTATCGGCTTTTCTAATTTGAGCGAAGAACACCCTTACGCTGTCACCGTACGCGAAAGTCTCCAACACGCTGTAGCCGAACATCCCAACCTGCAACTGGTCGTCCGCGACAATGCAAAGGACGACGACAGAGCGATAGCTAATGCACAAGAGTTTGCTGCTATCCCGGTTGACCTAGCCATGATCTACCATCTGGGTGAGCGGGTTGGCCCAACCATTAGCAGCGCGTTGTTGAAAAAAGGCATCAAAATCATTGCGATTGATATTCCTATTCCACCATGGGCCATTTACTACGGGGTTAACAACCAACTGGCAGGTGGAATGGTGGGTGAGGCACTAGGCAACTGGATTAATCAGCACTGGAATGGACAGGTTGACAAAGTTCTGGTTCTAACCGAATCGCGCGTTCTGGATTTTGTACGGCAGCGTTTGTCGTCGGCGGTAGACAAAATGGTTTCGGTGCTCGGGTTTACACCTCACGACATCATGTACCTTGATGCCGGTAATGACCGTCTTCCCAGTGCGGATGCAGTTAACAATATCATGCAGCGCTGGAACGATGTACAACGCATCGCCATCATTGGTTTTAATGATGAAACCGCCCTCGGCGCGCTTGACGCTGCCCGTGCATTAGGACGCGAATCGCACGTGGTAGTCGTGGGACAGGGGGGCAATCTTGCGCCAATTGAATTGTCAAATCCTAAGTCGCGCTTGATTGCATCTACGGCGTACTTTCCCGAATCCTACGGCCCACGTCTGGTTAAGCTCGCGTTGCAAATGCTAAATAATGAGAAAGTGGCGCGCGAGCAGTTTAACGACCACATATGTCTTGCGAGGGACAATGTCCTCGGTGTCAATTAGTATGGGGTTATTGCCCCCGGTGCCAAATGAAGATCGTTTTCACAAGAAAGACGGTGCTTCCATAGGCGGAACTCGAAACCAACAGAATCGTAGCGTACGTCGCATGTTAGGACTCGCGATTGCTGGTGGTATGACCAATTACCGCTCAGCCAATATGGATGATCTCGGTTGATTTCATCGGGATAAAGCAGTTGTTCACTACTGCGTACAAATACTCCATGCCCCGTCTTGTTCGCTGACGAATGGCAGGCAGATCCGATGAAAGTTATCAAGTTTCTCGTATTTTGATTGCTTGATATGAAAGCAAATGCAGTACCGATAGTCTACTAACCTTGTGAGAATTGGACGCTTTTGTTCGTGTTTTAGACGAAACAATGTTGTGTGATCGATCACAGATATGCTATTCTGCTGTGAAATGCATTCCAAGAACATTCGAGCAGGTCAAATGCCCAATAATCATCGTGTCACTTTGAGGGACGTTGCAGAACACTCAGGTGTATCGTATCAAACTGTTTCACGGGTGATCAACCACCATCCTTATGTAGCTGAAGAAACACTGCGGCGGGTACTCGATTCAATTGCTGCGTTGGATTACCGACCGAACAAAGCTGCACGCAGCTTGGCCGCTCATCGTTCCAATACAATTGCCCTCGTAGCGACTGATTTACAGGATTACGGCCCCGCACAGGTTGTCATAAATATTGAGCGAGCTGCGAAAGCTGCGGGCTACGATCTTGCCCTCACCATCGCGCCAGATACATCCAGCGCCAGTATGCGGGCTGCAATAGCGCATGTGTTGCACTGGCGGGTAGATGGTATTCTCATTCTGAAACCGATTACAGGCGTTTCATATGATGAAATGGTACAAATCATTGGTGGTATTCCGCTGGTCCAGCTCAATAGCCAGCTTGAGCAAGTGGTGCCATCCATCATGATTGATCAGGAACAGGGAGTGCGCCTACTGGTGAAGCATCTCCACGACCTCGGTCATCGCCGTTTCTGCGCTATTCAAGGGCCATCAAATAGTTATGATGCCATCGCCCGTCAGGTCACCTGGGATGCCAGCTTGCGCGAGATGGGGATGCCAGCTTCCCTCAGCTGCGAAGGCGATTGGAGTGCAGCCAGCGGCTATCGTGCCACGCTTGCCATTCTCGATCAAACACATGATTTCACAGCTCTGTTTGCTGCAAATGACCAGATGGCATTGGGTGCACTACGGGCACTGCGAGAACATAGGGTGCGCGTCCCAGAAGATGTATCGGTGGTGGGTTTTGATGATGTACCTGAGTCGGCTTATTACGAGCCACCATTGACCACGATTCATCAAGACTTTGGCCTATTAGGTGAGATGAGCATCCAGTATTTAGTAGAGCGTATCACCGATCCCGAAATCCCCATTGAACGCCGCATGATTACGCCATATCTAGTCGAACGCCAGAGTACGGCGCCATTGCGAAAGGCGACCTGATGGTTGTCCACGCTATCATCACACGAATTTTACTGATAGTGTTCAGCGCTATGCTGATCTTGGTTGCTGATCTCACCACTTCATTGGCGGATTCAACTGCGCTAGAACCTCAATGGCAGTATGAGTCGTGCAGTTGGGGTTGGTTAGTCATCCATGATTCACATGCCAGCGAAAAACCATTCATATCCATCACCTCCCCCGAAGACCATAGCGGCATACTGACTGCACCTTTCATCGTCACAGGTAAAGGCCGAGGAATACCAGACGGAAAGATTGAGGTTACTGTCTATAACAATGCGAAAAATGGACAGGTATATAAGGCCCTTTTCGCTGGCATGGCACAACTCACGTCGGTTGATCAGAACGGTGAAGGGGAATGGTTGCTGGATGTGAATCTGCCCGATTTACCGCCTGCCACCAGCGTGCGAGTATATGCCCAGTTTGAGGCAGCCTCAAGTGACGTCTATACAAATCTTGCTTTCGTTGATGTGAACATGAACAGCGCTCAGGGTCTACCGATGGTGAGGATTGATCGTCCAAATATTAACGAGGGGGTAGCCGGCGACCCTCTCATAATAGAGGGAACGGGCAGTGTCGCCAGTGAAAACAAAATCAGCATAACTGTGCGTGATTGGGTGACTTATCATGTGCTTTCCGAAGCCTTTACGACTATCCAGTCTGATGAAGTAGGCGGTACAGGCCGTTTTGTGGCTGAAATCCCAATGGATGTTCAACCGGGTACGCTGGTTGAGATCAGAGCAAGCTTTGAGCCACTTGTGGATAGTGGGATCACTCCACTTTATGATCAAGTGACGGCCGTCATTAATCCGCTTGAAGCGCACTATGACAATCTGTTGGTCGTGCAGTACGATGACCGCTTCTTTCTATCAGACGGAAACTGTCCTCACGGTGAGGAGGAACTAAAAGGGCTTAATACAGAGCTTCTTACCATCGACACGGTAAAGATCATACGCGACGAGACGTCGCCTTCAGAGGTCGTTCTGTCTATTACGGCCATTGGTTCTTCAGGTTGCGCTGCGCTGCCACGAGCGCATGTCGCACGCCAGCAACATGGGTTCGCAGTCACCGTATATCGCGATAAAACGATAGCAGAAAAATGTGTTGATGCCCCGATATTGGTACCTGTGAGTGTTCCTTTGTACATCGGTGACGGAGCGAGAGCTGAGATTATTGTGAATGGTCAGCGGATCGAGTAAATCGCGGCCGATTCCTGTTGCTTAAAAGTCTGTGGTAGCTGGCGAGGGGTTTGTTTGCCGGCGCTGGCTATTTTGCGAATGGTCGTATAGAGGCGTGGTGAACTGTTCCAAATCAGTCAGGTAGATGAGGGCTTCTTCAGCATTCGCACCGCACATCTCCGCATTCGGGCGCAGTCGGACACAGACAGCAGGGCGCTCTGGCAGACCGAACAGCTTGCAACGATTGTCTTCTGTCAGTTGAATACAACGCACACCCGCCGGTTTGCCCTCCGTCATTCCGGGTATAGCCGACGAAATCGAGGGTGCAATGCAGCACGCTCCACAGCCAACGCGACAGTCCATGAATTTAGCCTTTTGCTCGCCTGCGCCATAGCTTCTATAATTGCTCGCCAAGCTTTCGGTCAATCACAACCCTGCGGTGATTGCTATTGTATGCTGGAGATCTTCAAGAAACCAGCAGTTTTTAAGGAGAGAATTCATGACTGATGAGGCTTTTATTCCTTCGATTGGCGAATGGTATTACCCACCGGAAGACGTAGTCAAAAATGCTTATGTGTCTGATTACGAAGCCGTCTACAAAGAAGCGATGGATGATGTTGAGGGATTTTGGGCGCAGCGTGCAGCCACACTAGAATGGTATCAGCACTGGGACAAGGTGCTGGATACCAGTACTGCTCCATTTTATAAATGGTTTGTGGGTGGCAAAACGAACATTGTGCTGAACGCACTGGATCGCCATGTCAAAACGTGGCGCAAGAATAAATTGGCGATCATTTTTGAAGGCGAAAAGGGCGACAAACAAACATTTTCCTACTGGCGCTTGTGGCAGGAAGTCAATAAGTTTGCCAATGTCCTGCGCAGTATGGGCGTTAAAAAAGGCGACCGTGTCACCATCTACATGGGGCGCATCCCTGAACTAGTGATTGCAATGCTGGCGACTGTCAAAATTGGTGCGGTTCATAGCGTGGTATACGGCGGTTTTAGTGAGAACGCGCTGGCGGACCGCATTGAGGATGCACAGAGCCGCGTGCTCATTACATGCGATGGAGCATGGCTGCGCGGTGGTGTTGTTGAACTAAAGAAGATTGCCGACCAAGCGGTGCATCGTTCGCCAGTGGTTGAGCATGTGATTGTAGTCAAGCGCACCGAGCAAGAAGTGAATATGCAGCCGGGGCGTGACTTCTGGTATCACGATCTCATGGCGCTGCCTATAGCAAGTCCAAACGGTGAAACTGAAGTTATGGATGCTGAGGACCCGCTATTTATCCTCTATACCAGCGGCACGACCGGCAAACCAAAAGGTATTTTACATACACATGGTGGCTACCAAGTTTATACTTCGACCACACTGCAATACGTATTTGATATGAAGGATGAGGATCGATTCTGGTGCGCAGCTGATCCCGGCTGGATTACGGGCCACAGCTACATTGTGTACGCGCCGCTCATTTTGGGCGCAACCCAAATGATCTACGAAGGCGCGCCAAACTTCCCGTATCCAGACCGCTGGTGGAAAATTGTAGAGCAGTATGGCATAACGGTTCTTTACACGGCTCCAACCGCCATCCGCGGCCTGATGCGTTTTGGTGACGCGTGGCCGAAGCGCCATAACTTGACCAGCCTGCGGTTGCTCGGCTCGGTGGGCGAACCGATCAACCCCGAAGCATGGAAGTGGTACCACAGCGTTATCGGCGGTGGGCGCTGCCCGATCATGGATACATGGTGGATGACCGAATGCGGCGGTTTTATGATCACGCCGCTACCTTCGATGGGTTTGAAGCCGGGGAGCTGCACCAAGCCATTTCCCGGCATTGACGCGGACGTTGTAGACGATCACGGCAATTCCTGCCCGCCCGGCGTTGAAGGCAAGTTGGTCATCAAGAATCCATGGCCGGGAATGCTGCGAACGATTTATGGCGACCCTGACCGCATGGTGAAAACTTATTTTAGTACTTACCCCAAGCAAGGTTGGTATCTGGCAGGCGATTCGGCACGTAAGGATGAGGATGGCTTCTTCTGGGTGATTGGTCGTATAGACGACGTGATCAAGGTGAGTGGCTACCGCTTGGGAACAGCGGAAATCGAGTCCGGGTTGGTGAGCCATCCCGCAGTAGCCGAAGCCGCAGTAATCGGTGTGCCTGACGAGGTGCGCGGCAACGTCATCTATGCCTATTGCCTGCTGCGATCAGGATTCCAAGGTAGTGATGAACTGGTGGACAAATTGAAGGATCATATTAAGTCGGAAATCGGTCCAATAGCCCAGCCCAGCAAGATTGAGTTCGTCTCGGTACTGCCGAAGACCCGTTCAGGCAAGATCATGCGGCGTGTACTCAAAGCGCGGGCTATGGGCCTGCCCGAAGGGGATACCAGCACATTGGAAGAGTAATTAGACTCAAAGTTTAGGGACTATTTGAAGCCAGGCGAGGGATACGATCAACTATCCCTCGCCATCATTTGTCGAGGCATATATGACGTTGCCCTTCCGTGACAATGTTGTACTCCTAACCGGCGCATCAATGGGCATTGGCGAGCAGTTAGCATACCAATTGGCAGATCAGGGAGCGCGTCTAATGCTGGCGGCCCGCAGTGCTGACAGGCTGGAGCAGGTCGCGGCGGAGTGCCGTAAACGCGGTGGTCAAGCCACTCTTTTGCCAACTGATCTCATGGATGAGGCGCAGTGTCAACAACTTATTGCGCAAATAGTTGCCACTTATGGACGGATTGATACGCTTCTGTATAACGCAGGCAAAGGTTATCCACGGCGCTTCGACAGTCTACAGAATTTGACGACGATCAAAAATGAAATTACGTTGAACTATCTCGGATTGGTTTACTGCACCCACTATGCGCTGCCTTATCTCAAACAAACGAATGGACGAATTGTGGGCGTATCCAGCTTTGGCTCGTGGGTTGGCATCCCGGGTACTGCTGGTTATAACGCTTCCAAACATGCTATGCGCGGTTTCCTTAACACCCTGAGGGCAGAACTGCAGAATACAGGCGTAACGGTGACGGTTGTTTATCCGGGTGCAGTGCGGACGGCGCGGCTAGAAGAAACAATGGGCGAGCGGATCAAAAGCGTGCCAACCATGACGCCCGAACGCTGCGCTGAGTTGACTATTCGGGCCGCAGGCAAACGCCAGCGCCAGATGGTCATGACGCTGGCCGGAAAGCTGCTGGTGACTTTGTACCAGATTATCCCCGGACTGCTTGACCTCCAATTAAGCCGGATCGCCAACCTGTACGATACTAATTGAACAATGCTAACAATTGTGTGCCACGGTGCGTCAAGTGATAGTAGACGCGCTTACCGTTGCGATGTGGCTCGACTAAACCGGCTTGTCCCAAACGGCTCAAGTGCTGCGAGGCCGCGCCCGCAGTAATTTGCAGGCGGTGGGCGATCTCGCCCGTGCTGGCAGGCGTTGCTAGAAGGCGCAGTACATGCGCTCTCCCTGTGCCTAGAGCGATTTCTAACGACTGGTCAGGTTCGTCTGCCGGAGGTTGATACCAAAGTCCTGTCCCACGTGGGGTATAGAGAATCATCGGTTGGAATTCAGGTTCAAACTGCTTCATGACACTTGTCACAAAAATAGTTGGGACGAGCTGCAACCCTTCGCCACTTAGTTGATAATGATGACGTTCATTTGGATGTGCGGCAATGTGGCACGACTGATACTCAATACGGTAGTCTTCAAACCTCAAGCGGGGATGTAATTTGTTGAGCAGTGCCTGCGGACCTTCAAGCGCAAGCTGGCGTCCCCGGTACAGAATGTCGCTGTCGAGTACGGCAGTCATGCTGCGCCAGTGGTGCGAAAGTGTCCGCATCCAATAGATACGTAAGTCCTCAATCAGACACTCTAGCATTTCGCGCGGGTAAATCAAGAACTGTTGAAGCATTTCAGACTCGCCATAACTGCGGATGGCAACTTTGATGTTCTTACGGATAACTTCTGTGGGTGTATTCCGCATGAGGGCGAGTTCTTCTTCGAAATTATTGAGGGTACGTGTTGGTGTCGGCGTCATGAAGTCGGGAATGTAATGCGGAAAACTGGCTAATGTTTGCAGGTAAGGAAGGTCTACATCATGTAAGGCGTTGTAGGCTTCATCTGCCCAACGGTCATACCAGCTTTCGCGCTCGATGTTGGCGAAGACTTTGTGATGGCTAATTGCCAATACCAGAAGGGGGCTATAGGCAAAACGGAGTTTGAGTACGTCGTCCGGTGTGAGTTCGACGGTGAGATTTCCCATAATTACTTTTTCCTCGTGGTGAAGCACCAGCGATTTTATTATCTTATAGGGTGAGTTATCAGTTCTTAATTGAACAAGGCTACTAATTGTGTACCACGCGATGTTAGATGGTAATAGACCCGCTTGCCACTGCGGTGCGGCTCTACCAGCCCGGCTTGACCGAGGCGGCTGAGATGTTGAGAGGCTGCACCAGCAGTGATCTGCAAAATGCGGGCAATTTCCCCCGTGCTGGTGGGTGTCGCCAAGAGCCGCAAGACCCGTGCCCGTGTTTCACCAAGGGCGATTTCGAGGGATGGATCGGTCTCGAATTTCGGTGTCTGATACCATAGACCGGCTCCACGCGCATGGTAGCTTAACATCGGACGCCATTCCGGCTCTATTTGCCATGTGAAATTGCACAAAAATATGGACGGTACAAGCTGTACGCCTTCACCCGGTAAGTGATAATCTTTGTGCATAAATTGTGGTTTATGGTCTGCATCCCACTCGATTCGGTTCTCCCGGAATCGAATTTTATCATTCAATCCGGTCAGGAGGGCGTCTGGCCCACCCAAGGCCAACTGGCGGGCACGAAACAAGACATCACCATCCAAAACCGAATGCATGCGTGTCCAATGATGGGCAAGGGTGCGCTGCCAGTAGATACGAATTTCTTCAATAAGGCATTCGATCAATTCACGAGGATAAACGAGGAATTGGAGCAAAATATCGGTTTCCCCATTATAAGATAATGCCAATTTGATGTTCTTGCGGATGACCGCTGTCGAAACGTTCCGCAGATTGGTAATTTCGTCCTCAAGGTTCGTGATGGTGGTGGAAGGGGTGGGGGTGAGGAAATCAGGAATGTAGAACGGGATATTGGTGAGTACGTGTAGGTACGGCAAATCCAAGTCATAAGTTACTTGCTTAGCTTCTTCCACCCAGCGCAGATAAGGATATTGTCGCTCCGGGCGGTGGAGTACGCGGAAACTGCTCATGAGTTCAATGAGTGGTGAATAACCAAAGCGCATTTTTGCCAAATCATCGTTCGAGAGCTGCAAACGTATCACGTTGATTCTTCGCCTCTTTGTTCTACATGCTTCATTATCGTACAGATTTCATCTTCTTGTGTATATCTATTTAGTAAAAACTAAAAAGGTTCACAACGGTTCGTAAGCAACGTATAGTGACGCTGCTGCTTACGAGTAATGAGGATGACCATGATTGATTATCGCGAGTTAGAGAATCGACTACAGCGTAATATGGATATTCGACGGGAATGGGAACAGCGGCGACTAGTCACACAACTTATCCGTGAGAGAAAGTCAGCACAACCCACATGGTTTGCACAGACGAAGATTCTAGTAAGCCACTTTCTTAGACAACGGCTACTGTTTAAGAAGGCAATCGCTAACGACGTGCCGTGTGCGGTGCCACAGTTACAGGAGTAAATATTATTCCACGACACCAACGCCTAGTGCATGGATTGCTAACAGCAAGTATTCAATATGTGTATCGTGATGGACTTGAAGTTGGCCTGTAGATTGTTCGAGGATGGTGCGTCCGGCTGGGGTGTGTCGCTCCGGCGGCAGCACGGTCACTAATTCACTCAGGCGGGTGATACCCGCCTTCATGTCGTTACGGGCGAAAAGATCGGCACTTTCGACCATAAGCGTCTTGATGGGATCTTCCGTGACATGGAGGTGCCTGCGGGCAGCGGTCATGGCTTGTGAAAGCGCGGTCGCCTTGTCCATCCGCATCTGGCGCAGTAATCGTACAAAATGATGTTCACCGCCTACCATGCGAGCCAGCGCCAGCGCCAGTTCAAGCCGTGCGCCTTCGTTTTCGGTTGATGCCAGAATCTCAAATAAAGTTGGGATGGCGTCGGTGCACTGCAAGTTGCCAAGCGCGGATGAATAGGCGATTCGTAGCCCTTTATCAGTTTCTGCCTTGAGGCGTTCCAGCAGGAGAGGGGCGGTTTCGGCGTCGCCAAGTGTACCCAGCGCCCGCGCGCAGTGCGCCTGAATAGAGCGATAACTCGAATCAAGGCCAGAGCGCAGCGGCTCAAGCGCCTGTTTGTCACCGAGGCGGCCCAAGGCCCACGCGGCGATGACACTCAAGGACAATTCAGTGCCATCCACAAATTTCGCCAGTGCCTCAATCAGTCGCTCGTCGGCATCCATATGAGCAATGGAAATGATGGCTTCAAAGCGCACATTGAAGCGTGGGTCACGCAGCGCTTCTAATAATTCATCCACGGTTAGGGGACTTTTGGTTTTTGCCATGCGTTCGGTCATGGCGACGGTTTCGCGTTCATCCCGCGCACGGTAGTAACGGAACATGGACTCCAGTGCCAGTACCGGGTTGCCATGTACAAACAGACCGGCAAACTCACTCACGCTCAAACTCGTGTCGGCCTGAACCCGCTGGAACAACACAACGCTGATTACCGCCAATACCAGACCGAACATAAACAAAGGGAAAAAGGGATCAATGGTGAAAATCAGAAATTGACCGGATAAACCTTGTGTGAAGTCTAATGCACGTCCACCTATGATCTGGCTCAATCCACCGATCAGTCCAATAGCAGCGTAATAGACAGCCATATATTGGCCACTCTTTTCGGGTGGCACAATCTTGACATAGAGCAAGCGCCCGGAACCAATAGCCCATGCGATATCCGAACCGCCGTTGATCAACGCGATGAAGAGGGCAGACGGCAGGCTGAGGCTGGACTGGCGGGGCAGGAGCATCCATGCCAGCGGCAGGAGAATCTTTACGATCAAGCCGGACATCAGGATTGGCTTGCTGCCATAACGATCAGATGCCCATCCAAAGAGATACGTCGTTGCTAAGCCGCCCACCAACAGCCCGATTTGCAGCAGAACTACATGACTTTCGCTCAAGCCAATCTGCTGTTCCATATAAAGTGGCAAGAATGAACCCATAGGGGTACTGCCGATAATTACCGCACTCAGCGCCAGCATGTACAGTACAAAATTGCGGTCTTTGAATACGCCAGCCAATTGCCGGTAGGCTACTTGCTCCTGTTGGCTGCCACGTACTGGCGCACCGCCTGGAATGTGGTTGGCTGACCAAACGGCTGCAAAGCCGAAAAATAGAGCCAAACCAAATAATAATGTGAAACGTTCAAATCCGACACCGCGTTCCAAGACGAAGCTGGCGACGGCAATTGCCGCGATACCAGTCAGCCGGGCTACGATGTCGTTTACAGCCCCGTAGCGCCCGCGAATGCTGTTGGGAATAAATTCCTGCGCCCACGGATACATGCCTGTTTCGGCAATGGCGCGGGACAAGGTGAATCCGCCGACTATGAATGTGAGATACAAAACGACTGCCGTCGCACCAAATTGAGCCATGACCGCCGGGGCGAATAGCAGACCAATAGTCATGACTTTGCGGATTCCAAAAAAGGTGACAAAGGTGCGTTTATAGCCAAAACGCGCCACTGCCGGAGCGATGACCGGCGCAACCAGTCCCATGAACGGGAACAATGACAGCAAGAACCCAATCTCGGTGCTGCTGAGTTTGAGTTCGCTGAGGAATAGAACAAACGCCGGACCAAAATAGGTGAGCTGAGCAAAGATGCTGTTGGTGGCGTTTAGGCCAGTGTTCCAAGGAAGGTGCTGTATTTTTTCGGCATTCGTAAGCGTATTTGTCATGCGTTGCGTATGTGCTCAGGACAACGAATAGAATAATTCTAGCCTAATTGTAGCCGTATGTGACGAATTCGGTAATGCAATTATAGTCGCATGGCTTTGACTGTGGTCATAAATGCATGTACACGTCCTTCGTCTACGGGATTCCAGATGTATCCATCTTGTTTGAAAGCTGTGCCAACTACTGCGCCATCAACAATTGATAAAGTTTCCACTACGTTGGAGACGCGGACGCCAGTGTTGGCGAAAACAGCCGTCTCCGGGACGGCAGCTTTCACCTGTTTGAGTGTTTCCAACGAGGTTTCTGATCCAGCCGTGATGCCTGATACACAGAGTCCGTCCGGATGGGAAACAAACACAGTGGACTTAGCAATGTCTACGATATTCCGTTCAGACATATAGACAGCCGACTCAGGCACAATGTTGAACAGGAGCTTGACGCTCTGCCCGTGAACTGTGTGTTGGTGACGGATGACTTCGCCACAGTTGGTGTTCCACATGCCGTAGTCACTGGCGTAGACGCCCGTAAATATCTCGCGGACAAACTGCGCACCAGTAGCTACCGCAACATCAATGGAAGCAGCGGGGTCCCATAATACATTTACACCAAAGGGAACCGTAATGAGAGGGCGCAGCTCTGCGATGACCCGCACCATACAGGCGGCGGTGATGGTTTCGACTTTGGTGAGGTAGGGCAGGCTGGCTTCGTTGGAGAACATGATGGCATCTACACCACCTGTCTGGAGTGCTAACAAGTCGGCGCGGGCGGCTTCAACAACAGCCGCCATGCCACCGTGCGGATCATAACCGGGGTCGCCGGGCAATGCTTTGAGGTGGCACATGGCAATGATGGGTTTTGTGACATGGAATAGGTCCGTGAGCCAAAGCATGGTAGTGGTTACTTTCTGGCTGTGTCAGGAAAAGCAGCCAATTGAAGGAAATTAAGATGGAGGACAATTTTTACAGTTTCTTGACAAACGAAAAAGGTAAACGTACCATTATATTTAGTCAATTACAAATTGTTATATCTTGGTCGTGGAGGACGCAACATGAGCTGGAAATTACGTACCCAGACGCAGGAAATAAGCATGGTTGACCGTCTGGTACATTATGCCCGTACTCACAACTGTACCGCTACGGAAGCGGCGCAGGACATGCGTGACATCCTCAAAGTGTCACCAAAACTTGAAGACATTAATGCGGCCAATGAGATTCTGCAAAAGGAAAAAGAAGAAATCGAACGCCGCAACATGGGTGATCGTGGTGAATTTGCCCATTGGCATGATTAATTAGCCAGGTCGGGTACTACCCACGTGGAGGGCCTTGCTTAAGGCGCTGGCGAATGCCTTCTACGCCCCGCGTTTCGTAGACTTTTGCCCATACATCCTCTTGCCACCACGTGACCCCGGCATCGGCCCATTGGCGCGCCTGTTTGGCTGCTTGCTCCGGCTGGTCTCCGGGGGTTTCTCCTTCAACAATAATATCAAACGGTGTTGTCAGCTTACGTCGTTCTTCAATGTAGGCTCTCATGGCACGGATGTCATCCGGTGTGAAATGAGGACTGGCCGCGCCATTTTCCATTTTCATGGGCAGCAGACCGTCATATTTGATGACCCGCTGCATGGACTTTTCACTGGGCCACGCGCCGACCACCCAGACTGGGATGCGTGGTTGCTGAAGCGGAGGTGGAGGTGGCATGAAGCTGGTTTCTTTAATCTGGTAATATTTTCCGGTGTAATTGAAGGGCTGACCTTTCCAAAGGCCAGTCAGTATGTCCAAGCCTTCATCCATACGTTCGGCACGGATTTTGCGGTCAGTTTCTTCGCCAAAGTTCGCCCAGCCAGTTTCCGGCGCGCCCAAGCCCACCGGGAACACGAGCCGCCCGCCTGATAGACGGTCGAGCGTGGCGGTCTGGCTGGCGACTTCCCACGGTTTGCGGCGCGAGAGGGGGGTGAGCAATACACCGAGCGTGACGCGGGTGGTTTGCAGGGCGACGGCTGTGAGCGTGATCCACGCATCAATACCCCAAATGGTGTCCCAAACGAAGATGCCGTCCCATCCGGCGGCTTCAGCTTCAGCGGCCAGATCCGCCGTGACTTTCGATTCGATGTACGGGAAGGTGACGCCAAATTTCATGGGCTGGTCTCCTGTGCGGGTGATTGTATGAATGGGCGAACTAACCTTTCGCCCATTCGCTTAAGAGTTTTAGTTGACCAATTCGTAGATGAAGTCGAATTCTGTACCTTTGTCGTCACGGAAGTGCAGCTTCATCGAACCGCGTGCATCGGCCCAAGCACCTGTACCGCCTGTGACGGCTAGAACTGAGTCGCCGGCATCAAGGAACGGGCCTTGAACGGTAAGGGAACCATCTTTGAGGGTGAGTGTCCACGCACATTCCCAAGCGACGCCGACAGCCGTGCGGAAGCAATAACCATTATCTGATCCGATTTGATTTTCATTCTTTTCATCATAAATTTTGTTGGCGAAGGTCAGAATGTCGCCTACGGTGTCCCCTTCTTCACCCGTATCGGTAACGACGTCGGTTTCAGCACGTTCGACGACGGTGAGGGTCATGGTGCTGGCGGCTTGTGGGCGGGCAGCTATGAGGGCGATGGCGACCAAGGCGAGGAGAAAAGCTGTCAATAAGAAACGATTGTATTTCATGGTCACATCCTTTATTTGGACATAGGCCAGCAGCAAAAGGCGCTGGTTGCGCGGATTGTAACGCGAGTCGTCATTTGCAGGAAGAATCTTCGTTTTGAGTACCCCATTTTTGGGGGTGTTGCTAACTGTGAACAATGGTAATGTATATTGTTGTGGAATGGTGAAATACTATTCCAACTGACAAGTGAATTAATCTCAATCATTCTCCTAAAATTATGTATTGCGTAGGGGGAGAATGGTTGTAGAATGAATATCACGGAAGGGTGGTCAACGAACCGCCCTTTTATCTTGTATTCGACCTAATTTTACCTGATAGGAGACCCGTAGACGCCGATGAACACTGTCCACATGGACGCCGTTGTACGTAACCCCAACTTAGCAACACCTTCCCTCGTTTTAGACTTTGAACAAATTAACCAAACGTATGACCGATTCGTGGATTCGTTTCCGAATGGACAGGTATTTTACGCCGTAAAAGCCAACGCTAACCCCGATATTTTGCGATTGGTGGTGGAACGTGGCGGCGGGCTGGAAATCGCATCGTTAGCCGAGCTCGAACTTTCGTTGAGCGTTGGCGCGCGGGGCGAGCAGATCATTTGCAGTAATCCGATTAAGAATCCGACGTTCTTACGCCGGATGCACGAAGCTGAGGTGTATGCTACCGTTGTTGACTCGACTTATGAAGTCGAGAAGGTGGCACGTTATGCGCCGGGTATGCGAGTGTATGCACGGTTGGCCGTGGATAACACCGGCAGTGTGCTACCACTGGCGGGTAAGTTCGGCGTGAGTGGTGACGAGGCGCTAGAACTTTTCGATATGGCGCGTATATTCGGGCTGACCCCGATTGGCCTTTCGTTCCATGTGGGTTCGCAGTGCTTGAAGGTTGCCAACTGGGTAAACGCCATTCGCGCCTGCGGCGAAATCTGGGAGAAGGCAGAAGCCAACGGTCACCGGATGTACTTTTTGGACATCGGTGGTGGTTTCCCGGCTGGACATTACCATGATGCTAATATCCCGACGATAGAAGGGATTGGCGAGGCTGTAATGGACGCTGTGACCCACCACATTCCGCACAGCAACCCGATGCTCGTTTTGGAACCGGGACGCGGTTTAGTGGGTGAAAGCGGACGGCTGGTGGTGACGGTGGTGGGTAAGGCCAAGCGCGGCAGCAGCACGTGGCTGTATCTGGATGCTGGTGTGTTTAACGGCATGATGGAAACTTTTGAAGGTTTCCCTCCTGTGACGGAGTTGTTGAGCTTTGATGCTTTTGACCGCCCGAAGATGCGTTATACGCTGGCAGGGCCAAGCTGCGACAGCTGTGATGTGGTGGCGCGCGATCTGGAACTGCCGGAAGTGAATATCGGCGACCGGTTAATGTTTCTGGATGCGGGTGCATATACCAATGAGTATGCTGTTCCTTTCAATGGTTTCCCGATCCCCGAAGTGGTAAAGCTGAACTGCGAAGTGGGACAAGCGGTTGAAATGGAAGTGGCTTGAATAGCCGATAGCCTATAGTCAATAATGCCGCCGGTATCGGGGAATGCCCAACCTTTGCGGTCAATCTGGTAAAAGAGGCTGTTCTCAACAGTAGACGTGCGAGTTGGGACAGCCGGATCTTTGCCGAGATGACAGCCCGCTTCGACGGTCACCTGTTTGCGTTCATAGTCAAAAGACACTGCGATCATATGGTCAAGCAGGATATTGCTGTCGTCAATGTTGGCAGGAGGAAGTGCAAAGTCACCGGTAAGGATAGCCGCTTGCTTGGAGTGGGTCTGAACCGCGGACGCGCACTTTGAGACGGTTGGCAGCAGCGTGCTTGACCAGTTCACAAATTTCTGCCTCGTTGCGCGGGTGAAAATAACCATCTGGTGCTTTGAGGATCATTGGCGTCACCTCCCACCATCACAATGTAGCCGACAGTAGGAATATCTACAGTTTTAGTCCGGGCTGTGTTTTCAAAATTGTGGCGTTGGCGTTATGCTCTTGCACCATGGAGGCTATTATGGAATCCCTAACGACTACCCCGATCTGGAAACAACTACACGCACATTATCAGGCAATCAAAGATGTCCACATGCGCCAGCTGTTCGCGCAAGATCCGCAGCGCTTTGACCGCTTCTCACTGCGGCTGGGTGACATCCTGTTCGATTATTCCAAGAACCGCATCACTGAAGATACATTGCGGTTGCTCTTTGAACTGGCGCGGCAGGCCAACGTCAACGACAAGATTGAGGCCATGTTCACGGGGCAGAAGATCAACCGGACGGAAGATCGGGCCGTTCTGCATGTCGCCCTGCGAAACCGTTCCAATACGCCCATTCTGGTTGACGGCGTGGATGTGATGCCGGAAGTCAACCGCGTGCTGGCAAAGATGCGTACCTTCAGCGAGGCCGTGCGTTCGGGCGCATGGAAAGGCTACACCGGCAAAGCCATCACCGACGTGGTCAACATCGGCATCGGCGGCTCGGATTTGGGGCCGAAGATGGTGACATTGGCACTGGCGCATTACGCCAGGCGCGATCTGCACAGCCATTTCGTGTCGAACGTGGACGGCACGGACATAGCCGAAACACTGCGGCTGGTGAACCCGGAAACGACCTTGTTTCTGGTGGCCTCCAAGACCTTCACCACGCAGGAAACGATGACCAATGCCCATTCGGCGCGGGCATGGTTCTTGAATACAGCCAAAGATGAAGCAACAGTCGCCAAGCATTTCGCGGCCATTTCGACCAACACGGAGAAGGTCAAGCAGTTCGGCATTGATACCGCCAATATGTTTGAGTTCTGGGACTGGGTAGGCGGACGCTATTCGCTGTGGTCGGCTATCGGCCTTTCGATTGCGCTGGCAGTGGGCATGGACAATTTTGAGGCACTGTTGGGCGGGGCGCACAAAGTTGACCAGCACTTCCGCACCACGCCGTTTGAGCACAATATCCCGGTGGTGATGGCGCTGCTTGGCATCTGGTACAACAACTTCTTCGGCGCGGAGACGCAGGCTATCCTGCCCTACGACCAATACCTGTCGCGCTTCCCGGCTTATTTCCAACAGGGCGATATGGAGAGCAATGGCAAGCGTGTCACATCCACAGGTGAGACAATTGACTACAACACCGGGCCGATCATTTGGGGCGAGCCGGGCACGAACGGGCAGCACGCTTTTTATCAACTGATTCATCAAGGTATGAAGCTCATCCCGTGTGATTTTCTGGCGGCGGCACAAACGCATAACCCGCTGGGCAACCACCATGAACTGCTGATCGCCAACTTCTTGGCGCAGACCGAGGCACTGATGAAGGGCAAGACAGGCGATGAAGTGCGGGCGGAGTTCGCAGCGGCGGGCAACGCTAACCCCTCGGATTTGCTGGTGGCGGCCAAGACATTTGTGGGCAATAAGCCATCCAATTCGTTCCTGTTCAAGTCGCTAACGCCGGAAACACTGGGGATGCTGATCGCACTGTACGAACACAAGATATTTACACAGGGCGTGATTTGGGACATCAACTCATTTGACCAGTGGGGGGTGGAGCTGGGCAAACAATTGGCGAAAGCGATTGAACCGGAGTTGAAGGGCGGCGCGCCGGTGACGAGTCACGACGCTTCGACCAACGGGCTGCTGAATGCGTACAAGGCGATGCGGTAATCTGATCATTTTTTGTCGTAAATGACGTCAATGTCAGAAATGTCGGACACATAAATTTTGACATTTCTTTTTGCTGCGGCGGATGCGGGGGTGTGCCGCTGCAATGGTTGCTGCAAGGGGCGTTGCCAGCTTCCAGTTATCAGTTGCCAGAAGAAGATACTAGAAGTTCGATTCAAGATTGATGATCCGTTCGATTGAAAGTTTTAGTGGGATTAAAGCATGGTTCTTTTTGTTGTTGCTGTTGTTGTTGGCGACGATAAAAAGGCAGTGAACGGTTACGTGTCAACAAGATATGTGAACAGCATAGCACAAAAGTTCAGTCTTGGGGCGACCAAATGGTCACTCTTTTGAGGCAATTACACTAACCATTTTGAGGGAAAATGATTGTTAAGACAGTTGGTGGATAGTTAGGATTTGGTTTGGAGGGGGCGGGAGTTGCCGATGGATAAACCTATTGGCAAATGGAATGAAGCTTCATGAACGGGGCCGGGGCGATGCCGCAGCCAGATTCGATGTCCATGATGCATTCCGAATCAATGGCGTGAAGCGCAACAAAGAATGTCCGTGCGAAATAATCTCTCGCACTCTGAACTTACAGTCTACAGTAATTCTAGAAATGAATACGGGTTTGAACTAACGCGCTGGCACTTTGTTGTTGCGACGTTATCAATTCGAAACAGACAGTAGTCTTCAGGACAAAGGAAGTCGTTGGTGGCGGTCGATAGATTGACACTTCGCCGGTGAACTGCCGGGACCTCTGCCCTCTTCATCTACTGGATGCAATCTTACGATGAGTTCACCATAGACGATAGATGTGGCAGTTCCGCGACGAAGTGCCCGAAATTATGTCATTAGGGACACCTATATAGGCGACATTAGAGCTTTACCTATCAGCACTGTTGGACGACGCCCGGTTGAGACGGCGACGACGCCAAAAGTCGAAAGTAATGGCGGCAAGTAATACCAGTCCGAGTACCATTTGCTGAAAGTAAGGCGAAACTTCCAGAATAATCGTGGCGTTTTGAAGTGAACCCATTATCATGGCTCCAATTAAAACCCCGATTATCGTGCCGCGCCCGCCGTAGAGGCTAATTCCACCTAACACACAGGCCGCAATCGCGATTAGTTCTGCGCCTTCTCCAGCGGACGGATGGCCGCTTGTCAGACGCCCTGCAGCTATGATCCCGACCAACGCAGCACAAAATGAACTTAGTGCATAGCAGAGAATGATACGGGCATCCACCGGAACACCAGACAGGCGAGCAGCCTCGATATTGCCGCCAACGGCATAAATCTGGCGGCCAACATAGGTCAGCCGGGTGAACACAACACCAATGATCACCACAATTATCAAGACGATAAACGGAACAGGAATGCTGGCAACCGTACCCTGCGCTATTGGCAGTAAATCTTCAGGAATTCCCGAAATTGGATATCCGGTGGTGATAGCAACGGCCATACCGCGCGCAAAGACCAAGGTGACAAGCGTAATGAGGAAGCCATGCATTTTTAGCTTACTTACAAAGAGGCCATGGAAGACACCAAACATGGTGCCGATGAATAACGTGAGTATGACGGCAATGGGAACTGGCAACCCTAGAGAGGGAACGAGCTGCAGCGGGTTGGGCGGCACACTAAAAAACGCAACTAAAACGCCGGCTAAACCATAAATGGATCCTACCGAAAGATCGATGCCACCCAGCAGAATCGTGAAGGCTTCACCAACCCCCAATAAACCAATGAGGGCAATATCACGCCCCAGGGTGCCGATATTTGAGGCCACCATAAAACGGGGGTTGCGCAGGGTTACCAAAACGACACCAATTAGCAGCAGCGAAAAGAGAGCAAATTCGTTGGTTCGAATTAGCCTACGCAGCCAATGCCCAAGACGTAACCCAGATGCTTGTGACGACGTATTTTCAGCAGTTGCATTTGTAGAACTCATAAATTTTACTCTCTATTAAACAGATATTCGTGTATTTGATCGACCAATTAAGTTAGCTCAGCGGCACTGAACCGCGTCGCACAAGCAATAATTTCTTCCTGTGCGTTCGGATGCTGAAGTTGCGAGCGGGAAAACTCACCGGCAATTCGCCCGTTACTCATAACCAGTACGCGATCACTCATGCCCATTACCTCAGGCAGTTCAGACGAAATCATTAGAATGCCGATCCCCTGTCCTGCAAGGTCGCTCATCAGCCTGTGAACTTCAGTCTTGGCGCCTACATCAATACCACGGGTTGGTTCATCGAGAATCAATAATTTGGGATTCATGCTGAGCCATTTCGCGATAACCACTTTTTGCTGATTGCCACCACTCAGGTTGCGGACAATTTGCGACAAGCTCGGTGTCTGAATATCAAGCCGATCCCAATAGTGGGTAGCCAGTTCACGCTGTTGTTTTCCGCGTATAAGCCCAAGCAGGCCACTGATGCGGCGTAAAATTGACAGGGTGATGTTCTCTAAAACATCCATACCAAGCACGAGTCCCTGCTGTTTACGATCCTCGGGAATCAAGCCAAGTCCGGCTTTGACTGCTGAGGTTGGTGTCTTGATCTGGCACTCAACGCCGTCAACCAGAATTTGTCCACTCTTTTTGGGGTCAGCGCCAAAAATCATGCGGGCGACTTCCGTGCGCCCTGCCCCAATTAAACCAGCCATGCCCACAATTTCGCCCTTGTGAACCTTAAAACTAATGTCCTGAACATAATGACCGTCGTTCAGGTTGCGCACCTCTAGGACGGGCGGGCCGATAGTAGACTCCTGCTTGGGATAGAGATTGACCTTTCGCCCTACCATCAGGCGAATAATTTCATCTTCCGTAGCTTGCTCGATAGGAAGCGTGCCAACCCGCTCCCCATCTCTCATGACAATAATCCGATCAGCAATACCCAACACTTCTTCCATACGGTGACCGATGAAAATCACCGATATACCCCGTTCCTTCAGACGCCGGATTAAGGCAAATAACAATTCAATGTCATTCGAGCCCAGAGACGAGGTAGGCTCATCCATAATAATTAATTGGGCAGAACGCGAAATGGCAGCGGCAATTTCAACCATTTGTTGGGCTGCAATTGGGAGATCGCCAAGCTGCGTTGAAACGGGAATTCGTACCCGCATCTGTGCGAGCAGTTCCTGGGCATCGCCATTCATTTTTGAATAATTAATAAGACCGGGTGTAAAACGCAGATGAGGTTCGCGGTTGAGAAAGATATTTTCGGCAACCGACAAGTAAGGTATGAGCGAAAGCTCCTGATAAATCGTGCTGATACCACGATCCTGTGCCTCGCGGGGACCGCGGGGGCGATAATCTGTACCGTTGATTGAAATCGAGCCTGAATCAAAGGAGTGAACGCCTGAGAGAATTTTCATCAGGGTTGATTTCCCAGCCCCATTTTCGCCCACAAGGCCAATGACTTCACCTTTATAGATTTCGAAGTCTACATCTTTGAGGGCTTTTACACCTGGAAACTGTTTTGAGATGCTGTTGGCTTGTAATAATAGCTTTTCTTCCATAACCATCTCATTTTCGGCAGACACACGTTCCTAAAAGAAAAAGTGTGCAGCACATAATATTAGGTCGTTTATTCACGGATTTACAGAATATGGAAAGGACTTCGTAACGCAAAGTCCTTTCCAATATCAAGTAATCGACTTACTTACTGTGAGGCAATACCGATTGACTCGAGATATTCACGGTACTGTGCTAGGTTATCGGGTGTCACAACATCCGCCCCGGCATCCAGCAGATCCTTGTTATCCCCAGAGAGATAAGGCGCAAGCATTTCCATGGTCGCGTCTACACCCAATACTGACATAGCATGAAGGATGTAAACCGGCAGATAACCATAGTGGTACACGCGCTGGCCGATGGCCGCTGAGACAACACCTTCTTCCAGACCTTTCATGGTTTCGACGGCGAGGTCAAAGGCGACCAATTTCACACGACCAACCGCATCGCTCGTCTTCAGAGCCTGAATAGCGGCGGGGCCGTTGTACGAGTAAATGCCGATCATACCTTTGAGATCAGGATAGGTGGTGAGAGCGGTTTCGGAGTTACTCAGCGCAATGCTGGGATCGCCATTGTCGGTCAACACAGTTTCGAGGGTGCAGTTCGTGCCTTCAAAAGCTGATTTGATGCCGGCGATTCGGTCAACAGCATTCTGTGCGGTGATGAAACCGACAAAGCCTACTACCTGACCGCAGTCATCACCCAGGGTGTCGACCATCGCCTTACCTGCGATAAATCCACCTTGGAAGTTATCTAATGCCAAGAACAAGGGGCGCTTGCTATTGGGGCTGTCGGAATCCATCATAATGAAGTTCGTACCCTCGGCAATGCCGTTGTCGATAATCGACACAAGCGAGTCTGGGTCAATCGCTGAAACAGCGATACCAGTGTACGGACCTGTAACCAAGGTTTCTACCAATGACTGCTGTGAGGTGATGTCACCAGCCACTGGCGGCGCCATAAATACAACAGGAACGCCCAATTCGCTGGCGGCGCGCTGTTCACCGATCGCTGCTGCAGTCCAGAACGGAGACAATACATTGACGACAATGGCGTAACTATATTTGCTTGCGTCAGCATCTTTTGTTGCTTCCCGCAATTTATCTGCGATCTCTACAAGTGTCGTAGGATTAAATGGATTTTCCTCTGAATCTTGAGCGCGCAGCACAACCACACTTTGAACGAGAACCAACGCCAAGACTAGAACAGTCAATATGGTACGATACCGAAATGCTCTCATAACCATCTCCTTAAGAATTAATTGGGTGTGTACTTTGTGGTAATTGTAGGTCGATTTGGTAGGAACTAAGAGCTCTTTTTCTGGCGATACCTCTCCTCTCTCCATATAACGAAATCTATACTAAGCAAGGACACCACGAACAAGTTATCGTGCCAATACACCCTATGTGAGCGCTCACATAGATGCATGATGCACGATGTATAACACGTGAGTTTGTTTTTTGCAAAATTTTGTTTCGGGAAGTATTACACGTTGCCTATTAAGGTTTGCCCGATATGCGAATTCGGGGTTGCGTAGCCTCGTTCCGAACGGCAACAGCAGTACGCGGAAGCCCATTTTCTGAACAACATCGCGCTGATAGATTTTGGGCTCACCAATGTATTCGGTTATGGATTGATAATACGCCGAATGAAACCGCGGTTTAAGCGCTAGACAGGCGGTGAAGCCTCTTTCAACTCCACACCGATGAGGTGCAAATCGTTTGTGCCGATGTTTTCCAGCGAGTGCGGCGGAAGAGGTTTGGCCCACATGACAGGTGCGGGGGGATTCAGCGCCTCAACCGTGCGTGAATCCACAATGACATTGTCTTCAGCATCACGGCGCAGAAAGTCGCTCCAACTGATGACGTAGAGGACACCCGCCCAGCAGTGGGTATGCACCGTCGTCCGTTCGCCGCGCGGGATGTGTATGTCGAGGACGCGCAGGCGGTCATTTTCGAAAAGGACGCCGTGATGTTCGGTGGAGGCCACCATGGCATCCAGTTCGGGCGGCCATGCCGGGTCGTTGGGGTATTGGCTGGTCACAGTCACAGAGTCCTTTATTCGTCAAATATATCGCGAACCGGCAGGGTGAAACCGGGCAGGACATCGCCGCCGTCCAGCGTGTCGTTGATGCGGCGGGTTTGCACAGCTTGGCCGGGCACGTAAACATCAATGCTCTTAGACTGGGGATACATTTCCCACAGCAGAATACCAGCCCGCAAGTAAATCTCGCGCTTGTCGCGTATATCCGTCGCTTTATCGGTTGGGGAAATAATTTCCACGGCCCACAGGGGCGCGACCGGGTCGGGATAATCATCACTCATGGGTGTTCGTTTATAAGCAAAGTCAGGCGCGACAACGTCCTCGCCAATGCGGTAGGCCCCGTCGCCGCCACTAGTGTAACACGGAATATGACCATCACGGCAAAATATCCGTACTGCTGTCGCAACAATATGACCTTTTTCAGAATTGCTGGTTCTGCCGGGTGACACTTCCATTATCTGCCCATTGATAAATTCAAACAGAGAATCAGAATTTTCTGGCCGGCTGACGAATTGTTTGAACTCGTCAAATGTAACGAAACGGGTATTGAGCACCATAAGGACGTAACCTCATACATTCTCGTTGCGAACTATTATACCCCTACAGTGTTTCGAGGTGCAGCATGGGGATGGTGTCGCCCTGAAGGGTAACAACTTCTTTCATGAGGTCGGCGGTCATGCAAGAATGAACGGGCAGAATACACAGTAGGTCGCCGATTTGGACGCGCTCAAAGGTGGCAGGATCGGCCTGAATGACACCATGTTCCTGCGAGAGCGAAGCGACATAGGTGTCCTCCAGCGCGTCTCCCCAGCCCTTCCCTTCCGGCCAAGAAACACCGCCAAAAGTAGTGCGACCTTTGCGATCCACAAAAGAATCTTTAGACAAATGCACGCCGCCGCCATAAACGACGATCTGCTGGCGGACTGCATTTTTGCTAACGACGGGGCAAGCCAGCGCAACGGCAACTTCCTGCGCTGTACACGCGCCAATGATAACCTGCATCCAATCGTAGTAAACAAAGTTGCCGGGGCGGATTTCATCCACCGCGCTCAGGTCATCAATGACTGAACAGGTTGGTGTATCTCCCAGCGAGATTTCTAAACCGGGATAACCTGCGGCGGCGAGCCGATCACGCATGGCGGCGAAGTGGGTGACGGTTTCCTCATAAACCGCTTTAATCTCTTCATAGCTGCGGCCTTTGTAAGAATGACCAGCATGCGTGAGCAGACCGCGCAGACGCAGCATGGGCGAGGCGGAGATTTGCTGCGCCAGTCCAGTGCCCTCCTCCACCGCCTGCCAATCAAGGCCGGTGCGGTGATAACCGGTATCAAGGTCAATCCAGATGTCCACCGGATTCCGCAGGTGCGAACCGAGAAAGCGCACGGTTTCGCGCGATTCGACGATCAGGCCGAGGCGAATGCGGGAAGCCAATTCATTGATGAGGTCAATCTCCCGCCAGTTGACCGGGAATGCAACAGTAATATCGCCCCAACCGCTGTCCGCAAAATACTTTGCCATACGCAGCGAGGAGGCAGCAATAGCCGTCACGCCCTCGTCCCGAAACCAACTGCCAATTTCGGCAGACTGGTGAGTCTTGAAATGGGGACGGAAGCGAACGCCGCTGGATCGGGCGCGGAGTGCCATGTGAGCGATATTGTCGCGACAGCGGCCAACATCCAGCAACAAGGTTGGGCGGGTAATGGTGTCGAAAAGTACGTTTGACATGAGCAGCCTATCTACATGTTGAAGGTAGAAGACAGATAGTCTACTGTCCAGTTGAATACTTTGCTATGTCAAGCACGGATTGTGGGTAGTAATTTGACTTCTAACGAGCTCTACTTGTTCTCATCCGTGATACAGTGATTAGCTCACAATTTATCTTTGGTTTGAATATTCGAACCAAATTCCACTTGACAAATTAAGAATATTTGTTCTAAAATAGACTTTCTAACTGCACACCATTGGCTCCCGCACCCCGTGCAGTCCCCTCCTCTCTCCCGCCGGAGCGATTCGGCGCGTGAGGGGGTGAGGGTTTTGCCGCCAACTTTGTGGGAAAAATAAGCGGCAGCACACCCCACTGCCGCCGCCGCCAATCGTTATGACAAAAAGGACAACTCGCAAATGGCAACTATGGCACAAAATTTCAGTTTGCCATTGCCGAAATTGTGTGCGAAGCCTCCCTGTGGGATGCCAATTATGCCATTCCTGAAATGTTTTGAAATAATCCAAGAACTGTTAGTGAATAGCTCTCGACTTGCGCCTCATCCGGTAACTGACAACTGGAAACTCTTTTACTTTCCCGCTTCCGCCGCTTCTACCAGTTCATGAGCTTCTGCCTCTTGCAGGAGCGCGTCAATCTCCGCCAGCGTTAGCGGTTTAGTGTCCGCCAGGCGTTTAATCGTTTTTGTCACCTCGCGAACGGTATCGTCGCTCAACGTAAAGCCTAACGTCCGCGCCCGTTCACGGATCGTATTCCACCCCGTCAGCCGGTGTCCCATCGCGATCTCGCGGTTCAGTCCGAAGTCTTCCGGCTTCAAGATCTCATAGGTCGTCGGGTCAGCCAGCACCGCTTTGGCGTGAATACCCGCTTTATGGATGAAGGCACTCGCGCCAGTAATATAATTATTGAAGGGAATATCTAGATCACACATCTCGGCAATCATCTGGTCAATGCGCGGAAGCAGCTTCAGGTTGTATTTCGACACATACGACCGGTTCAATGTATACAGGCGCGCCACCAAACCGCCCAACGGGGTTATCCCGTTACGCTCGCCGATGCCCAGAATTGTCGTGTCGATATGCGTCGCGCCCGCTTCCAGCGCCGCGGTTGCGTTAGCAATCGCGCACCCGCTGTCGTTATGCCCGTGAAACTCAATGTCCAGATGCGTCAGCCGTACCAGTTGATGCACCATGTTGTAAACCTGCGTCGGCGTCGCCACGCCCACCGTGTCGGCCACACCCAACCGGTTCACCATCCCCAGATCAGCCACTGCCAGATACACCCTGAGCAAATCCGGTTCTCGCGAACGGAAGGTGTCCTCCGTGCTGAAGCGCAGGATGATGTCCGGCTTCTGCTCCCGTATGAAGCGCATCACATCCCCCGCCAGATCAATGATCTGCCGGATGCTCTTGCCGTGGCTGTGCTGCATCAATTGTGGCGACGTACCAATGACCACATCCAGCCCGTCCACGCCGGTATCCAGCGCTCGCGCCGCGTCCTCCCGGTTGCAACGGATGTGCGTCAGAATCTTGGTCTTGTAACCCTGTTTGGTTATCGCCTTAATATCCGCCTCGCTCTGTGGGCTGGCGCTCGGTGAAGTCATCTCAATAAACTCCACCCCAAAGTCATTCAATATCCCGGCAATCTCCAGCTTGTGGGCCGTGTCGAAGGTAGCCGTGCTGAACTGCTCACCTTCGCGCAAGGTACTTTCAATGATGCTGTAATTATCAAAAGGCATCGTTCAGCGTCTCCTCAATAATGTGGACAGCCTGCCACAAATCGTCATCTGTAATCATCAGTGGGGGCAATAAGCGCAATACCGACGCGCCTGCGGGCAGCGCCACTACACCCCGTTCTTGTAGCATCTTCAATACAGGTGCGACCTTGCCCCGCAGCTCAATCCCGAACATGAACCCGCGCCCCCGTACCTCACGCGCTGCTTTCTCCGGCACATTGTCCATCAGGTGCATCCGCACCTCATCCCCCAGCCTCCTCGCCCGCCGGATGAGCCACCCATCCGCCTCTCGATGGATGTATTGTTCCCCCTCTCCATGCAATGGGGAGGGGGTAAGGGGGTGGGGATTGTTCGCCCCCTCTGCTTGTGGCGACAAAGGAACTGCGGTGGAGGCATTGGGATTTTGACTATCGACTATAGACTGTTGACTATAGACTGCTATCGCCGCCAGCCCCGCCGCGCACGCCAGTGGATTGCCCCCGAAAGTGCTGCCGTGTGTCGCCGGGTCAAGCGCACCAATCGTTTCACCCAGCAAGATCGCGCCCATCGGCACACCACCTGCCATGCTCTTGGCTACGGTCACGATGTCCGGTTGGATGCCGTCCTGCCAGTGCGCGAACAAACTGCCCGTCCGCCCCCAACCCGTCTGCACCTCGTCAATAATCAGCAGTGAGCCGTTGGCGCGCGCCAGTTCCTGCACCGCCCGCAAATATCCCGCCTGTGCCGGATGCACCCCGCCTTCGCCCTGCACCACTTCGAGAAACACCGCGCCGATGTTCTCGTTCAGCGCGTCGCGCAGCTTGTCAATGTTGTTGTAGGGAACATGTACCACGCCATCAATCAGTGGCAGGAACGGCTCGCGGTACGTTTTCTCCCATGTCGCGCTCAAGGCTCCCATCGTCCGCCCGTGAAAGCCGCGCATGGTGGCGATTACCCCACGCCGTCCCGTCTTCAGCCGTGCAATCTTCAGCGCGCCCTCGTTGGCCTCCGCCCCGCTGTTCGCGAGGAACACCCGCGGGAAGCCGCTCACCCGGCACAACTCGGCCTGGTAGCGCGCCCGCACCGGGTTGTGGAACAATTCGGGACAGGTAATCAATTCTCGTGCCTGCTGGCTAATGGCCTCTACAATCGCCGGGTGGGCGTGACCCAGATTGGCCGACCCTTGCCCGCCCACCAGATCAATGTAGCTGCGCCCCGCGTCATCAAACAGCCGCGCCCCTTCCCCCCGCACAATCTGTATATCGCGCTTCAGGTACGCCCCGCTGCTGTGCTGATCTTCTAGTTCATTCAAATTGATTTGAGTATCCAACACATGTACCCCTTTTTTGAACCGCCAAGACGCCAAGTGCGCCAAGAGTTAGAAAACAAGAACGGTTGCTTACTGGCTCAGAATAATCCGGCGCACAGCATCTTTGAGAACCGGAACATTAAAGTTAATGAGCAAATCCAATATCAGATCGGTTGCTTTCAGATACGAAATAACTTGTGCGTGATGGACTTTTTCAAATGCTTCAACGGCTTTCAATTCAACAATCAGCTTATTCTCAACCAAAATATCAATCCGACCTTCGCCTACAGGATGTCCTTTGTAAGTAATGTTGACAGGCGCTTGTGATTCGAAATAGATGTTGCGTAATCTCAGTTCATGACATAAAGCATTTTGATACACAACCTCCAAATACCCCGGCCCAAGTTCTCGATGAACATCAATCGCGGCGCCTATAACCGCACGAGCCAGCTGGTCTAATGATTGATCTGGTTCTTTCATATCCATCCTCAATGCACTTCTACTTAACTCTTGGCGCACTTGGCGTCTTGGCGGTTAAATCTTTCTATGATCTCTGTGGTTCATATGTATATGTGTCCTCTGCGTCTGTGCGAAGCCTCCCTGCGTCTCTGCGGTTCAAATTGTCTTTTCCACATCTTTGACAATCTGCGTGCCCCCGCCTGCTAGCGCCGCATCCAGTGGATTCGCCACCCGCGAGTCAGCCAGTATCGTCCGCGCCACGTTCGCTACCTGCGCCGCCATAATTTTCTTCTTCATGCGTCCACCCGCCAGTGGTTCGTAGCGATCATATTCCGCCAATGTGAAGCCCGTAATAAGTGAATTCGCATCGTTCAGGTCGCGCATCAATCCCGGCACATTGCTCAGAATCACCAGCGCATCCGCCCGTAGTGACTGCGCGATATTGGCCGCTGCTAGGTCGCCATCCACGTTCAGCCGTTCGTAATCGTCGCCCATCGCCAGCGGTGCGACCACGGGTGTCAGACCCGCCTCCAGCAGTGTCGTCAGTATGCTGGCATTCACCCCGCTGATCGTACCCGTAAAATCGTCCCGGACGATCACCTGCCGCCCGTTCACAATCGCGCGAATGGCCGTCTTGCGGTGCGCCCTGATGATATTCGGCCCACCCAAGCCAACCGCGTTCACGCCATAGCTGGCAAGCTGTGCGGTCATCAATTGATTCAGTCCACCCACCGCCTGCCCGAAAATTTCAATCGTGCGCGCATCGGTGTAGCGGCTGCTATGCCCGCCCGGTGTGGTCAGCGTTTGCGCCGGATACCCCACCTGTTCGCCCAGCGTGTTGGCTGCCTCGCTCGCGCCATGCACCAGCACCCAGCGTTCACCCGCCTGCACCCGTGCCGCCAAGTTCGTCAGCGTAGCCGTATGATCGTTCCCTTTGCCCCCACCCAGTTTCAGCACATATATTGTCATCGTGTTTCCCTTTCTTTTTCTTGGCGCTCTTGGCGTCTTGGCGGTTATTGCTTACGGATATATCCCGCCGAAGGTCAGCCCCGCCGTTTCGTCCAGCCCACACATCAAGTTCATGCTCTGCACCGCGCTGCCCGCCGCCCCTTTGCCGAGGTTGTCAATCGCGCACAGCAGTACCGTTCGCCCAGTGTGTGGGTCATATTCCCAGCCCACGTCAGCATAATTCGTCCCTGCTAGCAGCTTGGGTTCAGGGTGGCGGTGCATACCCGATTTCTCATGCACAATGCGAACAAACGGCTGCCCGTTCCACGCAGCGCGGTACGGCGACCAGAAGTCTTTATCCGCCATGCCCGGCTCCAGCGTCAGATGCACCGCTGCCGAAACACCACGCACCAATTCGACGCTGGTGATTGCCAGCCGCACATCAAATTGGCCGCACTGTGCCAGCACCTGCCGCACTTCGAATTCGTGGCGATGTCCCGTGAGCGCGAACGGCCGCACAATTCCCGAACGCGCTGGATGATGGCTGCTCTCACTCAAACCGCGGCCCGCCTCGCTGCTGCCCACTTTGGCATCCACAATAATCGGCTGGTTAGCGGTGACGATGCCTGCTTTCACCAATCCCCACAGCGCCAGATTGGTGGCCGTCGCATTGCACCCTACCCCGCTGGCATAATCCGCACCCTTCAGTTCGTCACGGTACAGTTCCGGCAGTCCATAGACAAACTTCCCAAGCCACTCCGGAGCCATGTGCGGCTCACCATAGGCTTTCTGATAGGTCTCGTTGTCCTTCAAGCGGAAGTCGGCGCTCAGGTCAATGATCTTGGTCGCCAGCGCCGCGTACTTGTTAATGTATTTCTGCGCCTCGCCGTGGGGCTGCGCCAGAAACAGTACATCACAGCCTTCTAACGCATCTCGCCCGATGAAGCGTCCTTGTGTCCGTCCCCGCAAATGCGGATGCACCTGATAATAGAATTTACCAATGTTGCTTTCGGAGGTAGCCTGTGTCACCTGCACATCCGGATGCGTCAGCAGTAGCCGTATCAGCTCCCCGCCGGTGTATCCACTTCCCCCAACAATCCCTACACTAATCACGCTTCACCTCACAATTCCTTGGCGCTCTCGGCGTCTCTGCGGTCTATTTTCCAGTTGTACTCAGCGCGTAGCGCACCACTTCCGCCGCGATGTCCACGCCCGTCGGTGCGCTGCTGTTGCGGAACTCCATCGTGTGGTTGATTTCGTTCACACTCAGCCCGCGCTCCGGGTCTTCAAACACATCAATCGCCACAATCCCGCCGCCTACGGCCTGTGCTGCCTTCACGCACAGATCATGCAGTTCCGGCGTCACCGGACAGTTGGAAGCTTTCCCCCCCCGCGCCGTGTTGGTAATCCAGTGTGGCGAGTCGCGGTAAATTGCGCAGATACAGCGCTCACCCACCACGAACGCCCGGATGTCACGCCCCGGTTTGTTGACGTACTGCTGCGCGTAATAAATGTGATGCTGATAATCCCCCAGCACCTGCCGATGTTCGATCACCGCTTCAGCCGCCGTCGCGTCATTCACCCGCGCCAGCAAGCGCCCCCACGATCCGGTAACCGGTTTGAGGACGGCTGGATAACCCAGTTGTTCAATCGCTTGCATTGTCGTATCGGGGTCAAAGGTGGTGCGGGCAGTGGGTTGTGGAATGCCCGCGCGGGTCAGGGCAATGGTGGTCAGAAATTTATCGGCGCAGGTTGAGGCAGTTTCGTAGCGGTTGAGGGCATTCACCCCCCAGCTCCCCAGTATCGCCAGCATATACAACCCGCGCGATGTACTCACGCTCCGTTCCATCACCAGATCATAGTCACGCCACGCCACACCGGTAGGAGCAAGCTGCTCTGGCCCGGCAGTAATCTCCAGATTGATCTCGCGGTCAGAAATCACTTCCGGCTCGACGCCTTGCGCTTGAAACGCGCTGATGAGCAGTTTCTCTTCAGGCCGGATGTGCGAAATGATAAGGCCGACGCGCATCTTATTCGCCCCAATCCTCTTCCACTTCCGGCGCGAGTTCTAGCGTCACCGGATCAAGGCTGACCACTTCTAGCTCCGTTCCGCAGTCCGGGCACGGCAGTAGTTCATGCTGCATCACGCTCGCGGGTACGCTGATTTCGGCTCCACATTCAGGGCAACTTGGTGCTGACATGTTCATTCTCCTCTTTCATCGTGTCTAATCGATCAAACATAAAAAACCGCCGTCACAGCACGGGTCTGGACGGCGGCTCGCTCACTTCTTCAAGCGCAGCTATCCAGACCTCGTATCCATCTTCTTGATTTGCTTCTTCTTGCTGCTCAACATCGTCATGTCTTGCTCTTCTCTACGTGCGTGCGGTTCAATTTTCCAACAAAAAACCCGCCTGTCCGGGCGGGTTCGTTGACGAGTGTAAACTCTCCAGAAACCAAAAATCCCGGACTTACATCGGGCTAGGCTTCTTCGACTTCTTGGAGAGAATTTGGTTGATCACAATAAACCTTTCAAGTGAACGCGCGAAACTATAACGCGGAATACTATGACGCGCAAGAGGGAAATTTACACAAACATTTTTGGCTAAACTATCCCAACCTGTAGTCACCGACCAAAGTAGAGAGGCGGCCACTTGCCGCCCCTCTGGTCTTGTGCGCTATAATCCAATCAGGCTTTGTGTCTGGAAATAGGCACAGCTCCCGGCCACGATGCCCTACATCGTGGTCGGAACTTTAATTGGCCGCCGCGCCGCGCTGCTGCTCGCGTTGCCAGCGTTCCAACTCCACTGAGGCACGCCCTGCGAAGATACGCAAAATAGAAAATTCTCGATCTTCAATCATCATTTGTTTGTTGTCCAGCACGGCTAGATGACCGATCACTTCCTCCTGCCCATTCACGATAGGCACACCGATATAACCCTGCGCCGCTAAACTCACAAGGTCTTTGTCATGCGGGAAGAGCGCTTGAATACCCGTCGGGTAATAGCACTGCCGCCCCTCGTTGATAACTGCATCACATGGGGTTCCAGCCAGCCCGTACTCAAACGGCGTGCCGAAATCCTTGCCCTGCCAGAAAGCCAGCATCCGTACCTTCGTCTTATTCTCGACATGCTCGGTGATAAAGGCGAACGGCATCCGCATGGCTGCCGCAACCTGACTAATGAGCACCCGGAAATAGTCCAGTCCATGCAGGGTATCTGTACCCCTCGCCATAATGCGCAGCGCTTCTTCCAGATATTTGGTAGTTGAATTATCCACTCCAAAAATCTGAATGGACTGCGAGTCAGCACTTACGTTGCAGGTAATGTCTACCCACATAAAGTGCCCGTCCTTGTGCTTCATACGGCAGGCTACCGTACGGGGCTCCTTGCGCGACTGAATCATGGCGCAGGCCGAACGCAGCCGCTCGACTTCCGCCGGATGGATGAACAAGTACAGGGATTGGTCACGTAGTTCATCCGGCTCGTAACCAAGCAGCTGCCGGTAAGAGGGCGAAGCATAGATGAATTTTCCATCTTTGCTGTGCCGGGAAACCAGCAGCGGCGCATTGTCAACCAACTGGCGGAAATCTTCTGTCAGTTGGGGTGGTTGAATATCAACCATAGTTCCTCCTTTAAGGATTAATTAAACGGACGAAATGTAGTATCGGTGGAAACGGTTTCATTACAGCCTTGTGTCTGGCAGCTGGCAATACCAACTTGGGCATTGCAACCAAAGATTTGGGTAGATTCACTGCTATGCGCTATAAATCACTTACTTGTATTTCGGGGCCAAACCCAATCAAAAAGGAGTGAACAACATGGTTAAACTCATTGCCTTCCTCAAACGCAAGCCCGGCATGACACTTGAAGAATTCAAGGTTCGCTGGGTAGATGTACACTGTAAAATATCCGGGCAGATGCCCGGCGTACTGGGGTATTACGTCAACATCAATAAACCGTCGCAGCCTGATAATCAAGAACCCAACTACGACGGCACTGCCGAGTTGTGGTGGAACAGTGTTGAAGACATGGAAGCCGCTTTCGTCAGCGAAATTGGCGTCAAAGCTGGTAAAGATGCCGACGAATTCGCCGAAGTGCGCTACCACTTATATACAGATGAATACACCATTATTCCCTTCAAGGGACATGGCTAGCATCTGAGGGTGTGCCGCGCCACACCAGCACATATTCATATTTTGCCTACAATAGAAGCGATGAACTACTTGTCAATTCACCGTAGGATTTTTGCATGTCACATACATACCACCCAACTTTGCACCACTTCACGAAAAGGCTCCTGTACACCCTGTTTGCTTTGATCTGCTTCAGCGTTACAGCTGCAGTTATGGCTGCCCCTCCCGCCCAAGCCGAACCCACTGACGCGGCAGGTTATAACCAGCGTGGATTAGCATATTTTGATGCGGGCGATTACACAAAAGCAATCGCCGACTTTGACAAAGCTGTGCGTCTCGATCCGACCTATGCTGAGGCCCTTACCAATCGCGGCAACGCCTATGCCGAAATGGGCGACTTTGATACGGCTTTTGCCGATTACGAGCGCGCCATTAAAGCTGACCCCAAGTACGCGCGCGCCTACAACAATCGGGGAATCGCCTATGCCGATCTACAAGAGTACGAGAAAGCCATTGCCGAATACACACAGGCGATCAAGATTGACCCCCAGTACTCCCGTGCCTACAACAATCGGGCCAATGCCTACCGCAATTTAGGGGAATTCGAGCAGGCGATTGTCGATTATTCACAGGCCATCAAAATTGATCCTCAGTATGCCAATGCCTTCAACGGGCGAGCAAATGCTTACTTTGATCTGGCAGATTATGAGAAAGCCATTGCGGATTACAGTGCCGCGCTTGAAATAAACCCCAGACTGGCCAGAGCCTATAACTATCGCGGCTTATCCCATTATCTTCTTGGGCATTATGAAGAAGCACTGGGTGACATTAACTCCGCCATCAAACTCAATCCGAATGACGCTACCGCCTACAATCACCGCGGACTGGTCCATTTCGCCAATAGTAGTTACGAAGAAGCACTGGCGGACTATGACACAGCATTGAAGCTCGACCCGGAATACACACTGGTATATTCCAATCGCGGCGATGTCCAATACGCACTGGAAGCGTATGAAAAGGCCGTTGAGGATTACAGCGCCGCCATCGAGTCAGACGAGGACTATCCCGGAAGCTATCTATATCGGGGCGACACCTACTATGCGCTGGGCGACTACGACAAGGCACTGGCCGATTATGATCGGGTAGTGGAGCTTGACCCGGACTTCCCGCCAACCTATCTCCAGCGCGGGAACGCCTATTTGGCGCTGCAAGAACGTGAAAAAGCATTGGCCGATTGGAAACACTATGAGGCGCTCGGTGGTGAACTGACTCAGGAACAACTGGATCTTCGCGACGAGGTGGAAACCAGTCTCAAAGCGACTCCTATCCCAACGCCTCATAAATGACAACCAACCGTTTCAGCCACATGCGAAACCGAAGAAAACAATGACGTGTGGTTGGCAAATTCATTACATCCGGCACTCGTCTTGTCATTATGTCGGGTGCTTAATGAAAAAAAGGAGAGATGGAGGTGGATGATGAAGGTCAAGATCAACCGCGATGTCTGTCCAGCCCACTTAGCTTTCTGTGAACGCTGTTTGGGACAGTTCCTCAAGTATCCAATGGGTTATGAGCGCCGCTGTTTCGAAGAACTCGAAGATGATGGAAGCGATTTGCTGACGGTTGAACTACACAGTGGCGACCATGATGTGGTGCTTCACTTGGACGCAAATCAGCGCAAGCTAATAGCCGGTGAGGGCTGGGCGAAATTCATGGACTTTGCTGTTCCCATGTATCGCTCCTAGACATCACCCAGAGGATCAACTCATTACTGAAAGACGCCCGTCTTCATCAAACGGGCGTTTTTTGTGCATGGATACCCTAACCCTTCACGCCTGCGCTCACCAGCCAACCGCCGTCCACGACAATCGTTTCACCCGTGATGTAACTGCCCGCGTCAGAAGCCAGCAGTACCGTCGCTCCCGCGAGGTCGGATGGAATGCCCGGTCTGCCTTGCGGGATAACACTGACCGCGCTCTTATACATTTCGGGGTCAGAAAAAACTGCGTCTGTCAATGCGGTCCAAAAGCGTCCCGGCGCGATAGCATTTACAGTGATATTGTCCTTCGCCCACTCTACCCCCAGCGCCCGTGTCAACTGCCGCAACCCACCTTTGCTGATGGCATATAACGCAACGTTGGGTACGATAATCTCGAATGACAGCGAGCCGAGATTGATGATCTTGCCCCTCCCTGCTCACGCATAATAGCCGCCGCTTCCTGACAGGCGAAAAAGGTGCTCTTCAAATTGGTAGATATGATCTGTTCCCAATCCGCTTCTGTGAACTGTGCAGCCGGTTTGCGGATGTTAATGCCCGCCGCATTCACCAGAATATCGAGCCGTCCGTAGTGAGCCGCTGCCTCGCGCACCATCTGCCGCACTGCCTCTACTTGGCTGACATCGGTGGGAATGATGTGCGCCTGTCGACCCGTCTGCCGTACCAATTCAGCGGCTTGCTCAAGTTGGTCACGACTGCGCGCCGCTAGGGCGATATCAGCGCCAGCGTGTGCCAACGCAAGTGCCATACCCAGCCCCAATCCCCGGCTGCCCCCTGTCACCAGCGCGGCGCGTCCATCTAACCGTAGACTAGGCATTTGAAATTCGCTGTCGAGTGGGCGTTTATGTTCCATATAACACAACTCATTATTTGAATTTGAATAGGGGGCATAGTCTAGCGGCATGGGCAGTAACACGCCACGTCCCTGCTCATCACCATAATTGGACTCCTATTCATTTTGGCGCCAGTAGCATATATTTATGCAAATCTTTCAGCTTAAGGGGAATGGATGATGAAAACCGCACTTCAAATTCAGGATGTGATCGCCGAACCAGGGACGACTGCACGGGGCTTTTTGAGCGTCGCCGGAACTTCAGTGACCATGCCCATCGTCATCGTCAACGGCTCGCACGAGGGCCCCACCCTGTTGGTAACAGCCGGGGTTCACGGCGGTGAATACCCCAGCATCGAAGCAGGCATCCGCTTCGGACGCGAACTGGAAGCATCGCAGGTCAGCGGAACCATCATTGTCATGTCACCCGTCAGCCTCAACGCCTTTCACGCCCGGCAGGCTTTCCTTGTGCCGGAAGATGGGAAAAACCTCAACCGGGTTTTCCCCGGCAAAGCCACCGGCTCGGTTGCTGAACGTATGGCTTTCACCATCATGAACGACGTTGTACCCCATATCAGTGCATGGATAGACATGCACGGAGGTGACATACCCGAAGCCCTCATCCCCTTCGCCGGAACTGTTCTCACCGGGAATGCCGATCTGGATAAGAAGGCACGGTCAATGGCGGAAGCCTTCGGCCTGCAATACCTGCTGCATCCCAGCCACCTGCCCGGCACGACGATCAGCGCCGCTGCCAGTTTGGGTATCCCTGCTCTATTGGTAGAAGCTGGTCAGCTTGGCATTCTGGACGAACTCAATACCGATATTCTGCTCAATGGTTGTTGGAATGTGGCGGGAAGTATGGGGATGCTGGCGGGCAAAGTCACCCCGGTACAGGTGCACGAGCTCATGAACTGGCCGTGGGTACGTGCCGCTCACGTCGGCTGCTGGTATCCCAAAGTGAACATTGGTGACCGCGTCAGTATGGGTCAGGTAGTTGGTGTCGTCAAAGATTACTTTGGCGAGGTAATCGCTGAATATACCGCCCCCTCCGGCGGCCTCGTATTGCTGGTATGCGCCGCAATGTCGGTGAATATGAATGACCCGCTGGTGGGCATTGCCTACTAGATCTTACGCCAAGCCATAACGAATGCGCCGCTGTGGCAAGGTCACAGCGGCGCTCGACCGAGAATTAGTATTGCAATTTACCGCCTCATTCTGGTGATCTACCCCAATTACCCACGTCTACTTCGCCCAAATTGTGAGTTGTGAAATTTATCTTAATTATCTTCCCATCAACGCTTTATTAATCAACATGGTCATATAATATCTATTAATAGGCATGTTAAGCAATCGCAGAGCACATGGCATACACATTAACACCCAAACCCAATATGCTTGAATTAAATCCGCATGATGTTCTCACCATGTTCTGGCAGCGTCCGGAAAGTGAACGTGATATACAGATCACTCAAAAAGCATTAACCGCTGCACAAACAGAAGGCTCGGAATACACCCTCGCCCTCATTAAGTGCCACTTGGCCGTTCTCTATTCGGCAGCCGAAAACCAGCCTGATGCGATTACATTGTTGGAGGAAGCACTCCCTAGCTTGCAGCAACACGGCGATGAGGTGACAGAGATGGGCACGCACCAGCAGCTTGCCGAACTCTATAAAAACCAGCAAGATTACGCCAGCGCCCTGCGCCACCACGAAGCCTTCCACGAATTATATGCGGCATCCACTGCCGTTTCTCAAACCACCCTGCACCAGCGTCTGCACGCTTTGCAAACGCTGGTGAGTGGCATGTACCACGACTTGATGACTCCCATTTCAATCATCAAAACTACGCTATATTTGCTTAGCAAATTACAAAGTGACACCGAAAAATTAAGCCAGCGCCAGCAAATCATGCAGTTTGCGGTAGACAATCTCATCGGCAAAATTCGCAAAATGGCGTTGATGGCAAAATTGGATGGAATGTCTGCCGACCGCTTCAACCCCGGTAGTGCTTGCCTGGATGAAGTGTTGAAAGTAGCTATAGAATCGCTGCCGCCGGAGCTAAAGCCAATTGAGCGCGTGCAGATAACAAACAAGACACCCGGTTTGGAGCTTACAGCCGATACCTACTTATTATCGTCTGCATTAACCGAACTGCTGGATAATTCCCTGCGCTACAGCGCCGGGTCGGAAGCGGTTCAAGTCAAAATCCGCAGTATCAACAACAAGCTCACAATCAATATCAAAGATCACGGCACAGGCATCACGACAGATGATCTACCCAACTTGTTTGAACGAAACACCCAGAAAGGCAGCAAAACCAACCTCGGTCTGCCTATCGCACATATGATTATCGAAAAGCACGGCGGGTGCATCAGGATAGAATCGAATCCCGATTATGGCAGCACCTTCAAAATCACGCTCCCTTTGAATCAAGTTGCTGTGTTGCAGAGCGAAGCCATCCCTGCCTAATTGCGTGGTCTCATGCCGGGAATTCACGGGGCTGCTATACTGTGGCGGTTCTAGATCATTCGTGGAGTGTTATCCATGCCCGGCATCGAAAATCCAATTCTCTTCGAAATCCCTGAGCACTTTGAAACCGAACGCCTCATTATCCGTGCGCCGCGCCCCGGTGACGGCCAAGTCTTAAATGAGGCCGTGGTGGAGTCCTTCCCCAGTCTGCTGGCGTGGATACCGTGGGCACACAATCTTCCAACCATCTCAGACTCCGAAAAAACTGTCTGCAACGATGCGTTGCGTTGGCAAAATCGCGACGACCTCCGCATGTTGATATTCCGTAAAAGTGATAATCTGTTGGCGGGTGGTATGGGCCTCTACCGCATTGACTGGAGCATTCCCAAATACGAAATTGGCTATTGGCTGCGAACCAGTCTCGAAGGTCAGGGCTACATGACCGAAGCCGTGAATGGAATGACCCGCTTTGCAATGGAAACCCTACAAGCCGAACGCATAGAAATTATCTGCGAAGCACGCAACGTCGGCAGCTCCGCCGTCGCGCGCAGGGCCGGTTATCCACTCGAAGCCACCATGCGCCGCAGTTCGCGTGGCAAAGATGGCAAGCTGGTTGATATGGAAATGTATGTCTTGTTGCGTACTGAGTGGAGCGGCTAAGGCTACCCAATCAGCCCGTCGCCTCCCCTCTGGTATTGAGATAAAATGGGATTGTCATACAGTTCTTCAATTTTGCCGGAGAGTTGGTGTGAACCCGTCAATCATCCCCTTGTTCTTTATATTTCTTACGATCCTTGTGCCGATTACATATGCACAAGAAGATTGCCCTACCATTATCAAAAATGCGCTGTCCACCACCGACAGCGCCTGCCAGACTACTGGACGTAACCAAGCCTGTTATGGTAATAATTCGCTTAATGTTACTACCCGGACGGATGCCGCCAGCGTTATTTTCGAGCACACAGGCGATATTGCCGATGTCGCAGAGATAGAGTCCCTACGCTTAAGTTCGCTAAATTCTGACAGCGGCGACTGGGGCATTGCGCTCATGAACCTGCAGGCGAATCTACCCAACACTCTCCCCGGACAAAACGTCCGCTTTTTGCTTTTCGGTGACGTGAACATCGAAAACGCCGGTTCGACCATTCCAACCACACTGGAAATGACCGCCGTCGGCAACGCCAACGTCCGTCAGGGCCCCACCACCCGCGACAAAGTAATCGCCACACTCAAGCGCGGAGACGCAGTTACGGCTGTCGCACGGCTGGCTGACGATTCTTGGGTGCAAATTAACCTTCCTGATGATTCAGAGGCTATGGGCTGGGTTTCCGCACCACTCCTCCAAAGCACTGTTGATATCTCAACACTGGATGTCTTTGATGCCACCAAGTCACACTTTGGGCCGATGCAGGCTTTTTACTTTAGCACAGGCATTGACGATGCCCCTTGCCAGCAAGCGCCTGATAGTGGCATTCTCATCCAGACGCCTAAAGGCGCGGGTCGGGTTAATCTCGTCGCTAATGAAGTCAATATTCAACTGGGTTCAACGGTCTACTTACAGGCACAGCCCGGCGCCGAAATGATTATCAGCGTGTTAGAAGGTCACGCCAGCGTTGAGTCCGGTGGGGTAGTCGTCACCGTGCCTGCTGGCTCACGTGCCCGTGTACCCGTGGATAACCGGTCAGCAGCCTCCGGCCCGCCTGTCGGCCCGGAATCTTATTTGAATGCTGACCTTGCCGCACTGCCCGTTGGCAATCTGGAAACTGTCATCACCATTGCGCCCGCCCTGACCGAAGCCGAAATTGAAACCGCCATCAACAACTTGCTAATTCCACGATCCGGCGTTTGGAATATTACCAATCTCCAAACCGACTGCAGCGGAAGCATCAGTCGAGAACCTCTCGTATTTACTTTTTCGTCAGATGGCACAACTATGTCGTACCTCCAGTATACCCTTCAGCGCACCGGCCCGGGAGTTTATGAACTTGATTCGGAAGATAAGATCAGTTGGCATAATACGTGGCACTTCTCGACACCGGAGTCAGGAGAATGGGAAACAATCCGCTATGTTCAGCCTTGTTCCATTCATGGGGCTGCAGCTTTCGCACCATAAATTGCTCCAATTTTAAGCATCGACCTAGCAAGAGGTAAACATACCCATGCCCGGCATTGATAATCCCATCCTATTCGATTTCCCCGATCACTTTGAAAGTGAACGCCTTATCATCCGCGCCCCCCGCCCCGGTGACGGACGGGTCATCAATGAAGCCGTTCTCGAATCGCTCGATCATCTCCGCCCGTGGATGCCGTGGGCTCAGCATGCCCCCACTGTAGACGACAACGAAGAGCGCGTACGGCAGGGTGCCGCTCGCTGGCTGCTACGTGAAGACTTGTGGTTGCTGCTCTTTCGCAAAAGCGATGGGCTGTTCGTTGGTGCCAGCGGCCTGCACCGCATAGATTGGAGCGTACCTAGCTTTGAGACTGGTTACTGGGTGCGTAAAACCCTTGAAGGACACGGCTATATCACCGAGTCCACCACCGCCATCGCCGCCTTTGCCTTTACAGCGCTCAACGCCGAACGGGTCGAAATCCGCTGCGACTCCCGCAACCAACGCAGCGCCGCCGTCGCCCGCCGTGCAGGTTTCACACTTGAGGCTACGTTTCGTCATGACACATGGGCAACCGATGACATACTGCGTGACACCCTCGTTTTTAGTATGATTCGTGAGGAGTGGAAACAACATCTGCGTCTGAATGAGGGGCTTGCTTCTGTCCCCCGATAAGCGAAGGTGGTGTCCAATTCCGGGTTCAACATAGGCAACTGTCGTAAAATCGGCCTGCCACATAAATGCGGATTGGCCTTTCCGGCTGCCGGGTACGAGCCACTCTTGAGCTGACGGCTATAGTGTCCAGATGTATTCTAATGGCATCCTTAGTGCTGGTCTCACCATTAACTTGACTGGCACAGTTGCCAGCAGCGACATCTTTGTGCTCGCGCTGGTGTCACACCCGGTACTTGGAGTGAAACATGGTCGTTTGACGTGCCATAAGGCATCAATCTGCGACCCCACGCGAATGAAAAAAAGAGACTCCGCATGGAGTCTCTTTCTTATTCGTTGTCAGGCGAAGGAGATGTAATCTCTGGCTTCCTCTACCTGCTCACGTAGAACCTGCTTCTTTTACTGAGGCGGCAGCAGCACGCCGTCAATGACATGGATTACCCCGTTCGAGGCCTCAATATCGGTCATAACAACCTGCACAGTGTCGTTCAAATACACCTTGCCGTCTTTCACCGTAATGGTGACGTCCGATCCCTGCACAGTTGTGGCAGATGTCAATCCTACCACATCTGCTGCCAACACCTTGCCTGAAACTACATGGTAGGTCAGAATGCTGGTCAGCAGATCTTTGTCAGCCAAAACGCTGGCAATAGTATCCGCACCCAGTGCTTCGAACGCTGCGTTGGTCGGGGCGAACACGGTGAACGGACCCTCACCACTCAGTGTATCAACCAACCCGGCCTCGGTAACTGCCGCAACGAGTGTTGAGAAATCAGGGTTGCTGACAGCGATGTCCACAATCGTACCCGGGTCTTCCATCATGGCTTCTTCGCCCATCATCATGTCGGCGGGTACGGTAGCGCTCACCACGACCTGCGGGTTAGCCAATGTACCAACTGCTGCTACAAAGTAGTTCGTATCCGCTGCCAATTCTGTACCGGGCAGATCCAGCACGACGGGTGATGTAGCACCGGAAGGAACAACCTGTAGGTCGTAGCTGCCAGCCGGAACATCCAGTGTGTAGAAACCGTCATTGTTACCCTGTGCGCCGGGGAATGCCAGAGCTGGAACAACCACGCTGCCACCTGCCAGAACATCAACGGCTGGCGCATCCTCAATACCGTGGAACACTGATACACGCGCCATGCCAGCGGTATCCGAGAAGTCTTCCACCAATATGGCGGGCTTCAGCGTACCGGCTTCCAATGAACCAACTGCCGCAACCGTAATCCATGCGCCTGCCGGAAGATCGAAGTCAGCCGGGCCAATCGCCGCCGAGTCAATCGAAGTACCTGCCGGGGCAACCGCTAGGTTGTAAGTGCCTGCCGGAAGTTCAATCCAGTCCGTCACTGTCGGGAATTCCAGACCCGCCACGGCACTCAGTTCACCGTTTACGTAAACATCAACGGCCGGGGTGTCGGGTGAGAAGTGTGCCACACGGATATGAACCGGCGCTTCTTCCATCATCGCTGACTCGTCCATCATCGCCTGAACAGCGGGCGGCAGCAGCACACCGTCAATAACATGAATGACGCCGTTTGATGCTTCAATGTCAGTCATTACAACCTTAACCGTGTCGTTCAGGTACACACTGCCGTCTTTCACCGAAATGCTGATGTCCGAACCTTCTACGGTTGTAGCTGATGTCAGGCCCACCACATCGGCGGCCATCACTTTGCCAGCAACCACATGGTAGGTCAGGATGCTGGTCAGCAGTTCTTTGTCTGCCAGTACTTTGGCGATGGTGTCTTCACCCAGCGCCGCAAAAGCGTCATTGGTCGGAGCGAAAACCGTGAACGGCCCTTCGCCGCTCAGTGTGTCCACCAATCCGGCTTCGGTGACCGCAGCAACCAATGTCGAAAAATCAGAATTGCCGACGGCGATCTCGACAATCGTCTGCTCCTGCGCCAGAACTGGCGCACCGACTAGCAATAGTGCTAGTAGTCCAACGAGTAAAACTAACTTACGCATGTCTCAACTCCCTTTTGATACTAATGTTTTGCCTTTTCCGTATATCAAAATAGTAAACAAAAATGAGACAATACATAGACAAAAGTGAGTAAAGGATGAAAATGTTCCAGTATTGAACATATTATGTTCATGTTTTGAACGATACCTAAACCCCTCAAGATGCGCCGCGTCCGGCTAGCGCGCTATAATGCCGGTAGCGCGTCACCGTTTTCAAAAGGTATCGTTCCGTGCCATCAATACCCACTATCACCGACATCGAGCGCATCGCGCGTCTGGCCGACCCCGTCCTGCGAAATTTGCTCATCACCCAGTCCTACCATGAGCTGGCTCTGGCCTTCGCGGCGCGCACCGGCTTATCTGCTAATTGGTGCACATTTGCCACTTGGGCTTCAAAACAGGCCGGACAAACTATCCGCAAAGAGGATGTGGCACGCACGCTAGAACACATTATGCAAACGTCCGCAACAGCGCAGGCCGAAGCCGATATAGTCACCTCCGCCCAGACGCTGGGTTCAGATCAAAGCGCCTTCACTATTCAGGCAGCCTTGGGCGATGTCTTCAACCCTGTCGCCGCCTTCGCCCGTGCCAGCGACGCCGTGGGTCGGGGCAACAAAAAAGTCTTTGAAGAAATCGGGTACGAGTTCGCCCGCTTCATCGCAACCTGCCTGCAGGACACCAGATACGACGAGATCAACCTTGCTAGCTTCTGCGACCCGCTGCGGCTTGGCCCGCCGCCCGATGGACAGCAATACCTGCGGCAGGCGTTCACCCGCTACTATCAAGCTTTTTTCGAAAGTGACCCCAAAACCCGTGCGGAACTGCTGCTCTATGCCAACATCGAAATTGGTACACACGAGCAAACACGCCTTCAGCCAGAAATTGCCGCCGCGCTCGACTCGGCCTTCCTTGATGCGAATGAATATCGTCAGCGCCTCATCCATACCCTATTCCCCAATAAAGCTTGGCTAGTTCGCTTGCGCCTGTTCGTATTGAAACTGTTGAACCGCCCCAGTCCCTTCGACACAGCCTTGAACATCCTAATAAATGAAGCCCGTCGTCAAGCGCACCTGCTCATCACCGAATATATGATGACCATCACCATCCCCCCTGACCTGCGCCTGCGCCTCGGTCATGATGTCCCGGCCGATTTCCCAACCAATCTTCAGCACATCAACCTGCCTGACCTGCGCGAATTCCTCCAGCGCTTCGACCCGACGCCCGACAGCCCGCACGGTTCAGGTGCAGTAGATTGGTCTAATTTACTTGACCGCCTGCATTTCATAGTGGACTTATTCCGCTGCTATCACGAAACCCCAGCCCTCTTCGACCCGCCCTTCGCGCCCGATCAGATTGACGCCCTTCTCGCGGGACGCATCCCGCAAGGTCGCCTGTAACTGGCAGCATCTTGCTTCCATTTGGTTCGGTATCGGATAGGCATTAATCTAACAACGTGTCGGCAAACAGGCGGTTGGCAGTGTGTGTGTAAATTCGTCCTAGAACAAGCATGATTGTGAAGGCGTCCCAATTGTTATTTTGAGCATGGTTCACGACTGTGAATGCTTGCGCTGTTTGCTGCTTCAGAAGCTCATCTCCAATTGACGAAGAGGATGCCAGCGCCCTGAACCAGTCGCGGTGAGGTTTTAAGACAGCTTTTTCCTCATCAAACCGTTTCCTAACCGTCCACCTACCGTCTTAACAATCGTTTTCCCTCAAAATAGTTTGTAACTTTGCCCTGAAAAAGAGACCAAATGGTCACCCCAAAACAGAAATTTTGTGCTACCATATTTTCTACACGCTAAATGTTATTGATTAGCCGTTTGCGCTAACCATGAACCATCAACTTTCAACTCAACTCTCTGTATTCTCTCTGTGTTGTGCGCTAAGCCTCCCTTCGGGACTGCGTCTCAGCAGTTCAAATGTCTTGGCCATTCCTCGCTGCTCAGAACTCAGGACTTATGCACATTCCGACGACGCGGCAGCCACGAGCGAGCCAACCGCTGCACGTGTGACATTGCAGCGCCTGTCTCCCGTGTTCCCGCCCGCCAATTTTGTCAATTCAGCGGCCACACGGGAGCTTCCCACCTGCCAGTGCAGCGGCAATTTGTCACCTTATGAGCAGTAACGGGAAAAGTCCCAGTTGGCTACCTCTTGCAATAAGTTAGCAATCTGAACGTAATATTGCATGTAATATTAAACAGCGTTATACTTTTGCTGGCGCTTAATTCAACCATTTTCTTAGGAGTGAAGTCATGATGCGCTGGGCTGGAATCATCGCCGGGCTATTTCTGCTCTGTGCCTCTCCAGTCGTTCGTGGGCATGGTGCAAATACCCAAACGGACAACCTGAACTATGCGGCCCCCGGCCCTTACGCGGTCGGTAGAACGTGGCTCTTATTTAACGATTCCGCTGGCAATCGCCGTGTACTTTCAGTATGGTATCCAGCAATACAGGTAGATGGAAAAACGCGACAGGCTCCGCTAGATGTACCCGAAGGGTCCAGAATCGCGAACATGAGAATACTGGACACAGGCGGTTGGGGGGATGGCGTCTTGAATGCGCCTCCCGATACAAGTAGCGGTCCCTATCCGCTGGTTATCTTTTCACCGGGCTATACTGCTGAACCCTCCTTATATTCGCGTATTGAAGAACATCTCGCATCCTATGGCTTTGTCGTGGTGTCAGCCAACAGCAGTGATAAACAGATGTGGTCACATTATGTTGTGCGCCCTCGCGATACCATTCTAACCATAGATTTTGCTCAATATCTGAGCAGCGAAGGCGGTAGTTTCAGCGGTCTGATAGATACACAACACACTGCGATTGTTGGTCATTCGTCGGGGGGTTACACCGCGCTGGCTGCTGCCGGTGCACAGATCAATTTCAATTGGTTTGAAGTGTGGTGCGGACAACATGACACCAGTCCGGATGCTGCAGCTGTTTGCCCGGATTTGCTTACCAGCAAAAACGATATGCTGGCGCTGGCAAACCTAGACGTTATGCCCGATGGTTTGTGGCCGGGCTGGGGCGATCCGCGCGTAGTAGCTGTCGTCAGCCAATCGGGCGATGCATACATTTTTGGTCCGGAAGGACTAGCTTCAGTCACTATCCCGGTGATGGTGCAGGTTGGATCAAAGGACTCAGTAAATACGCCAGAGTGGAGCGCCTATATGACCTATGACAATGTTTCAAGCCTCCAAAAGTCACTGGTTGTGTTTCAAGGCAGAGATCATTTTATATTCGGGGACACCTATAGTTCCAAGTTGGCTGACAGCATCAATCACTTCACCACAGCTTTTCTGCTTGACATGGTCAAACAGGATAAGACTGCGCATCAATCTCTTTTGCTGGATACAGTAAATGTTTCCGACGTGATTTATAAGACAACGTTGAAATGATTCACCATGCACATGGCAGGTATGAGTAACCGCATCCCGTAGGTCATAAACAATCATATCCGTTCATATCCCATTGTTTAGGAATGGTGTTCAATTGCCAGAACGGAATCCCAGTCGATTCCATCTGTAAGTTTTGGAGATATTTTCTCTAGAAACGCGATAGCATCTTCCGGTCTATCAAATGTCATGTTATTTGCTGTCTCCACAAAGTGTGAGTGCGTGAAGGCATCCGCAAAAATGCTCGAAACCGGGTTTTGGCTAAACGCGGTGCTCCCGGCCCAATGTGGGTGCTGTGAAAGCTTGCCGAGCTGTTCAAGAATTCTCACATCAATAATCCGACCTTTACGTAAGTCCGTAATAATGAAAAACGGTTCCGTTGTGTTTTCGAGCAATTGCTTAAAATCGTTTACGAACTCGCTGGCCCCCTTGGTCGTCGGCGTTCGCAACCACGTAATAAGCAGCAGTTGAGGACTTAGCCACTTAAATGTGTACATCTTGATCCCTGTAGAATTTGAGTAGCAATATGGTTACTAGGATACGGCTTTTAGTAGATCGATGTAAAGCGCAGATAGTAACACAGTTTCACTGATAGCATTTGATACTCTGCACCAGTCTGTTACTTTAAGGAAGCAAATTAAAGCTATCTACTTTCAGTTCTTGTGCGCGTAATTCGGGCAGTACCACCACCTGTGACTCCTCGCGATAGTCGAGCGCCAGTGTAGTAAAGGAAAAGTATTTGCCGCTTAACCAACGGCGCTCCAGATGTTCAACCGCTTCGACGAGAATGGTCGCTTCTACGAGCTGCCAGCGGTTAGCATCAGCATAAGGGTGTGAAAGTAACACCTGCTTTTCCCCTCGCACTCTGGGTATGCGCCGCCGTCCGAAACCATGCTCACGGTTGACGACAGATTGTATGAGGGTTGGATAACGCATTAAGCGCGCTCGCAGTGCATCCAGATACTCGCCAGGCTGCATAATGTCCACAACAGCGCGGCGAATACCACCACGTCCATCTTCATCACGCTCACCGGTCACCGTTACCTGCGCCAGCGCAATGCGACCATCCGGCAGCGGGAAGGTCTTGAGTGACTCAGCTCCATTATAGATGGCTGCGCCCCATCCCTGCCCGCGCGGCATGGCAGTACGCCAGACAGTCTTTAGCGTGTCATCGTTAAAGCCGTTGGTCGGCGAAGTATAGTTGTATCCACGCTTGTGACCTTCGTGGACATACTGGATAGTGAGCTGGCGCATAGATGTAGGCGGTGCCCGTAAATCAACCGGCGTTCACACAACGAATGATTTGCTCGATATGGTCGATATCATGCAAACCGGTATTAACCGCAACATCCAGCACAGTCGCTGGTCCTTGCAGCGGGTGTGTTCCGGGTAGAAGCCATTGTTCATCAGAGAGGGACTCGAGCAAGGTGATAAATGCTGTGCGATGGTCATAGTAATCGAACAAGGCTCTTTCAAACGAAGCCCCTTCGTAATCATTCTGTTGAATCATGTCCTCATTGGTAACCACTTTGAATTCGGGATTTGTCTTTTCGAGCATATCGCGCACCCTGCCGCTAAACATGAGCTCGACATCGCGGAGATGGCAAACAATGAACAGTATGCTCCAGCCATCAGCCCCATCGCGCAATGTGCGCGCTTGCTCCGGCGTGATTCCGGCTAGCACAGCCTTCAATATAACTGGTGTCTTGCGGAGTGTACGCAAAGCCTTGGCGTCATTTAGCAGTTGTTTCATGGTGGTTATTGAGCCTTTGGCCGGATGGCGTTGATGAACTTCTTCATAAATTCTCCGACACCACGGTTCAGCATAAGACTGCCTTCTCCAATCTCCCACTTATAATGTAGGCGCTCAGCCTGACCTTTCAGGCGCTTCTGTTCGTTCTTGTAGTTCAGCATGATCTCGTCCAAAGTCGTTTCGTCGTACCACACGTCAGACTTGTTCACCAATATGTAAAAGGCGCGCAGATGCTTGGAAGCAGCGGGTTCATCTTCAATCATTTGCAGAACGAAGTTCAGAGCGTCCTTCTGAAGGAATGGATCGGTGTGGTCTATAAGAAAGAGAATGCCGTTAGCCTGAGCCGCGCGAAACAGTTCTACCCAGTCAGTTTCCCACATGGCATATTCACCGCCCACGTCGCGGCTGGGCTTGAGCTTCATATACGTATCGCCAATCTTGGTCGTGAAGTCCGGCACCATTTCGCCACCGGCTGTTGTGGGGTCAGGGTTGAACTCGCCGAGTTCGTTCATGTTGTGGCGCAGCCATTCAATCAAAGTAGTTTTACCGGTTTGGCGTGCGCCAAGCACAATAAACGAAACACCGGACACTTTCACGTAGAAAAAGTCTTGAAGGGTGCTAACGGTAGTCGTAATTGCTTTGCTGACACCGCTGATAGTTCCAATCACAATGGTGATGAGGGTATCTAAAATATTAGCCACAATACCTCCGGCTTCATGTTGCTCCCATGTCACATCTTAACATTATTACGCAAAAGCAGGCGTTTGGTTGCTGAACTATGCTTTCATACTGCATGATTCCATTATACTAAGGTTGCATGTATGCTTGAACTCATGTATGATTGAATAGTATGTTAAGGCCCAAAGCGGAACTTTAGAGGTTTGCTGTATGAATCAGATTCCTACCTTCCCAGCCGTATCGCGGTTGACCGAGCAAGCACAACGGCTGTTGGAAATTTTGCAGTCTGCTCGCCAGCCAATAATGAACCGCCGGGATATTGCTAAGGCTATTGGCAAGCGTCGGTTGACCCCGTATGACATCGCCCTGCTCGAACTCTTGCAAGAGCGCGGGTTGATCGAGATCACCTCCCGCCCGAACGCTACCCCAATAGGCTATGAATGGGTTTACCAAGCTCGTCAGAATGCCAAAATTAAATAAGGGCACAGTTTATGAAAATCATTACGCTGCTCAATGAAAAAGGCGGCGTGGGTAAGACCACGTTGGCGACGCATATTGCCGCCGGTATGGCCGTACGTGGTATGCGGGTGCTTTTGGTTGACGCTGACCCACAGGGCCATGCGACAGTCGCGCTGGGTTTACAGAAGGAACCCGGACTTTACGATCTGCTTGTGCGGGACGCAACCTTCAAATCAGTATTGCGTTTCATACCACCGAAGGCATATCAAATTGAAGGCCAAGCCGTGAATGGTCAATTGTTTGTTCTGCCCTCCAATGTTGAAACACGGAATATTGCCAACTCGATTTCCGACTCGTTCGCTGTAAGTGAAAGATTTCACGAACTAAAAAATTCGATTGATTTAGTAATTTTTGACACGTCACCTACCCCATCGCTGCTGCACGGTTCGATATACATTGCGACGGATGGTGTGTTGTACCCGACAACTTGCGAATATTTGAGTTTCGACGGCCTTGTTGAAAGCATCAAACACCGGCAAGCTGCAGAGGCGCACCGGAAGCAATGGGGACTTTCCAATATTCATGTATTGGGTATAGTGCCGACTATGTACCGTACGAAGACGCTGGAACATTCTGAGAATTTGAAGCAGCTTCAACAACAATTCGGAGATATGGTATGGCCGCCTGTTCCTCAGCGCACGATCTGGGCAGAAGCAGCGGCTATTCGCCGGCCCGTATTTAGTTTTGCACCAGATAGTCAGGCAGCGAAAGATTCATGGATGCTCGTTAACCGTGTACAGGAGGCGATAGCCAGTGTCGGCTAGAAGTAGGCGCGCACGTGGCGACAACTTAGACGTTCTGTCTAATTCGGCAGTTCTGTCACCTGCTGAAACAGATGCTTCTATTTTTGGCAGTTTGGATCGAGCTGATGCGGGCCGTCAAGTTGCCAAACCTATAAGCATTTTTGAGGTTCATCCTGATTCGTTGCAGCCGCGCCGGGCAGTGCCCTCGCCTGTTCGCCCGTACTGGGATGGTCGCCCGGTTACAACGTCCGTACTATTCTCGCATTGGTATGATCTGGCCGTTCAGGAACGCGGTGAAGGTGCTCCTGAATTTAATGTCCGTCAGCATTTATTGGCAGAAGAAGAAGTTCCCCGCCCTGAGAGCAGCGGCCCAATCGACATGGCACTGCTCGATATTGTGGAGTTAGCGGCTAATATACGCGCAAATGGTCTCACTAACCCCATCACGATAGCTCAGACACAAAATGGTTACCGTTTGGAAACTGGTGAGCGACGATGGCTCGCTTATCATTTACTGTTTATCTCCTTTGAAGATGAGCAGGAAAAATGGGGGCGCATCCCTGCTCGTGTGGTTGATGAGTTCAGCGTATGGCGGCAGGCCAGCGAAAATAATGCTCGCTCAAACTTGAATGCGATTAGTAAGGCGCGGCAACTGGCTATTTTGATCATGGATTTGTATCAGCGGCAAGGCGTGGAATTTCAGTCTTATGATATGCTGGTAGGTTCTGGCGGGTGCGATCGTCTGTTCTATTCTCAGGTGGGGGAGGGGGATGGGGGGTTTGCCATTCCTAAAGGACATGGTGAGGCGCTGCTGGCGGCAGGGGGGTTTAAGACTTCGAGCCAACTTCGCGAACACCGTGCCCTGCTCCGCTTGCCAGACGAGGTATGGCGGATCGCAGATGATTTAAATTGGACTCAGGGTCGAATTCGGGCTCTGCAAAGAAAATCCGCAGGTAGTGATAATCTTTTGATTAGTCTGGCCTTAAATGAAGCTAAGGCTCAACGATATAAGGTTGGGATAAATTTTACCGACTCCCCTACCCTCTTTGACGATGTACCTGATATTGTAGATGAAGACGAGGATGCGCCACTTTCAGGGAAAAAATTTAAGCGTTATCGCAGAGTGATCGGCCTGATCAAAGCGGTGGGGGAGGGGAGACGCCGTTTTAAAGATCATGATTTGTTTGAAATACAACAGATGCGTGACTGGCTAGTGGAAGTTGAGAAGGTCGCTCGGATTGAACTCAAAAAGAAGTAGGTAATAACAATTTACTATTTTTAGATAAAATTTTAACGGTCGTACTTGTTTTGTGCTCATACGAACGTATGTGTCAAATAATTTGGGAACAACAGAAGGAGAAGCATCGGTTTCTCTTTTTTTGTGGTCATCTTGGAAGGAGGTTGGATTTTCTAATTAGCCCAAACGAATTGATTTAGTAAGTTCGTTGGTATGAGTTCGCAGAATCGACTGTGAGGGGTTTGTTTTTTGTGACAGTGGTTAGCTAGGCGCGTTATAATTTATTAGTGGTTTGAGAATTGAATAATTACGTCTGTCGTACCTAAAAAAGAAACCCGTGTCAACAAATGACACGGGCCACTTCTTCTTATGGGGTTTCTGTTGATAGCTTATCCAGTTGGTCGCCAAACCTTCTGGACTTGCGAAAGAGCGCAACCTCTGTGAAAACAGACTAACACACAATAACACAAGTTAGTGGCAGTCTACCTTCGTTGGGGTACACAATACCAACAAGAAACTCCCGCACCCAAGTGTTAGTCTAGCACGGAATCATGCGTTTTTCAATGAATCGCCCCGGAAAAGGCGATTTTTGTTTTGAATTCACATGATTCAGAGCCTAAGGGCGTGGAATCAATCGTTTCCGCGGCCAAACGCTACAAAACTCTTGGTTTCTCAGTGATTCCGCTCAATGGCGCTCGTTTTCCACAGCGAGCGAAGCAACCAGCAATTCGCTGGTCGAGGTTTCAACACGTACAGCCTACTGACCGAGAACTTCATGACTGGTTTGTCGAGCACGGCTATGTCGGGATAGGTGTTGTGTGCGGTCGTGTATCGCGTTTGCTAGTACTGGATTTTGATGATGCAGTAGAAGCGTCGGAATTCCGACGCCATATGCCAGAGTTTACGGATACCTATACAGTACGGTCAGGAACGCGAGGATTACCTCATTTCTATTATCGTCTTGCCGCTGACAAACTTGTGGTTACCCAGTCATTCGGGAAAGTGGATCTGCGTGGTGAGGGATCGTATGTTGTGGTGCCGCCAACTCGGTTGGACAGTACTGGTTGGGTAGTTGAACGTGACTGTGAGATGCGGTTTTTGGATGATCTGGATTTGCGACGACTGTTGGGCTATCTGAATGGCGTGGATCATAAGTTTGAGTGTGAAGTGTCGGAATTCCGACGCGTGGTGGGTGGAGAGGAATATGCGGGTACTAATGTGCGGCCGGGCGTCGAGTACGTTGGGCAATTAGCTGATGGGAACGAACCTTCCGGTGTATTGCTCGGTGATCTTTCTCATGGTGTGGTTGCTGAAGTGTCGGAATTCCGACACTTGGGATCCGCGGACGTAATTCGGTGCTACGAAGCTGGTCTAACCAATGGGCGGAATCGGGCGCTGTTTCGTGCAGCTTGTGCTGCCCGTGATTGTGGTTGGTTGAAACCCGACGTGGCCGTGTTACTCGCAGACAAACATGCCTGTCAGGTCAGTAAGCGAGTGGAGTCCTATGAGATGCGCTACGCTGAAGCAATTCGTACTATTGATAGCGCATTTAGCCGTTCGGTACGGAAGTTCCATGAAGGTATGCGATCGCCAGTAAGTAACGCACTGCGGGAATGGCTGCTGGGTGAAGGGATGGCTGCTGCGGCGCGTGTGTTGGATGGATTGTATCTCAGCGGCTTAAAGACGGGCGACACCTTTAGTGAACGCGAAGCCTGTGTGTTATTGAGTAGATTTGGAATAGGACGGCGGTCTATCATGGCCGCTTTGCAAAGTGTGCTTGTGGTAGCAAATCTCTCTCAGTCGGAGGCGACTGGGTGGGCAAAATCCCCCCTTTTCCCCCCAAAGGAGGCTAACGCTGCCTCTCCGGCCTTTGGGCTGAATAACTCATGCGAGATGAGTAGGGGTGCAAAGCGAGTCAAAACCGGAACCGTGGGCCGTACGCCACGCCTATACAGAGTGCCGGATGCAAGTCAATTGGCTGCCTCACTTGGACTGAAGGCATCGGGTGGAGATGTACTTGAACCGGATGACCTTATGTCGCCTAAATCGTATCGGCTGGCTTTGCATCGGCAGTTGTTCAAACGCCGTCCTGGCCAATATGCGCGCACATGGTTGTCCGCACGATTAGGCGTTACACGCTGGACCACGCGCCGCTATGAACAGGCTGCGGAAATAACTTGCCAACCCATGTACAGAGCCGAGGTGATGAACTGGCAAAAGGCACAGGCTAGGCTGCCAGAATTGGCGGTGGTAAACGGCGCATTTGTGGAGGATGAAAATGGCAAACGCTACCCGGCGCTGCGCGGACTGGCTCTCCGGTTGCTGGCCAGCGGGCGACGGTTGTTTTACAAGCGACAGGAGGCGAATTATTACGCCGTACAACCACCAAGCGTCGGAATTCCGACGCTTCAACATAGAGCTTCACCGGAGGATTTAAGATCTGCCGCATGTAGCAACACGCGCCTGACCCCGACAGTAATGTCTACAGAGAAAGCGAGTAGCGTCGGAATTCCGACGCCTCACGACCCAACCCCGCGCCAGGCAAATCACAAGGCGGGCGAACACGCGGGCACGTTGGCGCAGGTCGAAATGCCCACGCCTGCTCAGCCTGACAACCAATTTTGGTTGTGTCCGGACTGCCTGAATTATCACATCAGCGAAAAACCGCCAGCAAGCTGCAAGTGCGGACGCGCGCCTGCCTGGGAGCTAGTCCCTAGGTCGATCTGGAAGGATACCGAACGGATGAAACTGTGGTGGCGGCAGCGTTGGAATGACCATCACCGATCCCAGCATGCGCAATACGCGTTGCCCACTGAGGTCGATGAACCGCAGCTTGATTCACGGATTGATGCCTGTGCAAAACGCTTGGCATCCCGCGTTACTAATCTGAGTAGGGCCAGCGCGCGGAGGCTGATACACCGTTACGGTATTGCCGCAGCGGACCGTGCACTTAGGGCACTAGGCGAACGTGCAAATATTCACAATCCCGCTGGTTTTGTGGTGAGTCTTTTGCGATCAGAACATAAATTCGACATATGGGATAATAGTCCTATCTCTAATTTTACCTAAGTGAGGAAGATCTTTGGGAGAGGCGAGGTGCAGAAGTGCATAGCAATGGAAAAGATTTCAAAAAAGGCCAAATAACAGATCGTATCTTTTTAAATGCTAATTCATGGGTGAATTGCATGAAAGTCGCAGAAAACGCCATTGGAGTTCGATTTATAGGCATCTACGCGCAGGATTTAGTGGCGGTTCTAGTATGGGTAGGGGCAAAGCTATTGAAGCTGAGGTTAGTTGGCTAAGACTTGATTAATTATGAATTAACTGAGGTTAAAAACCAGTTCATTAATTAAGTAAAGTTGACGCGCTCGCAACCTTTACCTTAATCACAATTGTAATGTGCGGATATGTGGATTCACGCTATAATATTACGAATTTGTCATGTTCCGATAAATGCCAATGTCACAGCCTTACCAATAAAAGAATGAAACCATTCCAGCCTACAACGGTCTGTGGAGATAAAGATTATGTTTGTTTTCCGTTTGTTCAGGACCACGAGAATTACGCGCGCGCTTTTCGCAATCACCTTGATATTGACAGTCACAATGCTGCTGTCCGTACAGGGATTGACGCTGGCAGCAGGAACAATTACAGGTATTGTTTTCCGCGACTACAATGCCAATGGTATTCAAGACGCCCGTGAACCGGGCGTGGGAAATGTGAACATTCTGGCCTATGACTCAACCGGTGCGGCAGTTGGCACGGCCATATCCAGCAACGCAGCTGCGACACTTGGTCAATACACGCTCAACTTCGCCGGGCCAGACACACGAGTTCGAGTGGAGTTTGCAACCCCCGCTGGCTTCCAGAATGGCGCGTTCGGTACAGGTTCAGGGACTTCGGTACAGTTTGTGAACGCCGGCGGCACAGCCAACTATGGTGTCAACATTGCGGATGATTATTGCCAGGCACCGGGGCAGCTGAGTTTGACGACGAGCTGCTTTGTTTTTGGCGACCAAACCGGCAGTAACGGAAATGCCATCATTTCACATCCCTATAACGGCGGCGCAGAAACAGTTCACGCCACAGCAGGACAGGTTGGAACTGTATATGGTTTAGCATTTGAACGACCCAGCGCTGCTTTTGCCCAGGGACGGGTATTTGCTGCTGCATATTCCAAGCGTTTGGCAGGTTACGGGCCAAGTGGCCCTGGCGCCATTTACAGTGTGCCGATGGATGGTGCGGGCGGGGCGGCGCCAGTACCTTTCGTTACTCTAAATGCCGGGCCTGATACACATAGCGCTTATACACAAGCAGAAGGACAGTTAGATGTTGGCGCGGGGGCAAACGCCTATCCTTCAGCCACTAGCCCCTATGCTTTGGTTGGTAAAGCCGCTCTAGGTGATATCGACATTTCTGAGGACGGCACTACGTTATTTGTCGTCAACCTTTTCGACCGAACAATTAATGCGATTAACGTAGCAACAGCCACAGTCATAAGTACAGTTGCCGTGCCTAATCCCGGTTGCGTGAATGGTCAGGCGCGGCCCTTTGGCTTAGGAATACGAGATGGTGTTGTGTACGTCGGTGGCGTGTGTACGGCAGAGGGAGCGGGTGGTACAGCGGCAAATCTTTCCGCCTATGTCTATTCGTTCACCATAGGTGGAGGCTTCAGCGGCGCACCCGTTATCAATTTCCCTCTTAATTACCCGCGTGGATGCGGTGACATTGATAACACCTATTTAGCTGGAGGCGTGAATACGGTATGCCGCACTGGTGTGCAGGGTAGTCTGGCAGAGTGGCAGCCGTGGTCAGATGTATGGCCTACGCCAGAAGCGGCAGGGAATACTGGTGAATCAGGTGGGTATTTTACCCACGCACAACCTATGTTATCGGACATCGAATTTGATAACGGGGATATGATACTGGGATTTCGTGATCGACAGGCTGATCAAACCGGGTGGGATGACGCAAAACCAGATGCTGGCATTTTGACGGGGACAAATCTTAACACGATATCCGCGGGTGACATTTTGCGTGCCAGTCCGAATGGGGTTGGCGGCTGGACAATCGAAAACAACGCCCAATCCAATCCCCCGGGTACATTTGCAAATGCGGCAGGTGCGAACACCGAAGAAGGACCGGGAAATGGCGAGTTTTACCACCAAGACAATATTGTCGTAGGCATCTTCGGTCATGATGAAATCTTAAACGGCGGTTTAGCACAGGTGCCGGGTTATGCTGACGTAGCTGCAACAGTTATGGATCCATTCATATTAGTGTCAGGTGGTGTGGCAAAATTCAATAATACTACGGGTGCGAGTCCCAATCGTTATGAAATTTATCAAGGCGGTAATCCTAACTTCGGCAAAGCTAATGGCTTGGGCGATTTGGAGCCGATGTGTAACGCTGCGCCTATTGAAATTGGCAATTATGTGTGGATAGATACCGATAATGATGGCATCCAAGATTCCAATGAAGTGCCGCTGGCAAACGTGCAAGTGCAGTTGTTTAATCCCGGCACGAACACAGTAATCGCGACAGCGACGACGGATGCACAGGGCCGCTACATCTTTAGCTCCAATCCTGCAGGGGCGACGACCGGCAGTTTCATTTATAACCTCAACATTCTGCCGAGCACCGCCTATCAAGTGCGCATTGATACAACCCAAGGCGCACTAACTGGTTATACCCCATCGCCCGCTAACGTCGGCGCACCTGCCAATGTGGTGCGTGATTCCAACGGGCAGACGGGCATTACTGCAAACTTCGTCGTGGCGCCGGTAACAACCGGTACCCCCGGACAGAATGACCACACCATTGATTTCGGCTTTACGCCCCCGGTAACGTACAGCTTAGGTAACCGGGTATGGCGTGACAACGACAACAGCGGAAATATAACCGTCGGTGAGCCGGGTATCGACGGCGTAGTTGTCAACTTGCTCGACAGCGCTGGCAATCCATTCTTGGTGGGTGGTAATCCCGTAACCGCCACCACCGCCAATGGTGGCTACTATCGCTTTGACGATCTCCCGGCTGGCCAGTACATCGTAGAAATTGCCGCGGCAAACTTTAACGCCGCTCAGCCGCTGAATGGGTTGGTCAGCAGCACCGGGGCATTTCAGGAAGCTAATCCTGATCTTGACGTGGACAGCAATGATAACGGTCTAGATGTACCGGTTGGTGGAGCGATACGCAGTGGAACAGTGACATTGGGGCCGCCGGGACCAGCAGAACCGACACTAGAAGGGGATGTTCCAACACCTAATCCAATCGGCGAAGCGCCAGATGCCCGCTCCAACCTGACCGTGGACTTCGGCTTTAACCCGCCGCTGGTGTTCAGTTTGGGCAACCGGGTGTGGATTGATACCGACAACAGCGGCGACATCAACGTGGCGGATGGCGCGACACCGGGCCGTGGCGGGGTGATTGTGAATTTGTTGGATGGTGCTGGCAATCCGTTCCTCGTCGGCGGCAACCCTGCTACAGCGACGACCGACGCCAATGGGTATTATCGTTTTGATGATCTTCCAGCAGGGCAATATATTGTTGAAGTTGCAGCGGTCAACTTCAATGCCGGTCAGCAGTTGAACGGTTACACCAGCAGCACAGGTGCGGCGCAAGAAGCAAATCCGAACACTGATGGTGATAACAACGACAACGGCTTGGACGTGCCGGTTGCTGGGGCAATCCGCAGCGGCGTGGTGACTTTGGGCCCGACCGCGAATGAACCAATAAATCCACAAGATGCCGACGGCCCAGCAGTACCTCCGCCGGGCGAAGCACCTGATGCCCAATCAAACCGGACAGTAGATTTTGGTTTCAACCCACCGCTGCTATTCAGTCTCGGCAATCGAGTATGGCGTGACGTGGACAACAGTGGCAATATCAATCCGGCGGATGGCGCGGCACCCGGTATCGGCAACGTGGTTGTGAATCTGCTAGATGGTGCTGGTAACCCATTCCTCGTTGGTGGCAATCCGGTTACAACGACGACCGACGCTAACGGCTATTATCGCTTTGACAACTTGCCGGCAGGCGACTACATCGTCGAAATCGCCGCAGCGAACTTTGGAGCAGCTCAGCCGTTGAATGCGCTGACCAGCAGCACAGGTGCGGCACAGGAAGCGAATCCAAATACTGACGGTGATAACAACGACAATGGCTTGGACGCACCCGTAGCCGGTGCGATCCGCAGCGGTGTGGTGTCATTGGGGCCGACAGCCGTCGAGCCAACTACAGACGCCGACGGGCCGGCAGTGCCTCCTCCGGGAGAAGCGCCGAACCCTCAATCGAATCGGACAGTGGATTTTGGCTTCTTCAGTAATTTCTACAGCCTCGGTAATCGTGTGTGGCTGGATAACGGTGCGGGTGGAGGCACTGCGAACAATGGTGTTCAGGACGGCACTGAGCTCGGTATCTTCAACGTGGTGGTCAATCTGCTAGATGGTGCTGGCAATCCGTTCTTAGTGGGCGGCAATCCGGTCACGACCAATACTGATGCGAATGGCTATTACCGCTTTGACGGTCTGCCTGCAGGTCAATACATTGTGGAAATTCCGGCGGCTAACTTTACCGGCCCGCTGCTGAACTTGGCGAGTACTGCTGATACCGCCAATGCGTCCAATCCGGACAGCGATGTTGATCGGGATGATAACGGCGTTGGGACAGGCGCAGGCGTGGACATCCGCAGTGGCGTGGTCAATTTGGGGCCGGGACTGAGCGAGCCTACCAATGAAACTGATATACCGACGCCCAATCCGGCGGGTGAGGCATCTAATCCGCAGTCTAACCTGACAGTCGACTTTGGCTTCTTCAATAACCTCTATAGTCTGGGCAACCGTGTCTGGCTGGATAACGGCGCAGGCGGTGGCGTTCCCAACAACGGCATCATGGACGGTACGGAACCCGGCATTCCTGGCGTGACGGTGAACCTGTTAGACAGCGCGGGTAATCCAGTCTTGGTGGGTGGCAACCCAGTAACGACTACTACGGATGCCACCGGCTACTATCGTTTCGACAATCTGCCTGCTGGCGACTACATCGTCGAAATTCCGGCGGCCAATTTCACCGGCCCGCTGGCGAATCTGGCGAGCAGTGCCGATACTGTCAATACACCCAATCCAAACAGCGACGTTGACCGTGATGACAACGGTATCGGCACAGGCGCGGGTGCGGCCATCCGCAGCGGTGTCGTGAGTTTGGGACCGGGCACAACGGAACCGATCAATGAAACGGATTTGGGACCGGGTGGATCTGGTCCATCTGCCAATAATCAATCCAACCTGACAGTAGACTTTGGTTTCTTCAGCAATCTCTATAGCCTCGGCAACCGCGTCTGGCTGGACAATGGCGCAGGCGGCGGTGTGCCAGATAACGGTGTTCAGGATGGCGCTGAGCTGGGAATCGGCAATGTCGTTGTGAATTTGCTGGATGGCGCTGGCAATCCATTCCTCGTTGGAGGTAATCCTGCAACGACTACCACCGATGCCAATGGCTACTATCTGTTTGACAACTTGCCCGCCGGTGCTTATATCGTCGAAATTCCAGCGGCGAACTTCACCGGGCCTTTGCTGAACTTGAGCAGCAGTACCGATACTGCCAACTCGCCCAATCCGGACAGCAACACTGACCGCGATGACAACGGTATTGGTACAGGCACGGGGGTGGACATTCGTAGTGGTGTTGTCAATCTGGGACCGGGAGCAATTGAGCCGATTAATGAAACGGATCTCGGTCCGGGTGGTTCTGGTGCGGCTGCTAACAACCAATCTAACCTGACGGTTGACTTCGGCTTCTTCAACGCGCTCTACAGCTTGGGCAATCGTGTGTGGCTGGACAACGGCAACGGTGGCGGTGTTTCTAATAATGGTGTCATGGATGGTGGTGAGGCAGGTATCCCCGGCGTGACGCTGAACCTGCTGGATGGTGCGGGCAATCCTGTGATAGTGGGTGGTAACCCGGTCACAGCGGTAACGGATGCCAACGGTTACTACCGCTTCGACGACCTGCCCCCCGGTCAATACATCGTTGAAATTGACGCAGCCAACTTTACGGGCCCGCTGCAAGGTTTGAGTAGCAGCACGGATACGGGTAACACCCCCAATCCGGACAGCGACATTGATCGCGACGATAACGGTATTGGCACTGGCACAGGTGCTGCCGTTCGCAGCGGAATCATCAATCTGGGCCCCGGTGGCAGCGAACCCACCAATGAAACCGATCTCGGCCCCGGTGGTTCTGGTGCGGCTGCTAACAATCGTTCTAACTTAACGGTGGACTTCGGTTTCTTCGGCGAGACTTATGCACTGGGTAACCGGGTGTGGTATGACGATAATTCCGGCAATCCGGGATTAGCGACCAACAATGATGGTTTGCTCAACGCCGGTGAGTTTGGCTTCGACGGGGTGACCGTCAACCTGTACCGGGCGAATGCGCCAGCAGTGATTGTAGCTACTACTACCACACAGTGCGGCGGCTACTACCAGTTCAACAATCTGACACCCGGCGACTACATTGTGGAAATTCCTGCTTCGAATTTTGGGGCGGGGGCAATTCTCAACGGTCTGACAAACAGCACCGGTGCGGGACAGGAAGCTGATCCTGATACGGATGGCGACAGCAATGACAATGGTATAGATGTGCCGTCCGGAACGGCAGTTCGCAGTGCAGCGGTGACCTTAGGACCGGGCGGCTCAGAACCAGTGAATGATACCGATGTGACGCCGTGTATCGCTGCAACGGCTGCTAATGATCATACCAATCTGTCAGTAGATTTTGGCTTCTTTGGCACACCTGTTTCCTATAGTCTGGGTAATCGCGTCTGGCGTGACAACAACAACAGCGGCGCAATTGATGCGGGTGAGCCGGGTATCGGCAGCGTTGTACTCAATCTGTATACGGTCGCTGGAGGCGTGCCGTCTGCTACACCGCTTCGCACAACAAGTACCAACCCGAATGGGTACTACTTGTTTGATAATCTTCCGGCAGGAGACTATGTCGTCGCAGTTTCCGGTGTTAGTTGTACTGCTGGCGCGCCATTATCTGGACTGAGCAACAGTACAGGCGCTTCGCAGGAGGCGAATCCCAATAATGATGGGGATAGCAACGATAATGGACTTGATTCTACTGGCATCTGCGCTGTTCGCAGCGGGATCGTGACACTGGGCGAGGGCACCGGCACCCAAGAACCAATCAATGAGGCTGATCTTGGCCCACAAGGTTCTGGTATTGCCGCCAATAATCGTTCTAACTTGACAGTAGACTTTGGCTACTACGGCGCAACTGCGCCGGGCGGTGTTGTCGGTGCACCCGGACCTGCACGAGTTGATCCGGTCATCGGCAAAGAGGTTACACCTCCATTTGGGTTGCCGGGCGATCTGGTGAACTGGATGATTACCGTATCAAATCCGAACTCGGTTCCTCTCAATAATGTCGGTTTTACCGACCCGGTACCGGATGGATTGGAAGTTGTTCGTGCCCGGGTTACAGGTGGCGTGGGAACTGTTACGGTGAACGGCCAAACAGTTACTTACGAAATAGCTACCTTGAATCCGGGGCAATCGGTTCAAATCATCATCTTAACCCGGGTGCGGCAGGGGATTACAGTACCCTTTAGCATCACCAATACTGCTACGCTCACTAATGGTTATGTTGGTACATCTTCTGCTGTTCTACTGAGCGTGGGTAAGCTTCCGGCTACTGGTGAAACACCATGGTGGCAGACCCCGACGTTAATACTGATCGGAATCTCTGTGCTAGGTATTGGCGGTTGGCAGGTTCGGCGTGTTAGACTCAGAGCATAGGCCATTGTATCTGTGAGGAATAGCGGGCGTACACAAAAGTGCGCCCGTTTTTGAATCACAAACATGAGATAACAACGCGAAATTGTTCCGGCAATAAGGCCTATCAACCGCCCAAGGTAGCCGTAATGTTCATATAACTGACGTTAGAATAGGATCAGACCGCGACTGGCTGTTCGTGAAGCTGTTCGTATCGCATATTGACGAGCTGGCAACCGCGGTAGCCGGGCCGACTGGTGAGACACATCTTGTCAGGATTACCCTGACTGACATGCATGCAACCCCAACACTGCCAGCAAGCAAATGAATAGTGCTTCTTTTGATTTATCCGGCGGATTTCGGCACAGAGATGGAAAGCCAAATGCTTTGATATGGGGTCAAGGGTCGGAGTTGCGTTCATATTGCCTCTCCTTAGACGCACCAAACACACAAACCACTCCCTCTATTAAATAGGATAGAGATAAATACACAGCGAAAATAGTGCTGAATATTCTGTTGCGACAATGATTTATGTCAGGGCGTTTTGCTCATTTGCTAGTCTATCTACCAATTCGATTTGTTCTGGAGTGGGACGGATGAAAGGGCGAACCGCACGAATTTTGTCCCACGCTTGCTGAGGAGAAAGTCCTGTGCTGACGAGATAGGCGGCAGCCATAGTAGGGGCACGCCCAAGACCTGCCGCGCAGTGTATGTAGACTTTGCCACCCGCTTCGATCTCCTGTTCGATAAATGTAATTCCACGTCTCAACTCATCCATGGTTGGCGCGGTATTGTCTTCCGTCGAGAGGTTGACATGGCGGGAGGCAGCAATGCCAGCAGCGGCATCGTCATATTCTGAGCGCATATTTACAGTTCCGGTAATGCCCCATTTGGCAAGCGTTTTCATGCCATGCTTGCGGTGCTGGCCGGATACATACAGTTGAGGTGTTACCCGGCTGAAGCGGGACAGGGGAGCACCGCGAACGAGACGCGCCAAGAAATCCGTAAGTCCTTTGATTGCATGTTCGGGCACCTGACCGACAATGCCATAAAAGAAGCTGCTAATCTGCTTGAGAATATCGCGCAGAGGATTTTTGCTCTCGAGGTGTGTTTCTTCCGGTGGCGGTATCAATGTCATTGCACGCCCTTTGGTACAACGACACGGATGGCTTGCGGAAGCACTTTAGCACGAATAGTTGTTGGTTCGATTTGCTCACCATCTATTGAAATTGACTGTGATGGATCGGCTTCAACACTGATGTCCTTACCTTGCCAGTGCATGAGATGACCGGTTTCCATCGAGTCCTCACCGGCTAGAACTGCCAAGGTAATGTTGAGCAGGGACAGGAGATTGGCGTTCGTGAATACTACAACATCAATCAATCCGTCAGTGACATCAATCGTTTTTGAGAGTTTCAATCCGCCGGTTGAAACATTTCCCGAATTGGCGATCATGCAGCTAATGCCTTCTGCTTCATATTCTTGATTGTCAACTCTGATCTTGTAATGGGACACGACCAAATTTCGAAGTTCATTTACTGTATTAAACGCGTATGCTAACACACCATATCGGTTTTTTAATTCCTGGTCAACCTGTGTCATCTGGGCTTCAAGTCCGATTCCAACGCGCAGTAAGAAAGGCTTGTCGTTCGCTTGTGCCATGTCGAGCGTTTTCACAGAAAGTGAAGGAGCTGTAACAAGATCAATCGCCCCGGCAAGATCAACCGGAATACCCAACTCTCCTGCCATCGCATTACCGGTTCCGCCGGGAAAGATGGCCAGTATCGATTCAGTACCACGTAGTCCTTCAGCAACTTCTGTTACAGTGCCATCCCCGCCGTGTGCAGCGATAATATTCCAGCCTTCGGCAGCGGCTTCTTTTGCCACGCGCTGCGCGTCGCCGGCTTTGTGAGTAATGCGAACATCCCATTGCATGCCTGCTGACTGCATCGCTGTGTTTAATAGTCCCAATATGGGACGGTCCACACCTGCGGCTGGATTAATAATTACCATCAGCTTGCGATTCTCAACGGATGCGGTCATGAACACTAATTCCTTTCAAACTTTGATGTGTAGTGGAATATTTGCTGAGAAGCTACGAACTATACCCGAATATTAGTGCAATGGCCTGAACCACTTTTGACCAATAGGTGCTTCCCTCCGTTTTCCCCGCGTGTTCAATACGGACGTGAACTCATGTCGCTTTATGGGACTATAACTGTACAAAAGGAGCGCACCTATGAACCGCGACCAATCCAGTTTTATTTCGTTTGCTGTTCCCCGGCCCGTGCTGTACATCGGAGAAGGGTTACTTTTGTGCGTCATCCTTGTTCTGGCTGCCTATTTGCGGCTAACGAATGTGGCAGAGAATCCCGGTTGGTATACGGATGAAACTACCCATATCGACATCGCCAATCATCGTCTTGAAGGCAGCATACAGTATATGCTAATCAAGGATTCAACCCTGTTGTTCGGGCGACTGCCACTGTTTCATGTGCTCCTGGCCGCGGCATTCCAGATTTCGGACAGCACAGACCATATGCTTGTTCTGCGTTCATTCACAGGTCTATTGGGGGTTGTGTCCGTTGGGATGTTGTACGCGGCGGTTAGGGGCAGTGGGGGCAGTCTACAAGCGCTGCTGGCGGCGTTGATGCTGGCCATATACCCACAGGCTGTCCTCTATAGCCGATTTGGGTTTAGCTATGGATTGCTTCCGCCCATAATGCTGCTGACTATATTGGCGTTGGAACGCTTTCTGGCCGGGAGCAAAGCTGGTTGGTTAGCTTTAGCGGCACTTGCACTGGGAATTGGGTTGGTAGCAGAAGTGTGGACTTTAGCGCTAGTCCTTCCATTTGTGATTGCTGCCGCTTTCCGTCCTCGCCATTTGATTTGGTCATTGCCACTGGTGGTACTGCCAGTCATTGTGTACAGCTTCATAATGCTGGGGAGCGCCCCTGAAGCTTTCGGCTTTGACCTTCGTTTTACCCTGTCACGATTAGTTCCGTCTCAAACGCTAACGGAGCAGTGGGATACGTTGTTTAATAATATGCAGATATTAACTGGCAGCGGTCTGTGGATGTTAGCGGGAATTATCGGGCTTTTTGCATTACAGCCGGTACGGCTGCGCTGGTTAGGGGCGCTATTTTTCTTTATCCCGATAGTACTTATCGGGCGTACTAATGCGCTCTACAACCTGAGCGCCTACTATATGATTCCACTGCTGCCACTGGTCGCGCTGGGGGTAGCGGCCTTGATTCGATATGGGATCGTGACAATCTGGCAAACGGCGCACCAGTATTTGCCCGTTGGTCAATATCTCCGTTCTGGGGCTGCGCTCCTCGTGTCAGTTTTGCTGATCCTTTTTGTAGCTGGTGCGCCGTTGCTAGCCGGGCTTGTTTCTACGATTGATGAGGTGCAGCAGGGCTATGTAACGGACATTGATTCGTTTCTTATCAATCCTCGGCAAGCCAAGCATGTAGCCGCTTTTATCAACAGCAGGGTAGGGGTAGATGATGTTATCGTCACGTCCCCGGTAGTTGGTTGGCAGTTTGGTGGACATCCCGAAGATTTTCAGATGGCGGTTGCTGCGAACGACTACGTTGCCACGCCGCACCTGCCGGGTGATATTCCACTATCACGCTTGGCGTTTGATCCCGATTACCAGCACGCCCGCTTCGTGGTTATGGATAACCTGTGGCACAACTGGGGCGAGGTTCATATCCCCGGCTTGCGGGTGGTGGTGGCGGATGTGCAGGCCAACTGGCCGGAAGTGTTTCAAGAAGGGCAGTTTGTAGTGTATGAAAATCCACAGCTTGCTTCTCAACCCTAAAATTATGTAGGGGGAAATCACCTGAAACTGATTTCGGATTAGTACTGTCACAGAACTGTCACGTTGCTGTCACACTTGACCCGTATAGTGAACCTATCGTTGAGGAAGGTCGGATACAAATAGCGAGTTTGGAGGGTCTATGTCACGGCAATTCACTGGTGAAGTTTCGATTGTCAATTCAGCGAATGATGTGAATGTACTACTGAACGGGGACAATGGTAATGTGTCGCTGCGCGGTCACTTGATCGTATTTGATGGTGACACGCAAGCGCTCAATTTTGATCCGATTTCTAACCGGCTTACGATTGGCGCATCGGACCATGCGGGACACTTGTCTGTGACGGATGCTCAAGGGAAGATCAACATCAATCTGGATGGACACAGCTGCATTTTGACCCTTGGGAATAATGGTCAGGATGGCAATCTGCGCGTGCGTGATGAGGAAGATCGTATTGTTTTCGACGTAGACGGCACCAACGCCCGACTGCGTGTGGGGATACAAGGAAACGAAGGTGATTTTGAGGTGCAAGATGCCAGCGGACGAAAAATATTTCTCGTTGATGGTGGCAATGCGAAAGTCACAATCGGTGCGGCTGGGAATGAAGGTGATTTGCAAATTCTGGACGATGCCGGACATACGGCGTTGAATTTTGACGCTGGTAATGCGTTCCTGACACTGGGTGCGGCAGGGAATGAAGGGGACTTACAGATTCTGGATGACGCCGGGAACGCGGCTTTCAGCTTTAGCGCAGGAAGCGCCTCGTTAACTTTAGGGGCTAATGGCAACGACGGCGACCTGATCGTGCGTGATAGTAATGGGACAGATCGCATTCAGCTTGATGGTAATTCTGGCGATATCAAGTTATATGGCGCGGACTGCGCCGAGGAATTCGATGTAGCCGAAGTCGCCGAACCGGGCGTGGTAATGGTCATTAATGCACAGGGTAAGCTGCGTGCCAGTGATGCTGCATATGATCGGTGCGTAGCGGGTGTGGTAGCGGGAGCCGGTGACCTGCATCCCGGCATTGTGCTGGGACATACCGATGAAAACAGCGGGCGTCTGCCGATTGCGCTTACCGGCAGGACATACTGCAAGGTCGACGCCGAATTTGGATCGATTGCGGTGGGTGATTTGTTAACCACATCGCCGACACCCGGACATGCGATGAAGGCCAGTGACTCGAGTCAGGCTTTTGGCGCAGTCATCGGGAAGGCCCTGCGACCACTGCCAGCAGGGCAGGGCCTTATCCCGATTTTGATTGCGCTCCAATAAGGAGGTGAGAGATGCTATCCCTTAAAGATACTGCAGCATGTTTAGGAATGACGGGGACAATCTCTGTCCTCGATGATTTCTACGGCTTTATCGATCCCACACTTCCACCTGATCCAACCGGGGCAACCGTTTCTGTTTCGCTTTTGCGTGAACTTAATCTTCTACAGGGCGAGTATTTTCACGTCAACATCATTCGAGTGGGGTCGGACCAATTCACGAGTTCAGAGCTTGATGAAGTGGATTACTCGGTCTATCGAATACGGAACATATACGCAACACGGGGCATAGGTGTAGGGCGCGTGGAACACTATGTCATCACTACTGCTGAAGCTAATGGTTTGGACTCGCCGACGAAGAAAAGTCAATTACGCAAGCTTACAAATGAGTGGACTGTGCCCAATAACGGAATTGACTTCTTTCTTGTTCATAATATGAATATCCCATCCGGTCCTGGCATTTTGCTGGGATACTCAAACGTAAATGGGCCATGCGGCGACAAAAGTCCGGGGATATTACAGTTGAGCGGCTCAACAGGTGGACTGTGGGGAAGTGAGCAGACCTCCCGTACTGCTGCCCATGAGCTGGGTCACTACATGTCACTGCGTCATAAGAATAAAGTACCCACAAACCTTATGTGCCAGAGTGGAAATGCTAGCAGTATTCGCAATTCCGTCAATCTCACTAGTGATCAGGAAGACGATGTGCGTGATCACTGTTTTGTCACGGACTGGTGTTAGTTAGAAGGAGCGATGAAGATGAACCTATACGGTGACTACATCAGTACCGAAAAGTTTACAGTTGAGGAATTACGAACTGCTGCTCTTAAGGGACGTGGAGATCTGTCTCCGCTATTGGCTCTCAGACTGCTAGCACTCAAAGACTATGCAGAAAAAGAGCCTGACATGCGGTATGTGCTTCAATCTCCCGATGCTGATCCCGGCTTACGCTTGACTGCTGCACAATCGCTTGCCAGCATTGGTAGTGACGCCGCACGTCAAACTCTGCTAGATGCACTGGACTTGCCAGATGCCGTGATTGTGCGTGGTGTAGTAGCAGCATTAGCACGCATAGGCGGCGATGAAGTGCTGCGTCGGACACGTCACCTTGCCCCATCCGTGCTGAATGATACAGCGCGGGTGCAAATGGCGCGGGCGGCCTACGAGTTGAATGACGAAGGTTTTGATTTGCCAAAGCATGGGGAGTTACCCATACTGGACCCATCTCAATTTGAGATGCAGCCTGTTCCCAGTGAAGCCGTTTCAGCCAGAGTGTTTACAAAGGTGTTGACAGATCTGGAGCTTGGCGGTCTTAGGCTAAACCCGGACAAAGAGGCACGCCTAAAGCTCAAGTGTAAGGGTGGTGACCTTTTTGTTGTACTTGATAAATCGCTTAAGGCTGAGGGGGTGGAGACACTGGGGCAGCGTAGGCGGGTTGTTGGAGTCGTTGCTGAGTTTGAAGAAGTTGAAACTGAACAGTGGGAAACTGCCTACCATATTCTGACACAGCCATCTGAAAATGATCGTCTCGATATTTATGTCGTGAGTGAAGGTGGAGAGATTGCTTATGCAGGGCAGGGCAAGACCAGTGGAAAGCAACTGAACTTCACAATACGTGCTATCAACCGACCCGGCGCGCATGCGGCTGTCATTGAAGGGGTGTATCAGGATGGACAAATTCAATTGACCAGTATCACCGTGTCCACACAGCGGCAGCAGCGCCGGATACCTCAGCGTGGGTAATTTCAATTGGGACGAAACGCGCTTTCGTCCCAATTGCATACGTTTTGAGATCGGCGTAAATTGCTCAGTCTGCAAGATGCTCGATCAGGTGCTTGAGCGTATCAATTGCCTTGTCGTATTCATCTAGTGGAAGGTTCTCGTGCGGTGTGTGGTCGAGGTTGCTGTCGCCCGGCCCATAAGCGACGATAGGGCAAGTCCATTTTGCGCCTACTGTGTTCATGTCACTCGTGCCTGTTTTGAGGACAAAGCCCGGCTGCCCGCCCTGCCCGCGAATGGCACCCATTAAGCCGCGTACTAATGCGTTATTGCGGTCGGACTCGTAGGCTTGTTCATGTCCCCAAGCGCGCAGTTCACCATCGGGTTGAGCGATAGCTTTCAAGGCGCGCATAATATCGTCAGGGGAGATGCGGGGGGGCAGGCGGAAAGAGACGTTTAGTGTCACCGTCTCGTTAAAGTAGTCCGAGCTGGTATTAATGGAACGTAGGCCGGGCAGCAGTTGATCAAAGATGCGCTCTACACCCCGATTTTCGCGTTCCGCCCATTCGAGTATGCGCTGCCAGAACTCTGAGCCTAGCGCGGCTACGGTAGGTTCGGGGCGGGCGGTGTGGGCGACAGCGCGGCGCAGCAAGTATTCCACCAACAAACGACCTTTGTAACCTAGTGTGATGCGATTGGAGCTACTGGGTTCACCGATGACGCATGCGGTAGGGGTGAAATGGTCGCTGACGTAGTTTGAGCCTTTTCCAGTCGCGATTTCTTCTTCTACACAGCCCGCCACAATGACGCGCCAGCCTTCGGGGATGGTGGCCTGAGCGGTTGCTTCCGCAAAGGCACACAACGATCCTTTGGCATCCACACTGCCACGCCCGTAGAGCGTGTAGCCTTCACTGAGTTCGGCGAAGGACTTGTCTTCCAGGGGGTGGTCATCTACACGCTCGACCCGCACCGGAATATCGCCGGGAAAGGTGTCGATGTGACCGAGAAGGATAAGCGTGTTCGTAGCGTTGGACGCACCGCGAATGCCGAAAGCATTGCCTGCTTCATCAATATAGGCCTCGAAGCCGCGCTCACTCATCCACTGGACGAGGTATTGAACGGCAGGAGCCTCTAAAGTCGAGGGGCTGTAACGTTTAACGAGTTCCAGCAATAAGTCGGTATGCGGCATGATTCCTATTATCTTTCGGTGGTATGATGGCTAATCGGTACTCGCCGAATGATAACAATCATTGCGATCACAATCAACGCCGCTATGAACATGGCTGGGGTGATTTGCTCGCCCAGCAACAATCCTGACCACAGCAGCGTAAGGAAAGATTGGATAAGCTGTACCTGACCAACGCGGGTGGTGCCACCCAATGCTAAGCCGTGATACCACGCGAAGAAGCCCAAGAACATGCTGAATACACTGACATAGAAAAAGCCGAACCACGCCTGTGGAGAGGCGTTCAAACCGTTCTGGGCGATGGATGCTCCGACAGGGATGAGCAGGAACGGAGCGGAGAGCACCAGCGCCCAACATATGGTCTGCCAGCTTCCGATTTCGCGCGACATACGCGCCCCAGCCACGTAACCCATTCCGACGACTACTACCGCTACCAGCATGGCCACATCGGCAGGTTCGAGCTGTGCGCCGCTGGTCAAGAGCGTGTAGGCGATAACCGTGCCGCAGCCGATAACGGCCGCAACCCAAAACAAGGGTGCGGGTCGGTCACGGTTCCAGATGACGCTGATGACTCCGGTTGACATCGGTATTAGGCCGTTGAGGATGGCAGCATGCGAGGATGGAACTTGCTTGAGCGCCCATGCCGAAAGTAAGGGGAAGCCGACTACCACACCGCCTGCCACAACGAAGAGGCGCATGATTTGTTGGCGGTTCGGTATGGGCTGACGTGTGTAAAGCAAAAGTCCACCTGCGAGACTGGCGGCGATGAGCGCACGCCCAAGCCCAACGATGGTGCTATCGAAGTCATGAACGGCCAAGCGGGTCATGGGCAAGCTGAAACTGAAAATGAACACGCCGAGAAAGCCGAAGAAGAATCCCCGTGTTTCTTTGCTAAAGCGGGAGGGTTGGCTAACAACAGAAGATGGATGCATGTCTATTACTCACTCCGTAGAATTGAGATTGGGGAGCATACCCGCGGTTTGCCGCCAAAAGAGAGCCAGTTAATACCAATTGAACTACTTGCCCCTGATTGAAGGATGCTTGCCCTACGCCTTATTGTGTCGCGGTAGGCATCCCTGTAGGATGAAATGAGTGGGTAACGGCATGGGGGCGAAAAATGAATAAATTGTTCAGCATCATCATGGCTTGTGTTGCTGTAAGTGTTGTGTCCACGACACGAGCGCAAGACACTGTGCCACTTCCTGATACAAACACAGCGATTACGTCAGCCAACGCTGGACAGGTTGAACTGCTGGAAAGGGTGGGGCACGGGAGATTGGTCGAAACCGGTTGGTCGCCAGATGGCAAACGGTTTGCGGTGGTGACCAAAGCCGGGGTGTGGATCTATGACGTACCCGACTTCGATCAAAAACCGCAGTTCATTGCCGGTTACGTTCGATTGTCTCAATTCAGCCCGGACTGGTCGCGGGTAGTGGTATTGAGACCCGGCGCGGGTGTCTTTGTGGTGGACACGTTTACCAACGACGCTGTGCATGTAAATATGCAAGCTGGAGATGTGCTGACGTATAGTGTTGAAATGCGCTACAGTCCGACTGGCGATGTGATCTTGCTAGGGGTTTACGATGAGAATTTCAACCGGATAGCCGTTTTCTGGGATGTGAAAACGCAGCAGGTTGTGGGGCGTTGGCTGCCAGGTGCAGGCCAGTCCTTTCAAAAGGGATTTGAAGTGAGTCCTGGCGGGCGGTGGGCATTTGTTAATTCCTATCAGCGAACGACCAGTATCTGGGATATGAAGACCATGCAACCTACGGAAACGCCGTTGGTAATCAAGGGTTATTCATTCAATCCGGTGTTCAGTTCGGATGATCGTTATCTGGCATGGTTAGGCTCAGACGAAACAGCGAACAACTCTGTACATGTTCTGAATATGAGCAGCGGTGAGGATGAGGTCATCCACACAATAGCTGATCAAATCCCTGTCCAAATCTTCTTTACGCCGACCCGCAATGATCTGGTTATTTTTCAGCGGGATGGATCAGGTAACGGCGAAATGACGATTTGGAGTGTTGACGGGGACAGCATGAGGGCACAGCACGATTTCAGCGCAGGGTATGGCGACTTTCAATTTACAGGTTTTACTTCTGACGGACGCTATCTGCTGCGTGGGGGGTATTCGCCAGACTTGACCACATGGGACATGGAAACGGCAAAACCGTTGGTAGTGCCGTGGCAGGGTGGGGGTAATTACAGTCCGGACAGCCGCTTTGTGCTGGCTGTATCCGGGTTGTGGAACGCAGATTTCCGACCGGAGGATAAGCCCTTATTCTATATTCGTGGTGGTTTTTCGAGTTATAGCCCGGACAACCGTTGGTTGGTGTCCCAAAACGATCAGACAGTCTATATCTATGACCTTGACTTGCCGGAACAATTCACCGATCCGACAACTATTGAATTGGCGTATCTCAGTTACGGCCAGCCGACGTTTAGCCCGAAGGATAATCTGCTGCTGGTGCAAGCCGGATATGGAAATATTGTAATGGACAGCCACAGCTAGGGTATGTTGGGCGAGGTGGATCATTTGGCATATAACCCTTCGTTTGGCGTCGATGTTCAAGGACAATTATGGGTGGCGGGCAGCTACGCATCATCCGGTCAGCCGCAAGTCGCAGCGTGGCAGATTGCGCGGGATGGCGAACAGCTTACTGTATCTGAACCGCGTATCTTGAACAGTGTTTTGGGGGAGGAGCAACTTTCTTATAATGCCTTCACCATTAGTCCGGATGCCACGTATGTGGCTGCGGGTTACGGGGATGACCTGTCGGCGTCACCGGCTATCCAAATCTGGAGTTTGAAGCGGGATACCAAGCCGTTAGTGGTGTACGGGCATCAAGAACGAATAAATGATTTGACTTTTAGCCCGGATGGACGGGTCCTGGTGACCGCGAGTGGGTATACGAGCGAATTTCATCCGGGCGAGGATAATGGCGTCCGGCTGTGGCGGGTAGAACGCAATCCCACACGGCTGACTGAGCTGGCCCGTTTCATGACCGAATTGCAAGCTGATGACGTAGCCTTCAGTCCGAATGGGCGACTAGTGGTAGGGAATGATTACCGGGGTGATCTGGTGGTTTGGGACACCGTGACGGGTGACGAGGTTGCAAAGTTAAGCGGACGTTTCTACAGCGTGACGTTTGCACCGGATAACAGCCTTCTGGTTGCGGGTGATGCTTACGGAGGCATTCATTTGTTTGATACCCACAGTTGGCAAGAGGTGAAGGTCTTGTACGGGCATATCGGGGGTATTGACTATCTGGCATTTGATCCGCAAGGGGAGGTATTAGCCTCGTCCGGAAATGATGGCACTATGCGTTTGTGGGGGGTGAGCCGTTAAGGTGCAGGTTTATTGACCGTTCGTCTTGATACAATCTGTTGCGGACTCGTTTTGCTGTCGACACTTGAGGTCTGTTTCGTTACACTCCCCGTTACTGGCTGGCGCGCCGCGCGCGCTGTCCACTACTTTATTTCTTTATGGAAACTCCTTTAAAATGTGCAGGGTTATGCCTGAACATTGACGACTAGCATTTATGGACTTTGGACAGGAGAAACGCTGTCCACGCAAGATTACCTCGAAGATTATGTCTGGTAGTACTTGGTGCGATTTGTGTCCGGTGAATAAGCTGCCGATTAGAGGAATTCCACACTTTGAAACAGTGATGAAACGCCAACATGTTCATTAATCGCACTTATTTGATTCATCGAAACCCTGCTCAGTTTAATTATGGTATTGCCGTCACGGATGTGGACGGTGATGGTGCGTTTGAGTGGTTGGTGGCCGGATACGGCTTTCCCAATACCGTTCTCAAGTGGACGGGCAGTCGCTTTGACTCGGTGACACCGCTGGCCGTGGCCGACGCCGGACGGCAGGCTATCGGTGTAGCGGCTTGTGATATGGACGGTGACGGCGACGAAGAGATTTACATCCTCAACAGCGATACGTTTGCCGGTCAAAAATTGTTTTCTGACCGCCTATTTGACCGGGCAGGCGGTGAATGGACGGATTTGTTCGCGCTGCCCGTGCACCGGGCTGTAGTCAACCTGACGGCTGGACGTTCAGTGATCGGCGTAGATCGGAACGGCACTGGTCTCTATGGATTTTTTATCGCCAGCTACGGCGGGCCAATGCGCCTATATGAGCTGGACGAGGACGGGCACTTGATGGATGTTGCTCCGCAGGTCGGGCTGGACTTGCAGACAGGGGGACGCAGCGCAATGGCCCTGCCGTTGATTACCCCGCGGTTGGATATTTTCGCGGCCAATGAGGGTGGTGCTAATTTTCTATTCCTGAATACCGGCGAAGGTATGTACGAGGAAGTGGCTACCCATTGTGGGTTAAGTGATCCTTTCCAAAATGCGCGCGGGATAGCGGCGCTGGACGCCAATGACGACGGTTTATTTGATGTGGTGTGCGGAAACTGGGAAGGTCAGAGCCGCTTGTTTATCCAAACGCTGGCTGGCACATTTGAAGACCAAGCTCCGCCTGAGATGGCCGCAGCGAGCCGGGTACGAACTGTGATCGCAGCGGACTTCGACAACGACGGGTATGAGGAAATTTTCTTTAACAATATCGGCCAACCCAACCTGCTGTTTGCGCGGCGGAACGGGGCATGGAAATCTATCACAGTGGGTGAGGCTACGGAACCGGGTGGGTTGGGGACGGGCGCAGCAGTGGCAGACATGGACGGTGACGGACGGCTGGAGCTGCTGATTGCACACGGGGAAAGCGGGATGCAACCGTTGACGTTGTACCATGTATTGGAGAATGAGAATCACTGGCTGCGAATTCTTCCATTCACACAATATGGCGCTCCAGCGCGAGGGGCACTGGTCACGCTGGTGGCAGGTGGTCGGACGCAGCGGCGGGTTGTTGACTGTGGGAGCGGGTATTTGTGCCAGATGGAACCCGTGGCGCACTTCGGGCTGGGGGTGACGGACGAGATTGAGCGGGTGGAAGTACGCTGGCCCGACGGGGCGAGCTTCACGTTGAATCAGCCGGGGTGTGACCAGATGATTAAGGTGCAGTATCCGCTGTAAGTAAAAGTCTATAGATGGTGGTTAATGGTTGGTAGTTTATAGTCTGTAATCTCGGAAGGGTCAACTGTTGATACCGTTATGTCAGTTATATGGCGCAAATGGCGGAACTGACAAAACTGCCGCTGAAGTGGCGGGCGGGTAGTTCCTGTGTTGCCGCTGCGCGTGCACAATGTGCAGGCGGGAACATGGGAGCGTGGCGCTGCAATGGCACATGTGCAGCGGTTGGCTCGCTCATTGCTGCCGCGTCGTCGGAAAGTGCATTCCTAACCGCCAAGACGCCAAGTACGCCACGAATTTGAACCACAGTCCCGAAACGGAGGCTCCGTGCAGACGCGGAGGACGCAGAGGGAATACGGAGAGTTGGGTTTTTGCTGCGGCGGAAGGGGGGTGTGCCGCAGCAATGGTTGCTGCAACGGGAGTAATGAGTGCTGAGGAAAGGCAGAATGCAAATACGTTGAACCACAGTCTCTAAAGGGAGGCTTCGCGCAGACACAGAGAGCACATAGGGAATACGGAGAGATAGGTTGATAGTTCATGGTTTGTAGCAGGCAGCCAATTGGTAAAACATTTAAGATGATAATAGCACAAAAATTCGATTTTAGGGTGACCATTTGGTCTCTTTTTCGGGACGAGTTTACAAACCATTTTGAGGGAAAAAGATTGTTAAGACGGTAGGTAGACGGTTAGGAAAGGGTTTGATATGGTGGCAATGATCATTTTCACAGTCTTGGCGAGTTCTTAACAATTTGTTAAACTTTGGTTGATGTAGGCTCGCCTGCATTATTGTACACTTCGCCTCGGTCTCACTTTGTAACATAAGAGGAAACATCAAAGATGAATGCACGTAGAGGATTGGTTCTGCTGGTATTGGCGTTCCTAGTTATTGCGCCATTGAGTGCACTGGCTCAGGATACGGTCACGGTCAATTTCTATTACCCGACGGCGGTTGATGCACCGATCAACGAGTTTATACAAGGTTACGTCGATCAATTTGAAGCTGCCAATCCGGGCATCAAGGTTGTCCCGACCTACACGGGCAGCTATACGCAGACGCGCGACACCATTAACACCGAACTGCAAGGCGGAGGCGCCGGGCCGACAGTTGCCGTAATGCTGACAACTGACTTGTACAGTTTCGTTGAAGAAGGTTATGTTGTTCCCGCCCAAGATTTTATTGATGAGATGGGGCTGGGCGAGGACTTTGCGACAGACTTTTTCCCGGCGCTGCTGTTGAATGGGCAGGACGAGGAAGGCACGATCTGGTCAGTGCCGTTCCAGCGCAGCACCCCCATTCTCTATTACAACAAGGATCAATTTAAGGAAGTAGGGCTTGATCCCGAAAAGCCGCCTACCAACCTCGAAGAATTGAAGGCCGACGCCAAGCTGTTGACCAAGCCCAACGGCGAACGCTGGGGTTTGATGCTGCCAGTACAGGGTGGCTTCCCGATCTGGATTTTCCAGAGCTTCGCTATCGCCAACGGTCAAAACCTTTCTGACAATGACCCGACCAAGGTTTTCTTGAATACTCCGGCTACGCTAGACGCACTTACAGAACTGGTCAACATGGGCACGACAGATGGCATTATGCCAGCGGGCGGCACGGTTTGGGGGGATACACCGAAGGCGTTTGTGGCGGGTCAGGCTGGCATTATTTACCACACAACCGGCAGTCTGGCGGGCATTCTGAGAGATGCTACTTTTGATGTCGGCGTCGGTTATCTGCCTTCGGGCCCGGCTGACGCTGACGGCAATGGTTACGGCACTCCCACCGGTGGCGGTAACCTGTATGTATTTGCCAATGCGTCTGAAGAAGAGCAGGCGGCGGGTTGGAAGTGGATTGAATTCCTTTCTTCTGCTGAAATCCAGTCAGACTGGGGTTCAAAGACCGGTTACATCGCTGCCCGCCGCAGCGCGTGGGACGTTGACCCACTGAAGTCGCAGGTTGTTGAACATCCACAGTATGCGGTTGCCCGTGACCAGCTAGAGATCGCTTCGATGGAGTTTACGTCATACCGCGCGATTGATACCCAGAATATCATCAACGCGACCTTGAGCGGCATCATCTCCGGTTCGGTTTCGCTGGCTGATGCGCCAAAGGCTCTGGAAGATGCCCAGAAGCAAATTGATGGTTTGCTGGCAGAGTATCAATAAGCTAGGGCAAGATAAGTGGACGGCATGCTTGCTGTCCCTACGAATGTAATGTCTCTTGGATTACAAGCGGGTGTGCGTGGCACGCCCGCTTTGTGTTAAGCTCTGCCATCATTTTTGGGAGTCCTGCCTATGGCTGCTGTCTCTGCCGCACCGACCCGCAAGCAGGTATCGTGGCGTACGCGAATCTTGCCGTATTTGTTGATCTTGCCGTCGTTACTCGGTGTGCTGACATTCACGCTGCTGCCTGCCACACGAACATTGATTGACAGCACGTTTAAACCGCCGCGCATCGCTAGCGGCGAAGCGACGTTTGTGGGACTGCAAAATTATGCCGATTTGTTCAGCAATGAGCATTACCTCGGCAGCCGCTTCACGCGCATTCTGGGCAACACATTGATATTCGGATTTGGGACGGTGGGAATTAGCGTGCCGCTGGGTTTGGCGCTGGCACTGCTGCTCAACCGGCGTATCAGGGGGCGCGGCTTCTGGCGCTTCAGTTTCTTTTATCCAGCGCTGCTGCCGTTGATCGGTGCGGCAAGCATCTGGGCATTCATGTTTTCCAGTACAGTGGGGTTGATTAATACGGTGCTACGGTCGTTGGGGCATCCGGGTGTGGACTGGCTGGGCAATCCAGACCAAGTGCTGCTTTCAATATTGTTCGTCGATGTGTGGAAGCAGGCCGGTTATCACATGATCTTTTTTCTGGCGGGGCTGCAAAATATTCCGGCAGATGTGTATGAAGCGGCGGAACTGGACGGCGCTTCGGGCCGCCAGCAACTCGTTTATGTGACCCTGCCACTCCTGCGGCGCACGGTGCTGTTCGTGCTGGTGGTGGCGCTGACGTTCGCCTTCCAGACGGTAGAGCAGTTGGGGGCGTTGGGGCAGGGCAATCCGGGTGATCGTGGCAATTTGCTGTTGTATTTCATTTTCCAGAACATCGGCGAGCGACGCAATTGGGGTTATACCAATGCCATGTCGGTTATGCTGGCGCTGATTCTGCTGGTTTTCACTATTACCAACTTTGTTGTTCTGGAAAGGCGGCGGGGCGATGAACGGTAACGCGATTTCCAATAACGCCAACCCGCAGCCTCCTCCCCGTACACAGGGAGGGGGAGAAGATTTCCGTGCGGTAAATTATGAGACGGGGCGTAAAAGGGTGCCACTGCAAACGCGGGTGCTGGATGGGCTGACGATGGTGGCAGCGTTCCTGTGGCTGCTGCCGCTGATTTTCAGTATTTTGATGAGCCTCCGACCGTCTGCCGAGCCGATCAGTGTGGGTAATATATTCTTTGGTTCCAGCCTGACAATGGATAATTATCAACGGGCGCTGCTAGTATCGGCGTGGGGTGCACACTATGTGACCACGTTGATTTTCGTGCTGGGGACGCTGGCAGTGCAGTTAGTGACCATCACGATGGCGGGATACGCTTTCGCGCGCATGCAGTTCTGGGGCAGGGGGGTGCTGCTGACAGTGCTGCTGCTGCAATTGATGATCCCGCCGGGGGTGCTGCTGGTGCAGAACTTCGCGACGATTCGTGAACTTGACTTGTATGACACCCGCTGGGCGCTGATGCTGCCCTATTGGAGTTCGGCATTCGGGACGCTGCTGCTGCGGCAGGCGTTCCGCGAAGTGCCGTATGAACTGGAAGAGGCGGCACGGATTGACGGGGCGAGCCTATGGCGCATTCTGTTCAATATTTATGTGCCGTTGAGCATCCCGTCATATGTGGCGTTTGCGCTGGTTTCGATTAGTTCACACTGGAACGAACTGCTGTGGCCGCTGGTCATCACCCGCACAGAAGAAATGCGCCCGCTAACGGTGGGGCTGAACAAGTTGTTCAACACATCGGATACGGGGGCGGATTACGGTTTGCTGATGGCGGGCACGCTGATGGTGATCGCGCCGCTGTTTGTGTTGTTCCTTGTGTTCCAGCGACGCTTCATCGAAAGTTTTGCGTCGAGCGGAATTAAGTAGTGATCTGGAGGCGGGAAAGTTATCGCCGTCGGGGAGGGACATGAGCGGCGAATTTGACTTTAATGCGTGGGTACAGAATGACGAACGACCCGCGCACGAGTTAGCGCAGCGGGAATGCCAGTGTGCTAAGGCACATGAAACACGGGGCTGGAAACGCACCGTTACCATTCCCGAAGGTATGCAGCCGATTGACCTCATTGAAAAATACAGCGGTGATCTACCTCTGCCGCCGTTTCATGCTTTGCAACTGACCGTCAATAAGAATGATGTGGAGTGTATTGCAAGCGCCATGGTCAACCCTAATCTGCGCTGGCGCAAAATGTATCACTTTACGATTGCACCGTATGAAGGAAAAGATCCGGCGTTCAGGGGCGATTGGGTACTTATAAGTGGGCATCATCGGCTACTCGCATTTCTGCTATCGGGGGTGGGGCCGTCCGACGATTGTCCGCTGGAAGTGTCCAGAGCGCCGCTGGCGATGTCGGCTTTCCCATGGACGACGGTGATCTGGGGGAAGTGAGCCGTGTCACCGCAGCTTGGACGCCGCAAACTGGAGGATAAATGCCTGCTGTGCGGCGGAGAGCATGAGGAACTGGCTGGTAAATTTTCCGGCCTTCACTTTTTCCTTGGTGGTTTCCAGATTGTATCCATGTTGAAGGTAATATGCGTGAAGCACCGTACCAGTGCGGCCTACGCCAGCATGACAATACAAATAGACGGGACGGCCTGTGGATAACATGTGGTCTATGAAGTGAGTAGCCTCGTCGATGCGCTCGACCGGTGGGGCCTGTTGGTCAACAATCGGGAAATGGAGAACCTCGATATCGAGCGTGGTTAATAGTGTAGGGGTAATTTCGCGCTGGTTGGAGATGGGCAGTTCGGTCAGGGCAAGAATGGCGCGAATACCCTGTGCGTGCAGGTCTTCGACATCCTTCTGATCCAACGGGATGCCGCCTGCGGCCAACATCCCGGCTTCAATCCAGCTAATTCGCATCGCTCTGTTCCAACACAGCAAAAAATGTGGTTAGTTTCATGGCATATTCTTCGGCGCGGGTCTGCCAGCCACCGCCGTGTCCGGCTTCGGGAATTTCCCACCATTGGGCGTGGTCTTTCACCAATTCGTAAAACGGTTTTATCAACCGGATTTCACCGCCCGGAATCTGCGGGTGTTGCCCTGTGGCGACGAAATAAATAGGACGGGGTGCAATGGTCGGTAGGGCATCCACGACGGAGTTGGGGATGGGTGTACCGGTTCGGTCCGATAGCATACGATCTGCGATTGGAGCAAGGCGGAAGATGAACTGTTCTTGAATATTGGCAGGCGCCGGGTAGTCAGCGGCGGTTGCGCCGGCAGGGCCATCTACGAACACTGCGTGAATTGTGGGCAATTCAGCTGCCGCGCGTAGGGCAACCTGCCCCCCAATGGAAAAGCCATAGATGCCAATATTGCCGGCGCGACCATCAAGGACAGTTAACGCAGCTGCCACATCGTCCACGTCGCGCCAGCCATTGGTGCGCTGCTCACCTTCACTTTCACCGTGGCCGCGCAGGTCGTACAGCAGGATGCCAAAGCCCGCATCCAGCAACTGCCGCGCCTGCCAGAGCAACTGTGTGCGGTTAGCATCGTAGCCATGCAACAAGATGACAACGGCATCATTGTGCGGTTCTATGTACCAGCCAGAGAGTTTTAGATTGTCGCCTCCCGTGAAAGTGATTTCTTGTGCTGGAAAATCGGCGGGAAGCTCGACGGATGACGGGGCGAGGCATGATGGCGGCGTCAATATTCAAGTGCATGAACACGATTTGTCCGGCAGCAATGGTTAGTATGAAAACGACCAGAGCAAATAAAGCGAGCCGCGTCCAATACTGCCACGTTCGCCATTTGGGACGTTTTGGAGGGTTCATCATTCAGCTCTCCGTTTGTTATGCCCAGCATCCAAGCGAATAGACTGTACCAATTCGCATTTTTCGATTATGGCACAAAACGGCGGATCACAGCTGAAAAAAGTTACGACCAGACCGTGCGCGGGCGTTGTTCTTCCACACCGTCTACGTAAATGGTGACTTTCTCGTTGTAAAAACTCAAAAGACCTTTGATCTTCGGAATTTCGGGGATGGGATCGCGGTAGCTCCATACGATATCGGTATGCTGTTTGCCGTTGATGGCGACTGTCCAGTAGGAGGCTTCGCCTTTGTAAGGACAACTGGTATGGGAGTCAGTGGCAGTCAGCAGATCCATACGGACATCTTCTTGTGGCAGGTAGTAGCGGGTGGGCAGACCCGTTTCAAAGAGCAGGGTTGGGCGGTGGGACTCGGCTACGGTTTCGCCATCAATCACTACCTTGATGTGGCGGGAGCTGGCGATGGTATCCACGCGATGGTAGGGGTTACGGGGATGGACAAACACCTGTTCATCTTCTTCGTACCATGCGTCCATAGCGTCCCAGTTGAAGGCGATATAGTCAGACAGGTCGGGGCGTTCGGGGAGGGTAGCGGGATAATTCCATCCGGCATTGTTCGCTATTTTGTCATCTACTTTGAGGGTGTAAGAGACGGCATCACCTTTATAGCCGCTGTGTTCGGTGTGTCCGCTGAGAGAAAGCAAGTCCATGCGGACATCGGACTTGGGAAAGTAATAGACGAGTTGATAAGGTGCTTCAATCATCAAAAGGGCGTTACGACTGTCGGCAATCGTTTCACCGCCGAAATAGACGCGCAACCAGCGGGCGGTGGATTCGAGCTTCCATTTTTGAGGCATCGTTGCAGTCTCCGAGACTAATGAAACAGTGCTTACGGTAAATTCGGGACAAGAACTTCATCACCAATCACTTCATTCGCCAACTCTAGGGCTGAGGGAGCCAACCAAAGAAGCTCGGAGTGAAGCACAGCCAAGTGTCTTAAACCGAACTCAAGCTGTTTAGTCTCGCAACCTGTCTGTTCCGTTACGCTTTCCGTGCTTCCCACTCCGCACGGAGCATGGAAAAGACCTGAGAACTGCTGAGGGTGTCATCGCGTTCGCGCATGTCATTACGGATGATGCCTTCTTCGGTGTAACCGGCGCGGCGGGCGACGGCGGCACTGCGCACGTTGCGCGGGTCGCAGCGGATTTGAATACGCTCAGCATGCAGTTGGTCAAAAGCGAAATCGGAGAGGCCGTTGACGGCTTCGGTGACGTACCCGTGTCCTTCCATGCTGGCACGCACCCAATAGCCGATCTCGAAACTGGGCACACTCCAATTGATGTCGTGCAAGCCGCAACGTCCTACAAATGCGCCATCACTTTTGCGGAATATCATTAACCACAAGATGGTTCTCAAAAGCCAATTCGCGGCCTGTCGCCGCATACTTTCTTCGCTCTGTGCAACCGTTTCCAAAGTCTCGGCCCAAGGCATCCACGGCTTGAGGTGCTCCTGTGACTGGCGGATGGCATCGTTCAGAATTTGCCCGTCGCCGGGACGTGGGGCGCGTAGCAACAGGAGCTCGGTTTCGAAGTGGTCGGGGAAGTCGAACAAAATGGGCTTATCAATGCCGGCCATGAAGAATCCTCGTGTGATTGTGGCGGTGAACTATGAATGGGTGCGGTAGGTAGTGTATCGGTTGTCACGGTGTTATAGTAGGCTCGTTGTGAAATTGGCAGGATTGTGCTATGACACCGCCTGAACGATCTCCTTCGCAGGAGCGCTGGCTCAAATTCTTCAACACCGTTGTTTACAATTCGCTGTCTGCCGGTTACGACAGCATGGACTGGTTGACGCTGGGCGCATGGTGGCGCTGGATACGACGTTCGCTCGATTTTGTTCCAATTGAAAAATCCGTACTCGAAATTGGATTTGGCCCCGGCAAACTGCACGTTGAGTTGTCGCGGCGTTCCCAGCTCGCCATTGGTCTCGATCTTGCTGTAGGCATGTGCCGCTACACACAACAGCGGTTGCGCCGCAACGGTCTTGTCCCGCGCCTGACCCGCGGAAGTGTGCTGACGCTGCCTTACCCGGCGGACACGTTTGATGCTGTGGTGAGCACTTTTGCTTTTTCCGGTTTTCCGGACGGTGTGCATGCTATGCAGGAAATGGCCCGCGTCGCCAAACCCGAAGGTTATGTGGTGCTGGTAGATATTGGCCTGCCGCTGGACGGCAACCGATTCGGTGTTTTCTGGGCGCGGTTGTGGGAACGCATGGGGGACTTTCTCTACGATCAACCAGACCTCATGCGGCAGGCAGGATTGAAGATCATTACTTTTGAAGAATTTGGTCCGGGTCGCCACCTTCGCCTTATCGTGGGACAGAAGTAAACCCCTCATAAAGGAACGGGACACGCTGCGGCATGTTCGTTCTTCATATTAGTCCATTGAGGGCGTGTGCTGCGTCCACAGCATCCAAGGCTGTAGACGGTGGGTTCACTGTTCGCTAGATTATGAGCTAACTGAGAAATCTGTATTTGAAATGAGGTAGTGATGACCATTTCACCTTACGCATATGAAAATCGTACAAGCATTTTGCCGATTTCGTGGAATGATTTTCATGGATTATGCAAAGGGCTGGTGCAGGCGGTGGCCGGTTTTTCTCCGGAGATCATACTCGCTGTGGGGCGAGGCGGTTATTATCCCGGTACGCTCATAGCACATATGCTGCGCGTTGAACTGTACCCGGTGCGATTGACGCGGCGGGTCAATGATGTGGTGGTGCGTAAGAAGCCAAAGTGGCTGGTGCGACCTCCGCACATGGTGGCGGACAAACGGGTACTGGTGGTGGATGAGATCAGCAGCACGGGCGAAACTCTGCTTACAGTGAAACGGTTGGCCGAGAAGCTGGGGGCGGCTGACGTGCGGTGCGCGGTGATGTATGCGCACAGTTGGGGGGGAGATGTGCCAGATTACATCGGATTGATCTCGGACGCGCTGATACTGAATCCGTGGGATCGAGAGATCTTCGTTGACGGCGAGTTCAAGTATCATCCGGAGTATGCTGAGGCGATGGCGGCACAGGGGATAGCCGCTACTGCGGATTTGCTGATCGGGGCGGAGGCCGTGAAGGTGGCGAAAGGGTAAACAATTCGTAATAATCCCGATACTAATCAATATATGAAAGGACAGAACACACCATGCACGATGACCTGCTGATTGCCCTGACAGCGATTATCGGTTTGGCGGTGGTAGCACATTTGATTTCGTGGCGGTTGCAAAGCCCATCTATCCTTTTGTTCCTAGCGTTCGGTTTTCTGGTCGGTCCGGTGTTCCACGTGGTTGATGTTGACCACGTGATGGGCGAACTCTTATTCCCAATTGTAAGTTTGTCTATTGCCATCATTCTATTTGAGGGTGGCTTATCGTTGCAGGTGGGTGACCTGAGACAGATTGAAAGTGTGGTGTGGCGAATCCTGAGTCTGGGAGTGATCGTGACCTGGGTGCTAACGACGATTTTGGCCGCCATTTTGCTAGGTTTCAGCCTTCAGTTGGCGGTGTTGATCGGGGCGGTGCTGGTCGTGACAGGACCTACGGTCATCATCCCTTTGCTGCGGCAGGTACGCCCAACGAAGCGGGTGGGTTCGATCTTGCGGTGGGAAGGCATTGTCATTGATCCAATAGGGGTCGTGCTGACTGTACTGGTATTTGAGGCGATTACATCAGTGGGGGCGGTTGGCGACGTGACACTGGTGTTATTCGGATTACTGAAAACGGCTTTTATCGGTGTCGTTATGGGGTTTGCGATGGGGCGACTACTGATCGAGGCTCTTCGCCGCCACTGGATACCGGATTACCTAGAAAACCCCATTACGCTGTTTCTGGTGCTGGTTTCTTTTACGGTTTCCAATGTACTACAAACGGAGTCCGGATTACTGACTGTGACGATAATGGGGATGGTACTAGCGAACCAGGAACTACGGCTTTTCCGGCACTGGCATCTGGGTGGCAGTGCAAATCCGGTAAGCATCGAACGGATAATTGAGTTCAAAGAAACGCTGCAAACACTGATTGTTTCCAGCCTGTTTATTATGCTGTCGGCACGGTTACGGGTTGAAGATCTGGCGCAGATCGGACTGGGGGCAGTGGCGTTTGTGCTGGGGCTAATCTTGGTAGTTCGCCCGCTTACGATCTGGATTTGTACTGTTGGCTCACCGTTGACTGTGAAGGAGCGGATTTTCGTAGGGTGGATGGCACCACGCGGAATTGTGGCAGCGGCGACGGCTTCTATTTTTGGCCTAGAACTCACTTCGTTGAATGTGGACGGCGCGGAGCAGCTAGCGCCAGTGGTGTTTGCGGTGATTATCGGTACGGTGGTGATTTACGGACTGACGGCAGGGCCGCTGGCGAAGCGATTAGGACTGTCACAGTCAAATCCGCAAGGAACCCTAATCGTAGGTGCACACCGCTGGGCGCGGGCGATCGCACAGGTCTTAAAGAAGGCAGGTTTCACGGTGCTGCTCGTGGATACGAACTGGATGAACGTGCAGCAGGCGCGGATGGACGGATTGAATGTGGTGTATGGCAATATACTATCCGGGCAAACTGATGAACTACTTGATCTGGCGGGCATTGGGCGGGTGCTGGCACTAACACCAAATGACGAGGTGAACGCACTGACGGCACTCAAATTCACGCGGTTGTTCGGGCGGGCGCAAGTGTTCCAACTGCCACTGGCTCAGCCCAACGGGGAGCGCCAAAGCATTTCGCAAGAGATGGGGGGACGGCGCCTTTTCAACGCTAAAATGGGCTATCGTGACTTCAGAGCATTGATTGAAAGCGGAGCGCAGATCAAAGCGACACCGCTGACACCGGAATTTGATTACGCTGCCTATCAAGCGCAATATGATGGGCAGGCTCATCCATTATTTGCGATTGAAAAGAGCGGGCGACTAGTGGTAGCGACAGTGGACGCTCCGCTCAAGCCGCAGGCGGGCATGACGGTTATTGGAGTGGTGCCGAAAGATGCGCAAGACAACGCCATCTCATAGTTGGATACTTGAAACTGAACAGCGAACTCATATCTACACGATTTGCGCGCAAATGCGGTGAATTGTGGGCGCAGATACTTTTTGAGCGGCTTAATTTTACGCGAAATTCACGCTCATTAAGTTGACATTTAACGCAAAAAGGAAGATGATGTAGATGAAGGTTTATGTAGTAGAAAGGCAAACTCACTTGACAGATTTCTGCCAAAAACTGCATAGATGTTTCGATAGGTCTGCCGTATAGAGCAGACATAAACACTCTGATGGGTGTTTGGTACAACCAAAGTTTGTTTCGCAATCGCGCTTATCAATGGCGCGATTGTGTTTTCTATGACACACGCACTCTATTATCTCATCCAACTTACGATCCTTAGCGTTCGAACCACCGGTTCTTGGTGCCGCCGAACCAGCAAGGCGAGTACACGACTGTCACCGTGCATACAACGGCGGTTGCCTGGTCAATAGTTTTTATGCTTGAATGATTTGCAGAATGCAGTTCCAGCGTACAATAGATGAAACTTATTGTGAACGAAGGGTAAAGCTTATGATCGGGCGGACGCTGGGCGGCTACCGGATCGTTGAACAAATCGGTATGGGCGGCATGGCGACGGTGTACAAGGCTTATGACGCCAGCACAGACCGTTACGTGGCACTGAAGACGCTGCCACAGCAGTATTCCAAAGACCCGCAGTTTGTAGAGCGTTTCCGACGCGAGGCGCTGGCAATCGCCAAGCTCGAGCATCTCCATATACTTCCGTTGTTTACGTTTGGCGAAGATGAGGGCGTGTCGTATCTTGTGATGCGTTATCTGCCCGCAGGAACACTGAGTGACCGCATTCGTCAGATGGAACAGATGCCATTGGATGAGGCGGCACGGTTACTGGGTCAGATTGCGGGCGCGCTTGACCACGCTCACGCTCACGGCGTGCTGCACCGCGATGTCAAGCCGAGCAACGTGCTGGTGGATGGCGACGGCAATGTGTACCTGACGGATTTCGGCATCGCGCGGATGGTGGAAGGCACGCTGGATTTAACTGGTGATTCGATACTAGGTACGCCGCAGTACATGAGCCCTGAGCAGTGTCAGGGACGCAAGGATTTGTCGGCGGCCAGCGACCAGTATTCGCTGGGTGTGGTGCTGTACGAGATGGTTACGGGACAAACGCCGTTTCAGGCTGAAACTCCGCTGGCTGTCATTCATATGCAGTTGATGGGATCGGCGCTGCCGCTTCCTAGTGTAGTACGCACCGATTTGCCAGGGGCGGCGGAGCGGGTGATTTTGAAGGCTCTTTCGCGCGAACCGGGCGAACGCTACGAGTCGTGCGGGGCGCTGGCGAAAGCCTTTGCAGCGGCTATTCAGGCACAGCCAGCCGCGACCGCACGTGCGGTTGTGGGGGCGCCGACGGTCAAAGCCGATCCAACTGACCCTATACTGCACCCGCAAGTTGACGCACCGACTACCCGCCTGAATGCTCCAAGACCTGCGACACAACGTTCGCCGATGGTGTGGATAGGCGGCGCGGCTGTAGTGGTGGTGATTGCAGTGGTGGCGCTGCTGGCGGGGCGTGGGGCAGGAGAGACTGCTCCGAGTCCGACACCGGAGGCAAGTGCGGTAGTGGCGGCTGTCGCAAGTTCTACTCTCGAAATTACGTCAACTCATGAAGCAACAGTTGTTCCCAGCCCAACGTCGGCTCCAAGTGTGACACCTGCGCCCAGTGCAACATCCACTGCTGAGACAGGACCGGTGGCAGACTTAGTTACAGCAGGGGAAGGCTTTGCGTCCAAGGGGAATTTCAAGCAGGCGGTTGATACGTTTAGCCAAGCGCTGGATATTGAACCAGATAATGTCGATTTGCTGGTCAAGCGCGGTCAGGCACTGCAGCAAGATGGCGATACTGAAAGCGCTTTGATCGATTATGCGCGGGCGCTGGAGGCTGATCCGAAGTCGGTGGATGCGTTGCAAGCGCGAGCGGAGCTGTACCGGTCACAGGGCGATCTGGGCGCGGCGCTGGAGGACCTGGCTAAGGCGCTGGACGTGATGCCAACAGACGCGGCGCTGCTGGTGCTGCGTGGCAAAACATTCTTCGAGTATGGGGATTATGACTCTGCCAAGGCGGATTTGACGGCGGCAATTGAAGCCGCACCTGACATGACGGATGCCTACGTGCAGCGCGCTATCGTTTTCATGAATGTGAATGATAGAAAAGCGGCACTCGCTGACTTGACGCAGGCTCTAAAGCTGGACAAGGATAGTCCGGAAATCTACGCACTGCGCGGCATGACGTACCGCGACGAATCACAATATGATCTGGCGCTGGGTGATTACCGCAAGGCTATTGAACTTGACCCGGAAAATCCACAATGGCACTTTGACCGGGCGACCGTTTACTCGTGGCGCGGCGATTATGAAAGCGCTATCACCTCACTGGACAAGGTCATTGAACTCGACCCGCAAATGGAAGCGGCCTATATTCGGCGCGCGGAGAACCATTCTTATTTGCAGCAATATAAGGAGGCGCTGGAGGATTACGCGGCGGCCAGAAAGATCAATCCTGAGAATTTGGATGCGTACCAAGGACCGGTGCAAGTTTTCCTCGATGCTCAGGACTATGGCATAAAGTTAAAGGAGTTTAATGCTGACGATGCGCTGAACGATGCTGACCGCGCGGTTGAGTTGGCTCCAGAGGACAGTAATGTGGTTGAGACACGGGGCAAGCTGCACAGCCTGCGGGGTGAACATGCGGAAGCTATCGCCGATTTTACGCGTTCAATTGAGCTTTATGCGTACGCCGGCGTGTATACGAACCGGGGTGATGAATATCTGGATAGCGGAGACTATGTGGCGGCAGAGGCCGATTTCAGCCGCGCAATTGAGATGTATCAGGACGATGTGCGCCCTTATCAGGGACGCATCGAAGCTTATATGCAATCTATGGATGACGATCATCCGCTTGAGAATTATGATCTGGATAAAGCACTGGAGGATGCCAATCAAGCCGTGAAGATAGCGGAATATGATTCGGTTTCGTTCTTGCTGCGGGGCAAGGTCTATGGGCGCATGGGAGAACATGAAAAGGCACTTCAAGACTTAGGCCATGCGATTGAGCTTTCGAACGATATGGCGTGGGCGTACGAGGAACGGGGTTATGTTTACGGCATGATGGGTGATTTCAAAGCGGCAGAAAAAGACTTCAAGCAAGCGATCAAACTTGAACCTGACAACCCGTGGAATTACGCGGCGCTGGGTGACCTGTATTATGACAATGACCGTCCGAAAGATGCACTCAAGCAGTATCAGGAGTTTGTGAAGCACACGGGTGACGGAGAAGTGGTAGACTATATCCGTGAACGTATTGCAGAGCTGAAATAGGTGTGATGTTTGGCGATATTTTAGAGCAACTGGCAGGTCAAGCCCCGGTCGAACCGGTACTCCGCTGGGGACTAATCGCGCTCATTCTAGTCCTGACTTGGATTGGACAGCGCATCGCACGCTGGTTGGTGGTGCGCTTAATTGAAACGTTCTTTACGGCCATTACCCGTGTCCGCCCACTCAATACGCAACTCGAAGCAAATCTCAGCCATTCACTAGCACGCCCCATTCAACTATTGGTGGTGATCATCGGCCTGCGTTTAGCATTGGGAATGCTCGACTTATCGGCAGTCGTGGAACAGATCGTTGACCGGACGGCAGCCAGCGGTGGGACCGTCGCATTGTTCTGGCTGTTGTACCGGATCGTCAATGTGATCGCGCAGTATTATGTCTCACAGGCAGCCCAAGAAAGCTCGCCGCTCGACGAAACGATTGTGCAGTTCGCCCGGCAGGTGGTGAATGTACTCATCCTCGTATTTGCGGCAGTCCTGATCTTACAGCAGTGGGGGCAAGACGTCGGTGGGTTGGTAGCAGGGCTGGGGATAGCCAGTTTGGCGGTAGCATTGGCGGCACAGGATGCGCTTTCTAACTTTATCGGTTACTTCGCCATCGTGGCCGATTCTCCGTTCAAAGTGGGTGACTTCATTGTCATCAATGAACTGGTGAAGGGGAAAGTGCAGGAAATCAGTTTTCGAAGCACGCGGATTCGTACCGTAGATAATTCGATCATGATTATTCCCAATAACACTATTGCCAACGCGAACATCGTCAATTGGGCACGCACACGTAAGCGGCGTTTAGATATGGTTGTAGGGCTTACCTATAGTTCGACATCTGACCAGATTGCCGGGTCATACAGGACACGACTGCCATGCTCGATGAACATGATCATGTAACGAATGATCGGATGGTAGTGGATTTTGTGGAGTTTGGAGAAAGTTCGCTCAATCTGCGGCTGTCTTTTATGGTGAAAAGCAGTACGTGGGAAGATCTAGAAGCGATCAAAACAGATATCAATTTGAAGCTGATGCACATTTTTAGTAATCAGGGGGTCTCAGTCGCGTTCCCGACACGGACGATTTATATTGAGCAAAGTTCATCCTAGTACGCGACAAAGACGGCTGAGGAGCGTATTCGTATAGTCATATTCCACCCCTCCACAGAAACACGGCACCATTGCCCCACAGCCCAACCGCAAAATAATTAGCCAAACGCTGCTTGCATGCTTGCATTATGTAAGAAGCCGGTGCACAGACATTGCGACTGAATGATAATGACAGCCGCGTGCAAACCGCGCCACGGGGGGTACAACATGCCATATCATTTCAATCTACATGACCTTTCAGCAGCAGAATTACTCATGGCCGCCAGAGATAACCAAGTTGAACACTTCGCATGGCTGGCGCGCCAAACTGACGGCATGATTGTGAACGAGGCCAGTGGCCTTGTCATCGTGGACTGCGGCTTACCCTGCGATACATTTAACACAGTGACACGCGCGTGGCTTAGCAGCGGCACTGCGCGTCAGCGTATTCAGGAGACTATCGATTATTTTGGTGGGGCAGGGCGCCCATTTTCGTGGTGGTTAATGCCCGGTGATAAACCCGATTCATTGGCAGAAGAATTAGCTGCCTGCGGTCTGGCGCCCGCTGAGAGCGAAGTGGCCATGGCGGCTGATCTGGCAAAACTCCAGAAGACCGATCTCGCGCCGCTCGGACTGCACATTGAACGTGTCCGCACACTGGCCAGCCTGCGAGATTTCGCACAGGTGGTGGCGGTCAATTGGTCACCGCCGGACAAATGGATAGTGCGGTTCTATGAGCTAACTGCTGATGTGCTACTGCGCGAGGATACTCCCTTGTGGCTGTATGTTGGTTATCTGGACGGGGCAGCGGTAGCAACATCGGAGCTAACAGTAGGCGGCGGGGTAGGGGGACTCTATAACATCTGTACGCTTGTGGAATACCGCCGGAGAGGGTTGGGCAGTGCGATGACCTTGAAACCGCTTTTGGACGCCCGTGAGGCAGGCTGCCGCTACGCCATTTTACAGGCATCGGCATATGGGGCAGGAATATACAAGCGAACCGGGTTTGAAGTAATCGGGGAGATAACCGAGTACAAACCCCAACAATAAAATCCCGTTTAGCGGCTTGTACCTTGCTCCTATTTACAGGGTCCATCATTACAACGAAACTCACAAGTGTTCCTCAACACTTACAAACACCCTTATCTACTTACAATTAGACTTAGGAACTATGCCGTAACCTTTTTAGGGATACTGCGGTAAATAGATTGCAAACCAAAAATATACACAGCCTTTAGGCTAAATCAATTCTAGGATACGTGGAGGCACATATGAGGGCTATCACCTCATTCATGGTTAAGAGCGCGCTGATCATGGCGCTGCTGTTGTTACTCTCATTTTCGGCAGGTGGTTCACTGGCGCAAGATGTGACGCCAGAAGCGACGGTGACAGAATCCCCGACGCTGCCACCGACCGACGCGCCAACAGAAGCGCCAACGGCTACCGAGATTCCGACAGATATACCCACTGTTGTACCTACGGAAGTTCCAACTGAGGTGGTGACCGAAGCACCAACTGAGGTGCCCACCGAGGCTGAAACAGCCGCGCCGACTGACGCGCCAACGGATGTTTCAACAGAAGCACCAACAGTTGAAGCGACGCAACCGCCTCCTTCTTTGCCCACCGTCTTTAGCGAAGATTGGCAGGACGGCGACAGCACAGGCTGGTTGATTACGGATGGCTGGGACCTCACTGATGAGGCTGGCAACATTACTCTCAGCACATCGGGTGCGAGCGAGACGGCTGTTCTCACAGCGGTTAACTGGCCGTATTTTAGTTTGACGTTTCAGACACGCGTGGCCGAAGGCGGCAGCGCCGTAGTAAGTATGGCGGCAAGCGGCCAGGAATATGCGGTGGTGATAGGCAGCGATGGTTCAGCGAGTTTGCTGCGCGATGACGTGCTGCTGGGTCAAGCTTCGGGCGCTGAAATGACTTCAGATACACCCGCCGAGCCGGTATGGCACACGGTTCAAATTCTGGCTCCCGGCTATTTGCTGGCCGTCAAAGTAGATGATTTTGCACCTGTGAGTTTCAGCGATAATGCCCTCAGTGGTATGGGTTCGCTCATTTTCAGCACGGGCGCAGCTAACAGCGTGGCAGTCGCTTTTGACGACATCTCACTTAATCAACTGGATGCACCGCCTCCGCCGCCAGTTGAAACGGTAGTGCCGATTCCGACCGTGATGGAAAGCCCCGAAGCAACACCTGAAGTTTTGGCGGAAGCTACCGACGAACCAGTGCTTGAGGCGACCGAAGAAGCTACACCGGAAGCAACGCCGGACATGCCGACCTTTGATGATGCGGCACGGGCCAAACTGCCTGCCGCCCTGTTAGACGCACTTGATGCCCGTCTAAACGAAGGATTGGTGGCAGCAGATGCTGTTGCCAAAGAGAATTACCTGACTTTTGACGAACAAGGCCGCACTCCCGTAACATTGTGGGCCATGACTGAAGCTGATTCGGCTGCAATTGTCAGCCAAATACAGGCGGCCGGTGATGTGGTCAACGAAGTATTCAGTGTGCGTATCAACGCGCTGGTAACGCTCGATACGGTGAAGGCTCTGGCGATGATGCCGGAACTCGGTTCGGTTGAAGTACCGACGAGTGCCGTTTCGACCAGCAATCAGGGCGCTTCCTCACCGTCCGGTTACGGTACAGGTAATTTCATTTCTGAAGGTGTTGATGTCATTGGCGCTAGCACGTGGCAGGGCGCGACCACACCCGTCAAAGGTGCGGGTGTCGGGATCGCCATCATCGACACCGGTTTCGGCGTCAGCTTTCCCATCAGCACTGCGCCGCCCTCTGAATATGCCTGTTTGGGCAATGGGAGCTTGCAATCCGGATCGGCTGTAGCTGGGGATACGACTCATGGTTTGAGCGTGTTGCAAGTGGTGTGCGATGTCGCACCACAGGCACAAGCATTTATGTATAAGGCGACTAACGCCACTACATTGGCTACAGCTATCAATACGGCCAGCAGCGCAGGCCGCCGCGTCATTTTAATCACGATGGACTTAGGCGCCTCCGTCAGCCCCGGCGACGGCACGGGCGGCGGCGCGTTGTATGGTATCGACAGTGTTTACACTGCCATCACCAATGCCCGCAACAGCGGTGCTGTTGTGGTGGTGAGCGCCGGTAACAGCAATGGAAGTTATGTGGCGTTGAACTGGATCGGCGGGACGACGATTAGCGCCAATGTACCGGTTACCGTTTTTCAAGGCGATACACTCCACTTCAGTTGGAATGACTGGAACAACAACCTGAACGGTGGCAATCTGGAAGACTTCACCATCGTTCTGAACAGCGGCGGTGGGCTCGCTTCTCCGGTAACTATTGAAAACAGCAGCTTGCCTTCACGTGCTGCACCACGTGCTAGCTACACAATTCCGAATGGCACCTGCGCTGCTGGATGTTCCACTAGCATCGGCTTCAATAATTATGAGGGTGATAACGGTAACGTCATCATTCAAGTGCAGATTTTGGGGCAGGGCACGATTAACAGTGGTGGCGTCAATGGCGTATCGGTAGCCTCAAATGCCGGTTCGATTGCGCGCCCAGCAGACTCACCGGATGCCTTTGCGGTAGGTGCGGTGTGTATCAACGGATTTAACAGCTTTCCAATTGAAGCCAGCAGTTCAATCGGACCTGCTTACGCGGCTGGCGGCGCACTGCAATCGTTTAGTGCACCTTATACTCGCGATCAGATAAAGCCCGATATTGTTGGTCCGTCACATGTCAACATCAATAATGACGGTACCTTTGATCTCAATGACTGTACCGACGGCAAAGGTTTTAGTGGAACTTCAGCGGCAGCTGCCCACACCGCAGGTCTGGCAGCTCTGCTCATTTCCAATACCAATGCCAGCATGAACTTGTTTGATTCGGCTAACAGCACGGGCGTGCAGGGCATTGAGAATTACCTGCAGACCCACGCGATGGATTTGCCGTTTTTTGAAACCCCCGGTGATTTTGCGCCCACTTTGCCAACCAACATCCAAAGCGACAGTTTTGATATGGTATATGGCGCGGGTTTTGCGGCGTTGGGCAGCCCAACTTTTGACCTAGCGACTACCACCAATCCTGCGACACCGGTTGATGCGTTAGGTGGCGTATGCACTGGCGGTATCATTTATTCGGGATTGGCGAGTCCCAATACTCTCCAACAGGGTACCCTTTCAAACCCGTATGTTAGTCCCGCCTTTGCGCTAAAGCAGGCGGCAGCTAACCAGTGCGTCGTTCTGCTGCCCGGTGAATATACGGGGCCGTATTACATGCCCAATGCCATGAGCGCGGTGGGGCTGTACTCATATGACGCAGGGACTTCCTTTGCGGCGTCGCCCAGCGTCGTGTTCATGACCAACAACTTCAACAGTAACGGCGGCCTCTTTATTCGCAAAAATAATATGGTGGTCAATGGACTAACCGTACAGGCGGGTAAAATCCTTAACCTGTTTAGCACTATTGGTCGACCCAAGCCGTTTACAGTTTTGAGTGCGACTAATTTCTCCCTGCTCAATAATACATTTAGCGGCTTCCCGCTCCCAGGCGACGTGAACAGCACCCCAAGTGGCTTGATCAAGGGCAATACCTTTGCCAGCTTTACGATACCATCCACTACGACAGGTGTCGGCGTCGTGCCTGAAAGTTTCACGGCTGCATTGGATATCCGCAATGCAGGTAGTACCACGCCTATCGGTATTGAAAACAACACCTTTACGGGTATTACGGTAGCCACGAATACGGTGCAAACTGCTACCTGGCAAGCGGCTATCGTAGGCATCAAGAATACGACAGCCAACATATTTGCCAATCAGTTTACGGGTAACACAAGTGGCAGTATTATTGGTATCAATCAGTGGGTAAGTGGTCCGGTGGCAAATCCACAACCGGGGGACAAAAACACAGGCGAGATACGGATTTTTAGCAACCTGTTTGGCGGCACAAGCGCGTCCTTTAACAACACCGTTAATGGGCCATTGATTCACGCATTTCAAGCGCCGAAGCTGCGCTTTGTCAACAACAGCGTCATCAAAAATTCCCTGGGCGCAACAGATAACAATTACGACGCTGTTATTCTGTATGGCATTCCGAACGTAAGCACCAGTTTGCATCTCGGTGATCGTAGACTAGAAGTACACAACAACCTGTTTTACAGCAATGGACCTGTGTTCGGTGGGTTGGTTGCAAACCCGGGCGTGGCTCTGGGTTGCCAAAATATTTCGAATGGAGCCAGTGTAGCGCGTAATAACTGGTTCAATCCGGTGATAAGCGGTGGCGAATGCGTGGGTGGCGGCAATATAACTGGTTCTATTGCGGAACTGATCGTCGCGGGAGCCGCGACAAATGCATCGGAAGTTGCAGAAGCTGATGTATTCTTCGGTTCCATTGATCCGGCGCATCCGTGGCGTTTGCGTCCCGGCAACTGTTCCTCACCATGCGTACCCGCTTCCTATCAGGGCGGCATCAACACCGGCGATATGACGGCTCTTTCGGATATGTTCGGTGCGCCGGGCAATCCGCCATATCCTTCACTGCTTGATCTTCGCAATTCGGGACGTGTTGCGCCCGGTGGTCACGCTAACGCTACCTACAACAACCAAATCGTTGTTGATGTTGGCGCATATGAACTTGAACCGCCACTGCCGCCGACAGCGACCAACCAGTCGGCGACTATTGCTGAAGATTCGACAAGTTCTATCAGTTTCACCCTGGCGGCGACAGGTGGTTACATCCAGAGCTTTGCACTGGGCGCAACCCTGCCTACGAACTATGACTCGGACCCGAATAATGCGTGCAACGGTCAAGCTGTACGCTTTACGCCACCTAAAACCGTGACGTACTGCCCGCCGGCAAATTTCAATACACAACTGCCGACAAACAACCCAATCGTCATATCGTTTACCGTGACGGACACATTGTTCTATCCGGGACAGCCCAGCGATGGCACGATCACGCTGAATATCACGCAAGTGGACGACGGTACACCAACCGTGCCAGACTTCAACTTGATTACAGACTACATCATGCCAATGACTTACCAGCTTCAACCACAATATACGCTGGATAACTTTAGCGTGACAGGTACCGGCACGAACGTGGACTATCCGTTCACCTTTGCCTTCGGGGCGCAAACAGGCGGTGACATTGCACAACAGAATGCTAACCTGCTGCTGGCATGCCCGACCTGCGATAGCACAGCTACGGTATTGACTGACGCGTTCAATACGGCGAATGGTAATGGTGGACAGCTCATCATTAACCCGGTGCCGGGACAACAAGGTTTTTATCGCTTCACATATACCGTTACGGACGGTGACGGCGATGTTGGTAGTGGCACAGCCACGCTGGTCGTGCTGCCGACACTCGCACAAGACGGAACATACGACGATGCCAGCTTCAATATCATCTACAATGGCACGGGGTGGGCACCTTCACACGTCAGCACTGCCTATAACACGACGTTACACAGTTCTACGGTCGTCAACGATTCGATAGAAGTTCCGTTCTCTGGCGGACAGGTGCGCTTCAATCTGAGAGGTTCGACCAATAGTGCCTCTACACTGAAGCTCCAGTTCAAGATGAATATCGGCTCCGGTGTTGTTAGCTATGTCGATTATGCAACCGCGCAGGGCATCGCCCCGACGTTGACATGCGTTGACAGCTTAAACAATCAAGCGCCAGATGGCAGTTCAAACGTCACAAACTTCAGCTCTACTGGAGCTGCCTACAGCATTAGCTGTAAGGGATTCCCACTGGGACAGGCACACTCAGTCAAAGTCACGAACAATTTGAACGGTGCGGCCTTCACAGTTGACAGCGTTCAGGTCGCAAAAGGCTATTTGAGTGCTGGCTCTTATGAGGAAACCAATCCGAACTTGAACTACACCGGCACATGGTTGGATTATGTGGCAACAGGGCCCAAGGGTGGCTCCATGAAGTACACCAACAGTGGCGGCGCGAACGTCAAGTTTGACATTGACAGTAGCGTAGCACGCATCGTTGTGTACCGAACATTTGCGAACAATTACGGGCCGATGGAAATCTACATTGATAATGTGTTGCAGACTACGGCTCCGGCGGGAACTGGATTGACATGGGGACAGGCCATTCTGGTGAATGTAGCCTCACCGGGCAGTCACACTGTGGAAGTTCGTAACAAGACGAACGGGCTGTATACAGGCTTTGAGGCGCTTGATCTGCTTGGTCCCGTTCAACCGTTAGGCGTTGGTTCATATGAGGAAACTAACGGCGGCTTAACCTATAATGGCACGTGGTCAACTTACACGGGTGCAGGGCCGAAGGGCGGCTCGATGAAGTACACCAATAGCGGTGGTGCAAACGTCAAATTCGATATCAACAACACCGTATCGCGCATCGTGATTTACCGCACGTACGCGACCAACTACGGCCAGATGGAAATCTACATTGACAATGTGTTGCAGACTACGGCTCCGGCGGGAACTGGATTAAGCTGGGGACAAGGCATCTTGGTGACCGTGGCCTCACCGGGCAACCACACAGTCGAAGTCCGCAACAAGACCAACGGCCTGTACACGGGTTTTGAGGCGTTTGACCTGCTGGGAGCGGCCCATCCGCTGGGCACCGGCAATTATGAAGAAACCGACCCGAACCTGCTCTATTCCGGTGCATGGAGTGATCTGGTGACGACAGGGCCGAAGGGCGGCTCGATGAAGTACACCAATGGCGGTGGCGACAATGTCAAGTTCGACATTGATAATACCGTTTCTCGTATCGTGATTTACCGTACCTTTGCCACTAACTATGGGCAAATGGAGGTTTACATTGATAACGCGCTTCAGGGGACTGCGCCTGCGGGTAGTGGATTGACGTGGGGACAAATGTTCCTGGTTACTGTAGCGTCACCGGGCAGCCATACGGTGGAAATTCGCAACAAGACGGCCGGACAATACACGGGCTTTGAAGCGTTTGACCTCCTAGGGCCAGCACTGCGCCTCGGACAGGGCAACTATGAAGAAACTGATCCCAACTTGACCTACACTGGCACATGGAGCGATCTCATTACCAGTGGGCCAAAGGGCGGCTCGATGAAGTACACCAACGTCGGTGGCGCGAACGTCAAGTTCGATATTGATAATACCGTTTCTCGTATCATCATTTACCGGACATTTGCCACTAACTACGGCCAAATGGAAGTCTACATTGACAATGTGCTGCAAGCGACAGCGCCTGCTGGTACAGGTTTGACTTGGGGACAGGCGTTTTTGGTGAATGTGGCGTCACCGGGCGATCATCTGGTGGAAGTGCGTAATAAGACCAACGGGCAGTATACCGGTTTTGAGGCGTTTGACCTGTTAGGTCCGCTCGTACCACTGGGAGCTGGTTCGTACGAAGAGACTAACCCCAATTTGACGTATACCGGCGCTTGGTCGGACTTCGTTGGCAGTGGGCCGAAGGGTGGCTCGATGAAGCTGACGAACGCTGGCGGCGCGAATGTCAAGTTCGATATTGATAGCTCCGTGCACCGCATTATCATCTACCGGACTTTTGCCACTAACTACGGTCAGATGGAAGTCTACATTGATAATGCACTGCAAGCGACAGCACCGGCTGGTACGGGCTTGGTGTGGGGACAGGCATTTTTGGTAAATGTGACGTCGCCTGGGGCGCACATGGTAGAAATACGCAATAAGACGGCAGGTCAGTACACCGGCTTTGAAGCACTTGATCTCCTTGGGCCAATTCAACCACTGGGTGTTGGTTCATACGAAGAAACCGATCCCAATCTAACGTATACCGGTGCGTGGGCCAGTCTCGTGGGCAGCGGGCCAAAGGGTGGCTCGATGAAGTACACCAATGGCGGCAGTGACAATGTCAAGTTCGATATTGATAGCTCCGTGTATCGGATTATCATCTACCGGACTTTCGCCAACAACTACGGCGAAATGGAAGTCTACATTGATAATGCTCTGGAGGCCACGGCTCCTGCAGGCACCGGTTTAACCTGGGGACAACCCTTCTTAGTAACTGTGACATCACCGGGGGTGCACACGGTAGAAGTACGTAATAAGACGAACGGGTTGTATACCGGCTTTGAGGCGTTTGACTTGTTAGGACCGTTGCAACGGTTGGGCGCGGGCAATTACGAGGAAACTAATCCCAACTTGCTGTATACGGGTGCGTGGGCCAGCTTCGTGGGCACCGGGCCGAAGGGCGGTTCGATGAAGTACACCAATGGTGGTGGCGACAATGTCAAGTTTGACATTGACAACACGGTGGCGCGCGTGGTCATCTACCGTACTTTTGCTAATAACTATGGTCAGATGGAAGTCTACATTGATAACGCGCTGGAAGCGACAGCACCGGCTGGTACTGGGCTGGTGTGGGGACAACCATTCATCGTGAATATCGCTTCCCCCGGCGACCATACTATTGAAGTACGCAACAAGACGGCCGGTCAATACACAGGGTTTGAAGCGTTCGATCTGCTCGGACAGCCGCAGCGTTTGGGTATTGGCAACTACGAAGAAACCAATGCGAATTTGACGTACACAGGCACTTGGTCAGACTTTGTCGGTACAGGGCCGAAGGGCGGTTCGATGAAGTACACCAATTTGGCTGGTGACAATGTTAAGTTCGATATTGATAATACGGTGTCACGAATTGTGATTTACCGGACCTTTGCCAACAACTATGGTCAGATGGAGGTCTACATTGATAATGTGTTGGAAGGCACAGCGCCTGCCGGTACTGGCTTGACATGGTCGCTGCCGTTCCTCGTAACTGTGACATCACCGGGCGACCATACTGTGGAAGTTCGCAATAAGACAGCGGGGCAGTACACGGGCTTTGAAGCGTTCGACCTGCTTGGCCCGGTCGTGCCGCTCAATCCGGGTCTATATCAACAAAATCATCCTGATCTGATGTACAGCGGGGTTTGGACAACATATTCCGGACCGGAACCAATGGGTGGTTCACTGTTGTACAGCTTTGCTCCGGGCGCGAGTCTGACCTTCCAGTTCAACGGTGATGCTGTGGCGATCTACAGTGTCACAGTAAGCAGTGGTGGAAAGCTAAGCGTGACGATTGACAGCGTGCCCAAGCCGGACATCAATAGTGCTTCACCGACTCTGCGCTGGCAGCAGCCCTTCATCTACAAGGGCTTGTCGAGCGGGTTACATAGTGTCGTGATCACCAACATATCTACCACTACATCACAACCGGTCTATGTTGATGCCATTCAGGTGTATGACGGCGTAGCACCGCTGCCGGTAGGCTACACGCAGGACATTGATCCGAACTTGACCTACCGTAATAGCGCGGACTCCGGACCTGGCGCATGGACAACCGACACGGTACTTGGAACCACGAGTACGAACACCAACGGTGAACAAATGAAGTTCCAGTTCACAGGCACTGGTTTCGGAATCTTCACCTATAACCCGGTCAATGGTGCGCCGATGGAAGTCTGCTACAAGTTGACGCCGCAGTCGGACACATCGTATATCTGTGCTACAACCCCGACTAACGCCAGCCCGGCGCAGACAACGGTTGGCTACTCGATCTACGGGTTGAAGAGTGATGACTATACTGTTCGGGTACGCCATGTGGGCAGCACGGGTACACAGGTTCTCCACATTGATGGTGTGGCAGTACTGGGCACGCCGGGTACAACACTGGGCGCAGGCACGTATGAAAATACGAACGCGGGCATCGTCTACACACCGGCGGCGCTGTGGGCGACGATGGCAAGTGCTTCATACTCCGGTGGCAACATCGCCGGTGTAACTCAGAAGGGCGCGACCGCACAGATACGGTTTACGGGCACGACGCTGGTGGTATACCGGGTAATCTCGACGGCTGGCAGCAACAATTCCACCATATGCGTGGTACTGCAGGGTACGTCAGTAAATCCGCCTAACCAATGTGCGAGCTTCAGCGAGTTCGGAACGACCGCGTTTCAATCGCCTGTGGCATTCTACGGGTTCGGCAGCGGCACGCATGACGTGGTGATCGAAAATCGTCATCACGGCGGTCTGCTGAGCATTGACAAGATAACGGTGAACTAAACCGTTGTTGACTGAATCAGTTCGTGGAGGGCGCACACTTGTGCGCCCTTCTTATTGATAGCCTTTTCATCCATGTAACGATAGGTAACGAGCCTAAATTGCCTCACTTCAATATCAACTCATAAATTCTTCGCCTGTCCAATTCTGATATACTTTATTTTGTCTGTTCATCTAGAAGGTAGTTAACATGCAGCATCGAATTAACATTGTATGGGTGCTGGCCGTAACGTTGTTCATGGCAGCTTGTGGTGGTACAGCGCAGATTGATGAAACACTGCCCACCTTGGCCCAACTTCCGACACTTCCGCCCACACAAATTGCGCCTACGGCCGAACCGCCTCAAGCGACGCAGACTATTGAAAGCGCGGCTGTTCCCCCGCAGATTACGCCGCTGCCAACGGATTCAAGTATTGATAATCCAGCACTCCTTGCGCCGGGGATGGAAGTGCCGAGCGAGACGCCACCGTTTGATGTGAGTTTGGATGTGTTCCCGCCCTTAATTGCCGGGGAGCTTGTGACGCTACGTGGTTTGCTTACGCTTACGGACAGCGGTGCAGACATTACCGATACTGCCGGAACCAAAGTCGCGGTGCTGATTGACTCATTTGTGGGGGGGCTCGCAAACGGCAAAATGGTCGAAATGGTGGGAACGGTAGTTGAGCAGGCTGGCACGCTGGTGGTGCAAATGGCAACTGTTACCGTGCTGCCGGAAGCGACTCTGGGAGATGGCACTGTGTCTCCACTGCCGACCGCTGGTGTGCCACCACTGCCAACAGAGGGAACGCCGCCGCTGCCTCCCGGAAGTACCGGCTAGCCAAATTATCCAGTTATCGGCAGCAAATGGTGACTATTATAGACGCGACAGTATTTCACAATCCGGGCCGGTTAGTAGATGATGATCTGGAATTGATTCTGGCGGAGACTTATCCAGCTAACGAAGTTATCGGTTATGTACCTGCCTATCATTTCAATATGGTTCCCACGGGTCAAACGGACTCGATAGGGCATATTGAGTTTCGGGTTGGTAATATCCCCCATATTGTGTTGTATGCGGGTCACATCGGGTACTGGGTTGCCCCTGAGAAGCGGGGACATCATTACGCTGCGCGAGCCATGCCGCCTGCTCCTGCCGCTGGCACTACAACACGGTTTGGAAACACTGTGGATTACCTGTAATCCCGATAATCTGGCCTCGCGAAAAACCTGCGACCTTATCGGCGCTGAACTGGTAGAAATTGTTGATCTACCTCCCGACACGGATATGTATCGCGAAGGGGCACGCCAGAAGTGCCGTTATCGGCTTGTTCTGGCGTGAGATTTGCGCTGTGGTTCAAACTGCAAAATTCGGCCAACCGACAGTGTAGGTTATTCCCAGCAAAGCAAGGTTAATGAGAATACCAATCGCCCCTTGATTATCAAGATGTTCCAGTTTCCCGTTCCACAGCAATAAATAGACGATGCTGGAGAATATAGCAGTGAACACAAGAGGTGTTTTCCACCAATTTTGATCGAGCAGAATGCCCATCCCTGTAGCAGCAAAGCCGACTGCCGCCACCACACAGGCGGCACTTGCTAACAAGCGAGTGGGTTCGCTACCGAGAATGCGCCCGAACACCCAGGAACCGTCCGGCCATACCATGCCGGGTTGAAGTTCAAAAAATCGCTGGCTTTGTCCCAGATAAAGCAAGTGAACCAGACCGTGCAAGATGAGGAAGATACTGATAACGATTTTGATCATCACAAAAAACCTCCTTTGCTGCGTTTAAACTTTTCTCAAATCACGGAATTGGCAGGCTGCCTGTACCGACGAGATAGAATAGTCCCGTTACCAGTGACACCGACGAAAAGAAAGCAAAACGGACGGGATAGCGTTTCATAACTGTCTTGATTAAGTCGGACGGCAACATAAGCCCCCGCAGTAGATAAATGATGCCGATGATCTGGAGCACTACGGTGAGGAATGGTAGAGGGCTGATGACCTCAGCGCCCGCCAGCCCGTACAGTCCCCACACGGCAAACAGCAGCGCCAGAACGGCAGTCACCGGTATCACCCATTTCGCATCTTGCTCAGCCAGTTTCGTAAGATCACCCGCGCCGAAATAAACCCATCCCTGTGGCTTGAAAACCAATATCAAGTGCAGTGCTGCCAGAATCAGACTGCTGCAACTGCCCAAGATGAGATAAGAAGTTGTTATGGTCATATAAGCTCCTCTTTATTGAAGCTAGGCGCGAGGGATGGTTCGAAGGTATTTGGATCGTTACGGTGTGTAATGGTGGCGCTGCGAACGGATGAACCAGTGTGCCTGCTTCTGGTATGATCCGGTTGCTGTTACGGATGGGCAACCCGCAAACGAAAATACGAGCAGCCCCCATAAACCAGCATCTTGTATGTAATTCCCCTATGTTTAGGGTAGGGGTTCACAAGGTTTGTCGGGAAGTGACCAAGAACACATCGAATGGGTGTAAATAAGCAGTATTAGGCTGAGGACGGGGTTTGTTCACCATGAATGCGGTATGCCACGCCGTTCACTATCCGCGGCGCCAGCGGCCAGCCTGCCCATGTAAACAATGCCCTCAGCGGAAGGGCAAGTATCCGTGTTGCCGCGGGCAACGCAATACCCGCTTCATGGTAGTAACGGTCAATCTCCGAAGTTTTTTGATCAGGCTGCGAACGGAAGGCCGCCAAATGTTGGTCAACCGTCACCAGTTGGGCATACGCCGCAAAGCGCCGCCACAAATCAAAATCCATGGCGTAATGCAGAGCCGGATTCAGACCGCCCACCTGCTGCCACAGGCTGCGCCGCCAGAATGTCCCTTCCTGCCGTATGAAGCCCAGCCCGCGCCCGTGATACCAGCCGCGTTGGATGAGACTCCTGAAGCGACCCACCTTCAAACTTGTGAGGCGCAGGTGACCCTCCACGTCCATGTTGGCTGGTTGGCCGGTCAGCCAGTGAATGTGCGGGTAGCGAGCAAAGATTTTGCCAACCGTATGCAGCGCACCGGGCAGCAGCACGTCGTCACTGTTGAGCCACGTCAAAATATCGCCACTAGCGGGGGAAGCTGTCTCAAAGCCCTTGAGGATCGCATCCGATTGTCCGGCATCCGGCTGGCTCACCCAATGCGTCAATTTGTCAGCATAATGGCGGATAATATCAACACTGCCGTCGGTTGAGCCACCGTCCATAACAATGTATCGCAGTGCCGGATAATTCTGGTCAAGGACTGATCGAAGGCTTGCTTCCAGATATGCAGCCTGATTGTAGGATGGTGTAACAACGGTAATCGTGGGCAGGGTATTCATGATGGTTAGTCGTTGGCTGTCGCGGCAGCTAGACTACGCCTGCTTGTAATGCACGGTGCTTACAGCACGCAGCCGTTCGGCGGCTTGTTCCGGTGTAATGTCGCGCTGGGCTTCGGCCAGCATTTCGAAGCCCACCATGAATTTCTTGATAGAGGCCGAACGCAGCAGCGGCGGGTAAAAATGAGCATGAAGCTGCCAACCGGTATTGTCCTGATCGTTAAACGGTGCGCCGTGCCAGCCCATCGAATAGGGGAACGAGGTCTGGAACAGATTGTCGTAGCGTGTCAGCATCTGCTTGAGGATGTCTGCCAAAGCCCCGCGTTCTGTTTCGTTCAGATCAGGCAAACGCAACACATGACGTTTGGGCAGCAGCAGCATTTCAAACGGCCAGACAGCCCAATAGGGCACGAGCGCCAGCCACTGCTTATTTTCGACCACGACCCGCTCTCCGCCGCTTTCTAAATTCGCATAGTCAATAAGCAAGGGGAATTGATGTTGGGCAAAATAGGCACGCTGATTGTGATCTTCGGCGACAATTTCATTTGGCAGCCAATTACCCGCCCAGATTTGCCCGTGTGGATGCGGGTTGGAGCAGCCCATAATCTCGCCTTTGTTTTCAAAGACCTGTACCCACGCGTACTGCTGCCCCAGCTCCGCCGTCTGTTCTGCCCACACATCCACAACGGCGCGGATTTCTTTAGCGGCCATTTCTGGCAAGGTCAAATCATGACGCGGCGAAAAGCAGATGACACGGCTGGTCCCACGTACCGCCTGTGCCGACATCAATGGATTGGTTGGGGCAGGGGAGTCGGGTGTATCCGGCAATAAGGCAGCAAAGTCATTGGTGAATACGTTGGTTGACGTATAAGCGGGGTTTTGTTCACCGTTGGCGCGGGTATTACCGGGACATAAATAACAAGTAGGGTCATAAGCTGGGCGCGTCTCCGTAGACGGCGGGTCTTGTCTTCCCTGCCACGGACGTTTGGTTCGGTGCGGAGATACCAGCACAGATTGCTCCGTGAGGGGATTTAAGCGGCGGTGGGGATGGTCGGTTAGGCTAAAGGTCATGTGGATGCTCGCGTTGAATAATGAACAAACTGTGCTAGAACGGGTTCATTATAACGCGAACCGTTGGCGGTGGGCACGCCACCATGTAGCGACTACTTGTTGTTACCTTTGCCTGAACCGTTATTACTCTTGTCAACATTCTTTTCCGCACCTTCACAGCGTCGCCGCCAGCCATTTGCAGGTGCCCAATCCGGAGGTGGATGCAGGCAAGTGCCGTCATCGCTCCACTCTGCTCCGGAAGGTGGATTGTCACTGCTGGCAGGGGTTGGTGTGTTATTCGGTTCAATGTGCGAACTCGCGATAACGATCACACCACTTCCTGATGTCGTGGTGCTACCTTCAACACGGATCACATCGCCGATGTGAATGGATTCCAGCAGGGGGTCATCCGGCAAGATCTGAACCTCAACACCGAAAATGGTCACAATGTCGCCGTCAATGGCCTCAACTTGACCTTCGATAATCATTACGGTATCCACAGCCGCAGTTCCGTCAGGTGTTGCGGAAGGGACAAGTGTAGCAATTGACGTGGGGGACGGGGTTATTGTAGGCGTTGGTGACGCGGTGGGAGACAGCGTAAGTGTTGCGGTCGGGGCGGCGCTAGGCGTGGGTATTTCGGTTGTAGGTGTGTTGCGCTGCGTAAACACGACGAACAGTGCAGCCACTATGACTACGACAGAAGCGGCAACGACGATGGTCGTCACAGGCAGTGCAGGCCGGGGAGCAGGAATAGGAGGTGTATCGACTGCATCCAATACGCGTAGACGGATGGCCTCGAAAGCACTCGGGTTGAGTTCGGGTTGTGGCGCACGTCGCAGCCGTTCAACCAAGAATTGTTCCTGTGGCGTAAACTGATCGCTCATGGTGCGTCTCCGCCGCGCAAATAACTCCGTGCTTTTCCAGTCTGGCCCAGTGCCTGCGCTAGTGCCTGAAGGGCGCGGTGCTGCATTACTCTAATAGCTGCATCCGATTTACCGAGGATGGCCGCTACTTCGGTATGCGCCAAACCCTGCATAAAGCGCAGCACCAGCAGTGTCTGAAATTCAGGTGACAGTGTTGACAGGGCTTCCCTTAATTGGGCCTGTTCCTCATTCTTAGCCGCTTTGCCTAGCGGGTCAGTATCATCGGTTGGGTGTTCTTCCGAAATAGGTTCAACGGCGCGGCGATTGCGGCGGTAATGGTCGGCTATTTGGTTGGCGGCGATGCGATACAACCACGCGCCGAACGGTGCGCCGCTGTCATGATAGGTTGGTAATCCTTGAACCATGCGTAAGAAAACCTCCGCTGTTAAATCTTCCGCGAGGGCATCCGATTCAACACGGTAACTGATATAACGAAAGACCGCCTGTGCATAGGCTTCGTAGAGCGTAGATACCGCCTGTTTGTCGCCTGCCTTAGCCCCGGCAATCAACTGGCTTTCATTCGGTAAGGGTTGCATTACACTATCATACTGTGTTTTCGCCCATTACATCTGCCTGCCCGTAACAACGTAGACTGATGCACAATGTTACAACTTTGGCTCGTTTCGTGCAGTTTGTAACATCTGTGGCGCTGGTACGTTATAGCGAGCAGCGGGAAATCGGAGGGGAGTACAGATATGCTCACAACTCGGCGCACTTTACTCGGCGCACTTACTATATTAGTCGGTTTGATGCTGTCGATGATGATTGGCACAGCGGCTGCACAAAGCAGTGGTGAGTGCCCGGCGGGGCAGGGCTATTGGAAAAATACACCCACTTGGCCCGTAACCGACTTGGTACTGGGTGGTCAAAGCTATTCTCAGGTTGAATTGATTATCATCTTAAATACACCTGTCGAAGGCGACGCCAGCCTAAATCTGGCGCATCAGCTCATCGCGGCCAAGCTTAATGCAGCGCAGGGTGGCGCAAGTGTAGCTGACGGGCTGGTGATGCAGGCCGATGCTCTGTTGGCTACTTACAGCGGGAAGCTGCCATTCAACATTGATCCGTCGGGTGACAGCGGTCAGACAATGGTGAATATAGCCGGAGTTTTGGACAGTTACAACAGCGGTTTGCTCACAGTAGGTTGTACCCCGACTGCAACACCCACGCCATCGCCCGAAGCAACTTCGGAAGCGACGCCGCAATTGACCCCGGAGGCAACTTCTGAGGCTACCCCCGAAGCGACATCAGAACCGGATGATGACGGCGGAATCACCATCGTAATTGAAGGGCCGGTGCAGTCCATCAATATCAATATCATCACGATCTACAACATCAATATTCAACTCGACGAAGACGATCCCAACTTGAAGATTATTCAGATTGGCGATATTGTTCGCATCGAAGGGGATTCGCTTGAAGACAACGGGACGATCATCATCGTTGCAGTGACAGTTGTCATCATCAATGTGGACATCAACGTGGGAACCGGCGAAGTCTGGCGTGACGAAGGCGACTGTCTGAACGGCCCACCACCGTGGGCACCAGCACATGGTTGGCGACGCCGCTGTGAGCAGAACAATAATAGTCAGGGTGACAGTAAGCATGGAAACAAGCATGATGACGACGATTAGTCGCCAACAGTAATCAACATGCCGGAACAATGGGGAGCGATACGCTCCCCATTTTGTTGTCTCTAGAGCGGCATGACACAAATAGTCAACCGTCCAGCAGTGGCCGCCGGACACGAGTGCTGACCGCCTGTTATGCTGTTCATATCAAACGACGCACCCCAGAAGATGAGCTGTGGGCTAATTCCAAGTTGAGCAATGACATCGCAGGGCTGAGGCGGAACATCGCTGCCGGGAGTCGCGTTGGTAAATAAAATACATTGTCCGGGTGCGAGCTGGTTCAACCGCGCTACAGGGTTGATATTGCCCCCATATAATGTAGGGTCAGCTATAGTAACTGGCAGCGCATTTTGTGGCACGTTGTTGTTGTAAATGGTGTATCCGTTGAGCATCATCCAGCGGTCAGTAGATTGGTTGATTATGGCTAGCTGGTCGGCTTTATAGGCAAGGTAGACGTACTCAGTGGTTTCGCCACTCGACCCGCTGGAAAGATAGAATTCGCAGCGTCCCGGATTGCCCACCGCGCAGAGAGCACGCTGGATACCATTCTGGCTGACGGCGAAACGGGTTGTGCCGCCCGCGCCCGTCCAGAAATGCTCGCCCGGATTAGTGGTCACCAGCCAATTCTGAATCGCACTACATTCATCTAATCCCTTTGGTCCGTTCCGTCCCACAGACCATACCTGCGTACACTGTCCATCACGCAAGGCGCTGCCCCACCGTGCCGCTGCCATGCTGGACGGAGCGCCATCTAATGTATTAAAAAAAAGCGCACTCAGATCAAGCGATGCGCCGGTCTTGTTCACTAGTGTCAGATCATTATCGTCATACAACAGGATTACATTAGGCGAACGCAGGACGGTGATGTCTACCGCACTGGCACGTGCTGCTGCTTGACCAGCGGGAACGGACTGCGACTTAATGTGATTCTGTCCAAGTCCGGACTCCGCAGTCCACAATTCCCCCGTTTCCGCACCTAGCGCCAGTCCGGCACGGTTGAGCACAGCGGCGGCTTCCGGTACGCTCAAGTTAGTGAGATCTGGCACGGTCACGACGTCCTGCGCAACAGCAATTTGGGTCAAGAAAAGACTTAGAATCAAAACGAACAGAGCTGGTGTTCTGGTCATAAGCGCACATCCTTTGATATTTTTCTACATACACTATAATGCCGTTACGCATGGAATGTTACTGCAGTTCATCAACTCCCATCTTGTATCTTTATCACATGAGTTGACTTTCTGGCTTGCCGGCGGCGCTGTACAATGTTTGTATCCGGTGTTGCATGCAGGTACCCCCGATGAATACAAAACATGTACGTTTTTGTGTGGTCATGCTCTTGTTAGTGACCTTAACGTGGACGGCAGCGCCTGTACGTGGCCAAGATGTGATCGTGTTAAAGGTCAATACGGATGTGCCGCGCGTCTATGAAAAGTATGAGGTGCGTTTCACTATTCCTCAGTCCGCACAGCATCCATTGTTTGCATACGATGACAACCCGCCGCCGGGTGTTGTGCCCAGAACGGGCATAACGGTGGATGGAGTCATCACAACGCCTTCGGGACATACTGTGCGCCAGCCAGCGTTCTTTATGGAGGATGTTGAACGCGGTGAAGATGGTTACTTTCAGGAAATTGGCACCGCTGCGTGGGTGCTGCATTACAGCCCGCAAGAAGTGGGTCAACATCAAGTGAGCATCGAAGTAACATCTGCGGACGGAACCACCTCCGCACCTATCGGCAGCTTCAGCGCGGGCGAACCCCTGAGTCATGGCTTCATCAAGGTCAGCCCGGATGATCCGCGCTATTTTGAATTCTCGGATGGCAGTCTGTTCTGGCCCATCGGCCCGGCTTACAGTTACGGAAATTATGACCAGTACAAGGATTCAGGACTCAACTTTGATCGCCCGTGGCTGGGCGGAACTGCCGCATACAGCAGCAACTGGGCGCGCTGGATTTCCACAGCGGCGGATTTTGGCAACGAAGGGGCAGGGTCGTTCCTCAGTTTCCGCGAACACGCTCCCGGCAGCGATTTGTCGTATGAGTTGACCTATCCCCATGCCTTCCGCTACTGGATACCCACATGGCTTAACGATGATATGGGGCCGCGCTTCAAACCGGATACCACCTATCGCATCATGATACGTCTGAAGACAGTCGGATTGACTGGCCCGCGTGACCCGCAGTACGAGTGGGGCTTAACAGCCCGCACCAGCCAATGGTTGGGTATCACCGAACCTGTTGAAGTGGTTGAAAACACCCTGCACGACATCCCGCCGCTTTTCCCGCACATCCACGAAGACAGCGATTGGTTCACAGTCGAGGCCGAATACAAAACCAACGGCAGTCCGGACAATGACATTACGCTCTATCTAGACAATGTCAGTGGTGGTAGTGCCTATGTGGACGAACTCCAAGTTCGGGAAGTGCTGCCTGACGGCAGCTTGGGCGGCAGCGTCATCCGCAGTCCTAAAGCCGATTTGCACACCTATGTTGACCCGCGCGGCGCAGCCAAAATTGACTGGATGGTCGAGCAAGCGGAAAAAGATGGTGTGTATCTTAAGCTGGTGGTGCATGACAAAAACGATTGGATACAAAATCACCTAAAGGTTGACGGCACATTCGCCGATGAAGGTGATGGCTATTACCAACCCGAAAATACCAAAGCGCGCTGGTTGCTGCGCCAGTGGTATCGCTACCTCATCGCACGCTGGGGCTATTCCACAGCAGTTCACTCATGGGAGTTGAATAACGAAGGCCCGCCGGACGCTACTGAAAACGGCACCGCGCTACACTGGGAAACAGCGCAGGCTTTCGCACAGTTCATGCACGCCAACGACGCCCATCCCCACCTCGCCACCACATCTTTCTGGTGCTGCTGGCGGCCCGAATTCTGGGGAAATTCGGCGCGTTTTCCAGACATTGATTATGCTGACCTGCACGAATACACCCGCGAAGATCCGGTAGGTGCTGATATGGCTGCTTTTCACCTGCAATGGAGCATGCCGCTCGTTCAGGATGCCGTTGATAAACCTGTCATCCACGCCGAGACAGGTATTACCAATCCCGGGTGGTTTGATGAATTGAAGCAGCCCAATCCCGGTTTCTGGTACCGCCATTTGCTGTGGTCGTCTCTGGATGCGGGAGCGTTGTTCGAGCCGGGTTATTGGTTCGCCGAGCATCTGGACGCTATACCCCAGATCGAAATCGCCCACGCGTTCGCGCTGTTCGTCAATGAACTGGATGTGCAAAACGGCGGTTACACGGACCTCGCTCCGGTCGCGTCGAATGCCAGCCTGCGCGTTATCGGGCAGAAAAATATTACGGCGGGGAAAGCGTTCGGTTGGGTACAGAATACGAACTTCACGTGGCGCAGCGCGTTGGATGGCTATTCAGGCAGTGAAAGCGGCAGTGTCACGTTCGCACTGGCGGCAGGCAGCTACACCGTGTACTGGTACAGCACTGCAACCGGGCAGTTAGAGCGTACCGAGACGTCGGCCACCAATGGAGATGGCGACCTAACACTGGCGATCAATGATTTGGCCGAAGATACAGCCTTCCGCATAGAACGAGCTGGTTAGTCCGTCACCGCCGCACCCACACCCGCATGGGCGCAGGTTCACGGTTAGCCCACGCAAAATAGGGAATGGCAGTGATTGGGACTTCCTGCCGCGCCGGGGCAGGGCGGGCGCGATACAGCCAATCATCACCTCCGCTCGCCTGCGGAACTTTCAACGCAGAACCTTGCAGAACGATCACGCCGCCCAGAAGATTGGGTACCATGCGGGCCGAGGGAATGCCGCTGAGCACCAGTTCATCGAGGTTGGTGTTGGGGTTGTCCACACCTTCCAGGCAGTAGACGATAGGGCCACGTAACAACGCCACCTTTCCCACATTATCGACTACGCGCGGGTGCGCTTCCACCAGCCGCACATCCATCGGGAAACTCAGGCGAATCTTGTCGCCCGCTTCCCACACCCAGTCATGGTCAATAGTCAGGTATTGACCGGGGCTGCCGTGCAGAGCGACTTTGGTAAAGGATTTGCCGTCAAGCGTGACTTTGACCGGGCGCCCGCACCATTCCGGCATGCGTAACGTAATACCGAATGTGCCCGATGTGCCGACAACGATTTCCACATCACCATCCCACGGGTAGCGGGTGTGCTGCGTGAGGTTAATGGTTCGCCCATCTGCCAGTGTGATGTTGGCCTCGTTTTCACCGTACAGGTTGACCCAAATGGCATTGCCTTTGACGGCGTACATATAGCTGTTAATGGTTGCCAGTATGCGGGCGATATTCGGCGGGCAGCAGGCGCAGGCGAACCACGGTTCGCGGCGATGGCTGCCGTCATTCGTCAGCGGGTTAACGTAAAAATAATGCTCACCGTCCACCGCAATGCCCGGTAGAACACCGTTGTAGAGGGCGTGTTCCATTAAATCGGCATAACGTGTTCCACCTGTCAGCAGCAGCATGCGATGGTTCCACATCACACTGGCGATGGCAGCACAGGTTTCGCAGTAGGCTGAATCGTTGGGCAGTTCATAATCCGCACCAAATGCCTCGCCTTCGTGGCGTGAACCAACCCCGCCTGTTATATACATTTGGCGCGTGGTCATGTGAGTCCACATGGCGTCCAGCGCACCTACCATTTCGGGATCAGCCTTTTCAAGGCACAGGTCAGCCGCTCCTGCCGCCAGATAGATCGCCCGCACTGCATGACCACCCAGCTTAGTTCGCTTGCGAACTTCAACTTCATCCTGACAATAATCTGAGCCTGCCAACAGCCCGTGTCCGCGTGCTTCTAGAAAATACTCCGCCTGATCAAGATACTTCTTTTCACCCGTCAGACGGTAAAATTCGACCAAAGCAATTTCGATTTCGGGATGGCCGTCCGTGCCCTGGCGCTGACCCGGCCCGTTGCCAAACGTGGCACAAATCAAATCAGCGAAGCGGCGGGCGACGGTCAGCAGTTCATCTTGGCCCGTAGCGCGTTTATGCGCTACCGCCGCCTGTATCAAATGTCCGGCACAATACAGCTCATGATGGCTGAATAATTTCGTCCAACGTTCACCTGCGAGATCGCCTGTAAAGTATGTGTTGAGATAACCATCCGTTTCTTGAGCGGCGGCTATCATTTCAATCGTACTGTTGACCTTGTCCGCCAGTTTCTCACTTGGTTCGGTCGCCAACCACCAGGCAGCGGCCTCTACCCACTTGTAGACATCCGAGTCGTTGAAAAAATAGCCCTGAAACTCACCCTCTTTTCGGCCAGCTGCCCGTTCGAAGTTGAACAGTCGCCCTGTGGTGGAACACTGCTGCCACTGCGACAGCAACGTGACCTCCCGCAGCTTTTCGCGGCGTGCTGCCCAAAGTGTGTCATTCAAGTGAACAGCCGTGAGATCTACCGGACGCAACATGGCTTGCGGGCTGTTTGTAGTGTCAACGACGTGGACCAATGGCTGCGGCATGTAGGCTGCTCCTGAGCATAGTTGGGCGAGATGGTACAATTCTAGCGCATTTGCCTCGCACAATGCTCACAAATGGTTGTTGGTTCATGAGCAAGGTACTTGTTAGGCGGAATTTGCCATAATAAGCCGCTTGTAAGCAAAATTGGAACACACATCACTTTTGGTGACCTTCTTAATGCCCGTATTCGCTATGTCAGCCGACAATGATAGAGGGTTAGCATCTGTGGTTGTATATGAAGATGGACGACACGGGAATGAGTAATGAAGAATCGGTAAGTGTGCCACCGCCGCCGGGCGTGGGGCGTACGATTGCGCGGAATACAGCTTTCGGGGTGGGCGCTCAGCTCGTGCTGCGTGCCGCTTCGTTTATATTTCAAATTGCCGTTATCAACAATCTGGGTGACGAAAGTTTTGGCAAGTACAACATTGTCGTCGGCTGGGCAACATTATTCGGCGTACTGGGCGATCTGGGAATTACCCAATATCTAACCCGCGAAATTGCCCGCGACCGTTTGAGCGCACAGCAGCTTTTCTGGAATTCAGTTGCGCTGCGTTTCTTGCTGGCAATTGTGGCGGGGATTGTGACAGCAATTTCGGCGCTCCTGATCGGCTACTCAACCGAGATCATCGTTGGTTGCATCATTTTCACCTCTAGCTATTTGTTTCAGGCGATGCTAGCGCCGCTCACCAGTTTGGTCGTCGGTTACGAGCGAATAGATATTTCATCGCTGTTCACGGTGGTTACGCAAGTACTGTTCTGGGTGTTCGGTGCAATTGTCATGTTTTTGGGTTTGGGCTTTCAATGGATCGTTCTGGCGAACGTCATCAACCTGCCGATTGTGACCTTTTTCATGTATCGCGCAGTACGGCGCAATAATCTTGGCCCGCCGCGTTTCCACATCACCACCGCCGATTGGTGGCCTTTGATACGTGCCAGTTTGCCTTTCGGCGCGATGCAGCTTTCGCTGTCCTTCGCGTACCGTATGGATACCATCATTCTCAGCCGCACTGCAACGGACGAAATTGTCGGCTGGTACAACGTGGCCTATTCTCTGACGTTGACTTTATTGACGGCGACCCGCGCCTACAATGAAGCCGTTCTGCCATCTCTATCACGAGCTTACGCCAGCGGTATCGAAACCGCTCGCAACTGGTATTTCAGCTCGGTCAAAGTAATGGCCTTTTTGGGGCTGCCGCTCTGCGTAGGCGGGATGGTTCTAGCCGCCAAAATTGTTGCCACTTTATACAAGCCAGAATACGCACCCGCTGCGCTGGCGCTGGCTATCCTCATCTGGGATATCCCCTTCAATGTCTACCATGCCTTTGGCGGCGCGGTTGCCAACTCCATGAAAGAGGAGCGCAAAGTATCCAGCATATTTGTTGTACTTAGCATACTCAATCTGGTGCTCAATCTGGTGTTGATTCCGTCGCTAGGTATGATTGGCGCGTCATTTGCGACGGTCTTGACCGATGCGTGGGGTGCGGCGCAGTTTTATTTCCTGTTCCGCTACACCTTTGGCTACGGGCTGCAATTCACCAAGCTTATCCGGTTGGCTGCAGCGGCAGCGCTCATGGGGCTGGTCGCCTCATACTTAAGCAATATCGCGTGGTTTACGAACCTCGGCAAGTGGGGCAGTCTCATCGCCATTGTCGGGCTGAGCGCTGTTGCTTATCTCATCATGGCATGGTTCTCCGGCGCATTTAGCCAGCAGGAGAAAAGCCGCTTCGTTGGCATCGTTCGCCGTCGCTTGCCGGGATTTGTCACCGCGCTGCTATAAGGAGTTGTGTTGAAAGTTCTCATCGCTGTTCATGGTTTTCCACCCACACATTACGCGGGAGGCGAACGTGCCGCCGAACGCATTGCGTTGTGGCTGGTCGGGCAGGGGCATCAGGTTGAAGTATTTGCCCCCGAAAAATTGGACGATCCGAATACCCGCGTCGAAAGCAGCACTGAAAATGGTATGGTTGTCCACCGCTTCTACTACGACGTGAAACAGGGCGACCATTTTCAGAATTTGTACGATGATGCGCGGGTCGGGCAAGCGTTCCGTAAACTGCTGGAAAGTAATACCTACGATGTGCTGCATGTCGTCAGCGGCTATTTGCTCGGCGGGCAGGTCATCCACACCGCCAGGGAATTTGGGCTGCCGATTGTGCTGACGCTGACCGAATTCTGGTTCATGTGCTTCCGCCTGAATTTACTGAACGCCATGAATGAAATGTGCGTCGGGCCGGAAAGTGACGACAAATGTGCCCGCTGCGCACTCGAAGATCAGCGCCGTTTCCGCTTGCCCGCCCAGCAGGCTCTTAGCCGTGATGGATGCTTTTTGGAGCGTAGCGAAATTTGCTCCCTTCGCCCGTGAACAGAAAACCGCCGCCGCCCGCCGCCGCGAAACTCAGTTGAAAGCGGTAGCCGCCGCGGATGTCGTCATTTGCCCATCCCATTTTTTACAGAATAAGTTCCTCGAATATGGCTTCACGCTGAACCGCGCAGAATATGTGTTGTATGGCATCAAACATCCTTCACCGGAAGCCCGCACCGCTGCGGTAAAACGGCGCCAGCCGGGCACGCTGCGGTTGGGCTACGTGGGGCAGATCAAATCGCACAAAGGTGTTGACCTCATCACCGATGCGGTGAAGCCCTTGCTGGATGATGGGGCAGGGCTGACCGTCGAATTATGGGGAACGAGCGCCGGCGCGGCTGACTATGGTGAGGCACTCAAGCAGCAAACTGCAACTTATACGGCCATCAAATGGTCCGGTAGTTACAGCGGCGACCAACTGTGGAACGTTCTCGGTGGCTTTGATGTTCTCATCGTGCCATCGCGCTGGTACGAAAACAGCCCGACGGTCATCCTTGAAGCCTTTGCGCTGGGCATACCGGTCATCGCTACCGACCTAGGCAGCATGCCGGAGCTGGTCAAGCACGACCAATGCGGGTTGCTGTTCGCCAAAGATGAGGCGAGCGACCTGCGCCGCCAGATCAAGCGCCTGCTTGACGAACCGGAGTTGCTTCCGCGCCTGCGGGAAGGAATTCCTCAAATCCCGACCATTGATGACGAGATTGGTGCTTTTTACACCCATTATCAGCAGCTAACGGGCAAGAACTAGATCGCAACACAGGCCAAGAGGCGGTTAGTCGTAGCTGTGGTGAATGTTCCTGAGTGGTGTATACTGGCGCAGTTTCGCGGCGTTTACAGGTCACACATTCATGACGACACTCATCACAGGCGGGGCGGGTTTCATCGGCAGCCGGTTAGCGGCGCGGCTGGTCAAGCAAGATCAGCCAGTAGTCATCCTCGACAACTTTGATCCCTTTTACGATCCGGCTATCAAGCGCGCCAATGTTGCGGTGCTTGGATCAAATGCCATCGTCATTGAAGGTGACATCCGCGATACCGCACTGGTAGAAAAAATCTTCGCTGATCATGGCATAACACGCGTAGCGCACATGGCGGCGCTGGCGAATGTGCGCAAGTCTATCGAACGCGGACCGGACTATGCCGATGTCAACACCACTGCCAGCGTCAGTTTGATGAACATCGCCCGCCAGCACGCAGTTAGCATCTTCATTCAGGGCTCAACCTCGTCTGTCTATGGCGAAACGACTCGCATTCCCTTCAGCGAAGCCGATGCGCCAGATTTTCCTCTTGCGCCGTACCCCGCTAGTAAACGTGCCGCTGAGATATTTGGTCACAGTTATCATCACCTCTTTGGCTTGAACGTGACTGTGCTGCGTTTTTTCAATGTGTACGGCCCGCACGGCCGACCCGATATGATGCCGCTTAAGGTCATCGACTCGATTGTCAATGACAAAACGATCACGGTCTATGACGAAGGTAAATTGCAGCGTGATTGGACATTTGTTGATGACATTGTGTCCGGCGTTGTTGCCGCTCTGGAGAAACCCTTGGGTTACTGCATCCTCAATCTAGGTTGCGGTTCACCTATCCCCTTGACCGATTTCATTCACATCTACGAAAAACTCATCGGCAAACCGGCCATCACCACCTTTGCTCCCGCGCCCACCAGCGAGCCGCGCATCACCTACTGCGACAACCGGCTGGCACGTGAACAGCTAGGCTTCAATCCGATGGTCAACATCGAGGAAGGGCTGGCGCGTACATGGGAATGGTATCAGGCCACGCACCTTCGAAGTTGATCACTGCCTATGACCCGCATTGTCCAAGCCCACTTCTACACACTCACGGCGTTCGTGCTAACGTTGTTGACGTTGTACGCACTCCTCACCCGGCAGGAGTGGGACAGCCAGTGGATGCTGAAGTGGAACGGCATTGATGGGGCGCGAGCGCAACTGGTATACGGCGTGTTGGCGGTGGTGTGTCTGCTGGCTGTCCCGTTCGAGCAGCGTATACGCAGCGCACTGCGGCGGATATGGCCGCTGGTGCTGCTAGCTCTAGTGGTTAGTATCGTGGTTGTGCGCTGGCTCGAACCCGATCAAGAGCATAGACTGTTCATTACCCCCTTCAGTGTGTGGGTGATGGTGGCGCATGGGGTAGGGCTGTCGGCGCTGTTGGTGATGATGGTGTATAGCGATGCTCCCCGCCGAAAATACGCATTTATTCCGGTAGTGACATTGGGCGTAGTGCTGTTTGTGTTACATGCGGTGAGCATCACCGAGTTTATGTATCTCGATTTGCCGGACGAACCCTTCAACGCCAGCATCGCCACGAACTACGCGGAAAACAATGACCTCAGTTCGAGCTACATTGGCTCGGCCTATGGCAGCCCTGATGTGGTCTTCCCGCGCTACTATCTGGCGATGGGCGTGTGGCTCAAATTGGTAGGCAATACCTCGCTGTGGGCGATGCGTGCCTTCGCTCTGCTGGTGGGCGGGGCGACGCTAGCACTTTTCGCGCTCACCTTGTGGCGGCTGCGGCATCTTGTGCCCCTTAGTCCTACGCAGATTGTTGTGGCCTGTGTGGTTTTTATGGGCGTAAGCACGTTTGTCCGCACCGCCCACAATCTGCGGATGGACATCATGCTCGCGCTCTACGGGGTGTTGATGTTGTGGGGCATGCTGGGCTTTTGGAGTGGGGCTGGCAGTAAACAGCCGAATCTCTTGTTGATGGGGCTGGCGTTATTTTTGGGGATGGAAGGCGTACCGACCGTAGCCTTGCCCATGAGTGCGGCGGTGGGTGTCATGTTGGTGCTGTGGTGGCTGCGCCAGACCATGAAACGCCCACTGCTGCGCCACGTTGTAGTTTATGCCGCAGTCTGTTTGTTGGCTGTAGCGGCGTATTACCTGTTGCAACTGCTGCCTGATGTAAGTGCCAGTTTGACGCGATATCGCGGTTTTGTGCAGGGTTACGCCAATGCGACAGCTATCGGTACGCTGCGCCTGCCGCTGGACAGCTTGGCGGGTCTGGCTCGCTTCAGTCTGATATTGTCACCTGTGGAGCTGATCGGTGGATTGTTAGCGTTTGGGCTGTTGTGGTGGCGGGGGCAATCCGCCGAACGGTGGATGCTGGCGGCGCTTGCATTTGGTTTTGTCATCAGCGCCGTTTTTCTCCGCCTCGCCTATAGTTATCTCGTCGTCTTTGCGCCATTTGTCGCGTACGCAGTGGCACGCAACCTTACCTTTTCGCTACGTAGTCGACGCATGGATGGTTTGATTGCTTTCATCTTTGTTCCCGCGCTGTTAGCCGCGCCGATTTTTGACCTTGCGTCGGCAGTGCAGGTGCGGCGCAACGAAACTCGCTTGCAAGCGATTGACACACTGACTAATTTATTTCCGCGGGGCACAACTATTGAGGGTGATGATGTGTTCTGGTTTACGCTGCATGCGGGTCGAACATATCTAGGTGTGAACGGACTGGTGAATTACACTGCCATCCGCCATGTAGAATACGCAGAAGCGTTGAAGACCCTCGATGTCGATGCGCTGCTTTGTGATCAGAACGACAATCGCTGCCCGGCGATTGTCGCGACTGGTTGGTTTGGTGAGCCTTCTACTTACACACTTGGGGACGTGACCTACAATTTGTACTGGAAAACACCCTCAACGCAGGCCAATAAGAGCGATATCACCAGCCCGTGATGTTCATTACTAGAAAACCTGCCATCTGCACCCGACAATGAGCATAGATTACCTATGAGCAATAGGGGCAGTAACTATGCGCGTTGTTATCTCTATTGCCCTTGTGTTAGCCGCACACTTTAGTTTGACGGTTTTTGTGCAGGGAGCGGCAGGGAAAGCTGTTATCTATTGGCCGTGGGCCGCTGACACCCCACTCATTTTCGCCGGGATGGGCGGCCTTCCACAACAAGGTGGCAACATTATCACGCCGCTGCTGGCGGGTGTTGCTGGCTTATGCCTGTTGGACGCTGCGGCTGCCCGCCGTGTGGTGGACAGCATCAGTCGTGGTTGGAACAGTAGCCTCGCTTGTGCTGTTTATACTCCATTTCAGCCTGCTGGCAATTCTGCCTATTGGGCTGGACCTAATCTTGTTATGGGGAGTGTTGTTCCAGCATTGGACCGCCGCCAGTCCGGGTGGGCTATAGAGCATCTAATCCTGAGGCACTCAGTCAGCCTCATGGAAAATAGTCCTTTTTAGCGGTGGCAATGTAATTTTCCAGCCGCTTCTTGAGATCTCTGCTGAGTTTGCGCTTTCGCATCCACGCCTCAAGGTACGGGATAGCCTGTTGCGGGTCACACACCAGCAGATTTTCGGCCATGTATGCGACCTGATATTCTTCCTTTTTCTCCTCGAACAATTTCAGCACATAGTCATAGGCGCGCGGGTCATCTTTGCACGCATCGGCCAGAATACCTGCTACACCGTCTTGATACTTGTGCTCGGTACGCGCATCGAAAGCCATCATCGGCTCAAATACTGCAGTTCCCATCTTTCCCAGCGCACTCGCGGCTTTGCCGTCCACTATTGCGTCCGGATCATCTGTTTCCAGAATGGCAATTAAGCGCGGTATAGCCTCCAAGACCTCCCACTGCCCTAAAAGATCAATAGAGTTTATAGGTGCATTTCCTCCCCCCAATGAGGATGTAGTATATAAATCTTCGCTATCAAGTATCTGGTACATGAACTCGGTAACTTGTGCTTTCTGTTCACTAAGTGTCTTGTCAATATATTGCAGGTTGGGATTTTTGCTGAACAGCAGCCATGCGGCGCGGTGCATTGGGTGCTGCTCGTCTTTGATGGCCTGCCGCCAGATAGGGATTTCTTCGGTCATAGGGATTATCCTGTTGATTGCCGGTAAATCCCTATGATTTTACCCCATCCAAGTAATTCATGACTTGGTCCATTGTATCAAACCACTTCACATTCTTGCGGCCCGTTGTACTCGACAAAATTCTTTCAATTGTCTTGGCAACCGGATTAGAGCCTATAATGAGCCATTCGAACTTATCCAAAACTTGTATTTTAGAAGTGAAGAGAGCAATCTCTCTTCATAGTCAAACTGCCCAAGATGAGTTTCTATCCAAAACAAATCAAAAAGCTTGGACGTCAGATTAAACCCTTGGGCAATGATAGGCAAACAGGTCGTACGGTATCGAAAGTCGCCTGCTTAATAGGCTGAACTTGGATGTACAAGTTTGACCGCAAATGCCTATCGATGAAAAGGAGAAGCTAATGGTCAGCGCACTGGGTATCGATGTTGCTAAAGATAAATTGGATGTGGTTCTGATGGACGATGCTCAGCATGAACATAGTGGTTTGTTTGCTAACAATCCCAAAGGTTTTAAGAAGCTGCAGCAGTGGCTGACTAAGCGTGTTCAGGATGAGTTGCACGCCGGTTTGGAAGCAGCCGGACAATACGGTGATGCGGTGGCAGCATTCCTGTACGCGGCAGGTTGCACAGTTAGTGTGGTCAATCCAGCTCGCATTAAAGCCTTTGCTGCCAGTCGTCTGAGCCGTCAGAAAACAGACCAAACCGATGCGCGGCTGATTGCTCTATCCTGTCAATCGCAGCGTCCTGAAGCGTGGACACCACCTGCTCCAGAACAGCGTACTTTGCAGGCTATGGTACGCCATCTGCGCGATGTCAAAGCCATACGCCAACAGGAGTCCAACCGCCTGACGTCAGGTGTCTCAGCGGATGCTGTAATCCGTGCCTTGCAACATCATATCGCCTTTCTTGACGAGCAAACCCTTGAGTTAGAACGACAAATTCATGACCACCTGGACGACTTTCCACTTCTCAAACAACAACCTGATTTACTTGACACCATTCCCGGTCTCGGCGAGACCACCATTGCTATCCTCTTAGCCGAAGTCCCCGATATTCGCGCTTTTGATTCCGCCCCTCAGTTTGCGGCTTACGCGGGTGTCACTCCACGCCATTTTCGTTCCGGTACTTCCTTCCGTGCGTGGTCGCACTCGTATTTCTAAGTGTGGCAATGCACCACTACGTGCGGCCCTCTACTTCCCGGCAATGGTTGCATTACGTCACAATCCGCTCATTTGCTTTTCTGGTGAGCGCTTGCGTGCTAATGGTCTGGCTGCTAAAGCTGTTGTCGTTGCTGCTATCCGTAAACTGCTTCACTTAATCTATGGTGTTCTCAATTCTGGTCGTCCTTTTGATCCCTATTATCTTATTCAAGCCTCTTTTGCTTGACTTTTAAGACGGTATCTGACGTTATCTTTAGTGTTAGGTTGTTCGTTTGAAGCTAATAAGCTTTAATCTCGCAAGAACTGATCGAGACTGTTCCAACCGGGGCGTGTTCCCAATCCATTCGGGCACTTTTCCCATCCAGAACGTGACAATTGCTCATGACACTGGGACATCTGCTGCTGTAGGCTAATTTCACAGCCAATTGAGAAGATCCGTAATTCGAAAACTGCTGATACCCATCGGGTTCCAAACGATCTTCCTTAGTGAGTGGGAGAATGTCACGATGTCTGTCGAAGCGAACAAAGCACTGGTTCAGAAGTTTGAAGACCTCATTAATGTCAAAGATTTGGATACAGCCTTAACTCTATTCAGCCCTAATTACGTAGACCACACACCTGCAATTGGACTGCCACCCGGTATCGAAGGGGTGAGCGCATTCCACTCGATGCAAATGACCGCGTTTCCAGATCGGCATACCACCTCGCTCGATATGATCGCTGAAGGGGATAAAGTTGTTCACCGTCTGGTCGGCGAGTGTACACATCAGGGCGAATTTATGGGCATCCCGCCAACGGGCAATCGTATTATTTGGTCGTGCATCGACATCTGGCGCATCGCGGATGGGAAGATTGCCGAACACTGGGTCGAAGCCGATATGATGAGCCTGATGCAGCAGTTGGGTGTGATACCCGAATACCCGGTGCGGTAAACGATCCTATTTCAGCAGCTTACTGACTTCAATCAGGATGAGATTCAAGAGTCTTCGGCTCAAAGGAGAAATCATGTTCCTCAAACGATCATTCACGACAGTTTTGGTCTTGATGCTGCTTTCATTCGGTTTGATCCCAGCACTAGCACAAGAGGGGATGCCACCCCTACCCGGAGAAGTGGTAGTGGACAATCTGGGCGCACCGCGTGGACTTGCCTTCGATACCAACGGCAATCTGCTCGTCGCAGTAGCAGGCACAGGTGGGGAAGCATCGTTCACCCTGCCGGGACCGGACGGGGTACAACCCGTTAATGCTGGCTTGAGCGGACGGGTCATCTCGATTGCGCCGGATGGTACGGCATCTGACCGCATTGCAGGTCTCCCCAGCTACGCCTTTCCAATGGAAACAGGCGGGGTGTACCGCATCATCCCGCATAACCAGTCGCTCTGGCTGCTGTTCAGCGGCACAGGATCGGGCAATACCGGCGCGTTTTGGGCTGACTCGGTTGTGGAATACGATGCGGATACGTTGGTCGTCAAAACCGTCATCAACCTGAACAACTTCGAGGCGACCTACGACCCGGATGGCAATGGGTACGACACTAATGTGTCGGACATCGCTTGGGGAGCAGATGGGACGATGTATATCACCGACGCAGGCGGCAATGATCTGCTTTCGTGGACAGCGGAAAGTGGTTTGCAGGTTGTCCACGCTTGGCCGGATAACCCTGTCCCCACCTCTGTTGAGGTTGCTGCAAATGGCGACCTGTATATTGGCTTCCTCGGTGCGATGTTAGCCCCCGGCGCTGGCAAGATTGAACACTGGTCAGGCGGGAAATTGGTCGAAACCTTTGGTGGTTTGAACGCGGTTAGCGACATTCTATTTGACGGTGACACATTGTACGCGGTTCAACTAACCGTTTTCAGCGATAATGGGCCGGGACCCGGCAGTGTGGTGAAAGTCGCTGCGGATGGCGTGACACCCGTTGCAGAAGGATTACCCGCTCCATTCGGCATCGCCAAGGGTGCGGATGGCGCGCTGTACGTATCCTACGGCACGGCTTTCCTACCCGGAACGGGCGGCGTTCTGAAATTGAAAATGTGATCCCTAACAATTGCTCAGTTGAGCCGGACGCATACGATCCGGCGCGTGCGTCCAATATTTTCCGGTCTAAGGACGGTCGATATGAACAAGGTTTTTCTCTCAACAAACGGAAGCAGGCTGGCACGGGCAGAATGCAACAACGATCAATGGTCCGTCGAGTTTCTCCTTGAAGGTGCGAACGTGCGCTGTCTGGCTGTTGACCCCAATAAGCCGAATACCGTGTATGCAGGAACACAGGGTAACGGGCTACTTCGATCCGATGATAAAGGGAAAACATGGCATCCATTCGGCATGGAGGATCATGTTGTCAAAGCAATTGCGATAAGTCCTGCTGAACCCGGCCTGATTGTCGTCGGCACCAGACCGGCGAGGGTTTTCATTTCGCGTGATGGTGGAGGAAGCTGGATGGAATCCGTGTCCTTTAAGAAAACGAAGCGCTTCTTCTGGTTCTCTCCTGCGGAAAAGCCGTTTACCGCCTATGTGCAAGGGATAGCGCTCTCGCCCATCAATGCCGATGTGATGGTGGTCGGGATCGAGCTTGGCTCAGTGGTTCGCAGTACAGATGGTGGCAAAATATGGCAGAATCACCGCAAAGGCGCGTTACGGGACTGCCACTCGCTTAAGTTTCATGATGCCAACGGCGATTGGGTCTATGAGGGCGGCGGAACGGGTGCCGGTGCTGCCTTCAGCCGCGATGCTGGAAACACCTGGACCCAGTCCAGAGAGGGACTTGATCGTCATTATGGCTGGGCAGCCGCAGCAGACCCTGTGCGACCAGAGGTGATGTATGTCTCCCTATCACCTGGTCCAATGAAGGCGCATAGTAGCGACAATGCGCAGGCTTACATCTTCCGCTCGATAGGCGGTAGCCGGTGGGAAAAACTGAGCGGCGGGCTGCCACAGCCGTTGAACCACATGCCCTATGCTCTGCTTACGGACTCCGATACGCCCGGTCATCTTTATGCTGGTTTGAGCAGCGGCGACATCTGGCACACGGCGGATTATGGCGATCACTGGCAGCAGCTTCCGCTTAATCTGGGTGCTATTTGGACTAGCATGGTCATGCTGAAATAAATGACTGAATAAGTGAGGAACACATGAAGACCTGGCTTGTATCTCTCAATGGTGCAGTCGCCTTAGCCATCGTCGCATTTGCCACCTTGATTGCACGGATAACTTTTTTGGATGCCCTCTATGTGCCGGAGTTTCGGGTGATGTTCCCTGAAAACCAACCTGTAGGCATTGCAGTGATGATCGTGATCTTTATGGTCTTTATTGGGGTTTGGGTCTGGTCGCTGCTGGCAGCATCGCGTGGCAGCCGGGGCGGATTGATCGTGGTTTTGCTATACAGCCTGTTTACGGCGCTTGGTGGTGGGCTGATAACGCTCACGGCTTTTTGTCCGATTGGGTGTGCCGCTCCGCCCGTAGGAGATGCCGTCGTGTGGGCAAACCTGATCTTCGGGCTGGCGGCGAGCTTCGCACTGGGTCTCCAACTCACGCGGTCAGGCACATCTGTGCGTGCCGCCTAACACCTTGCGGGAGGAAAGCCAACATGAAAGCAGTATGGTTCACATCCCCCTATCGAGTTGTCACCATTTCCGTTATCAATGTCATGCTGACGGTTCTGGCGCTCATTATCATGCTGTCAAATCGAGGCATTTCAGAGCGTACTGCTGCTGCCAGTCTGCTGGTGCTGAGCTTCATGATATTTTTCGTCGCTGGTGTCCTATTCACTGGTAGAGCGCTGTGGAAGTGGGAGATCAAAAACCTGTCCACCTACATGCTTTGGGAACGCAGTCTGGTCATTGTGCCTACAGTGACGACTTCACTGGGACTTGTTCTATTGAGTGACTTGCTGAATGCTGGCGGGGATACGTTTTTGGCGCGGTTCGGCACGACGGCTTATCTGTTTGGCGCGGTGATGGTGGTGTCCGCCGAGACCTCCTTCATCAGCAAGGGTGAATGGAACACTGTGCAGGTCATCCTGTACGTCGTCCTCGCTTTGTTGGGGCAGGCAGCGATAGGTGCGGCGCTGCTGCAAACCGGGTTGACTGCGGCATGGGTCGGTTGGTTAACCATCATCTGGAACGTGGGTTTCCTCCTCATCTTCATCATCGCCCGCCCGCGCGAAGTGTACTATCCGGCCATCCATTTCTTCGCACCGCTGGTCATTGGACTGGGGTTAGCAGCGGTGATGTAAGCAGACCCGTTCACGCTCCGATTACGGATCGTGTTATGATTTGAGACAAGCGCGAACGCGATAATGTTCAACGAGATTTTCAATATGAGCCAGCAAACTGCCCGACGACTATCGTGGTCAATCACCTTTTTCTCCAGTGCTGTGGTGCTGACTGGGCTGATCTTGAGCATCCTCGCGCTGACGGCGAACGGGAATCAGGCAACCTTCAGTCACCAGTTCTTCACGCCCCTGCTGACCATCACTTACTGCGTAGTTGGAGCACTGGTCGCGTCGCGTCACCCGCGAAATCCTATTGGCTGGATGTTCTGCGTGACGGGATTCCTCACAGCGCTGAATATGCTAACGGCGGGTTACGACTTATATGATCGCCTTACCGGACTCAACGGCACATTGCCAGGCGTGGTACTGGCACGCTGGCTGAATCTCTGGCTCTGGCTACCCAACACGTTAGTTCCGTTTACCTTTGTTCTACTTCTTTTCCCGACAGGGCGGCTCCTTTCTGTGCGCTGGCGTCCGATTGCATGGGCAGCAGGACTAGGCATTACGCTCATCACCTTCGCAATCGCTTTCTATCCTGCGCCGCCCAAAGAGTTGGGGATAACGGGATCGAATCCATTTGCTTTACCGGGCAGTATTGAGATTATGAATGCACTCCTAGCCGTTGCAGCGCCGCTCCTCATTCTTGGCATATTCGGATCAATCTGCTCGGTTGCGGTGCGCTTTCGCCGCGCTAACGGCGTAGAACGCGCACAGGTTAAATGGCTGGCATACGCCGGTATTTTTGTGATAATTGGAAATTTGGTCGGTAGTATTCCTTGGCTGATTTCACCCGGCGACTCGTTTGCACTGGAATTTTCCATAGTCATGACCTTTGTCACGCTGGTCGGCATCGTGCTTGCCACTGGGGTCGCCATTTTGCGCTACCGGCTGTGGGATATTGACATTGTTATCAACCGGACACTGGTCTACGGGGCGCTGAGTGCCCTTGTAGTCACCGCGTACGTCATTATTGTCGGCTTGCTGGGCATGCTGCTTGAGGCAGAAGGGAGTTTGCCCATTGCGCTGGTGGGGACAGGAATAGTTGCCCTTTCCTTCGAGCCGCTGCGAGAACGCTTGCAGCGCGGTGTGAACCGACTGATGTATGGCGAACGTGACGATCCCTATGGTGTACTGGGTCGCCTGTCAGAACAGCTTGAAGTTGTGGCCGCATCACAATCTGTGCTTCCAACGATTGTGGAGACTGTCACGGAAGCCCTTAAGCTGCCCTACGCAGCCATCACGCTGAAGGAAGGTGACGGTTTCGTGACGGCAGCAGCATACAAACGCGCCACCTTGCCGGAGCAGAAACCCGATACCCAACTGGAAATCCTGCCGCTGGTCTATCAGTCTGAAACAATAGGGCAGATGATCCTCGCGCCGCGCGCCCCCGGCGAGCCGTTTTCCCAGACCGACTGGCGGCTGCTAGAGACCATCGCGCGGCAGGCGGGTGTCGCTGCTTACAATGTGCGCCTGACTCAAGATTTGCAGCATTCCCGCGAACGGCTGGTCACGACCCGCGAAGAAGAACGCCGCCGCCTGCGCCGTGATCTGCACGATGGTCTTGGCCCGGTGTTAGCCGCCATGTCGTTCAAATTGGATGCGGTTCATAATCTGGCTGATCGTGACCCGAACGCGGTCAAGAAGATTGTATCCGAGCTAAAATCGCAGATGCAGGAAGCGTTGGCGGACATCCGGCGTATTGCCTATAACCTGCGTCCGCCAGCACTGGATGAACTTGGATTGGTTGGCGCGTTGAGAGAGCATATTGCCTCGTACAATCAGATTGGGGGATTTCAAATTACGCTGGAAGCGCCGGAAAGCCCCCCATTGCTGCCAGCTGCAGTCGAAGTCGCTGCATATCGTATCGCGCTCGAAGCAATGACCAATGTCAGTCGTCATGCTAGAGCGCATCACTGTTGTGTTCGGCTTTCGTTACCTGATGACCTGTGCGTAGAAATTACGGACGATGGGCGAGGGTTACCAAAGGTTGTTCAGGCAGGGGTGGGATTAGCTTCGATGCGTGAGCGAGCGGAGGAATTGGGTGGGACGTGCCATGCTGAAGTGCTGCCACAGGGTGGTACCACAGTGGTGGCGCATCTACCATTACCATCCCTTCATGCAACCTTTATCGGGGAAGCATGATGGAAGCGATTCGGATTTTGATTGCTGACGACCATACTCTGTTTCGAGATGGGCTGAGAGCACTGCTTAGCTCGATTCCTGATATTGAGGTGATAGGCGAGGCATCCAGCGGCGGGGAAGTGCTCAAGTTGGCTGTTGAACACCAGCCTGATGTCATTCTGATGGATATTCAAATGCCGGAACTTAATGGCATTGAGGCAACCCGCCAGATTTTGCGTATTAGCCCGCATGTAGGCATCATCATCCTGACCATGTTCCAGGACGATGATTCGATCTTTGCAGTGATGCGAGCAGGGGCACGAGGCTACGTGTTGAAGGGAGCTGACCAAGCGGTGCTACTGCGTGCTGTTCGTGCGGTCGCCAATGGAGAATCATTGTTTAGCCCTATAATCGCGGCGCGCCTGATACAGTTCTTTGCCGGCCTTGAGCCAGCATCAGGACCAGAACTTTTCCCAGAACTGACAGAGCGCGAGCGAGAAATTCTGTCTCTGATTGCCAAGGGCCAGACGAATGCTGAAATCGCTGAAAGGTTGGTCATCAGCATGAAAACAGTGCGCAATCATGTATCCAACATTTTCAGCAAGTTACAGGTCGCTGACCGGGCGCAGGCGGCTATCAGAGCGCGCGAAGCTGGTCTTGGTGGTTCAACTCCACCTAATATTGGCGATAAAGATCATTGAATAAGACTTGGGTCAACGACTGTGGTAGCGTCTAGATCATTCAGTGACAGCCGCATCTCAACCATAACCACCTAGGCAGGGAAGGGTATAGATGAGGATGTTGGGGCTAGGCGCGATGCCTGATGTGAAAGATTCAAGCCATGTGTTCTGACTTTGCACTAGGGCGCTTTAATCGTGCCGGGACAGGGACTAACGACCAACCTCTCTATGGTATCTAACGTTATATAGGTTGTAATGGAAAGCGAGACATATATCAATCCACGAGAAAACAATTGATAACGAACTGTTGAAGACAAAAAAGACCTTTATAGGTCGTTATCGTCAAGCGTAAATTGGGTTGGCACGTAAATGCCGGACCTCGGTGGAAACAGCCATGTCGGTGACATGGAGAGGGGTACAAAGGCGTTTGCTAGTTGGGAATAGAACAACATCAACAAACGCTGCTTTCGCCTTTTAATTTTGCTATTCGCTACGTACTACTGCCTTTTTGATTAATGTTCTGTGTTATCACGATTTTGACCTCTCCTTTCATCACCATCGGTGCGGTGCTGGCGGCACTGGGCATCCTGCTGTCGCTGCTGTGGCATCCACTGACGTAATGGCCGGTTAATCAAACAAGATTTTGCCTGTGCATGGATGGCTGATGCTTTATAATATCAGCCGTTTATGATTCCACATTCGGTGGCTAGTATATGGATGCGGTACATGCAACCGCGATTTGGAGATATGAAATTGAAAAGACCGACCCTGTTGGGACTTGGTTTGATCGGTGTCCTGATGCTGACACTGGGGATTGTCCAAGCGGTTACAGCCCGACATACCGAACCGCAGTGTGATTTGGATACGGCGATTGCCCATCAAGCTGAACATGCACAGGAGTTAGCTGACTTTGCAGATGCCCTCAAGACAGACCCCGATGCGGCACTGGCCGCGCTATACCGGACGGGCATCGCGTATCAGGCATTGGCGGTTGAGTGTGGTTTTGCAGATGGCGGCGGGGTCGAAGAAGAGCATGTTACAGAACATTCGGGTGCTTCGGGGACGGATGGCGATGCCCATTCTCATTCTAGCAGCGATACACAGGCACACAGCGATGCGGAAGAGTCTGAAATGTTAGCGCAGGCGCGTACCATCGGTGATCCAGAGCAGGGAAAAATTATATTCAACACCATTCAGCCCGAAGTGTCGTTTGCCTGCGCGACCTGCCACCGCGCCGATAGTACCGAGACGTTGGTCGGCCCCGGACTCTTGGGCGTGAGCAATCATTCCCATGACCATGTTGACGCTGCGTCAATGGACGGTGCGAATGGAATGGGTGGTATGCACATGGGCGAGGGCACAGCGATGCCAGACTCAATGAGCGGCATGCACATGGGGGAAGGCACGCCAATGCCGGACTCGATGGGCGGTATGCATATGGGTGAAGTCGCAACCGATACTCATGCTGCTTCGGAAGTGACGTTGGAACAGAAAGTAGAATTCCTTCGTACCTCAATTACTGATCCTGGTGCTTTTGTTATGCCGGGCTTTCCTGACAATTTGATGCCCAAAGTGTATAGCACGATCTTCACTGAAGAGGAGATCAACAATTTAATCGCCTACCTGCTGACGTTGAATTGAGATAATACTTTTCGGAAAAACAAATAGGCGACCCATCAGGAGGTCGCCTTTTGATTTCGCTTTTCGTGGTGTTGCAAGTTTTTAGTTGGCGCTTTGCACCACCGTGATGACGACATTACCTTTTTTGTGGCCGGTTTCGACGTAGCGGTGCGCCTCCGCAATTTGTTCCAGTGGATAACATCGATCTATGACTGCTTTGATTTTGCCCGCCTCGATTAATTCTTTGATGAAGTCGAGGTCTTTGATCTTCTCCTTTGCAGATCGCAAACCCGCCGCCGCGAACTTCACTTTTTTACCGCTTGCGGGCAGCAGCGAGCGGATCATGATGGTGGGCGATGGGACAGTGGCGAGATAAACACCTTCATCCGTCAGCGAGTCTTTGCACCTTGCAAACGAACATTTGCCTATGGTGTCAAAAATGATGTCATAGGTCTGGTCGTTCTGGGTGAAGTCTTCTTTGGTATAGTCAATGACCTCATCCGCACCTAGAGCCTTGACCCATTCCAAATTTGCAGTACTGCATACTCCCGTTGCGGTTGCTCCATAGTATTTGGCCAACTGTACCGCAGCTGAGCCAACCGACCCGGATGCGCCATAGATCAGCACGGCCTGTCCGCTCTGAATGTGGGCTTTATCTCTCAAGAAGGGCAGGGCGGTTAAGAATCCATTGGGAACACTGGCGGCATCGGCAAAGCTCATGTTGGACGGTTTGAGCGCTAAGGCATCGTCTTGGCGCATACATTTGTATTCGGCATATGCGCCGAAGTTTCCGATGCCATATATCGGGTCGCCCAGCCTAAAACGGGTGACATCTTTGCCGGTAGCTACGATCTCCCCGGCCAGTTCTTGCCCCAGAATTTGATTACGGGGTTTGAAAAGGCCGTTAAAGCCGGGAGAGCGCCGCATATCAGGGTCTTCTTTGACGACGGTTGTGGCGATTATCTTGACCAGCACCTCATTGTCTTTAGGTGTGGGTTTTTCAACCTCCTTAAGTTGGAGCACGTCAGGCGAGCCAAATTTCGTGTAAACAACTGCTTTCATGATGCGCCCTTTATCTATATGTTACCCGTGAGCCGCGACGGTTTGTTCATGTCTATTGTGGTGACTGCTACCTGAGGCTGATTAAGCGCAGCATGATGCTTTATGCCTCTGACCAAAATCCATAAACCGATTACAAATTCAAAGGGTATATAGGGGATGTAGAGGTAAGTGGGCGCTGTATTACCCGCTATCACCAGCAATGTGCCGATCAGCATCGGCGGAATAGTGACCAAACCCCAGAGGGTCATCAGGCGCGGAACAAGGTTCGCTTTGTAAAGCAGGTAATAAAACAGCATTCCACCCACGCAGAACGGCAGCATATGCAGGGTGTAGCCGAAATTCATGGTCTCAAGGGTCACCGTGGCAGAGGCTTGCAAAGCGGCGGGCTGCCCGCTTGTCACAAAGGTTTCGCTTATGCGTAGGAGCGAGAATGCCGCAACTCGGCTGGCGGCTAGCAGCCCTGCTTCAAAGATGTAAAGGCCGAAGGCGATAAATGCGAAAGTCTCATGCTGCTGGCGAAGGCATACCAACAAGACTGCACCTAAAAAAACGATACCTATGGCGGTGATAACATCACCAAAGATGCTGGCTCGTAAGAGCAGGGGATTGTCGGCAATTTTGGTCATGGTGGCGTTGATGTCATCTGCCACAAGCAGCGGCTTGAGGAATACTGCCCCACTGACTAACGAGGTTACTGCCTGCAAAAGGAAGGCAAAACCTAAGAGTCTGGAAGAATGATTAACGGACTGCATTTTCTACTCCATAGTGAATTAAGTATTCTGGTCTAAGGTAATAATAATTTTCCCTTTGGCGTGTCCTTCGCCAAGATAACGGATGGCTGCCGCCGTCTCACTTAACGGATAGCGTTTATCAATGATGGGCACGAGTTTGCCAGCTTGACAAAGCTCTGTGATGTAAACCATATCTTTTGGATTGGGGTGAACTGCCAAGATGCCTACTTGCTTGCCGGTGGTTCTTTTTATCCGTGACCCAAAGAGCAAAATCTGAAGAAAGGTCATCACAGAACCACCGACACAGAAATATTGTCCATGATTAGTCAGTGCCCGCTGGTAATCGAAAACCGGGCGCTGCGCGATGACATCCAGTATCACGTCATACTGTTTTCCATTTCGGGTAAAGTCTTCTTGGGTAAAGTCAATGACATGGTCTGCGCCAAGCGAACGCATGAAGTCCAGCTTGCCGCTATGATCCACGCCGGTCACTTCAGCCCCATATAATTTGGCGAGCTGTACGGCAAACATGCCCGCCGCGCCGCCAGCCCCATTAATCAAAACTGTTTGCCCGGCCTGAACTTGTCCTTTGTCGCGAATGCCTTGCAGGGCGATAACGGCTGCCTGCGGGATAGTTGATGCGACCTCGAAGGTTATGCCTGTAGGTTTCAGTGCAGTAGTACTTTCGGGAAGGCAGGCGTACTCGGCAAAGCCGCCCTTATAACCCCACGTTAGCCCGAATACCTCATCCCCCATATGGAACTGCTTGACATTTTTGCCAATGGCTTCAACCCGTCCGGCTACATCTGAGCCGAGTATCGGATGTCCCGGTTTGAGCAGCCCATCGAGGCGGGCATACAGCGGCTTACCAATCAGACATTCCCAGTCCGACCTATTGACGGAAGCCGCCTGCACCTTAATCAGAATTTCATTATCTTTGGGGTTCGGTTTTGCTACCTCTTTGATATGAAGAACATCGGGTGACCCGTATTGGGTGTATACAATCGCTTTCATGATATGTCCTTCGAGTTGGCTTTGATCGGGCTGTTATATGACCAAGATTGTCATCGTGATTTCATTCAATCGTTTCAGATCATTGGAACGGTTATAACAAACGTCCTTCTGATGATAGACGAGACTTATTCTGGGGTTCTATCATGCCTTCTCGACGATCTTGCGGTGGCGAAAACTCACTCCATGTTTCAGCATCTCTTGGATTTGTTTCCTGACCTTGGGGATGCTCATGCCTAGAGTGCCCAGATGCGCCATAGCGTGCGTCGGTATGTCCCGCATGGGGAAGTCATACCATCCCAGTTTGACATAAGCCCGATGGTCGGCCTGGAATACGGTTCGCAAACGACCCCAGACCTCATCCCGGAACACTTTTTGCGCCCCGACACCGAGGAAGGACGACGGCTGTACATAGCCGCTGTTGGCAAATGCCACACCTTGCCGGGCCAGTGCTTCAAGTTGCGTGTTGATTGCTTGGCTATCGCCAAAATTGTCACTCACAAAGGCAACGATGTTGGCGTGCTGCCAAGCGGCGTAGCCTTCGCAAAACTCACTCAAATTTGCATTGTCATGCAGTGGACCGGAGATAATGAAGCCAAGCTGCTTGCCATATAGTGATGGGCGATGCCCCATAACGAACGAGCGATCAAAATAGGTTTTCCAGAGTGCCGAGAGATAGCGGTCAGTTATTGTACCCGCAAAGACCAGCAGATCGGCTTTGAGTACTTTGTTATGGTAGAAGTCTATGAAATCATCACGCTCATCAAAAACACACTGGTTATCATAGCCACACTGCAAGCAGCCAATACAACCCGACACGATTTTCAGGTCATGCAGATTGACCACCGTAATATCCGAGTCGAAGGCAGCACAAAACCGGTCAAGCATGTGCTGCAAGTTATTATCTTCTGGCTGTGCATCGGTGACGACCAGCACCTTTTTGTCCGCCACCTCAACCGAATGCGAACCTTCGTCTGGCAGATAGGCAAACTCCCGCCGTATTAAAGGGGGGTAACGTTTGGTTGTTGGATAGCGGTTCTGGATGGTGGATAGAAAGTGCTCGCCAAACTGGATCAGCCGTGTGCGCTCACGTTTGTTCATCAAGTCCATCATGTCAGCGGGGAATGAAGCCACGAACTTCATGTCCAAATCATCGCATACAGCTTGTATGTAACGATGGGCGATATGGTCATAGAAGTGGATTGAGGTCGAAATTGCTGCCGTATACTTGCCTGCGAAGGCGGCTTCCGCGCCATGTTCATGGATCAACTCGATAAAGCGCTTCAATGGCGCTGGAACCATCAGCACGTAGAGCGGAAAGGCCCACAATACACCATCGGCGGCAGTAATTGTTTCGATGATGCTGTCAAAGGTCGCGCGTTTTTGCTCGATACCCTTGATCCGCTTGGCGATATGCACGATGTCGAAATCGTGTTCAGGGTATTTCTTCTGCAAGTACTTGACTGAGTGAATAGTGACGCTGCTATCGCCCTTGGGACTGCCATTCAGGACGACGATCTTCATGGTCTTCCCTCCAATTCTTGTTAGCCAAACACTAAGCCGGCTCTCTGGTGATATGGATTATGACTTTCATGCTTTACTCGCCATTGTGTGCCACCGTAATAACAACATGTCCCTTTTTATGACCTGTATCTACATACCTGTGCGCCTCGACTATCTGCTCCAGCGGATAGCAGCGGTCAATGACGGGGCGGAGCTTGCCTTCCTCAATCAGGCGCTTGACGGCGAGGAATTCTTCTATCTTTTCATTGCGCCCTGAATCAGCGATGACATTCAGATAAACCCCTGACGGTTTTAGGGCGCGCTTGCCTACTGCTGTCTCCAGCTTGCCCACCGAGTCAAAAATCACATCGTAGATCGGGCCTTTTTGAGTAAAATCCTCTTGGGTGTAATCAATGACCTGATCGGCTCCCAGCGATTTCACCAACTCTATATTTGGGGTACTGCATACCCCGGTCACGACTGCGCCGAAATGATGCTTGGCAAGCTGGACAGCATTCGTCCCGACTGAGCCGGACGCACCGTAGATCAGGACTTGTTGACCCGGCTGGATGTTGGCTTTGTTCAGACAGCGTAAGGCCGTTGCCATCCCATTGGGGGCGGCGGCTGCCTCCTCATAGGTGAGATTGTCCGGTTTGATCGCCAGAATCCCGTGTTCAGGCATACACTTATACTCGGCGTATCCGCCGAAATTCACCGATGATGTAGAGGCAAATACCGGGTCACCCGGCTTGAAGCGTGTCACATGCTTGCCAACCGCCTCAACCTTCCCAGAAAGTTCCATTCCCAGAACCTTCCGCTTGGGGGCGAAAACGCCAAGAAACAGGCGTGCAAACAACCACATGCCCGGTGGGACAGTGAAACTCCGCATCCGGGTATCGCCAATGTGGGCTGTGGTCGCGTAGACTTTGATCAATACTTCGTTGTCTTTGGGGGTCGGCTTAGGGATATCCGTGAGACGCAGCACCTCCGGTGGCCCGTATTTTGTATATACAACTGCTTTCATGAGTTTTCTCTTTACTCCAACTAGCGAATCTTTTGCGTTTTGCTGTTGGTAAGGGAGGGTTTTAGCGTTAGCCACCCTCCCCACAAACCGTCTTTATTTGATAGGTCTATTTGCCGGATCAGATCATTGTGATTTAGCTGTGACTACTTTGAGCTGCGTTTTGAACGGTTCTGATGGTTCGGAAACAGCTTGCGATACATTAAAACCTCTCACGATTAACCATAGTCCCAGAACGAGTTCATTCAAGAGCATTGGCAGTCCGAGGAATGCTCCCAGTTCTGAACCAAGATGCAGACCGAGAGTCACGATTATGGTATTGACAAGCACCAGCGCCGCTCCAATCAACCCCCAGACTGATAGGTAACGTGGAATGAGTTTTGATTGATACAGCATGGTGTAAAACATCAAGGCGCCAACGGCAAAAACAATCCCCAGCGCTTGAAAAGCCCAATAACGCTCGGCGATCAATGATGAACCAACGGTGTGAAAAGCGGCGGGGTCGGACGCATTTGCGTTGACGAATTCCTCACTTAATGTCAATAGTTTGAGCGGGCTGAGGGAACTGGCAACTTGCATGACGAACTCGATGAGCCTGAAACCAACGTAAGCCAACGCCAGGCTTTCAAATCGCGGTTTGAAGAGCGGGAACATGAGCACTGCAATGCCAACATAAGCAATGCCATTGATGAGCTCAAGAAGTGCACCAACGGCCACCTGAGCTCGATTGGCTGAAACCAGTGTGAGATAATCCGTAGAACCGAGAATGGGTGCGAGAAATACCATCGCACCCAGAAGGAAAGTGATATTGGAAGCGAGAAACAACGCTCCTACGATTTTGGCAGTCTGTCTGTTCGAATTCATTTTTCTCTCCTTTGTCGTTGAAATTACTCTGTAATGATTACAGTTATCTGGTCAGTTTTCATTTATTACCCGGATAACGACATTGCCCTGCTTGTGCCCTTTTTCGACATATCTGAAAGCCTCGGCAGTTTGTTCCAGTGGATAACACCGGTCTATGATCGGTGTTATCTTGCCTGCCTCAATAAGCTCTTTTAGGAAAACAATATTCTCGACACTGACTTCTGCTGCCCCGCTTTTGACTTTCTTGCTGCCTGCCCTTGATGTCCACAGCGTTAGAATCATTGTTGCCATTGAGGGGACAGTCGCAAGATAGAGTCCGCCCTGTTTTATCGAGCTTTTGCACCGTGAAAATGAAAGCTTGCTTGCCACATCAAAAATAACATCATAAGTCTCACCGTTTCGGGTAAAATCCTCTTGGGTGTAATCAATGACCTGATCCGCTCCCAGAGCTTTCACCATTTCCAAATTCGTGGTACTGCATACCCCGGTAATATCTGCCCCATAATGCTTGGCGAGTTGCACCGCAAAGGTACCGACCATGCCAGAAGCGCCATTGATAAGGACTTTTTGCCCGCTCTGAATATTCGCAAGATTTCTAGTGAAAGTTAACGCGGTGAAGGCACCATTAGGAACAGCAGCGGCTTCCGTGAATGTCAAATTGGCTGGTTTCACATCCAGCACCCCGTCTTCGGGTACACATATGTACTCGGCATGGGTGCCGAAAGCGGGTTCGGAGGTCCCAAAAACCGGATCCCCTTCTCTGAATCGTTTCACATTTTTGCCTACCGCTTCGATTTCTCCAGCCAAGTCAGTCCCTAATATTTTATTTCTTGGTTTGAAGGCACCTAATACGAACAGTCGCATGGGAAGAACAGCCCAGGCAGGTGTAAAGGTTGAATTACGAATATTGCAATCACTGGTGGTTACGGTTGTCGCATGTATTTTGATCAACACTTCATTCTCTTTTGGAATCGGTTTTTCGACTTCGCCCAGTTGAAGTTCATCCGGTGGTCCGAATTTTGTGTGTAAAACTGCTTTCATGTATTTCCTCCGAGTGCAGTTTGATTCAGGCGTGGTCAGATTGAGTTGTTCTGCGCCACCGTGATAACGATATTTCCCTTTTTGTGCCCTGTCTCTGCATAACGGTGTGCTTCTACCATTTGCTCCAGTGGATAGCACCGGTCAATGATTGGTTTGAGCTTTCCTGTTTCAGCCATCTCCTTGAGAAGGAGTAGATCTTTAATTTGGAGTGCTGGATTCCCGGTATCAACGGAGATGTATTTTCCGCTCGGCGTCAGCGCAGTTTTCAACTGTTCTTTTAATTTTGAGCTTTTTTTCTTTCCAACGGCGTCCAAGATAAAATCATATTTCTCGCCAATACCCGAACCTTCTTCTTTGGTGTAGTCAACGACATGATCGGCACCCAGGGATTTCACCAATGCCAGATTTGTCGTGCTGCAAACCCCGGTCACCTCCGCCCCAAAATGGTGTTTCGCAAGCTGAACGGCAGATGTGCCGATTGCTCCAGATGCGCCGTAAATGAGCACTTTTTGCCCGCGCTGGATGTTGCCTTTTTTCAGAAAATGCAGTGCCAGGAGTCCACCATAAGGCACTGCGGCGGCTTCCTCGAATGATAGATTGGCAGGTTTCAGTGCCATCATGCTGTCTGCGGGGAGGCATTTATACTCGGCATAGGTACCAAAGCGCATTTGAATGCTGGACTTGACGGTAAATGCAAATACCTCGTCATCTGCTTTGAATTGTTGAACCCCTCTGCCGGCTGATTCGATTACTCCCGCCAATACCATGCCCAGGATGGGGTTTCTTGGTTTTCCAAAGCCGATCACCAATCCCATCACCAGCCCCATCGGATGCCAGACAGGAAGCGCAAAACTACGAACGATGCAATCACTTGCTGTTACTGCTGTCGCATGAATTTTTATCAATACTTCGTTGTCCTTTGGGGTCGGTTTTTCGACGTCCTGAAGTTGAAGAACCTCTGGCGGTCCGTATTGGGTGCAGACAATGGCTTTCATGGGAATGTTCCTTTGCGTCGGCTGCGAGGAGGTAAAAAATACGCCGGACGCTATTATCCAAACTCATTCTATTGACTTGGATAATACAAGCGCCAGTGACGAACATCATGAGGATTCCAACGCTCCGGGGGCGTTAATATGACAACAAAAAAGGCGACCTCTTGTTGTGGTCGCCTTGCTGCTGATTTGGGCAGCGAATTAGCTCCGCTGGCGGGTGTAGCGGGTGATGAAGTTGTAGGGCGAGGGCAGGGGGATTGCGCTCACCACATCCAACTCCGCTACCTCATCCGGCGTGAGTGACCAGTCTACTGCTCCCAAGTTATCGGCGAGTTGGGCACTGGTGCGCGCACCGAAAATGGGCGCAGTGACATCCGGTTTTTGCAGCAGCCAATTGAGCGCCACCTGTGATGGGGTCTTGCCACGCGCTGCGGCGATTGACCGTAGCACGTCGATGATCTGCCACGTGGTTTCATTCTCGCGCTGTTCCGGCAGGTCATCCCAGCGATCAGCGCGTCCGACACGGCTGTCCGGCGCGGCGGTCTTGTCACGTTGATATTTTCCAGTCAGCCAACCGCCACCCAGCGGCGACCATGCGATGACGCCAATCCCTTCTTCGTGGCAAACAGGCAGCAGTTCCCATTCGGGACTGCGAACCAGCAAGCTGTATTCGGGTTGCAAACAGGTCAGCCGTGCCCAGCCTTGCTGCTGGCATAGCATATTGACGCGCACCAACTGCGAGGGGGTGAAGTTCGATGCGCCGATGTAGCGCACTTTACCGGCCCGCACGAGATCGTTCATGGCTTGGAAGGTTTCGTCAATCGGGGTGGAGGCATCCCAACAGTGCGTCTGGTACAGATCAACATAATCGGTTTGCAGGCGGCGCAGACTGGCGTCGATCTGTTCAAAAATGTGCTTCCGCGAGAGGCCAGTGTCGTTTGGAGCGTCGCCTGCTGGGAAGAATACTTTGGTGGCGATGACCAATTGCGAACGTTTGCCACAGCGTTTCAGCCAGTTGCCTAATATGGTTTCAGACATGCCTTTGTTGTAGGTATTGGAAGTGTCGAAGAAGTTGCCGCCTGCATCTACGAATTGGTCAGCCATGACGTAAGCGGTGGGTTCATCTACCCCCCAGCCGAAGGTTTGCGTGCCCATACACAGTTCAGAAACTTTTAGCCCGCTCCGACCCATAAAGCGATAATCCATTTGTTCATCCTCCTCAGACCACCGCGTGTCTGGTGGCATTTCAGACAAATATGATCGTTAAGTTTACCCAAACCTATCTCCAACGCCGATGATTTCCGGCAGCAAATCAGTGTGCAATTGAGCATGGATCGGTTCGCTTGATTGTTTAAATGATGGAGTAGGTTCCATCTGAAAATATCAACCTCCGAATACGACTTTTGGCTACCCCCGATCAACCACTTCAGCTCCTAGAGTGAATTTATCGAATGGAGTGCAAAGCTTTTCAGGAGGAAACATCATGAACCTAAAGAGTATTATCAAGAGAAATCCAGTTGCCAGCTTCATCATTGTTTGCTCGCTACTCTGTGTCCCGGCCTTACTTTGGCCGGTGCTACGGGAACGCATTGAAATATGAGCCGGGAAACGACGACTAGCGGAATGCGTTTTAAGGCTAGAGTAAATCCGCGAAACGCACATGAAGATCGGATGATTTACCTTACCTGCGATATGGGATGTCCTTGGAGGATTAAATGAACAACATCAACGCACTTGTCAGGCGGTATCCGTTGCTTATCTTTTTTGGATTGGTGTTCTTGTTGGAGTGGATTTTGGTCGCGCCGCTGGCACTGAGCCAGCCCGCCGCTGTCGGCTTGATCGCGTTCTTACCGACCCCATGTGCGTTGTTGGTGGCATGGTTGGCAGACGGCAGAAATGGACTGCGCGATATCAGGACGCGCACCAAATTGTGGCGGATGGGGACGATATGGTTGTTGGCGACGATAGGGATTCCGTTGCTCATTGGCATGGCGGCAGCGGTGGTAAGTCTCATACTGGGATCGAACCTGAATATTCCTCTAGCTCAACTGCCGGTACTAGCGGTTGCCACGCTCGTATTGGCGGCGGGAGAAGAAATCGGTTGGCGCGGACTCGCTTTTCCCAGTCTGCTCCAACAACATCCACCGCTGCAGGCTGGCATCATATTTGGCATTATTCATGGGTTTTTTCATTGGCCTATGTTCCTGCTGCCGCTGCCGGACGAGCTGCGGCAGGCTTCGCCGCTGCTGTTGTTCGTGGTGATGACCAGCGGATTTGCTATTATCTCGATGTGGTTATTCATTCACACGCAAGGCAGTGTTTTCATCGGAATTTTGTACCATGCCTTCATTAATCTGTCGGCGGTGCTTGTCAGTGGTGCGCCTAAAGAAACCATCGGCTGGCTGCTTCCCACTGTGTGGGTGGTGGCGGCGGTGATCTTAGTTATCTGGGCTAGAGTAGGGCTGGCACGTCCGCCGGAGAGTTTGTACGAGCCAGCAACAAAGCACTGAATCAAAAAGGCGACCCTACTGCGGGATCGCCTGTTGCAAATTGGGAGGGGGTTGGATTTACCGTGCCCCTACAACAAATTGACTGATTTACAGGTTGTGTTAGTTCAACTTGGCGCTGGCCTTGACCGGGATCAGGCGGGGTTGTGCTTCCGGTGTCTTGGGCAGGGTCAGCTTGAGGACGCCGTTCTCATAAGCGGCTTCCACCTTGTCGCTGTCCACTGGTGCGCCCACGCGGATGCTGCGGCTGAACTTGCCGTAGTTGCGCTCCAGAAGCAATCCACGGGCGTTGTCCTTTTCTTCGAAAGCCGGTTGTGCAGTTTCGCCGCTAATGGTCAGCACATTGTCTTCGATGCTGACGCTGATGTCTTCTGGATTGACACCGGGCAGGGCGGTAAAGACTACATAAGCATTGTCGGTTTCATAGGCATCCAACGCCAACGCGTGGGTGCTGTTGGCGGGGCGGACCGTGCGCCAATTCTGGTCAAACAGGCGATCCATCTCGCGCTGCATAGCGGCTACTTCACGGAATGGGTTCCAGCGTACGATTGTTGTCATGGTTTATCTCTCCTCAGGATTAGAGTAAATCTTATTGAATGGTTGTTACGGGCATACCATACTGCGCGAATATCAGAAAAATATAGATGAAACGTAAAAAATTCGTAGGAGTCTATGAATAGCCGATTGTTGATGAATCTATTTCAACGTATGATATGAACTGTGAATGAAATGAGGTATGTATTTATGGAGCCGTATGAGATTCGCTGGCTTGAAAAAGGCATTTTGTTATTAGATCGCTTTGGCCCCATGACGCCCGAAAATTTCCGTCAGGGATCAATTGACCGCAAGAATTATGTCGATGAAACCGATCCATCGCCCTATGTGCTCATTTTGGATTACAGTAAAGCGCAGGTGCATCGAACGACCTTTGATCTGCGCTTGAATATGTGGAGTGCAAGTTTAGACCCGCGCATGCTATATACCATTATTGTCAGCGATCATACGCTAGTGAGCACTGCGGCAACCCTCGTAAAAGGTGTGTTGAAGCTTAAGCTTGAGTTTTGCAAAAACCAGACGGATGCGTTGGCGCGGGCGCGGGCGGCATATGTGCGTCTTCTACCCCCTACCGAATGAGAATGTGCTTAATAACCTAAACATTACCTGTTCAAAATATTGACAATGCGGAGCAAAACTCCTATACTGCTTTTCATCAGCACATTCAACACAGCACATAATGCCAACCACTGCACCACAACAAATCGTTATCATCGGGGCAGGGATGGGCGGGCTGACAACGGGTGCGCTTCTGGCTCAGGCTGGCTATGGCGTCACCATTCTCGAAGCCCAAACCTATCCCGGTGGTTGTGCAAGTACCTTTACACACAATGGTTATCGTTTTGACTCCGGTGCGACCGTGGCAGGCGGCTTTCATCACAATGGGCCGCACACCATTGTCGGACGCCAACTGGGTATCGACTGGCCGGTGCGGGCTTATGATCCGGCATGGGTGACCCATTTACCCGGTGGAAGTATCGCGCTGACGGGCGATAACGCGGATGTGCTGAGGGTGTTCCCCCGGAGCGAACGTTTCTGGGAACATCAATCCAAGGTGGCCGATTTAGGCTGGCGGCTTTCGGCAAGCGGTTTATCGTATCCGCCGTCCAACCTTGCGGATGTCTTGTGTCTGGCCCGTGCTGGTTCAACTTGCTTCCCTAATGAATTGCTCCTCCTCCCCTTGGCATTTCGAACGACGATGCAATGGGTCGAGCAGCACGGGCTGGCGCAAGATTTGCCCTTCGTTCGCTTCATCGATGCGCAACTCCTCATTTCGTCTCAAACGACCTCCCGTTACGCCAATGCGCTCTACAGCGGCACTGCCCTCGATCTGGCTCGGCAGGGTGTTTACCATGTGCGCGGCGGAATTGGCGGACTGGCCGAAACACTAGTAGCGAAGATCCGCGAGTTCGGCGGTACAGTGATCTACCGCCGCCATGTGACGCGCATCCATGTTGAGCAGGGGCGGGTAACGGGTATCTCGTATAAAGAACATCGACGAAGCCCCAAAAGCGAATTCATGCCTGCTGACTTCGTGATCGGTAACTTAACACCGTGGTCGCTGGATGAATTGTTGGGCGATGCCAGCCCGCGCCGTCTCCAGCGCGAAGTGCAACATCGCCCGCTTGGGTGGGGCGCATTCTGTTTGCATATGGGTGTAGATTCCAGTCTCCTACCCGCGGATCTTCCCGACCACCACCAGATTATCGCCGACCTCGAAGGCCCGCTGGGCGAAACGCGCAGTGTCTTCTTATCCATGTCGCCCGCGTGGGATGACAGCCGCGCACCCGTCGGACAGCGCGCTGTGACGGTCACGACTCATACGCGGGTGCAGCCGTGGTGGGACGCCCTGGCACAGGGTGAGGCGGTGTATGAGGAACGCAAGCAGGAGTATACCGAAAAGATGTTAGCACAAATTGAGCGGGTTATTCCCGGCTTCCGCCGCGCTGTCCGCCTGATGCTGCCGGGCAGTCCGGTGACGTACCAATTTTATACTGGCCGTCACATGGGGCAGGTCGGTGGCTTCCCGCAAACCTCGTTGTTTGCAGCGCGCGGCCCGCGCACTGCCATCGCCAATCTGCGGTTAGTGGGCGACTCCATTTTCCCCGGTCAATCTACGGCGGGTGTCACGCTGGGCGCGATGCGCGTGGCAAGTGATGTACAACGCGCGATGCCCATTCGTCGCCAGCAGTCCATCGCGATAGCGCATGGGCTAGGGGATTAATGCTGCTCCTCAACAACTGAAGTTACAAACGCTACAATTGCACTCGTCGCACACCAATGAAAACGCCCCATAATATGGCTCGGTGGATGGACATCAAAGAGGCAAACAATGATTTTTAGCCCAAATCCAGACCCAAGGCTGATTACCGTCCGTCGTGGCGGCGCACTAGTAGACGCCGATCATCGCCTTCTGGCGGTCTGGGCAGCGGATTGCGCGCAGCACGTGCTCCATCTCTTCGAGGAAGTCCAGCCCAATGATGACCGTCCGCGCATGGCAATTCAGCAGGTACGCGCCTGGGTGCGTGGTGAAACTACGATGATGCAGACCCGCGCCGCTGGCGGTCATGCTATGGGCGCTGCCAGAGCATTGCGTGGCGCTGCACGAGAAGCCGCTTATGCTGCTGGACAGGCTGCGGTGGTGGCTCACGTGGCGGCTCACGAATTGGGCGCAGCGGCCTATGCCATACGGGCTGTACGCGTAGCGGCTACAAAAGAAGAGCGCGTTGATGCTGGTCGTCGGGAGTGCCGGTGGCAGCGCACGCAGCTTCCCGCTCAAATCCGCGAACTCGTGCTCGACGACCAGCGGCTGCGTAATGAGTACTGCTGGTTCGTATTCGACTGCTGATTAATTTCCAACCTCCGTAAATTGACAACCCCACCAGCATCCCTCACAGTCCCGAAATGAATGCAGGAAGTTTCAACGGCACGGGTGGCGATGTAGTTGCTAGACAAAAAAGTTAACTTGCATTAAAAAGTCTTTTCCTAGATCGTAGACACTATCCTTCACACTGCCAATAAGATTATCACCCATCCGTAACAATGGGGTTTAATCACTCACGTAGATTCCTTTGTGGCATTCTGTTACAGTGTGTCGGTCAATACATCATAGTGATGATAGCATTATTGGAGGAACAGTTCGAGTGATTGCATCACTTTTAATCGCCTTTCGTGAAGGCATTGAAGCATCGTTAATTGTCGGTATCGTGATGGGTTATCTGCGGAAAACCGGGCAGACCCGTTACAACCGTTATGCGTGGGCGGGTGTCGTTGCAGCAGTTCTGCTCAGTATCGTTGTTGCAGTCGTTATCACCGCTGTGGGCGTAGAGTTGGAAGGAACTGCCGAGCAGATTTTTGAGGGCGTGATGATGTTCATCGCCGTCGCCATGCTGACGTGGATGGTGTTCTGGATGCGCTTCCATTCGCGCACGATAAAATCGTCACTGGAAGGTGCGTTGGGCGCTGCGCTGCGGCAGGGTCATCCCCGTTCGCTGTTCGTCACCACCTTCGTTGCGGTGCTGCGCGAAGGCATTGAAACCGCGTTGTTCATTTCCGCGTTAGCCTTTGGAACGGATACCAGTGGCACGTTGCTGGGAGCGGTTCTCGGTTTAGCGGTGGCGGCTGTCGTGGGTTACCTCATTTATGTTTCGACGGTGCGCCTTAACCTCAGCCAGTTTTTTAATGTCACCAGCATTTTGTTGCTGGTGGTGGCGGCTGGCCTGTTTGCACGCGGCATCCATGAATTTCAGGAAGCTCACCTGCTGCCCACCATCAATGAACACGTGTGGGATATTAACCATGTCTTGAGCGAGGACTCAACGGTTGGCGAAGTGTTGAAGGCGTTGGTGGGTTACAGTGCCAGCCCGTCCGCCGAACAGGTGGCGGGTTATGTCGGCTATCTGCTGTTCGCAGTGTTCGCCATGCCGCGTCTTGTCACCCGTCAGGTAGACCGCAGCACTCAACGGGCGGCCTTAGCACACAGTCATGGAGCCGGGGATTAATAAGCAGAAATATGCACTGACGGCATACAGAATGAGGCGGCTGAGAAGTCGCCTCTTTTTATTTTGTGGATAGAATCATCGCGCACCTCTATTCCAAGTCAAAAAGTATTAGCCGAAAGCGCTTTTTATGGCCTTCCAACCTGACCAACTCCAAAAAGAAATCCTCGCCCTTTATGCCCGCGAACACGTTGCGCTGGGCGAAACCGGAACGCTGGAACTTCTCGAACGGGGTCGCCAATGGGATCTGTCCGGCGCACTAAAAGCGGGCGGTGTGCTGGTCTTTCCGCATGTGGGGGTGGCGGACTGCGGCTATCAAGTAGCGGCCTGCGTCCATGCCTGCCTCGACAGCGGCGCTGACCGGGTGGTAGTCATCAGTGTGCTGCACGCTTTCACCGACGAAATGGAGCAGGCACGACGCAGGGTAGCAGCGGGCGGGGCAGACTTGAGCAAGGAACGGTTGCGCGGAATTCAAGGCACAGGCTTGGATGGTTTCCAGAATTGGCAGAGCGACCATGCTCTCACCAGTTGGCGGCACTTCTGGAAGGCCGAAGTAAAGCGGCGCGGTTTGACCAATCCGCCGCAGGTTTTTGAACGCTATCCCTATCTGGCGGGCGGTCACCCCGAAACCATGCCCGGCATTGAAGAGTTACAGGAATTGGTCAAGGATGCCGTTATCGTCTCCACCGCTGACCCCTGTCATCATGGCATCGGTTACGGCATGACTCCCGAAGAGTCCTTCGATCACGACGAAGCGGGGATGGCGAAAGCCCGGACGGTGATCGAGTCTGGCATGCGGCTATTGGAGCAGGGGGATTACTGGGGTTACAACCAGCACTGCGTAGCTGCCAAGAGTGACCACCGCGACGCCGGTCAGGTCTTCCGTTATGTGCGCGGCCCGCTCAAGGGGCGCATCGTGGACTTGACTTACGGCGAAGCGGGTGAACTGTATAAATCGCCTCCACCGACATGGGTGGCCGCGCCGCTGGTGGAGTGGACGCCCGCTTAAGTGGTGTAAGCTGAGCCGAACGTGATTGCTCCGCTCACATCAGTTCTTAATCCAAACTGTTGACGCGCACGCTCGTGCAGGCGAAGCGGCCTTCATCACATACCAGCGCAATCGCGCCGCCCGTTAGTGGGCGTACACTGTCTTCATATTCCAGCACCTGCTGGCCGTCAATTAAGCCGGTCAGGTGATTACCGTTGACCTTCAGCGTGAGTTCATACGTCCGGCTGCTGCCCATCTCGCAGGTGAAATCGGCTTCAGCCAGTATCTTTTCACCATCTAGCATCTTGACGAGGCGCACTTTGGAATCCGCACCCATCAGCAGGGCATAGTAACGCTGCATCCCCTGCACACGCGCGCCGATGCCGCCCGCTTTGAACATGTGCGGCGTGATGCCGGCGCTCACCTGATAATCTGTCCATTCGCGTGTGCCTTGCGAAAGAATTCCCCGTCCTTCGTTCTGGACGATGCGGTAAGCATCCGGCCACCAGTCAATCTGCTCCAACCACCCTTCAAAGTCCAGTCCATCCACCCATGCCCGCCGCCACATCCGTCCTTTGTGATCAGGACGGCGGAAGGTAACATTCGGCGAACCGCTCCATGTGAGATAATCCAGATAGACCGTACCTTCCGTCCGCTGCTTACTGCTGATTTCGATGCCCACTTCCGCGATAGGACTGCCGCCTGTATCGCCGATCTGCCAGCGGAGCGTTTCCTTGTGACCGGGTTTCAAGGTAACTTCTGCGGCACGTTGAATGGTCAGGCTGTCATTTTCGCCAAACACACGGATGTGCAAATTGCATTGCACCGCTTGTTGATTGATCGCGTCGGCTTCCACAACGGCTTCCACCGTCTGCCCGGCATACAGCGCCGGGGAACAAATCAACTTATACCCGCGCTTATCAAAGTAGGACCCGATTTCTTCCGAGGGGATGAAGGTTGGCGTGGCTACGCGGGCGGCACGCGGCGCGCATACACCGGAAAAATGAACGGCGAGGCTGCGCGTCCCACGCTGGCTGTGTCCCGCCACATTTTCGACAGTGGCGGTTCCGCGCGTTTCGATGCTGTCTTCCGGCATGAAACCCTGTACTGCGCCCTGCAGTTCAAAATGGTATCGCGCGCCTCCCTTAGGCGCTTCGGGTTCGAGTCCGGCTAAGCGGCGGCCCGCATTCACGACGTGATAGGTTTCCGTCACCGCGTCGCTGATCGCCCGTCCGCCGTCGGCAGTGGGGAGGTACAAACGGTCTGCTACTGGGCCGCGGAAATCCGGGCCCGCATCAATCCCTGCTAGACCGTTCTTGATACCGAGCAAACAGCCCACATTGCCGGAGTTGCAGTCGGTGTCCCAGCCGCTTGTGTTGACGATCATCAACGATTTCTGGAAGTCATCTTCGCCATGCAACAGTGAATGAATGATCAGCGCGTGGTTGGGAACCATGTGGCAGTTGCCACCGTACTTGTCATACCCGTAGCGGGCTGCGATCTGTTCACGGGTTTTGCGCCAATCTTTTTCTTTGGCGTGCCACCCGCGAATGTCTTCGATCAAGCGGAAGATGGTCGAGTCGTGGGGAATGAAGGACACGGCGCAGTCAATCAAGTTGTTAATGTTGGAGTCGACGTAGGCTTGGGCTTCCATAGCCGCCAGCACCTGCGCCCCGTAGATGGCTTCGCCGTCATGACTGACACTGCCTGCACGCCGCGCCAAATCCGCCGCCAGTTCCGGGTCACCCGGCGCGACCATCGCCCAGCCGTCTATGAAAATCTGCGAACCGATCTGCTCGGCGACCACTTTGGAGTTGAGCGCAATCGAACCACTGTGTGGGGCTTCAATACCGTTTCTTAGATTTAGATATGCCGTATGTTCCGTCGAATTTGACCGTCCACCCCACCATAAGATCGTTTTGTTTTGGATGATGTAGTTGAGCCACGTTTGCCCAATCTGCGCCGGTGTCAAATCAGGCGAGTAGTCATAATCGGCCAGCGCGCGCAGGAAGGTGAATGTTCCCGAAATATCGTCGTCGGTCACGATCAGGGGGACGCGCAGCCGTTCGTGAACGTAATACTGGATTTCGCCCAGCTCCTGCATGATGCGCTCATACGTCCAGCCTTCAAACGGGCGGCCCAAGTAAACACCGATAATTTTGCCCAGCACACCAGCATACACACGTTCGCTATAGTCAGCGGGAATTGCCATGATAAGGCTCCTTATGCCTTGAGGCCGCCCTGTGTCAGTTCTTCGATAAAGCGGCGTTGCAACAATAAAAAGAGAATGATGACCGGCAGTACCATGATGACCGAACCGGTGCTGGTCAGGCCCCAATCGCGGGAGAAGCGTTCTTGGAATTCGAACAAACTTGTCGAGACAGGTTTGAGTTCAGTCTTCTGCAAAAAGGTCAGCGTGAATAGAAATTCATTCCACACAAACAACCCTACCACCAAGCCAGCGGTCAGGAAGCCCGGCCATGATAGTGGCAGTGGTGTGGGTTTTACTGCTCCGCAGGCTGCGGGCGCGTTTTGCAACGTCGCGTTATGCGTGTTTCTTGTGGATATTGAGTGTCATTCTTGCGTATAAATAAACTTCTTCGGATTATGGCAGCGGTTGTATTTCTTTGCAAATGAACCCTTGCCCAAAAAGCATTGGCGGAGCGGAGCGGCTCAATTTTTGTGCTGGTTTGGCAAATATGTCACAATAGCATTAACAAACTTTATACTCGTGGAGATGGACTATCATGACGACTCGTGGCACGTTGTTAGTCGGAAGTATGCCGTTTGCCAGCGAAGCTGACGCCATGCGCCGCGCCCTGACTGCCCTCGGTGGTTCGCTGCTGGCGCTGCCGGATGGCGAGATCGGTGAAATTACGCCCGAATTTCCCAACGGCAAACGCTCGGCGTGGGTCATGACCGCCATCAACATTTGCGCGGCGGATACCGAAAATTGGCAGGTTGTCAAACAGGCCGTCAACGATGTCAGCGGCTTCCCCAGCGACTATCCCAATGTCCAGCGCCTCAAGGCCAAACGTTCACCGGGCGAGATGCACAAGTACCTCAAGTTTGGTTACGACGATTACTTCAAACAGAGCTATCCCATCTTCAAGCAGCTTCGGGAAGAATTTAAGCTGCCCAATTTGAAATTTCAGGTGGGTGTGCCGACGGGATTGGGCATTGCCTTCAGTATGATGAGTCCCATCGACGCCCTGCGTTATGCCGATGCGTTTAACAAGCGCGTGGCCCACGAAGTCAATGAAATCCTCAAGATTGCTTCTGATGATGTGGTCATTCAAGTCGAAGTTCCCGGCGAAGTCGCCATGTCCTACCAGATGCCGGGCTTTTTGGTAGGGCTTCCGGTACGCAGTGTGCTAGGCTTAGTACGCAAGATCGAACCCAAAGCGCCCTTTGGCATTCACTTGTGCCTCGGTGACTTGAACAACCTCGCGCTGGTACACGCCAAGACCCTCGACAAATTGGTACATTTCTCCAACAGTTTAGTTGCGGCATGGCCCGCCAGTCACCGCCTGCATTATGTTCACTTCCCGCTGGCGGAGGCTAAAGACCCGCCCACGCTGGACAATGCTTTTTACCAACCGCTGGCACAAGCCAAGTTGCCCACTGGCACGCACTTTGTGGCGGGTTTCGTCCATGAAAAGCTGACTGCCCAACAGCATCAGCAGTTGTTGGCGATTATTGAGCAGGTGCGTGGCGGAGCGGTAGATATTGCCTGTTCATGTGGCATGGGGCGTCGCCCTCGCCCGATAGCCGAGCAGCTTATTCAGTCCATGCGCGAAACAACAGGGCAGGGTTGGGGTGGTGTTGATTCGGATGCTGTTTCGGAAGCAGCAGCTCAAGATCAAGCCGTCGCCCACTAAATCACATCTGATCGATTGATCATTACAAACAGCCGCGAAGTCAATGGGGACAGCGGCTGTTTTGATAACTGGCTTGTTGGTTGGCAAAGCCCTCCGCCCCGTCTTACCACGGCGCAACACCATGCCGCGAGGCAACAACTGCATACAGCCCGAAGCCTGCCGCCGCTATTCCAAACAATGCCCCGCTGATAAAGGTGGCAATGTTCATCTCTCTGCCGGATAACTTGTAAACGACTAAACTGGCGCAGAACAGTGTGATGGCGGCGGGTAATAACCAGTGGTTGATTTTGATATTCATATGGCAGCTTCCCCTTGTAATGTGATGTGGCAAATTGCCCGCCCGTCCCTTATGTATTAATTCTAGTATGCTGCGCCTAAAATGACGCAAAACGTTGTGAAAGGGCGAAAGAATTCTCTTGGTACTTTCATGTATTTAAGTTGGATTTAAGGTTATATTGAGATCGAATTAAAACACTGGCAGGTTGACTATTGTATTCTGGGGACAGTAAATGCATAGGAGCTTACAATGGCATCGCCACTAACACCTCAAAAAAAACTTGCTGTCCGCGCCGCACTGGTGACCGGTAGCACACTATCCCTTATATTCGGCGCGCAGGCGTTAATGACACTCGACTTGCGGGCTGGTGATACCCAGACGACCACAGCCGATGCTTTCACAGGGCAGAATGAAACGACAGCCTTTGACTCGAATTCCGGCGTAGTGGTCATCCGCCCGTCGCAGAACTCATCGCTGTTCCAGTCGCAGCAGAACCAGAATACGACCCTCTTCCCGCGCCGCACACGTACTCATTCCAGCGGATAGAGCGTAGTACGATCATGGCTTTATTCTCGAAAACCTTCCGTGCCATGGGGTGCCAGATTGAAGTCTGGCTCGAAACGGACAGCGACGGCGATGCGCCTTTGGCTGCTGTTCCCGACACGGTAGAACAACTGGAAGCGGTGTTATCCCGTTTCCGCCCGCGGAGTGAACTCTCGCGCTTGAACACACAGCTTGGCGAATGGGTCACAGTGAGTGACGTGCTGCTCGCCAATATCGCCGCCGCCAAACAGGGGGCGCGTCTGACCAACGGCCTCTACACCCCGCTGCTGCTGGATGCGCTGGAGGCCGCCGGTTATGACCGCAGCTTCGACCAATTATCGCCTAGCCCGGCTGCGCCACAGCGGTCGTTAGCAGTTGCCGATTGGCAGGCTATCCAGATTGATATGCAGTCCAAAAAGGTACGCCTACCCGGTCGCATTGATTTAGGCGGCGTTGCCAAAGGCTGGACTGCTGATTATTTAGCAGATAACCTGAGCGAATATGGTCCCTGTCTGGTGGACATGGGTGGTGATATTGCGGTGCGCGGTGTACCGCAGGGTACAGCCGGTTGGGAAGTCGGTGTGGCCGATGCGAACCGCAGCCCGCATGATGTTTCCGCCCTGCTGTTGACGGACTCCAGTATTGTCACCAGTGGCACGGATTTTCGCCGTTGGGAGCAGGGAGGGCAGTTCCAGCACCATATCATCGACCCTCGCTCTGGCCGCCCCGCGCTGACCGATGTCGTCACGGCCACCATCATTCATCCGCACGCGCCCACGGCCGAGGTATATGCCAAGGCGGTGCTGCTCCTGGGTAGCGAGGCGGGACTCAGTTGGCTCAACCGCCAGTGGAACGCCGCCGGTCTGGTCATTCGCCACGATGGCGCGGTCATGGCAACGTCTTCATTTGAACGGTATCGCATTGACTTTGATAGGCAGGATGTGAAGTGAACATTAAATCGCATTGGTTAGATGGCGCGTCGCTGGTTTTTAGCGTCGTCGTCATAGGTGTAGCCCTGATCCTGATGATCCAGCAGGGGTTCTTCAGCGCAAATTTATTGCAAGATACCAACTTGAGCTGGCATCTCATTCGTTCAGCGGGTACTGTCGCCTACGTCCTACTCACGACGTCTGTTCTATGGGGATTGGCTTTGAGCAGCCGCGTTGTCAAAGACTGGTCGCCCGGTGTGCTGTCGATGGTCATGCACAGCACGCTGTCATGGCTGGCCGTTATCCTTGCGGCTGGTCACGCCCTGCTGCTGCTGGTGGATAGTTATTTCCATTACAGCCTGTCTGATGTGGTCATTCCCTTCACCGGCCCCTATCGTCCCTTCGCGGTGGGGTTGGGCACACTGGCGCTGTGGGTGTCGTTTGCGGTCGCCATCAGCTTCGCCTTCAAAGACCGCATGGGGCATCGCGCGTGGAAACTGCTGCACTACACCAGCTACATCACCTTTGCTATGGCAACCGTGCACGGACTGTTAGCCGGTAAAGACGCCAGCCTGCTGGGGTTCAAGCTGTTGATCGCCTTCTGCGTCGTCGCAGTAGTCGTGTTCACCACCCACCGTATCAATCTGGCGCTTGAGAAAGAAGCAGCTCCGCGTCCGGTTGCTGCCAAGTCGCGCCGTTCCCGCTGACAATTCATAGTATCCCATTCAGTATTTATTGTAGGGGCATGTCATCGTCATGCCCTCGTGCCGTTATTCCTCGTCTTCGTCATCCAGCAGGGCGCTGCCCCGCCGCACGATGCGGTCGCCGAAGCGATCCCGCAGTTGGTCGAGGACGGACTCCAATTTTGTGTCCTCCTTGGGTGGCGGCGCATCCCACAAACCCGGTTGGTAATCGCCGCCCTCGAAGCCGCTGACCCCCACCCCCAGCAGTCGCACCGGGCGGCCTATCGGCCACGCTTTGCTGAACAAGTCCAGCGCCGCCTCGTAAATCGTATTGTCGTGGTGCGTGGGGTGGGGCAGGGTCATCTGCCGCGTCAGTGTCGTGAAATCCGACCAGCGCAGCTTGATTTTCACCGTCCTACCGCTCAACCCCTCCTTACGCAGCTGCCGTCCCACCCCGTCCGCCAGCGTACGCAGCGTGCGTTGCAGCTGCTCGGCATCGCGCAGGTCATGGGTGAACGTCACCTCTTTGCTGACTGACTTGGTTTCGCTGTCCGTTTCCACGGGCCGCTCGTCAATGCCTCGCGCGTGACGGGCGAGGTCTTCGCCGTTCTTGCCGAACTGCCGCGCCAACCGCGCCTCCGGGAAACGCGCCAGATCGCCAATGGTGCGGATGCCCAGCTTCGCCAGCGCCTCCGCCGTTTTCGGCCCCACGCCCCACAACTCGCGCACGGGCAGCGGCGCGAGGAACGCCGCCTCCTGCCCCGCTTGAATGACCATGATGGCGTTGGGCGGTTTGTCCTTGCCCGCCCGGTCTTTGCCCATGTTGTTGGCGATCTTGGCGACCAGCTTGTTACTCGCTACCCCCAGTGAACACGGCAGTCCGAGTTCACTGTTGATCTGTGCCTGTAACCGGCGTGCGATGTCATCGCCGCTCTCCTTCAACATCGTCACATCCATGAACGCCTCGTCAATCGAAATTTGCTCGACGAACGGCGTCAGGTTATGCAGCCGTTCCATCACTTTGCCGGAGGCTTCGCGGTAGGCCTTGAAGTTTTGGTGGCGGATGACCAACTGCGGGCACAGCCGCACTGCCTGCGACATGGGCATGGCTGAACGGATACCGAACTTGCGCGCCGGGTATGAGCAGGACGCCACCACCCCGCGCTGGTCAGGCTGCCCGCCCACCGCGAACGGTATACCTTTCAGTGCCGGGTCAAGCTGTTCTTCCACCGCACAGAAGAACGCATCTAAATCGAGGTGCAGTATTTTACGTGGCATAGATCGATTCTTACATACCTTTTCGTAGGGGCTTGGCGGTGACAAGCCCGCTGTTTATCATTGCTTTTTACATTATATGCCGCTCCTGTTTCCGCGCACATGACCCTTCATAATACATTGTGACCCTGTTATGATGAAGACCATTATTCATCAATAAGATAATAACCATGCTCCTGACCATTACAACCACCCGGCAGCCAGCTACCGATTTGGGGTATTTACTCTATAAGCACCCGCAAAAAGTGCAGACCTTTAACTTGACCTTCGGTAAGGCGCATGTGTTTTACCCGGAAGCTGCTGACATGCGCTGTACAGCGGCGCTGCTGCTCGATATTGATCCGGTGGGGTTGGTGCGGGGGCGTGGGGACTTCGCGCTGGAACAGTATGTCAATGACCGGCCTTATGTGTTCTCGTCGTTCCTCAGCGTGGCTATCGCGCAGGTCTACGGCACGGCACTATCTGGCATTTGCAAAGAGCGCCCCGAACTGGTGGACGAGGTCATTCCGCTGGAAGTGACCATCGCCGCACTGCCCTGCCGGGGCGGGGAGGCATTGCTGCGCTCACTGTTTGAACCGCTGGGTTACAGCCTGATGGCAGAACGCCAACCGTTGGACACTCAATTCCCTGATTGGGGTGAGAGTGTCTATTTCAATGTCACGCTGGCACACACCCTGCGCCTGACTGATTTACTATCGCATCTCTACGTCCTGATTCCGGTACTGGACGACGACAAGCATTATTTTGTGGGCGATCACGAGGTGGAAAAGCTGCTACGGCATGGCGAGGGCTGGTTGAGTGAACATCCCCAAAAAGAGGTCATTGCCCAGCGTTACCTCAAACATTTTCACCACCTCAAGCGGGCTGCGCTGGCCCAGTTAGCCGATAATCCGGCGCAGGATGACGACGAAGAGGCTGCCAAAAAAGATGCTGAAGAGCAGGTGGTGGAAGAAAAAATCAGTCTGCACCAGCAGCGGTTGGGTGTGGTGCTGGCCGTCTTAAAAGCCAGCGGTGCGCGGCGCGTCCTTGATCTGGGCTGTGGCGAGGGGCGGCTCTTGAGCTTGCTCCTCAAAGAAAGCCAGTTCAGCGATATTTTGGGTATGGATGTGGCTCACCGCACGCTGGAAGTGGCAATGGAACGCCTGCATGTTGACCACCTGCCGCCCACCCAGCGCAAGCGGCTGACCCTGCTGCACAGTTCGCTGCTGTACCGCGATGCCCGTTTGGCAGGCTATGACGCGGCGGCAGTGATGGAAGTGATTGAGCATCTTGACCCGCCGCGCTTGGCGGCCTTTGAACGCAACGTGTTCGAGTTCGCACGGCCTGCGACGGTGGTCATCACCACCCCCAACGCTGAGTACAACGTCATGTGGGAAAGTCTGCCCGCTGGCAAATTCCGCCACCGTGACCACCGCTTCGAGTGGACTCGCGCCGAGTTCACGGCATGGGCGGAACGGATGTGTGCCCGTTTTGGCTACATCGTTCGTTTCTTGCCTATCGGGCCGGAGGATGCCACCGTCGGCGCACCAAGCCAGATGGTGGTGTTTGAAATTCTATGACTGACAAGCGAGGTGTTTTTAGCAGCTTTGAAGGATATAGCCGAAAAGAATTGCGTCATGCGCTAAAACATGCTGACCGTTCAATACTTGAACGTGTATTACAATTTCTTGAAGTTGACCCAAGAACCTTTGCCTCTGGCTACGCCAAAGAGATGATGTGGCGATATATCAGACGATACGAGCTTGACACAAGCCACATACAGCGATTGGAACATGCCGCGCTTAACTATTTAGAGCGACCAATGCGACCAGAGTACAAACGCATGTGTCAAACGATGGCACATATTGGCACATTAGCTTTCTGGCGAGAGGTACAGAGACATCTTATGAGTGACAATCCCGTTAAGCAGGTCAATGCTTATTGTCTTTATCCTTATTCAGTAGGGGTAGAGGCAGGAGAGAAAAGACGACTTGAGCTAAAAACGGTGCAACGGGAAATCCGAATGCAACAACGAGAACTTGAAAGATATGGCCCCTATTTTTACGGAAAGCACGTATTAAATGCAGTAATGAACCCTTCGTTGTGGAAAGACAATCAGGTTGTGTATCACAAACCTGCTCAAGCCGATGCGCCAATCTTTCTTCGTGGCGGGTGGGAAGAATTGCTCGAATTGGATTTTAGTCAGTGTGACCCTATTAAAGTCATTGATGTGCTTAATCCAATACTTGTTACGGGTAAATATGGTGATGTCAGCGCCGTTTCAGCTTGGGTATATATTTTTTATGTATTTGGTAGGCTTAGAAGTAGCGAAGTCCTTCCCGCCATACAGAACTTTTATGATTCGCGGATAGCGCATCAATTTGAAAGTTCAGGTAAGTGGTTGACCGTGCAAGCAATTCGCCGCGCATTGCAAGACATCGGTACACCAGAAGCTATTGAAGCACTGAAAAAATACAGTCATGCTGACCCCGTAGAGGATAATCATATGCGCTCTTTCACAAAAGGGTGGCTTATGAATGAACAATAATGGATCGTTTATGAACATCTCCATCCCTGAATTTTCGCTTGTCGCACTCATCGGCGCATCGGGCAGCGGCAAGTCCACCTTTGACCAGACGCACTTCCTGCTGATAGAAGTGATTCCTTGCGCGTGGCCCTCTTAGCAGTTAAAAATTCCTCCCTCTCAGGTCTCTGTGCCCTCCGTGTCCTCTGTGGTTAGGTTGTATTCCTCGGTTTGAAAACTCCAACCCCGGTAGCACCACACTAAACGGTGGACATCATTTTTGGCTTAAAATAGCAGATAACTTGATCTCATTTGGTCTCTTAAGCCCCCTCCCTAACGCTTTGGGGAGGGGGTTTGGGGGTGGGGATCATGATAAAGTCCCCCTCCACCACTTAATGCAGTGCTACCCTAACCCCCGCCTCTTGACAGAATATAACATTTGTTCTAAAATTGAATAGAAACCTACGAAAAAAACATATCCCATCTGCTGTCCCTGTCCCACGTCTCTATTTTCACCGCCATCGCCGCCGTTTTTTTTGTTGCCGCCGCGGCAGACATGAGCGAGCCAACCACTGCACTTGTGTCATTGCAGCGCCACGCTCCCGTGTTCCCGCCCCCATAATGTGCAAGTGCGGCGGCAGCGCGGGAGCTTCCTGCCCGCCACTTCGGTGGCATTATTGTCAGTTCCGCCATTTCCGCCAATTCACTGCCATAAAGCTATCAGCATTGAACCCCTTCGCCACTCCAAAGATTGTCTGTTGACCACAAACCATTAACCGGCCTATATAACCAACTTTGCAATTTGCAGCGTAAGAGGCTAGATTCTCATCAGGTTATTCACGGTCATATGCGAGTTCTGGAGGTGTTACGATGGAAGCATTACGGGAAATGGTGCCGTTAATGTTCGGAGCGATTGTTTTGCCGCCCCTCCTTACCTATTTGATGCGTCAAAACTGGTCGGGGCGTATCAAGTTTCTGATAGTATTCTTGGCTTCCCTCATCGTCGGTTTTGTTGCCAGCACAGTTGTTGGCGAACAACACGGCGAGCTAGAGGAAGCGGTCGTCGCATTGGTGATAGACACATCCTTGGCGTACACTGGCTCACAGGTCGCCTACTGGTTGTTCTGGAAGCCTGTCATGGAGATCCGTTCGCGGACGACGACCAAGCTCAGCCACTAGTTTCCAATCATCCCCGCAGGCACACGGCCTACGGTGTCGCTGTGCCTGCCTTATATCGGCAGCTCGATATCCACCTGCGTGCCCGCACCGGCTTCACTTAAGAGCGTGAGTCTGCCGCCGTGCAGCTCGCTCAATGTTTTTGAAAGCATCAGCCCCAATCCCAGACCCTGCTGTTCATATAGCTTGCGTTCGAACTGCATATACGAGCCCACATTGCGCAACTGATCTGCCGTAAACCCACGCCCTTGATCGCAAATGCTGATGAAGTAAATACCTTTATTGATCGCCGTTCTGACCTCAACCGGAGTTCCCGAATTGGAGAACTTGAAGGCGTTATCAACAATTTCCTCGACGATTTTCTCGAGGCTGTCTTCCGAAACGCCTACCTCGGCGTTTTGTACGCTCAATCTCAGATCCTCCAACCGCTCCATTCGGGATGCTGCTTTCTCGGCTGCTCGAATAATGCTATAACCGGCATTTTCTGTCCGGCCCGTTCTCATTTTGTCCGCACGCACCGGATCTGTCTTCATGATTTCGATTTGTGCGTAGAGCAGGAAATTCTCAATCACATGGTACAACCGGTTGCCCGACTTGACGATATCCTCTGCCATGCGCCGGATTTGGTCTGGTCGCAGTCGCTCACAGTCATCCGCTAACATTTCCCCATAGCCCAGAATACCCGTTAGCGGTGTACGGAGTTCATGAGGCAGTGATTGAAGAAGATTCTGGCGCAGATCGTCTGCCTGTTTCCCATAGCGTGCCCTAAGGGCTTCTTGTTTTACCAGCACAGTATTGACGGAAGCCAGCAGTTCCGTATGGGAAAACGGTTTGGTTACATAATCGTCCGCGCCCAACTCCATTCCTTTACGCAGGTCGTTTCGGTTCACGCGGGCCGTCAAGAAAATGAAGGGAATGGAAGCCGTAGTCGCGTCTGAGCGGAGTTCATTAAGCACACCATAACCGTCTAACTCCGGCATCATAATGTCAGAAATGATGAGGCTCGGCATATATTTCTGCGCGAGTTGGACACCGATACGCCCGTTCTCTGCGCCAAAGGCATCAAAACCTTCCAGCATAAGGTGTTCCACCACATCCTCACGCAAATCTAGCTGGTCCTCAATTACAAGTATCGTGGTCATCAAGCAGTCTCCTAATGCGGGCTGGAAATCGAAACTGGTGTCGAAAGTTCTGGAGTGCGGTGCAACCCACGTCATCATCAATTAAGCCGATAAGCGATACCGTCCCAACCCGTCTCAATATCAAAAGGGAAATACGGTCACAAATGAGTATAGATGAGCTTGGGAAGTGAGATTCGATTAAGTTACTTTCAGTTTCTTTAAAATAGGTTAGATAATAAAAGTATATGGCTTATTAGCCGCATCTGATCATTGAGAGTGTTTACTGTGTGTTACAGCTTTACACTTTTGCATATGACATTTACGCTACACAAGCAACCAGACTGGCACCAATTCTCGTAACTGGTCACTTCTAGTGATGCCTTGATCTTGGCAACCAGAGATTCCGGCAAGAATTACGACAGGTAGCATAGAAAACCTAATTGGATTATTACAATTTCTTATGTTACGCTTGATTTATTGAACATGCTTAACTGTAAGGTCCGTTTGACTTGCACAGCACGCCCCAATCTAATACAGTTCTCGCGCGCATAGCTGCTTTCTGGCAGTACCTTATTACCCCTGTCATGGGTGTGGATGACCCCGGAATCCTCTACAAGTCGCGCGTACTTGCACCCATCTTCTTGGTTGCCACTGGCGTTGTAGCCTTGTTTCTTGCCTTGTCTTTAGTCGTGCCCAATTTTGAGGTTGAACCTCTCGGCCAAAATGTGCTGCGAATTGCGTCGATATTCGCTTTGCTATTTGGATACGGGCTGTGTCGCTACGGGCGTCCGAATTTGGCTGTGGGCTTGGGTGCAATCCTTGTTTCAGCGATATTGATAATTCAGACCTATTCACCGGGTGGGCTGTTTGGGCTAGACCTCTTTTACTTTTTGGGCGCTGTAATAATTTTCAGCGGACTGTTTGCCACTGTTCCCATGACCCTGCTGGTATTGATATTTCAACAGGGATTGATACTAATACTGTGGCATTTCCGTTCTGATGTCGATAACTCAACTCTAGCTATTCAGGCTGTTTTTGGAGCATTGATAACCTTTTTTACCACAATGGGCGCTCACTATCGCCAACAACTCGATGAAGACCGCAAAGAGCGCATACAACAGAATGAAACTCGATACCGCGGTTTGTTTGAAAGCATTTCTGATATCATCTATACCGTCACGCCGGAAGGCCTTGTTACTGCCATCAATCCGGCTATCACTCAAATAGCGGGTTGGTCCCCGGACGACATGATTGGTAAACCCTTCGCTGAATTCATTCATCCAGATGATCTGGGCGAGGCACTGAACAGCTTCATCAAGTCCGTCAAATCAGAACCCGTTGTTCTGCAGGAACTTCGCATACTCGGTCGCGATGGGAAATATCGTTGGATTGAAACAATTGCCACGCCTCAATTTGCTGGTGAAAATGTCGCTGCCATTACCGGTTCTGCGCGAGATATTGATGCACGCAAACAGGCGGAATTGGCTCGCCAACAGACTGAAAAGCGATTTTCAGCGTTGGTGGAACAAATGCCTCTGGCTGTAATTGAGCTGGATCTTGAGCTTCGAGTTACCGGATGGAATCCCGCTTCTGAGGTGATCTTTGGTTATTCAGCCGAAGAGGCGTTGGGCAAAGATAGTGTTGAGCTATTGAATATGGCGTCCTCGCAGGAAGTTGTCAAAGATATCTTGGTGAAGATTCAGTCAGAAAAGATGTTTGCACACAACATCAATGAAAATATCACCCGTGACATGCGCGTCATCATATGTGAATGGCACAATATTTTACTGACAGGCGAAGACGATATTCCGGTTGGAATTTTGTGTATAGCGTCCGATGTTACTGAACGCCGTCAGGCGGACGAACAACGCATCCAATTCCGACTGGTACAGGAACGCAATACAGTACTTAAACGATTTATGGACGCTATTTCGCACGATTTCCGGACTGCGCTCTCCCAAATTGAGACGAACCGCTATCTGGTGGAACGGACATTGACCGCTGAGACTTTCCGGACCGTTCGCGCCCGTCTCGAAAATATTACGGCGAGTGTGCGCCATATCGAAACGCAAATTGGCAACTTGGGACGTATTTCGGGCCTAACAGATCTACGACTATCACCCCAGAGTATCAATCGTTTGGTCCGCCATACTGTCGACTCAAGGCGCAGCATCGCGGATCTCAAAAATATCAATCTAGATATTGAACTCACATTAGATTTGCCACTTGTGCAGATGGACGAAGACAAAATTTATGATGTGCTCCTCCACTTGCTTGATAATGCACTTGCTTACACTGGAGAGGGTGGTAGTATTACACTGCAAACTACGTGCCACGAAAATAATGTGCATGTTACTGTCGCCGACACAGGAATTGGTATCGCTCAGGAACATACCTCTCTTATTTTCGATTTGTTCTATCGTGTAGATACAGCGCGTCCATTGAACACAGGCGGTGTGGGGCTAGGCTTAACTATTTCTCGTTTGGTCGCAGAGGCACACGGTGGCACCATCACGGTAAAAAGCGAGTTAAAGCGGGGCAGTACTTTCACCTTGTCGCTACCTTGCTCGGAATCCACGATAGAATTAGCTGCTAAGTGATATTCGATAGCTATGATTTCCTTTGTGCACTTGTAGGTTCTTCCCGCATCACAGCCCTACCCACCGTTTCAGAATGCTTTGTATCTGTGCAATGCCCATCGGCAGCAATACTTGCGGATTGGCTAGTCCCGCCAACAGAAAAGGAACGGGTTGCGTTCCTTTTCTATGCTCTCTTTGGTTAGTCCTGCTTTTCAACGTCTCCGCTTGATCCCTAATATCCCCAGCAAACCACGTGTCAACTCCCGCGTGATTTCACGGGTAATCTGCTTCGCAACACTGCTCTTACCAACTTGTTCAAGAAAGGTTGGATCATCCTTGCGCCGTTTCTCTTCTTTTTTCTTCTCCTCAGCCTCTTCCGCTTCTTTGGCCGCGGCTTCCATCTTTTTGGTCAGCATTTCATAGGCGCTGTCACGGTCAATCACCTCACCGTACTTGTCCTTCAGCCGCGAATGATTGACGATGCTCGCTAATTCGCTGCTCGTGATGGTATCCATCCGCGACTCCGGCGCGCAGATCATCGTGTGAGCCAGCGGGGTAGGGATGCCTTTTTCATTCAAGGCGCTGATAAATGCCTCGCCTGTCCCCAGTTGCGTCAGTAAATCTTCCACCGCGTAGAACTCGGTGATCGGATAGTTTTGCGCGGCCAGCTTAATCGCCTTTCGGTCATTCGCCGTGAAGGCCCGCAGCGCATGTTGGATCTTCAACCCCAACTGTGCCAGTATAGCTGGCGGAATATCTATCGGATTTTGCGTGCAAAAATAAATGCCCACCCCCTTCGAACGGATCAGCTTGATAATCGTCTCGATTTGGTCAAGCAGGGACTTGGACGCCTCGTTAAAAATCAGATGCGCCTCGTCAATGATGAACACCAGTTTCGGCTTTTCAACATCCCCTTCTTCTGGGAACTTCTCAAAAATCTCGGCCATCAAGCACAACATGAAGGTCGAAAATAACTTCGGCTTACTTTGTAAATCCGCCAGCCGCAGAATGTTGATATACCCGTAGCCGTTCGTGTCCGTCCGGCACAAATCCTCTACATCGAAAGACCGCTCGCCGAAGAACACCTCGGCTCCTTGCTCCTCCAGTTCAATGACCCGTCGCATAATCGCGCTGGTTGATGCCGGACTGATCGCGCCGTAATCCTTCTCCATGTCTTCCTTACCTTCGTTAGTCAAATATTGGAGAGTCTTCTTGAAATCCTTGAGGTCGAGCAGGGGTAAATTCTTATCATCACAATACTTGAAAATCAACGAAATCACACCTTGCTGCGTTTCGTTGACCTCTAGGATTTTGCTGAAAAGGATCGGGCCAAACTCTGAAACTGTCGCCCGCAATTGCGCGCCGTCTTCCCCGCTCAGTGTCAGAAACTCCACCGGAAATTGCGTCGGTGTCCACGGCTCACCGATCTTCTGCTGGCGCTCGTCTATCTTCGGGTTCGCTGTTCCCGGCTGCGAGACACCGCTCACGTCCCCCTTGATATCCATGATGAGCACCGGCACACCGCTCTTAGAAAGACTTTCTGCTAGCCGCTGCAAGGTCTTGGTCTTGCCCGTCCCTGTCGCGCCTGCCACCAACCCATGTCGGTTGAGCGTTGAAAGTGGTAATTTGACCAACGCTCCGCTCACCGGCGCACCATCTAACATTGCCACGCCCATCGTGACGGCCGCGCCGTTAAATGTGTATCCAGTCTCGATTGCTTGTGCGAAGGCTTCCGGGTTGCTCATAGTATCCTCATCAATATTGGTAATAATGCGTTACCTTAGCATACGCTGGGGAAATTTCCAAATTGCCCTATGCAGATGAAAGGAGGTTTTATAACAACCCCAATTTAATTTACATACTTCAGATATTTTGTTGGGGAATTGTAAGTCAATTTGTCCCATAGTGTTACTAAATTCAAACTGAAATCTGTATCAAAAGTTGTGTTAACATTCTGAAATTAATCACACTCTACATCACAGAATATCGACGGTCACGTTAACCATGAACAATCTTGAACCACTACTTGAAAAACTACGCAGCGGCAGTCCCATCCTACAGCGGGTTGCCCTCAGCGAACTCAGCATGCAGCGCGATCCGTTCACAGTTGAACCTATTGCTGCTGTCATGCGTAGTGCCAGTCGCGGGGTTCAGGTCGAAGCTGCACGCGCGCTAGTCAGCATTGGTGAAGTCTCTGTTCCTGCGCTTATCCAGTTTTTTCGAGAAGATGATCGTGAGCTATGGACATTGTCCTCCGCTTCGCTCCTCATGTTAGGGCAGGTCGCTGTACAAGGACTGCTCGAAGCCGCACGAAACGAATCGGAACAGGAACAAACCTTAGCCATCAGTGTGTTGGGGCAAATTGGCGATGCCCGCCCGGTGGAATTTTTAGTCGAAGCACTTCAATCTGACCACCCGGCGATCCAAACCGCTTCAGCCATTGCCTTAACTCGCATCGGGCCACCCGCCGTTCGTCAGATGCTCAAACTCGTCCTGCAATTTGACAAGCCTCATCTGCGCGCTACCACTCTGGAGATATTCCGCCAAATGGATGTAGATGCATTTCCTGCTCTCATGGCCGTCATCTACGAATCCTCTGATTTGGAAAGAACTCAGGCTGGTTGGGTATTGAGCGAGTTCGGTGAACAGGCTGTCCCCTATCTCCGTCAGGGGTTGCAACATACAGATAAATCTGTACGTTATGCCTGTGTGACAGCACTTGGGCAGACACGCAGTCCGGAGGCTATTCCTGATTTGACTATGTCGCTTCAGGATACCGAATACGTGCCCAGTATGGGGCGTATGGTATGCGATGCAGCCTACAACGCCCTCAAACTGATCGGCACAGACGAAGCTTTAGAAGCCATTGAAAACTGGAAGAAATAGTCAATAGACTACGCCATCACCTTTCGCAGTGTGGTTTCGTCCACGTTTCCTCCACTGATGACGATAACGGTCGGGCGATCATCGTGCTCAAGAGCCCCGCTCAAGAGTGCTGCTACGCCCACCGCGCCGCCGCCTTCCACCACCCAGCCCATTTGGAACAACAGCCAACGCATGGCTTCAGCGATGGCATCTTCGCCCACCAGAACGCAGCGATCTACTACCTGCTTGCTTAACCCAAATGTGACTGATCCAACCTCAATCTCGCCCGAAAGCGCTTCTGCCAGTGTGTCCCACACTTGCGGCAGTTGATCGTTATACAACCAGTTATGTAGGGCGGGGGCGGACCGGGCATTAACACCCACCACCTCTGCGTTTCGGCTTCCGCTTTTGATAGCCAAGCCGACGCCCGAAATCAAACCACAACCGCTGGCCGGAACGATCACGCGCGCAAGTTGCGGGACATCGTCCAAAATCTCCAGGCCAACCGTTCCCGCACCGGCGATCACCCGTTCGTCGTTGTAGGGTGAAACAAAAGTCAGCCCCTCGTCGCGTTCCAGGCGTCGCCCTTCAGCTTCTGTTTCATCATAATTTGAACCGAATAAGACGGCTTGTGCTCCTAGACGCCGTACTCCGTTTACTTTGCGTGCTGGAGTGTGCGCTGGCATCAAAATGCGGGTTGGTAACCCCAGCAGGAATGCCGCATAAGCCACTCCTTGGGCATGGTTGCCAGACGATGCCGTCACGATACCCCGTGCCCGCGCCTCCGGGGATAGCGACAACAGGGCATTGAGTGCCCCACGCACCTTAAAAGAATGAGTGCGGTTGGCGTTTTCTAGCTTGAGCCAGATGTTTTCGCCCAGTCCCGGCGCAGGTTCTAGTGGGGTAGGGCGTAAGTAGCCTGCCAGTCGTGCGCGAGCTTCTTGGATGTCAGCTGGTGTAACCATAAATGTGAATTGCCTCTAAGTATGACTACTTATATGTTCTCAAATATCAAACGCAGACCAATAATAATCAGCAGGATGAGAACCAATTTGCTAAACGTGTACGGATTGATAAAGCGTTCTAGCCACCAACCTGCGAAAATCCCACCTAGCGCGGCGGGCAGAGCCAGTAGCGTTCCTTGTAGGACTGCTTGTGTAACATGACCATTAGCGGCATGTGCTGCTACTACCGCTATGCTAGTGAGCAAGAACGCACCGCCCAAATTACTCTTAAACTGTGAGGATGACCAACGTAGCAGGTTGGCATAGATCACAATTGGCGGACCGCCAATGTTGTACGCCGCGCTCAACATACCGCTCATAAACCCAAAAACGAATGCCCAGTTAGGATTTTTGACTTCTGGCAGCCGTGGACGTGCCAGACCGTATATTCCATAGCCAACCACCACACAACCCAACAAAATCAATATGACGTAATTGTCAAGGATTTCAATAATCTTGAGGCCAACCGGAATCGCCACCAGTGAGGCGAGCACCAATCGCCAAACCGTGTTAAATGAAATACTGTCACGGTAGCGGATAAGCATCAACAAGCGTGCGACTAACGCCAAAATGGCGACTAACGTTGTTGCGGCGTCCACCCCAATAAGCGGAATGAGCAGCGGAATCGAAAATAACGCACTTCCAAAACCTGTCAGTCCGAAGATGAAGAATGACACAAACAAAATAGGAACAATGATGACATCCATAGTAGCAGAAAGCGTAACGAGGAAGTGATTAATTCGCTACACACATATGGTATGTGTGGAAATTTTTGACCTCATTGGCGCATAATTGACTTATTCCAGCCGGAGCCGAATGGCCCCTTAATCACATCACGGTTCCAGTGCCGTAACGGCCTTATCGGTTATGGGCTGGCGAGAAGCAAACGCATAAGTCACTTAAATGTTTGAAGTGATTAAGCGTAGTCCGATGATAATAAGCAGAATGAGTATTAGCTTGCTAAAGGTATACGGATTTATAAGCTTTTCCAACCACCAACCGACAAATACACCGACCAACGTGGCTGGCAGTGCCAGTACTGAATCTTGCATAACGGTTGAGGTAAAGTGACCGCTAGCGACATGCGCTGTTACCACCACCACGCTGTTGAGCAGAAATGCACCACCAAGATTGCTCTTGAATTGGGACGGTGACCACCGCAGAAGATTTGCATAAATAACCACCGGCGGCCCCCCAGTATTGTAGGCGCCGCTTAAGAACCCGCCCGCAAAGCCAAAGGCGAAAGCCCAGCGAGGGTTCTTAATTTCGGGGAGACGCGGGCGCAGTAGACCGTACACACCATAGCCGACGAGCACACAGCCCAGCAGCAGCAGCACAACCCGTCCATCCAAATAATGTACTGCCGTCAGCCCAACCGGAATCGCGACCAGTGACGCCAGTACTAACCGCCACACAGTACTGACTGATATGCTATCGCGGTAGCGCACTAACATCAGTACCTGCGCCACTAACGACACAATGGCTACTAACGCTGTGGCCGCGTCGACCCCCAACAAGGGGATGAGCAGTGGCATGGCGATGAGCGCACTGCCAAAACCCGTTAAGCCAAAAACGAGGAAGGATACAAAGAGAATGGGAACGATGACTAAGTTCATAGTGGGAGCAAGCGTAACGAGGAATGCGCTATTTTGCTAGTAAAGTCATCAGCCACTCACAAACCCCTATTGCTGTTGTTGCTGTTGGTGTTCGAATATTTCTTCAGGGGTCGGCTGTTCGTTCTCGACAGCCGTTGCCCAATGTTCGGGTAGGGGCGGATCGTCAGTTGGGGGTTGGTCAGCACGTGTCACCCGCACGGATACACTCAATTCCGTTTCGGCACTGCCTTTGAAAACTCCCCGTGTTGGTGGTACGTCAGCATAGTCCCGTCCAATTGCCACGCGAATATGGCGCTCTCCGGCAATCAAGTTGTTAGTGGGATCAAACCCGACCCAACCCAGATCTGGGAGCTCTGCTTCTACCCACGCATGGCTGGCTCCGGATGAAGACCGAGTTCCGCCATTGTGCGCGTACAAATAGCCACTTACATAGCGCGCTGGAATTCCCAGTGGACGCAGCAGTGCCAGCATAATGTGGGTGAAATCCTGGCACACACCTCCGCGTGTGCTCAGGGCGTGATCAATCGGTGAGTGGACGTGTGTACTATCCGGCACATAGTCGAAAGCCTCATAAATCCGCTGGTTCAGCTCGCGCAGCAGTGTTAATGGATCGTCACGCCGGCGAACATCCAGTTCGGTTACCAGTTTTTCCAATAGGGGGGTCGACTCAGTAAATCGGCTGGGCAGAAGCATATCGTATTCGGTGTTGTGTAACGCATCCCAGCTTGTGCCTGGCAGGCTGTCTGGCACCTCAGTTGAAGACCTCACCTCCACCTGTGCCTGTGTGACAATACTCAACAGGCGATGGCGTGCCGGTATATCAAAGTGGTGAACAGTGTTGCCCATAAAGTCACGGTAATTTAAGACACGCGCATTGGGAGTTACCGCTACATTAAAGCTGAGGCAGCGTTGGCCTCCTTCGGTGCGCGGCTGCATCCGCACCTCCATCACGCTCTGGCTGATGGAGATGCTATAACGAAAACGGGTGACGTGACGTAGAGTATAAAACATTCTGAATGCTACTCAATATTGGTTGAAAATCTGTATAACGAAAAAGTGCTAACCCAACGCAGCTTCCACTGCATAGCCGATGTAAGTTTCATACATCGCATCGTGTATCTGCCCACATTGGTCCGCAATGTCCTGTAGGTAACGCTGCGTTCCACGCACCACCATTTCATCTACGGTGTCGAAACTCAAGCTAGAACGCAGCCGACCCGTAAGACGGTGTACACGACTGTTCTTGCTCACATCTGCGGCTTCAGAAATGATTTGTAGTGCGTTTTGTACCTGTTCGGCACAGAACCGCAGTCCATGCGGGAAATCCGGATTGAACATAGTGAACTCAATAATGTGGCGCGGATCAATATCAGCATGGTATACCTTACAGTAGGCTTCGAAGGCCGTGAAACACTTCAGCAGCCCAAGCCACTCAAAATAATCATCTCCTGCGTTGGTCGTCATGGGGTAGACTTTGAGATGTTCATCCAGCAGGGTAGCGATGCCCATCGAACGTTCGATGAAGCGCCCCAATTGGATGAATTGCCAGCCTTCATCATGGACCATCGTTGAATCGGTGATTCCTTGAAACAGGTGTGCGCCGTTTTTTACCGCTGCAAAAAACTCATGCGGTTGCTCATTCCAAATAGCCTCAAGCGTCGTGGTACGCACATCTAGATACAATGTGTTGAGTTGCAGCCACATTTCCGAGCTAATTTTTTCGCGCACCTGCCGTGCATTCTCGCGAGCGTTTGAAATGCAGACCACAATCGAGTTGATATTGGTATGATCAAAAGCGAGCCGCTGTGTTATGTGTTTTTCATCACGCAGATCTTCCGGACGCAGTAGAACGTGCAGAGCAGCAGACAGTCGTTCCCAGCGCGAGCCGGGCGGTGCTTTGCGCGCTTGGTCCAAGCTCAGGTTGAGATGCACATCCATCAACCGGGCTGCGTGTTCGGCCCGCTCCAAATAACGGCTCATCCAGTACAAGTTGTCGGCAACGCGAGAAAGCATGATAGGTTACCCCGGCAAGTAAACGCTGGTGAGTTCGAGATCTATAGGCAGCGCGCCAATTCCGATCTGGGTCGCTAATTGGCGTGCTTCGGCTTCGGTGTAATTTGATTGGATTATGATTTCGCTGCCCAATTCAGTATTGATGATTGGGACAGCGATTATCACACTATCTACCACAATTGCCATGGGTTGCCCGATATGACTGCGGGTAAAGGTTTTTAGAATTGCGCTTCCTGAATCTGTGAACTTAACCAGCACCTGCCAGCCGCTGAACTGATCCGGTTCTGCTGATGCAGTGATGATATCACTTCCAGATACCACCGTTACAAATGGTTTGTTGGTAAGCGGATTTTGTACTGGTTCATCGAAAGGTAACTGAATTTCGGCGCTGGTTGCAATGTAGCTGTGTACCCACGTGAAGCCTTGTGAGTCATCATTGGGGTCAATGCCGCTGAAATCTATCAATTCAACCAGTCCACGATTGCCGAGCGGATTGTAGATATCGCCTGCGTTGTCTGTCTGCGGCATCTTAACAACTATCGTGCCGTCCACTACCTCAACTGATGATGGGTTGACCCCCAACGCCGCCAATCGCTTTTCCATAATGGCTGCAGCAGCTTGTAGTTGGTCAACGGTGAAGTCCGTTTGAACTGGCCAGTAAACCGCTTCCAATAATGGAGTTGATACTGCCGTAACTACCACCGCGGGAGACTCAACCGGTGGCGGAATGCTAGATGATTGGGCAACAAAGAACGACGTAAATAACGCCGCAAACAGCATGAGAACGAATGAAAAGCATCCTGCACTAGTGGGGGCAGATTCAGACATATGTTACTTATCCTTGGATGTGTGCCTCAAGAAACCACAAATGTTTATCCATACCACGCGAAATTTCGGTGAATAGATCGGCGGTATCGGCATCGCCCGCTTTATCCGCTGTATCAATGTCGTCCCGGACATAGTTAGCAGCTGCGCCATAACGTTCGACAAGTGCCGTGACTACCGACTCGCCATCCAACGCTGTCATCGGGAATTCTGGCAGGCGAGAATTGGCAGCAGCCATACGGGCTGTACCCATCGCCATACCGCCTAATTCAGTCACCCGTTCAGCAAGGTCATCGGTGTAGTCTTCCAGTGCTTCCGCCAACTCGTCAAATAGCTTATGTAGCGCGATGAAGTTCATGCCCTTTACATTCCAGTGGGCCTGCTTGGTCTGGCTGTAAAGATCAGACAAGTCCGCTAACTGCTGGTTGAGCAGTTCAACCATTGCGCTGCGAGTTTTTTCCGCCAGGCCGACATGCGTTTTGAAGGATTTTGCTTTTGCCATCGTATCACTTCCTATTCATTCTACGAATTAGTCGCTAATCCCCCTGATTTGATTGTGACTCTGTTTTCCCGATGCTGTCGCGAGATACACAATACCACTATATAAGCCGAATAGAAATAGGACAAGCAGCATAAGATGAGCAGTGTTTTTAGTGAATTTTCGCCAGATTCTTGGCCGATGTTCCTATCTTTCTTCGGTGTCAGTTGGCTTCATACGAACTCAGGGCGTCAGCGTGACCTTGATCGACTGCTTGCCAGACGCCACCATGTTCATGCCTTCGTGGAAACCGGAGAGGGGTAGTTGGTGGGTGATGATTTTATCCATCGGCAGCAGCCCATGTTCCAACATGCGGATAGCAATCGGATAGCAGTAGGGACTGAGGTGTGACCCGTGGATGGTCAGTTCTTTGGTATCGCCGATGATCGTCCAGTCCACCGTCACAGGCTGGCGCATGACGCTGAACTCCACAAAAGTGCCCAGCTTGCGTATCATCCGCAAACCCTGTTCGACTGCGGGCGGGTAGCCCGTCGCTTCGATATAAACATCGCAGCCATAGCCGTCGGTCAGCTTCATGACTTCGTCTACTACGTCCACTTTACCGGGGTTAAACGTGATGTCTGCCCCGCATAAACGGGCGATTTCTAAGCGGTCATCACTCATATCCAGCACCACCAATAAGCGCGGATTTTGCAGGCGTGCAGCAGCCACCATGCCCATGCCCAACGGACCGACGCCTGCGATCACCACCACATCGTCCAGCTTAATTTCGCCGCGCTGCACGGCGTGGATACCACAAGCCAGCGGTTCGATGAAGGCGGCGTGGTGCGAGGGAATAGTAGTCGGAACTTTGTAATTGAGCGCGCCAACGGGGAATTTCATGTACTCGGCCATCGCGCCAAAGGTTGCCTGCCGGAAGCCGTAGACGTCATGCTTGTCCTGACACATCCAATACTGGCCGCGTTTGCAGAAGCGGCACTTCCAGCAGGGCACGATTTGTTCCGAAACCGCCATATCGCCCAGCGCCAGCCCATATTTTTCGCCTGCGCCAGCGCCTAAAGCCACGACTTCCCCCACGAACTCATGACCGGGAATGACAGGCGCTTGGCAGTAGCCCGTGCGGTGAGCATCGCCCCAGAACAGGGGCGCGCCTTGATAACACTTGAGATCACTGGCACAGATGCCTACTGATTTGACACGGATAACCACTTCTTCAGCCCCCGGCGTCGGCACATCCCACTCTTGCAGGCGGTAATCTTCCGCGCCGTAACACACGATTGCAGGCATGGTTTTAGGCAGAGGAGAACGCGCCTCGTAATTCATCTTGAATCCTTTTCAAGTTAATATGTCCAACAACAGGCAAACTAGTGTCAATACGGTACAATTCGCCAAAATATAACACACGGTGTAGGGTGGTTGCACAATCCACTGCTGCCATCATTTATACGAGGACATACTTATGCCAAGCAATTTAGCCAATAAAGTAGTGATTATTACCGGTGCAAGTTCGGGGATCGGTGCAGCAGTAGCGCGGCTGCTCGCCGAACACCAATGCCGCCTTGTGTTGGCTTCCCGTTCAACCGAAAAGATGGAAACATTGGCCGCCAGCTTGAGTACCGAAACATTGGTCATCCCCACCGATGTGAGTGTGCCAGCCGACATTACCAATATGGTCGAACAAACGGTGCGGAAATTCGGGCAGGTGGATGTCATGTTCGCCAATGCGGGCATCTACATCCCCGGGGATGTGGAAGTGGGCGACCCAGATGCGTGGGCGCACTTACTCAATGTCAATGTGGATGGGGTGTTGCGCTGCGCCCATGCGGTTATTCCACATATGAAGGCCCGCCAGTCCGGTGACATTCTGGTGACGAGTTCCATTTCGGGCTTCATTGATATTCAATGGGAGCCGATCTACAGTGCCTCCAAGCACGCGGTACAGGGCTTTGTTCATACGCTGCGCCGTCAGGTGGCGAAGTATGGTATTCGTGTCGGTGCTGTCGCGCCGGGCGCTGTGGCGAACGAATTGTGGGGCTTTAACGACCCTGCCGAGATTGACCGTGTTTCGTACAAAGAACGTAGCTTCATTCGTTCGGAAGATGTGGCTAACGCGGTGTTCTATATGCTGTCGCAGCCACCGCACGTCACGATACGTGATCTGGTGATGCTGCCACAGGCGCAGGACCTATGATGCGAGAGAGGGTGTAATGACTTTTCAGGCGTACCTTGACACTATTAAAGAGAAGACCGGTAAGTCACCGGATGACTTTGTTAAGCTGGCAAAGAAGAAGGGATTGACCCAGCACGCCGAGCTATTGGCGTGGCTCAAAGAGGAATTCGGATTGGGCACGGGACACGCACGGGCGCTTATCGTGGTCATACAAGGGGCGGACAAACCGCGCGCTTCTAAAGATGAGGCGGTTGACAAGCACTTCACCGGAGCCAAAGCGGGCTGGCGCACAGCATATGATGCCCTGCTGAAAAAGCTGAATACATTCGGGTCGGATGTTTCGGTGTCACCCACCAGTTCCTATATCAGCTTGCTCCGCGATAAAAAGAAGTTTGGTATTGTGCAGGTTTCTTCCAAATATATGGACATCGGTATCAAGCGAAAAGGTACACCTGCAACGGACCGCTTTGGTGAATCTGGTAGTTGGAACAATATGGTGACGCACCGGGTTCGCATTGAAGATCCAAAGGAACTCAACGCCGAGTTGTACAAGTGGCTGCGCGCAGCTTATGACAGTGCTTGATTAGCTGTCTAGCCGCTTCTCGTAAAACACACTCAAGGGGTCTTCATGGTAATCACCGAAGGGTGAGATGCGCTGGAAACCCCACCGTTCGTAGAGGCTGATAGCCTCTGTTTGGTGGATGCCCGTTTCCAGCCGCAGCAGTGTTACGCCATTTCGGAGACAGTGCGCCGCTAACTGCTCTAACATGAGTTTGCTCAAGCCCTTTCCCCGGAACTGCGGGCGTACAAACATGCGTTTAACCTCGCCGTATGCCGTGCCGAAAAGCTGCACCCCGCCACAGCCCGCAGGTAGGCCATCGTGACGCATGACGAAGAAGGCCACGCCCTGCCGTAGGAGCTTATCTACGCTGTAACCGTGGCGACTCTCTGTTGGGTAGAACGGGGCAAGAATTGATTCCAGTTCGGTGATAAGCTGCACAGCGTCGGGCGTGTCGGGGCGTTCTTGGGTGATGACCGTAGGCATAGGTGTCCTGTTGAATGGTCTAGTTGTGAATTAATCGGCATATTGGTAGAGTAAAGAATTTACTCGCACTACAGGCAAAAATCAAACCATGACAGCTTACGATGTGATACTGGCTGGCGGAGGCGTAATGGGCTGCGCCATTGCCTACTTCTTGCTCAAACGCGATCCTGTACTTCGCATAGCCATTATCGAGAAAGACCCAACTTACCGCCTATCCTCAACCGTGCTTTCTGATGGGAATATGCGAATCCAATTCAACATCAAAGAGAACATTCTCATTTCGCAGTACGGTTTCAAGCTGCTGGAACACTTCAGTGATGAGATGGCTGTAGGTGACAAAAAACCCGATGTCCAGTTCCGCCATCAGGGCAATTTTTTTCTGGCAGATGGAGCCAACCGCGAGGCCACGCTGGCCGGGATGCGCCTGCAGCAAAGCCTCGGCGCGGAAGTCGAGTGGCTGGAGGCTGAGGTTGTTCAACAGCGTTATCCGTTTATTGCGCCAGAGCCTATCGCGGGCGGGACCTTCAGCCCGCACGACGGCACAATGGACCCATACTCGGTGCTGCTGGCTTATAAGGACAAGAGCATAGACCTCGGCGCGGAGTTCATCGTGGGTGAGGTGAGCGCCATCAACGCGGGGCAGGGGAGGGTAGAGGGCGTCACGTTGGCTGATGGGCGAACGCTCAGTACGCGCTACGTGGTCAACAGCGCCGGGGCGTGGGGTGTGGAACTGGCACGGGGGCTGGGCATTGAACTGCCGATTGCACCCACCATGCGCCATGTGTTCCATTTTGAAGCGCCGGTAACCAGTGATACGCCGCTGCCGCTGATCGTGTTCCCCAGCGGGTTGTACATCCATCACGAAAATGCCAATCATTTTCTGGTGGGCAAGTCGCTGCCCGTGGACGAAGTGGGTTATGATTTCACCTTCAAACGGCAGTTGTTTACGGATTACCTGTGGGAAGATCTGGCCCACTATATACCGGAATTCGAGCGGGTCAAGTTAATTGACGGATGGGCTGGATTGTATGATGTGAATACCTTTGATGGGAACGCGCTGCTGGGTGAGTGGCCGGAGATCAAAGGGTTGATGCTGGTGATCGGTTTTTCGGGACATGGTTTCCAGCAGTGCCACGCGGTAGGGGCGTATCTGGCGGATGTGATGCTGGGGCGCGTGCCGGAGCTTGACCTCGAGATCTTTTCGCCCGCCCGCCTGCTGACCAAACAGCCGGTTTACGAAAATGCCCACAAGCTGGTGTGAAATCATTGAACCACAGTCCCTAAAGGGAGGCTTCGCACAGACACGGCGTACACAGAGACTAAATGCGAAAGGAATTTCACGATACTTTTCATGCCAATCATGCCTATATGTCTGAATTGTCGGCGAAGTCGTCGTCGTCGTAGACGCCACAATGGGATCATTTGATGGCGGCGGCGGATACAGCAATATTTTCACAACATTGGAGAGCGAATAGGTTTATCATGAACTCGGGAAGTGATTTTAGCACATAAGTTCTTATTTGTCAAGTACAAATTTGTTGAGGGGTGCGGTGGCGAGTTAGTTCTTTGCCGCCAGACGATAAAAGACTTGTTCGATAATAATACCAAGCTCCAAAATCAGTGGCGTATAAAATCGTTCCTAAGTCGAAAATAGATCCCTACTGTCTCGTCAGAACAAGGATACCAAGGTACAATTGGTGAAATTTAAAGTTATTTGGAAGATTGAAGATGTTTCAAATAGAAAGTAGCATTACGATAAACAAGCCGATTGATGAAGTTTTCACCTTTATTTCCGACAATGAAAATGATCCTAAATGGTGCGTTCCTGTGGTTGAAACAACACGTGTTGTCGGTGATGCTCCAGGTGCAAATACACGCTATACATTTGCATCCAAAGCGGATCTGTTCATGTTACGAGGCGAATTTACGATACTGGAATTTGAACCCCCTATTCGAGTCACCTGGGAAGGCACTAGTTCTGTTAATCGCTTTTCAGGAGCATATTCTCTAGAGGCAAGCGAAGGAGGAACTTTACTGACGGAATCAGCAACATTAGAGGCAAAATGGTTCTTACGTCTAATGGAATCGTCAATGTCCCGTCAAGTTGAAGCTAGTGTTGTCAAACAATTACAATTACTCAAACATCTATTAGAAAACTGACTGTGGAATAGTTCACCCACATTTTCAGCATCGTAATTGAGAAAAAACATCTTGTATCCATTGTCAGCCAACGAGTTGTTTCAAACGCACTTTATTATGGTTCAAGCATCGCAAATGTTGGTCTATTGTATGGCGTTTGTGTTCAATTGATTTGTAGACTTCACCCTCAATTTTGGCTCGCAACGACTCGAATGCGTTAAGGAGGGGGCATAAAGACTGGTACCGTTGTGCCACAATATATATGTTGCCTAGCGCAAAATCGGCATCAGGGCGGTGCTACCAATAAATGAGGCGCCCTTGGTCTTTACGCGATATTCATGACCTAACAACCGAACGTTAGGGGGTTGTATGGCACGGGACCATATTCTGAAATCAAGAAATAACACACAACAAAATGTTTCTCCTCCTCCAAAACAAAATGTGTTCAGCGGCTGCGGGGCCTGCTGGACACATTTTGTTTTTCCCCGATGAGTCCATGAGAAGCCTCCATTCCTCACTTATCACTCAACCTAGGCTTAGTAATTATTCAGGAATCCCTCTTATAATCTTTGCAAAACCTGAACAATAGTTGTGTGGTGAACTATGAATCGTGACTTATTACGACAAGCTGTCAATTTAGCGGCGCTTGTGTTTGCTCTGGCGGTGAACGGCCTGGCAGAAGCCATTCCATTAAATGGTCAAACCTCGGCACAAATTGCTAATCGACTGCCGATACTCTTTGTCCCTGCGAACTACGTGTTTAGTATTTGGGGCGTGATCTATGTGTTTATGATTGGATTTGGGATTTATCAGGCCCTCCCTTCGCAGCGTGAAAACAGCGCGCTTCGCCGCATCGGGTATTGGTTCGCATTGTCGTGCCTCGCTAACGGGGTGTGGTTAATATTGTTTCATTACGACCAGTTCCCGCTTAGTATGGTTGCAATGATCGTACTGCTGGTGTCGCTTATCATCATTTACACCCGTGTCGGCGTTGGGTTGGCAGCGGTAAAGGGTGGCATGAAATGGTGGGTACATACGACATTTAGTATTTATCTGGGGTGGATCACAGTCGCAACTGTCGCCAATGCCGCCTATGTATTGTTCGATGCAAAGTGGGATGGACTGGGAATCAGTCCTGAACTATGGACGATTGCCTTATTGCTCGTGGCAACGGGACTTACACTGGCATTCATCTACATTCGCCGTGATGTTGCCTACACTATGGTCATTTTGTGGGCATTGGTGGGCATTGTCGTCAAGCAATCCGCTACCCCCTCGGTAGCGATAGCATCCGCAATGATGGTGCTGATTATCATTGTGGCACTGGTTTTGAAATTGTGGATAGGGCGCCAACCGGGACATCCGCTTGTGGCGTCTCCGGCATAGATATTCCGGTCGATAACACGGTAAGATATCGTCATTTCAATGAATAGCATGTAAGGAGATTCAGGACGTTGACACCTAGAGCACCCCGTCTCCAAATTGGCGACCGCGCACCTGATATTACGGTACTTGATATTCACGGACAGCCAGTTGCGCTCGCGCGGTACTGGTCGGCTGGTCCCACATTAATGACCTTCCTGCGGCACTTTGGCTGAATTCACTGCCGCAATCGATTAGCTCAGTTGGAGCTACATTATCAAGAATTGAAAACGGCGGGGCTACAACTGCTGACACTTGGCCTCGGTAAGCCCGAACATGCTGCCCGCTACTGTGGCAATCTCGCTCCCAACTTGACGTGTTATGCCGATACTACCAATGACTCCTATTATGCGTGGGGACTGCGGCAGGGGACACTCGGCGAAGGACTGGTCAATAGTCTCAATATTTTGCGTGCCAGCGCCAAGGCCGCAGCGAATGGACACACGCAGGGACGATCAACGGGCGATATACAGATGCTTCCCGGTACGTTTATTGTGGATCGTGGAGGTAGCATCCAGTACGCTTACTACAGTCGATACGCGGGTGACGATCCTGAGATTGCAGAATTGATACAGATTGGTCGACGTTTAGCCGCTGCTTCACCATAGCACTATTGTTCAATAGAGGGTAGAATGCCCCCACTTTTGCAGCCGCACTGTGGGGGATATGGGAATCAAAGCGAAGAAATCGTCAGCAAAGAGACGACCTCAACCGTCCCCGACGCCACTACCACTTCAAATGTTCCATGCCGTGCCGGATTTTCAAATCACATGGGAGTGTCCTAATTGCGGGCAGCGAGTCTTCGGCGTGGTACCGCCTGACCTATGTGATTACTGCCGTGATTTTACCACCTGGCGTCGTCTGACTGATTCGATTTCTTTAGAGTAGAGCCTATAGTCGTATTTTGTGCCCAAAGGATGATTATCTTGGCAGACCAACCTTCAATTACCCCGGATAGTTTGATTGCTCAACTTGATTTTCTTAAAGCCGAGCTTCATACCATTCTCGACCAATTGAACCTTGATACGCCGCTTGCCCAACCGGGTGACTGGACTCCACGCCAGATACTTTCACATATCGTGGGTAGTTTGCATTGGGTGCCTGTGCAAGCAGGATATTTTGCTGCCGGGTTGCACCAGTTCCTGTGACTTACAGCGATCCCTATTGGAATTCCATGTGGGCAGATGCGCCAGCTTCGGCTTTTAAGATCGCCCTTGATGCCGCTGCTGCCGGTAACACGTTTGTCATTCACAATCTTCAGCCGGACGTATTATGGCGTACGCTGCCTATCTTCGGCTTTGGCGAGATGCCTCTGGCCGTTTTCCTGATGGTTAACTACAAAAATCACATTACCGATATGCACATTCCGCAGCTACGAAACTACCTATAAGCACGACGATGTGTGAAGCAGAGATCAGGTAAATATGCTGCGGTCATGACTGCCGAAACATAATATCACCCAGAATTTCAAGTGCCCTAGCGTAACAAATGCGGTAATCTTGAGTAGATACTTCTCATCTTACACAGAACAATAGGGCATCATGGGTGATTCGGAAGTTCAGGAACAATTGGCGCAGCGTTTACGCTATTTGAACGAAATCAGCCTTGAGCTGACCAAAGCGCCAACTCTTGATGAATTGTTCCGTATCGCGGTTGAAAAGGGCCGAACAAAGCTTGGTTTTGACCGTATGGCGATATTTCTCACGACAGATTCTCCTTTCTGTTATGTCCCCACATTTGGTACCGATGAGTCGGGTAATACACGCGACGAACGATTGGAACCATCAACTGAATGGAATAGTACCGATTCTGTTGGTATGGCAATTGCTTCTCACAAACCAATCTTTGCTCGCGAGGATGTCAACCTATATAACCATAGGGGTGAAGTCGTCGGGCGAGGGTGGCATGTCATTAGTATGTTGTGGGACGGTGATGAGATTATTGGCTGGCTAACGGTAGACAATCTGTTAAGACATCGGCCATTAACCCCACAAGATGTTGAAATACTCCAACTCTATGGCATCAGCCTCGGTCATCTAACGACCCACAAACGTATTGAAGAAGACTTGATTAAAGAACGTAATCTTCTGCGTACCATTATTGATAACACGATGGATTACGTTTACACCAAAGACACTGATTTGCGTTTCACAATGGCTAATCGTCCATTTTACCTTCGCCAGCGTGTGCCCCAAACAACCTCAGAACAAGAGGTCATCGGCAAGACCGACTTCGATCATTATCCTGAAGCGGTGGCGGCTCAATACGCTCAAGATGAGATGGGTATTTTTCGCACTGGCGAACCTATTCATAATCGCCAAGATACGCAGGTTACAGCAACGGGCGAAGAGGTTGTCCTGCTGACAACCAAAGTTCCACTTCGCGACAATCAAGGAAATATCACCGGTCTAGTGGGCGTAAGCCGCGATATAACTGACCTCAAGCGTTCAGAACGTGATCGCTATGATCTCCAATTGCAGCGTGACCGGGTCGACTTGATGAACGAGCTGGTTTCGAATCTATCGCACGACCTCAAGACATCTCTTTCCATCATCAGCACCAGCCTTTATCTGGTAGCACGCTTGGATGAACCCAGCCGCCAACGCGACAAAATCAGCACTATTGAAAAACAAATTCATCGCTTGGGCAAAATCATTGAAGATACATTGTATCTGTCACGGTTGCATCACGCGGTTGAAAGTACTGCTATGCCGCAAGATGTCAACCAATTACTGCACGATCTTGTCATGGTTGCCGAACCACGTCTTGCGGCAAAGCACCTGACTGCGGAGCTTGACTTGTGCCCCGACAAGCTGAGCGTTAGCACGTATGACGACGCTATCGCCAGAATGTTTAGCAACCTGCTGGAAAATGCAATCACCTATACACCAGATGGAGGCACGATCAAGGTGCTGACTCGAGTTCAAGACCGTGAAGTTGTCGTGGAGATTGCGGATACGGGCGTAGGTATCCGCGAGGAAAACTTGAAGCGAGTGTTTGAACCTTTTTATCGCGTTGATGAATCTCGTTCTATCGAAATGGGTGGGGCAGGGCTAGGCCTTGCTATCGTTAAACAGATTGCTGTGCTACATAACGGTAGTGTAGAAGCCGAAAGCGCGGTCAACCGGGGTTCGACTTTCCGGATGCGGCTGCCTTTGTCCTAGATTGTTTTTACACTGACTTCAACTTGTGATTTGATCGACAACCTCAGCAATGACTTGTTCTAGTGCTGCTGCATCAGCTTTGACACCACCGCCTTGCGCGAAATTCGGTTGTCCACCACCACGTCCACCAAGTTTGGCTGCGGCTGTTTTGAGCAGTGAACCCATGTCGTGGGGTAGATCTGCACTGCGGGTGAAAATCAGTTGTGCTTTGTCCCCGGGTATGCCAAACAGAGCTATTGTGCCCGGTTGCTCGGTGAGGCGGGTTGCCAACAGGCGAATTTCGGTTGAATCACGTTCGGCGTAAACAGATGCGATGACAGCAAATCCACGACTGCGATCTGCGTTTGCCAACAACCTGTCAGCCTCGTAAAGGCTGAGTTGACCGCGTGTGTCTTTCAATGCTGTTTGGGCAGCCTTCAATTCTGCGCGGAGTTTATTTACATTGTCCAAGAGTTCGTCATAGCGGCAGTTCATATCCGCTGCCAATGTACTGATGGCAACATGCTTGCCTTGATAGTCAACAATTGCTCGATTGCCGCAACGGAATTCGACCCGTGTTTTGTCTCCACGACGTTCCAGTTTGATGATTTTTATTAGGCCAATTTCACCTGTGCGGGCGACATGCGTACCACCACAGGCTGTGCTGTCGAAATCTTTGATCTCAACGATTCGCAGCCCGTCAGTTAGCAAATGTTTAGGAAGTTTACGCATGCGGACCGATTCTTGTTCGTCCGGTTGGCGTATGGTGGCAGTGACGGGACGGTCTTCCTGCACAATGCGGTTTGCCAATGCTTCGACGCCGGTGAGTTGGATGTCGGTAATCTGCGCAACGTCGAGATCGAGCGTAACGGTATCCGGGCTGAGATGGAAGCTAACTGTATTCGCGTTAGCGGCTTGCATAAATGCCCGTGTCAACAAATGCTGCCCGGTATGCTGCTGCATGTGGTCAAAGCGTCGTGCCCAGTTGATCTTTCCTTCTATTTGCTGCCCAACCTGTATTGAGTCCGGGACAGGGGAGGGGGAAATTTCCAGTACATGCAGGACTGCGGCATCCGTGTCCCGTGTCAGCACATGTACAACATTGATGCCGTTCAAAGTGCCGGTATCATGCGGTTGACCACCGCTGCTAGGGTAGAAGTAGGTGCGGTCAAGCACTAGGGCGGGATGGCCTTCGACTTCTGCAACCTCGGTTACGGTGGCGTCAAACGTGGTGGCATATGAATCGGCGTAATAAAGGCGTTCAGTCATAACGGTATTTCCACTGGTGAATTAAGCAACTGCCTGCCTATTTTACCTGCTTTGCAGGTAGAGCAGGTAATGGGCTATTTGAGAGTAATTTATGAAGATAACGTTTGGGAATACCTACCCAAAATCCAACAGTTCGGATTGGAGTCATTGTTTAGCCCAGCGGCGGTTTATGGACAACGTGATGTGTTTTTGGCGGGTGAGGGTCGTAAGCGCAAAAGAATGATCTCATTCATAGGGGCAGGGGGCTACATTGTGTTCAATATACGATGCTATTTGGTCGGATTTTCAATGGAGATCGACGTGACTAATAGTTTACGGTTTTTAGTTCAAATTGCACAATTGTGCATCATGAGCAATTCGGTGAAATTCTTGACAGGATTTCAAGAACAGTATATGCTTTGGGAAATATTGGGAGCGCTCCCAAATTGAGCGCATAAATAATGTTTTTCAGTAATAACAAAAGATGAAGTTAGAAGATATTGCCCGTAAAGCTGGAGTATCGCGCTCCACAGTATCGCGCGTCGTCAACGACGATCCCAACGTGAATGAAATCACGCGCGTACGGGTGCAAAAGATTATTGAGCAAGAGCATTATCAGCCACACCCGGCTGCCCGCGCCCTTGTTACGCAGCGCACCCAATTGTTAGGTGTTGCGATTCCACAAACCACCAACGTCTTCTTTGGCGACAACTCGTATTTCCCCATGCTTTTGCAGGGTATCGCTGAAACCACCATCCAACGTGATTACGCGATGCTGCTGTGGCTAAGCCAATCACACGAAGAGAGGCTAGGGTTCTCTGACCGTGTAACACGGAACCGTCAAGCCGACGGTTTGATTATTGCCTCTGTCACGCAGGAAGATCCACTTTTTAGCAAACTTATCCGGATGAAACGTCTATTTGTAATGGTGGAAAGCCCACCGCGTTTTGAAGATATTGTGAACTATGTGTCGATTGATAATATTGCGGCGACCTATGAGGTGGTCAAGCATCTGATAGGGTTAGGTCGCCGCCGTATTGCTGTGATTACCGGACAAATCAATATACGCGACGGCGTTGATCGTTTGCGTGGTTATGAGAGCGCTCTCAATGATGCTGGTATTGGGGTTGATCCGGAACTCATTTACTACGGTCAATTTAGCCGTCCCTATGGTTACGAGGGTGCAAAACATCTGCTGCACATGAAACCGGATGCCATCGTCTGTGGTGGTGATACTATCGCCATTGGTGCAATTGACGCCATCTGTGAGGCAGGGCTGCGTGTTCCTGATGATATCGCGGTTACCGGGTTTGATGATCTGGATGTTGCAGTTCATTCCGATCCACCGCTGACTACCATTCGCCATTCCGTCCAGCATGTAGGCGCATTGGCCGCCCAACTGCTGATAGATTTGATCGAAGGCAAGATTCAAGCTCCACATCACATTGTTTTGCCGACGGAACTTATCGTCCGCCGATCTACCGATCCCAGTATAGAAAAGGAGGTGGTGTACCCGATCCCAGCATAAAACTGCATACTGTTTGTTTCGTTCGTTTTAGCGATCTTTCGCGCGAGAGATTGTGTACTATTCAAAAAAGGATGCAACATGAAAAAGTCTCTTTATATTGTTTTGGTGATCGCAGCGTTGGCGCTGCTGGTTGCCCCTGTGGCTGCTCAAGGCATGACTGAAGTTACATGGTTCGTCGGTCTGGGAACCGGCACACAGGCTGATCAAATTGAAGTTCAGAACAAGATTGTGGAAGCTTTCAATGCTTCGCAGAGTGATATTCACCTGAACATCAATATTGCCGCCAGCAACCAAGTCGCCCCGGATGCCCTCAGCACCTTGATTGCCGCTGGCACCGCTCCCGACATTGTCGGCCCAGTCGGCTTCGACGGTTCCAATCAATTTGCCGGTCAGTGGCTCGATCTGCAACCACTGGTTGATTCTGCTGGATACGATCTTGCTCAGTTCCCCGAAGCATTGGTGAACCTGTACCAAGCAGGTGACGAAGGTCTGCTCGGTATTCCCTTCGCCGTATTCCCCGGTTTGATCTACTACAATGCTGACCTGTTCGATGAAGCGGGACTGAACTACCCGCCCACCGAGTTCAATTCCAAGTACACTATGCCTGATGGCAGCGAAGTAGACTGGGACTGGAACACCGTTGCGGAAATCGGCAAGATCCTGACCGTAGACGCCAATGGTAACGACGCCACCAGCGCCGATTTCGATCCTACCGCCATTGTACAATACGGTTTTGTGCAGCAGTGGGCGATTGAACGCGCTGAAATGTCCACCTTTGGTGGTTTCCCTGTTATTGATCCTGCCACTGGCAAGGTCAATATTCCTGAGTCAGCTCGTGCGCAAGCTGAATGGAACTGGAACGGCGTTTGGAAAGATCATTTCATCCCCAGCGCGACCGCCAGCAACAGCGATCTGATGAAGCCCAGTGAATTTGCTTCCGGTAACGTTGGTATGGCTCGCGTTCAGTTGTGGTACACCTGCTGCTTGGGTGATCTGGATGCCAACTGGGATCTGGGTGTGATGCCTTCATATAATGGAACAACCTATGCTCCGGCAGACGCCGACACCTTCCGCGTCCACAAAGACACCAAGAATGCGGAAGCCGCTTTCACCGTTCTGCAATACCTGTTGGGCGACGGTGCACTTGACCTACTGACTGCTTACGGTGCTTATCCTGCACGTCCTGACCTGCAAGAAGCTTCCATCCAACTTAAGGCTGAACAATATCCGTCCGTTCAGAACTGGGATATTGTTGCCCCCAGCCTTGAATACGCCGCTGTGCCGCACCATGAATCATGGTTCCCCGGCTACAACAAGGGTCAGCAGCGCTTCAATGACTTCCGTACCTTGCTGTACAGCGATGGTGGCGCAGACATTGACATCAATGCAGAACTTGATAAGCTGCAAGCCGACCTCCAGAGCATTGTGGATCAGGCTGGCTAAGAATTAGTATCAATTTCCTCATATCGAAGTTCTGATATAGGAGCGGAGGGGTGGGCATGTTCCCACCCCTCAAGCTAAAAACTACTTTTTACAAGCGCGCAAAAAACTTATTGTGCAATGTGCCTCAGGAATGAGTAAAACGTAGGACAAGCGGTAAAGTAGTACCGGACACAAAAACGTCGGACATTATCGGAAACATTTCCCGTAATCCCGCGCGGCGAAAAAAAGGTTTCAGGTTGTGTGGTCGCTTAGAAAGGAGTTACGTATGGCAACAACTGGTCAGTCATCATCTGCCGTGCTGGGCGGAGTGCCGGTCGCCGGCAAGCATCGCACGTTGGCGCAGCAGCAGCGCCTCTGGGGATGGATATTTTTATCTCCATGGATCATTGGGTTCTTAGCATTTACTCTATTTCCAATGGTTGCTTCGCTAATTTTTAGTTTCACTAACTTTAGTATCAATGGCGATACGCAGTTCGTGGGGCTCAAGAATTGGGAGCGGATTTTCTCCGATGAAACCACCCGCAATTCAATTTTTATAACTTTTCGATTTGCCCTTATATCCGTACCGGTAGCTATTCTGCTGCCACTCGGTATGGCGGCTCTGCTAAATTCAAAGCTGCTGGTCGGCAAGCCACTTCTACGCGTGCTGTTTTACATGCCCTACATGGTACCGGCCATATCCAGCGTTTTTATCTTGCAGGGCTTCTTAAATGGTGAAACCGGTTGGCTCAATCGTTTACTGCGTTTGATTGGCGTTAGTGACCCGCCCAACTGGATTTTTGATCAACGCTGGATTACGGTGGCGCTCGTCATATTCGGTCTGTGGGGTGTGGGCAACGCCATGTTGACCATGCTGGCTTCCATGCAGGGCGTCCCCACCGAATTATACGAGGCGGCTCGCGTAGACGGCGCTAATCCGTGGACATTGTTCCGCCGCATAACGCTGCCCATGATTTCGCCTGTCATTCTCTACAATCTGGTTTTGAGCGTTATTGGACTTATGCAGTATTTTACAGTGCCTTATGTCCTTTCTAACGTAACACGGTCGAACCCTGAAACGAACTTCTTTAACCTCAATTTGTATCGAACAGCCTTCCAATTTCAGGAAATGGGTTTTGCGTCTGCTCAAGCATGGTTCATTTTTATCGTTGCCCTAATATTGACGGTTGGTATTTTCACGACCTCGCGCCGCTGGGTCTATTATGCGGGGGGAGAATAAACAAATGGCTGCTACTACAATGTCAAGATCACCGGCAGTGAATACCTCACCTTACTATGGTGTCAAACTGCGTCACTTTGCGGCAGTTTCGTTGGTAACTTTGTTTGCCATTATGATGCTGATGATCTATTTGCTACCATTTGCCAACATGGCGCTGGTTTCCGTCCACAATCAGGATCAACTGGCCAAGACAGCCAACTCATCTGTTTTGCCGCTCGGCCCGACGAATTATACCTACGAGGGCAAGGACTATCCGATATACGAAGTGCCTACGGACGATGGTATCAAGCAGTGGGCATTGGTCAAAAAAGGTCGCCAGGACAGCCAATTCGTTGACCCGGCTAATCCAGATGCCGGTTTAATCACGTGGGAAGGCAGTTGGCGCACACTGACCGAAGTACAGGTTTTGCAAACGCACTTCGAAAATTTCCCTAAAGCGTTTGATCTTATCAAGTTTCCACGCCTGTTCAGCAATACGCTCATTATTGCCGTTACAGGCATGATCGGCACGCTGCTGTCCTGCATCTGCGTGGCCTATGCCTTCGCCCGTTTCCCGATACCGGGCAAAAACATTCTGTTTCTTATTTTGATCGGGACGATCATTCTGCCGACGCAGGTCACGCTCATCCCGACTTATGCTTTCTTTGCCAAGATTGGCTGGACGGGCACATGGCTGCCGCTGATCGTGCCGCACTTCTTTGCCAATGCCTACAATGTCTTTCTTTTGCGCCAGTACTTCCTAACGCTGCCGCGTGATCTGGACGAAGCTGCCATGATTGATGGGGCAGGCCCATTCAAGGTGCTGACCAGTGTGATTATTCCGCAGTCGTGGCCGGCTATTATTTCGGTAGCTGTCTTCCACTTCGTTTTTGCGTGGAATGACTACTTCGGCCCGCTGATTTATCTGTTGGGCAAGCCGGAACTGCAACCGATCTCGGTCGGCGTCCAGATCTTCAACTTCCAGTATGGTCCGCAGCCGGAACTGATTCAGGCCACATCGCTAATGGCGATGGTGCTGCCGTTGATTATCTTTTTTGCGGCGCAAAAGGTGTTTATGCGCGGCGTGGTCATCACGGGCGTGGAGAAGTAGACGGATGCAGATCAAGAAACTGCAACAGCTTGGGACGGGAGCAATTTCGTCCCTGTTGATCGTGGCCGGGTTATTGGTGCTGCTGATCATGGCGCCAGTGGCGGCACAGGATAGTGACCTGTCGGTAGATGCCAGCCAATCGCTTGGCACAATCAGCCCCTATGTCTACGGCGCCAACATGGGCGCGTACTCCATAGTGCCACAGGACATGATGCCGCAGGCTCAGGCACTCAATTTGAAGTATCTGCGCTTTGGTGGTACGGACAGCGATCAAGCTGACGTAGTCGTGTCGCAGTTCGATATCTTCATTCTTAAGTCACGCATGTTGGGGACGGAGCCCGCATTAACCGTGCGGCTGCTGCACGGCACGCCGGAAAAAGCCGCCGAAGTCGTGCGCTATATCAACATTGAGAAGGGCTACAACGTTCAGTTTTGGAGCATTGGCAACGAGCCGAATTTCTTCGAGGACGTAATCAAAGAGCCTTCATACAATGCGGAGGACCTCGCTAAGAATTGGCGGGAGATTGCCGAAGCTATGAAGGCGGTTGACCCGACCATCAAGTTTGTTGGCCCGGACGTCAGCCAATATGTGCCGCTTTCCATTGACGGCGACAAGATTACTTACCTTGAGCCGAGTGGCGGCGGCGACCCGCGCGACAAGCAGGGTAACGATTGGATGCAAACCTTTTTGCGCGCCAACGGCGATTTGCTGGATGTGGTTGCCATTCACCGCTATCCCTATCCGGGTGGTAATCCCAACAACAAATCCACAATTGATGGGCTGCGCGCCAACAGCCGCGAATGGGATACGATTATCCCCACGCTGCGGCAGGTGATAAGGGAGGCAGCCGGGCGTGATATTCCGCTGGCAATCACCGAGTTCAATTCGGACTCGCGCCAGAGTTCTAACACCGATGCGGCTTTAGACTCTTTCTATAACGCCATCTGGACGGCTGATGTGCTGGGACGCTTCATTCGCCAGCAGGTCTATATCGCCGCTTTCTGGGATATTCAAGGCGGGGCAGACCGCAGTTGGGGGCTGCTGTCTAAATATGATGTGCGCCCGGTATATTACAGCTATCTCCTGTATACCCATCTCGGCAGCGAACTACTGGCCTCGTCTTCGGCTGATGAAGATGTGACCATTACCGCCGCACGGCGTGACGACGGCGCATTGACGCTGATGGTGATTAACCTTGGTCCTGATGAAGTCACTAAAACATTGGATTTGACAGGCATTACTCCGGCAGGCGAAGCCGAGGTGTGGCGCTTTGATGCTGAACACAAAGCCGAACAAATTGAGTCTGTTGATGTGAGTGCCGGGCTGACGCTGCCGGGTCAGTCTGCCACGATGTATATCATCCCGGCAGGCCAATAATCTGTGAAGCGACTGTTTTTAATTGCCTGTTTATGTCTCCTGTGCGGTGGTCTGACTGCCGCGCAGGATACTCCCTCTCCCTGGGCAGCAACCTATTACTCCCCTTACATTTTCCCCGGTGAAGCGCCGCTGGCGGCCACTGCCAAACTGACCGGTGTGCGCTACTTTACACTGGCTTTCATCATAGCAGGCGACGGCTGCCGCGCCAGTTGGAACGGCGGGGCAACTCTCAAAAACCAACCGTATTTAGAACAGGAAATTGAACAACTGCGCGCAATGGGCGGTGATGTGGCAGTGTCTTTCGGTGGAGCAGCGGGTGACGAGTTGGCGCTGGCTTGTCCTGACGCCGAAGCTCTAGCCGAGCAATACCAGTCAGTAGTGGATGCCTACCATCTCACGCACCTTGACCTCGATATTGAAGGCGATGAACTGGATGATCCCGAATCAATCGAACGCCGTGCGCAGGCGCTGGTACTGCTGCAAGCACAGGCTGACGAACCCGGCGTGCCGTTGTCCCTGTCCTTTACGCTGCCCGTGCTGCCCACAGGGTTGACCGCCGGTGGACTGGCGGTGCTGCAATCGGCCATTGACCACGACGTTCGGGTTGATGTGGTTAATATTATGACGATGGACTACGGCCCAGATTTCCCGCCTGACCAGATGGGACAGAATGCCATTGATGCGGCGAAGTCGTTAGTTACTCAACTGGCTGATTTGTACCCTGACCGCACACCTGAGCAATTGTGGCAGATGATTGGACTGACGCCCATGATTGGCGTTAACGATGTGCAGGCCGAAGTGTTCACTTTGGCTGATGCGGAACAGGTCACCGATTTCGCGCTCGACAATGGCATTCAACGTCTGTCTATGTGGTCGTTGGGGCGCGACCGGGAATGTGTCAGCGGTCAGCGCATACTTTCAGGCCAGTGCAGCGGCGTTCCCCAAGACAAGTATGCTTTTTCGGCCATTTTTAACCGCGTGAACCAGACTGAGCCATAATGCTGAAGTCTCACCCTTACCGCACTTTGACGCTTATCTGGCTGGCATGGGCCATCGTTTTGCTTTCGTTTCAAGGCATCGTCAACGCCCGCTACCAACCCAACCGCCCGGATCGGGCATTGGAATGGACACCGAGTGAGACCAGTAAGAGAAGTCAGGCTGGCAAAGACTTTCTCACCGAGCCGTTCATGAATCATCAGGTCGCATGGGACTCGGAGTTTTATTTGGGTATTGCAGTAGGTGGCTATGATGATCCCCGTATCACCACCGGCAACCTGCGGGCCGGCGGCACGCTGCCCCTTAGTTACGCATTCTTCCCCCTCTATCCAGCGGCCATTTCGGTCCTCGCCACGCCGCTGCGTCTCCTGAACCTCAATCCTATCGCCGCTGCCACATTGGGCGGGGTACTGGTTTCACTGCTGGGTACGCTCGCTGCCATGATGGCGCTCTACGAACTGACCCGCGACGAGCTGGGTGAAGAAGGGGGGATACGCACGGCCTTTTACCTGCTCATTTTCCCCAGCGGATTCTTTTTGGCACAGGTCTATACTGAAGGGCTGTTTGTGGGATTAGCCTTTGGCTGTTTGGCGCTCATTCACCGCCAACACTTATTTTGGGCAGCGGTTTTGGCGGCTCTCGCCACCCTGACCAAAGGCATCGGCATTGCGCTCATCCTGCCGCTGGCGTGGCACTGGTTCACCCACGTGGACAGGCGCACGCTGCGTCAGCGTTTTTCAATTCGTTCCGTCAATCTTGAAACTGCTGCACTCATCTTGCTGCCGATAGCGGCATACCTCGCTTGGCATTTCACGCTCGGTGACAAAGCATTTTTGATAGAGCGTGACCATTTTGGTCGTGGTTTGCTCAACTGGTCGCAATTTTCGCGCGGGGTCGGTGTGATGTTCAACAGCTTCCGCGACGGCAGCAACCCACAAATGACGACTTACTACGCGCTGGAAGCCGCCAGCGTCATAATTATGGTGGTATCCTGCCTATTTACTTTCCGCCATTATCCCGGTTTGACATGCTATTGTGTAGTGGCTATTTTGCTGCCGGTCACAGGTTCCGCGCCGCAGAGTATCATTCGTTATGTGCTGGCTGTGCCTGCTGTCTTTATCATGCTCGCTCGCTTTGGCCGCAATCCGGTGTTTGATCGCGGTTGGACAATGTTCAGCTTGCTCTTAATGGGGATGCTGGTTTCGCTGTACACCTTCGATATGTGGGTGGCCTAGCTGTTATCGGTGTTTTAAATCATATACTTTCAGTATTCATTGACTGACGTCAAGAACGAAGGACTAACAAATCATGACTTTCCCAAAGGATTTTTTGTGGGGTGTAGCCACAGCGAGTTACCAGATCGAAGGTGCGGCAATGGAAGACGGACGCGGCGAATGCATCTGGACACGCTTTAGTCATACTCCGGGCAAAATTAAGGATGGCACGAGTGCCGATGTCGGTAACGATCATTACCATCGCTATGAGGAAGATGTTGCCCTCATGAAGGAACTGGGCGTACAAGCTTATCGCTTCTCTACCTCATGGCCGCGTGTCATCCCACAGGGTACGGGGACGATTAACGAAATTGGTCTCGATTATTATGACCGTCTGACCGATGCGCTGCTGCGGGCTGGCATTCAACCGTGGATTACGCTCTACCACTGGGACTTGCCGCAGGTGTTAGAAGACAAAGGCGGCTGGACAAACCCCGACATTGTGCATTGGTTTACTGATTATGCTGACCTGATGACCAAGACATTAGGTGATCGAGTTAAACATTGGATTACTTTCAATGAACCGTGGTGCAGCGCCATGCTCGGCTACTATTTCGGTACACATGCGCCGGGCATTATTGACCCCTGTAAAGGTTTCCAGGCCGCGCACCATTTGCTGCTGTCACACGGGGCGGCCATGCCGGTTATCCGCCGCAATGTCAAAGATTCTGTGGCTGGCATCACCCTCAACTTAACCCCACACCTTCCCGCCAGTGGTGATCCTGAAGATGTCAAAGCTGCCCGTTACCAAGATGGATTCGCTAACCGGTGGTATCTCGACCCCGTGTTCAAAGGCGAGTATCCAGCAGATATGGTCGAGGCGTTAGTGACACGGGGCTATTTGGATGGGATTGATTTGTCAGCCATCAAATTCGCTGCTGCACCGATGGATTTTCTTGGCATCAATTACTACATGCGCTGGGTGCATAAGCACATTCCCGGCACCGAAGATGGTACGACTTCAGAATTCCCGAAAGATGCGGAGTTTACCGATATGGGCTGGGAAATCAATGGCCCCGCTATGGCGGATTTGCTAGTGCGTGTCCACAAGGAATACAATCCGCAGGTCATCTACGTCACCGAAAATGGCGCAGCCTTCCCCGAACCCGACACGGTCACAGACAGTATTCTGGAAGACCCGCGTCGCGTCGCTTTTTATAAGCAGTATTTGACTGCAGCTGAAGATGCCATCAATCGTGGTGTGCCACTCAAAGGCTATTTCGCGTGGAGTTTGATGGATAATTTCGAGTGGGCAGAAGGTTTTAGCAAACGCTTCGGCATTGTGCATGTGGATTACCAATCCCAAAAGCGCACCCCCAAACGCAGCGCCCTGTATTACAGCGACGTTATTCGCACCAACAGCCTCAATTAGCGGCTCACCAGTAACCTCACCTTTGTCACTTTTAGGGACAGAGCATCACTCTGTCCCTTTTCATGAGCGCATGTGCCACTCTTGAAATCTCCTCTTTTTCACTTCATAGTGATTTCAGTTGTATGACTGCCTCATTTTGCGTTCTTCGCGTATTTGCTGTTCAATGAGGTGGACGCTACGAATAGTGCTTCACGGGGAGAATTACCGATGACCGTCCTGAACAAACTGGCTTCCGCCCTTGAGCGCAACGACGAAGTACCGAACCAACTTCTCGCCAAGGAAATCGCGGCAGGGCGAGATAGGGCAGGGGTGCGCGAACTGGTTGACAACCTGACGAACAAAGACAAAGCCATCGCCGCCGACTGCATCAAAGTGCTGTATGAAGTGGGCTATGTCAGGCCGGAACTCATCGCGCCCTACGTCGAAAATTTCGTTGCGCTGCTCACTAGCCGCAACAATCGCATGGTGTGGGGGGGCATGACCGCATTGGGGGCGATTGCGCCAACCAATGCCGCCGCTGTTTTGCCTCATTTAGAGGCCATCATCGCTGCTAATGACAACGGTTCGGTCATCACGCAGGATTGGGGCGTGCGGGTGCTGGCGGCGCTGGCTGCCCATGACGAAAAATCCGAACAGCGTATTTTTCCCTATCTGCTGTCCTTCCTCGAAAGATGCCCGCCTAAAGACCTGCCGCGCCATGCCGAAAGTGTGCTGGTGGCAGTGAACAATGCCAATCGCGACGCCCTGCTCAAGCTGTTGGAAGGACGTGCGCCGTCGCTCAAACCTGCACCCGCTAAGCGGCTGGCGGCTATCATCAAAAAGCTGCGGAAGCCGTGAACAGACGCACGTCATTTGCATTACCCGTGTCATGAGCGATAATCGAATCAATTCATAATTGACACGCTCCTCTGCTTGTCACAGTAGATAGGGGTTGCACAGTGCCAAATTCAACTAATCTCAGCCGCCGCTCATTCCTCAAACTCAGCTTGGTGCTGGGTGCAGTGGGGGCGAGCTTCCCGTGGCAGCGCCGCCTGTTGGCCTTCAACGACTTATCAACCGTGTTTTGGGATGATTTCTCCACTTTGCAACCGAACTGGATAGGTATTGGATTTAATGTCGTTGATGGCAATGCAATGATTCTGCCACTGGAAGGTGAAGAACACTCTGCCGATGGTAGTTTTGAGGAATGGGACGATGCTGGTAAGTTGGTGAACTGGATTACACAAACGGCGGGTACATCTATGGTTAGCCGCGAAGATACCACCGTGCACGGTGGCAAATTTGCCCTGCGCTATAGTCACGATGCTGATGATAGTCAGGGGCGAGTATACCAGACATCCTCTATGCCGGGCGACACGTTTCACATTTTGCGTTGCTGGGCGCGCGCTTCTGAGGTTGGGACAAGGTTAGCGATTTCTGGTACTGCGCTTGGCTTAAATGACAATCCAACACGCGAGTTGACTACTGCTTTTCAGGAGTTCATAGCTAACGGACGCAGTACTGATATTAACGGTCAGATATTTCCTGATATCGTTCAAGGTGCAAACACGACAGTCTATTTAGATGAATTATCATTAAAGGATATAGACTTTCCCAGTATGTTTGCGTTGCGTAAGACGAATCTTTCAGAGAATGTCGTTAGCAAGGCTACGCTTGTAGTTGTGCCGGGTACATATGCCGGAGTTGCTGCTTTTATAGATGACCCGGAAAGTCCCCAAAATGGCTTGATGGCTTATCTCAATCAATATAGTGCACGATTGACAAAATGTGTGGACGGTGCATTCAGTGACATTATTTCTCCAACCGGAATCACATACATCGAGGGCGCACCTTTGGAGATCCGTAAGGCAGGTAAGCGAGTAACCTTGTTCTATAACGGAAAGCAAATTGTGGATACCCAAACTGTCGCAGATGTTGGCGCGGGGAAGTATCACGGGATTTTCAGTGCGTTTGCTGGAAATAGGTTTAATGATTTTGTTTATGCAGACAGGCTTGACACTCTCAAAATAAGTTGGGCCGGAACAAGTTTTACGGCAAGCAATCCTGGCTACTCATACGTCGTAGATGGTTACATTAGTAATAACTTCCCTTTGCTGACCCTAACGGCACAGCATGGTGCGACTGATGGGCATAACACTTGGTCAAATCTTGTTCGCCTAGATACGGATATTTTATCAATTGATCCTGATGTAGTAGTCATTGATATGGTAAATGATCCGGGAGGCAATCACTCTGGGAAATCCCTAGAGGCATTCGTACGTCGGGTATGGTCAGCTAATCCTAATACTCGTATCATATTTGTAAAGGCATTTTCTGTTTCGGATGTGAATGACAATACGACCATCAATAATCCAATACAATTGGCGAATGGCGAGTTTGCTGAACTTGATTCTATAGCTCAATATTATGGTATTCCGGTTGTTGATTATTGGAGTGCTGTTAAAGAGCTAGTAAATAATAAGGGACATAATCTAACTGAGTATGTGTCAGGTGATAGTGTTCACCCAGCAAAGGGCGGATATGCTTTACTTGCAAGTCTGGTCGAGCAAGTAATGCCCGAAGGAGGGGCGAAAAAGCCGTCTTCGTACCCTGATCGAATCTATGATACGCTTGGAGACTATGAAAATATCCCCATTCGTGTACCCGGTATTGAATACGAAAGCCGAAGTGGAAATTGGACAGATGACGAAACACAGGTGAGTAGTTCTGAAGTTGGAAGCACTATTACATATAGTGCTATCTGCCAAAGTTTTGGATGCTATCGCAAGGGGCGTGGAGCTCATGAAGTTGAAATTAGCATTGATGGCGGAGATTTCGTAGCGATGCCGTTTTATCAAAATGGAACTGGAATTTCAGGAGGTCGAGCCCGACACACTATCACTATTCGCTTGACCAGCGGCACGCTGACTATTGACGAGTTCTGGGCGATTTAGCGCCTACTATCCAACGAGGGATTTTATGGGCGCATGGGGCTTCAACAGTTTTGAAAACGATGGCGCAGGTGATATGGTCGCGGATCTCGTTCACGGCCCTGATTTGAGTCCTGTAACCGAAGCGCTCGACACCGTTCTCGAAAATGATGAGTATATTGAAGTTGATGAAGCGCAGCGCGCGGTAGCTGCGGCCGAGGTGATTGCCATGATGCGCGGCAAACCTAACGCATCCACTCCCCAGGGCCTGCGCGACTGGCTTCAATCCCACCAGTTAGCATTAGACTCTGCGTGGTCTGATAAAGCGATTCAGGCGGTGAACAAGGTCTACGCCGCCTCCGAAATGCGCGAATTGTGGGAAGAAGTAGATGATTTCCCCGACTGGCAGTCAGCCATGCTTTATCTCTTGGGGCGGTTGCAGCCGGTATGATGTGAAATGGCTCGCCGCTCGCGGGAGGTACGCTGGCTCATTTAGAGGCCATTTCGTTGTTTTGCCCTCCACAATTCCCATTTCCCGCGCCCGTGTTGTATCATAGTCCCCACCGTCCGACCGAACTTTAGTTGTTTCCGCCACCAGCCATCCGTTCCAAACTTGTGACTGGCAACTGGAAACTGGCGACTCAAATATGAAACTTTCCATCGTCATCCCCGCCCGCAATGAAGAGGGCAACATTGGCAGCACCCTCAACCTGCTCACGTCCCATCTCGATGGGGCAGGGGTGAATAATTTTGAAATTATTGTGGTGGATGATGGCAGCAAAGACCGTACCGGCGAGGTGGTGCAGGAAGCTGCCGCCCGCGACCCCCGCATCCATTGTGTTCGCAACGCTGGTCGCAATGGCTACGGGCGTGCCGTTGCCTATGGGCTCAACCATTTCACAGGCGATGCGGTGGTGGTTTACATGGCGGATGCTTCCGATTCGCCCGAAGATGTCGTCCGCTACTACCGCATCCTGCGCGACGAGGCCGACTGCGCCTTTGGTTCACGTTTCATGCGCGGCTCGGCGGTCTACGATTATCCGCAGTTCAAGCTGGTCATCAACCGCCTCGCCAACTTTGTTATCCGTATCATGTTCGGCCTGCGCTACAACGATGTGACCAACGCCTTCAAAGGCTACCGCCGCGAAGTCATCGAAAGCTGCCGTCCCTTCGTCTCGCCGCACTTTAACCTCACCATCGAAATCCCGCTCAAGGCCATCGTGCGCGGTTATACCTACAAAACGCTGCCCATCACGTGGCGCAACCGCACCGTCGGCGAGTCGGCCCTCAAGCTGAAAGAGCAGGGCAGCCGCTATCTCTACACACTATTGACGGTGTGGTTTGAATATCTGCTGGTTCGCCACGATACCTACCGCACTGACAGCGGCGAGTTTATTCCATGGCGGGCGCAGGAGGAAGATGTGGATGCAGAACCGGTTGTAGTCGCCAGTGCGGAGAAGTAGGTGATAACACTATTGTTTCTGCTGTTCACCTTCCTACTTCACCCCGCCTTCGGTTTCCTACTCCTGCTCGTTGGCTTTGTCCTCGGCTTCGGCTGGATGAGCAGTGCATCATTTTGACCGCTTGAATACTGGAATGCGGTCAATCGGTACTTCCATTTCAATCACCGCGCCGCCTGTATAGCGTTCATCCGTCCAGAAGTCGCGCCATTCGCCAGGCGGCAGAAAACAACGCGCACGCTCGCATCCCGCCTCTACCACCGGACATACTAATAACTCACGCCCAAGATAATATTGATAATCGTCCGCCTCTGCATGCCACAATTTCAACGGGCGCATCATCGGTTCGCCACTAGCCGCGCTGTGCTGTGCCTCCTGCCAGATGTACGGGCGCAGGTTTTCGCGCACTCGCGCTAAGTGCTGCATAGTGGGGATAATGCGGTCGTCGCCAGTTAGCTGCTGCATATTCCACGGTGTACGGTCACGGCTGGGTTGACGCTGCGGATTATATTCCGAGTGATATTGAAACACTGGACAAAAGACCGCCATCGCTGCCGCCCGCAGATACAATTCCGGCGTTGGAATGTCGCCGCTGAAGCCACCGAAATCCCAGCCCCAAAACGGGATGCCGGAAATGGCTGCGTTCAAACCTGCCAAAATGGAGTGCTGGAATGCTTCCCACGTCGAGTTCTCATCCCCCGCCCAGTGCAGCGGCGCGCGCTGTGACCCTGTGAATCCCGAACGGCTGAAGGTGATACCGCCCCGCTTGGCTCTGGCAAATTCGTAATAAGCCGCCGTATAAAGCTGCGGGTATTCGTTCCACAATTCGTCGCCCCGCCGCCCATCGGCGAAGCGCGTGCTTGCGCCCCACATATGCTCGCCACCGTCGGTCTTAAAGCCGTCAATGCCCATGTCGTCCAGCAGGTACGCCCGCTTATTCAGCCACCAATTGCGCTCTGCCGCGTTGGTCACATCCCATATGTAGCCGTTGCGAAACCAGAAGGGTTTTACCTTGTGCAAACTGCCGTCCGCTTCCCGCACCCCGAAGCCCGACTGCTCAAAATGTGAACGATCAGCCTCGTGTTGCGCGTGAGGCTCGTCCAGCACTTTCAACACCGGAATTTGCCACAACAGCAGTTTGATACCCAGACTGTGCAGCCAATCCACCATGCCCTTAGGATCAGGCCATTTGCCGTCCGCCGGGAAGGTGAAATCGCTGTAGGAAAAGCCTTCCGCACCGGGCTTTGGCGTGTACTGCGCGTCATTCCAAATGTAAAACGTAGTTTCGTCGCTCCACGCTTCGATCACCACCACTGCCGGTTGAATACCATGCGCTAGCGATTGGCGTACTTCCTGTTCCACCCGCGCCTGCGAATTCCATTCGTTGCTGCTCATCCACAAGCCGAATGTCCATTCAGGCGGCAGGGCGGCTGGCCCTGTTAATTGCGTGAACTGCGCGATTATCTCCAATGGGTCATTGCCCGTGAAACCATGCAGCGTGAGTGTGTCATCCACCGCCACATCCGCTTCCAGAGTCCAGCAGTCGGGCGCACTTGCCGCCAGATCGAACTGCATCCAACGGCTGCTTTCCACGTACAGGCCATAACCAGCCGACGACAGTAAGAAAGGGATAGGCATGTAGGTGCGCTGTCCTTGGTTTTTGTACTGCTCGTAAACCCGCACGTCTATAATGTTGCCGCGCTGGTCGAGCGCGTTGTAGCGTTCGCCCAAACCGTAGAAATGCTCATCCTGCGCGCAGGCAAATGTCAGCCGCAGTCGCCGCTTTTCCTTGCCATCAGTCAGCCATTCGGCGCCTTTGAGTGTCGGCCACAATTCCGGCTGCTGGATATGGTCACGATTGAGGTTGAAGGCTGCCGTGCTGTGGTCTTCGACCCATGTTTCTCCACGCACCGTAAACCGCGGGCTCCTTACGCCCTCGGCTTCAATCCAATAGGTCAATGTTTGTCCATATGCCGGAGCTATAAGCTGCGCCTGCCAAATATCTTGCTCGACCCGAATCATGCGCTCTAGGAACTCAGCGCCGACACCTTCTTCTTGCTTTTGCTGCCAGTCGGCTTGGTGTCTTGCTTCGACCTGTGTTTCCGCTTGGTCATCAACTTGGCTACGGACAATGACCCGCCGCGCCACCCCTCCCGGACGAATGGCAATCCCGATGTTGAACGGCATTTCGGCCAAAGGCCGACGTGGGAAACGTTCTTCTGGCAGTTGTTCATAAGGGTGTTCTTGACCAAAAGGGGCGTGGATAATTTCGACCATGTTTCACCGTGCCTCTAGCAGTGACTTCACCAATAAATACATACCGTGCGACCATAATAGCGGCGTCGCTGGCGTGCCCCAGCGTTCGACCCACTCATCGTAATAGGCTGGCGCTAACTGATGGCCGCTGACCTGTTCTGCCAGTTCCCCGCTTGGGCTGGCTTGGGATTCCACCCACGCGACCAGTTCACGGGCTTGGTCTATTTTCCCCAATTCGATATACACCCATGCTAGCCACAGTGTTAACAGCAGCCACTCGCCACCGCCGTAATAGGTGTCATTTTGGTAGCGGTAGACCCCGCCCTGAGGACGCAGTCAATCCTGTTCAATTTTTGCCAGCGTTGCCAGAAAATGAACGTCGTGAATATCCACTAACCGGTAGGGGGTGCCGATCCATAACAAGCTGGCATCTACCGCCTCATTACCGAGATATTTCATAAAGTGGCCGTCGGAAGCAACACCGTTTGTCAGCGTAAAACTACACATAGCCTCTAATAATGTCGGCGTGACCAGTTCCGGCAAGAATACTTGTACAGCCTTCATTCCGCCGTAAATCGCCGCCAGCGTCGCCGGATGAATATGCTCGCGGTGTTCTTCCCAGCAGTCATAATTGGGCGAGTCCCAGAGTGCCGCCAGATAGTTGATGACGAGTTCTGTGGCGGGGCGTGCTTCTTGCCACAGATCATCATCGCCATGCTTGTTGACGAACTGTGCCAATCCCCATAACCAAGTACCATACCCATCCATCTGAAAATCGCCCCAGTCTTCGAGGCCGATGCTGCCATCCAGTCCAAAGCGAGTGGGTAGGTAGTCGCTTTCGGCAGGCTGTTTGCCCGCTGCCAACAAGTTAAGGATGTGCGTGACCTTGTCGCTGTATCGGGTAAGCGTGCGCCCGACCCAGCGGTGAAACGCCCGCGCACTCTGCGTTTGTCCAGCTGCATCCATCCCGTGCGCGATCCATGTGCCATCCCGCAGCCAGCAGTAGCCGTACTGCGAAAAGCTCAAGCAGGCGGCATATGCGCCGTCGAACTGCCCTGCCAAAATGATTTCAATACTACGTTGTTGGAGATCGTTCAAGGTGATAACCATTCATCGTGAGCAGAGAGGTACAGACTGCTGTACCTCTCTGTAAAAAGATTACCGCAACTTATTTGATGAGCGCGTCAATTTCCGTCTTGGCTTCGTCCAAAGCGGCTTGCGCGGTCATTTCCCCGTCTACCACCTTCGTCAGCAGGGCGTTCACCGCATCCTGCATTTCGTTCTGGCGTTCGATCACGGGCGGTGTCACTGGATTTTCCAGCGCTGCGAAGACTGCCGCGCGGTTAGCCGGGGGTGTCTGCTGCAAATAGGCTTCAAAGTATTCCGGCTTGTCCAATGCGGGCAGTTCCCATGCGCTGTCCACGCGCACTTTAGCGGCTGTTGCGCTGGATGCCATATAAGTTGCCCATGCGGCAGCGGCTTCGGCATTCGCTGTCGAAGCGGAGACAGCCACACCGTTGGCGAAGAAGTGGTTGGCGTGCTGTTTAATCATCGGTTCCAGCTGCACGTCCCATTTGAAGGGCGCATCTGCAAACGCACCGAACATCCAGATACCGGTCACCAGCATACCCAGCTTACCGCTCATGAATAATTCTGAGTCCGAAACCCCGGAAAGTTGCGCCGCAGAAGGCATCAGTCCGTCGTTCACGAAATTAACCATCATTTCCAGTGTGCTGACGCACGCGGCTGAATTGATGGTGGATTCGGTCATGTCCGCATTGAAGAAATTGCATTCGCCGTTTTGGGCCGCTTTCTTATAGAACTCCCAGAACTGTGTTGGTGAGAACAAACCCCATGTGTCGTCACCCAATGCCTTGATTGCAGTCGCGGCGGCAATCGCATCGTCCCATGTCCAATCGGCGCTGGGGTAGGCAATACCGGCCTTGTCGAACAAATCGGAATTATAGAACATCAGCACGGTCGAGAAGGTGGCCGGAAGTGCCATCTGCTTGCCGTCATACTGGAAGGCTTGCAGAGCGCGTGGGTAGAATGGGGCATCGGCGCTGACCATGTCGCTCAGGTCATAGAGCGTGCCGTTGGCGGCATAGGTGACAAAGTTTTCATAATTCAGCTCAAACACATCCGGCGCGTCACCACTGGCGACACCCGCTTGCAGCAGCGTGAAGTAATCGGCGAAAGGCGCAGTTTCGACCTCTACCTTGATGCCCGGATTGTCGGCCTCAAAACCCGCGATGATGGTGTCAAGGTCGGCCAAATGGTCGGGCGCAGCCGAAAACGTGAAGTAGCGGATGGTTGTTGCATCCTGTGCTGCTGCTGGCAGCACCAGCAGGAGCAGCATGCCTACGATCAAGAACAAAGAACGGCGTAACATAACGAATTCCTTTCAATATTTATCTTCGTAATCCCACAAGCGCATTTCGTCGCTTGACGAAACCTAACCTTTGATCCCGCTGGAAATCGCGCCGGAAACAAACCAGCGCTGCGCCAGCAGGTACGCCACCAGAATGGGCAGCACCGTGACGACCGAACCCGCCATGACCATATTCCACTCTGTCAGGGCGCGCGGCCCCGCCTGCAATGTGGCGAGGGCAATAGGCAGCGTCATGACATCGTCTTTGCGTGCCACAAACAGCGGGTACAAATAATTGTTCCAATACCCCATGAAACTAAAGACACCCAGCGTCGCCAGCGCAGGCAGCGACAGCGGCATGATGATGCGCCAGAATATGACAAGGTGATTCGCGCCGTCCACCACCGCCGCTTCCTCGAAATCTTTGGGAATAGTCAGGAACGATTGGCGCAGGAGAAATGTGCCGAACGCGCTGAACAAACCCGGCACGATCAGCGCCTGATAACTGTTCATCCACCCCAACCCGCGTATCAAGATGAACTGCGGTATGACCAGCACCACCGCCGGGATCATCATCGTGGCGAGGTACAGCACGAACACGCCGTTACGTCCCGGCCATTGCAACCGCGAGAAGGCATACGCTGACATGGCCGAAATCACGATTTGTCCAGCTGTTCCCATGACCGCCACAAATAAGCTGTTGAAGAAGGTGCGTGCCAGATCAATCCGTTCCGCCAGTCCCGTGTAGCTTTCGATTGTGATCGGGTTGGGAATTAACTGGGGAGGCATTTCAAGGATATACTGCTGTGCTTTTAGTGACGTGCTGAGCATCCACAGGAACGGCAGCACCATCAGCGCCACGATTAGTACCATCACCCCGGTGCGGAGCAGAAGCAAAGTTAGTGCCGGGCGTTGAGCCGCTGTCGCCCGTGCCGCTGCTGGCATATTGTTGGCGGGTAGGGCGTTAGTCTGACTCATAGTAAACCCACCGTTTCTGCAACCGTAGTTGCACGAAAGTGATGATGAAGATCAGCACGAACAACACCCACGACATGGCGGAGGCATAACCCATGCGGTTGTAGCTGAAGGCATTCTTCACTACTTCCGTCACAATCACCTCTACCTGGCGGTCGGCCGCGCTGTCCCGCATGGGCATCAGCCACACCTGCTCAAACATCTGGAAGTAATTGATGAGCAGCGTAATCGCAACAAAGAACATGGTCGGTGTTAGCAGGGGCAGCGTGATGTAGCGCAGGCAGCGCCGGCGGTTGGCTCCGTCAATCCGCGCCGCTTCGTAGTAACTTTCTGAAATGTTTTGCAGCCCGCCCAGATAGAGCAGGGCGATATAACCCACGTCTTTCCACACGCTGGTGATGACCATGGCGTACACTGCCGTTTGGGGCTCAAACAACCATGCCGGACCAGTGATGCCAAATAACCCCAACATAAAGTTGATGAGGCCGTAGGACGGATTGAATATCCACTTCCAAATCAACGAGACGACTACCCACGATGCCACCACCGGCAGAAAGCTGGATGCCCGCACGACCATCATCCCGCGCACTTTCTGGTTCAGGAACAAGGCCAGCGCCAAACCCAGCACAAACACCAGCGGTACGTACAAGGCGATAAAGGTCAATGTGTAGCTCAACGCCCGCCAGAAGTCGGCATCTCCGGCCAGTTCCTGAAAATTACTGATGCCCACAAATTCCGGCGGTCGCAGTAAATTCCAGTCTTGGAACGCCAACCAGAATGACGACAAGATGGGGTAGAGGATGAAAATGGAAAGTCCGATAAGACCCGGCAGCAGGAACACAGCTACCCATTTCCAGCGATGTATTCCACTATTCCACGCCATTACGCATCATCTTTCACACAATGAAAAAACATTTCCAAAAAAATATCAGACCGATACTTCACTGTGAACCAGCGGCGACGCGAACACCCGGTTCAAAACCAATGTCGCCGCGCCGCGTGCCCATGCTTGGTCGTCCGCTGCCTCCACAATGACGTCAACATGTTCCAACAGACCGTTAAAGGTGTAGCGCCGTAGTGCTTCCATCATCGGCTGCAACCGGTAGTCTCCTGCCTTTACCCCTTCGCCGCTGATGATGACCATGGACGGCGCTAAAATGTTCACGACACCCGCCAGCGCCACGCCTAAATACTCCCCGCTGCGCCGCAGTGCCTCCTGCGCCGCTGCCGAACCAGCCTGCGCTGCGGCCACTACATCGCTTAAGTTGCCGGAGGCCTTGCCATCAGCCGTCAACGCTTCGACCATGCCGGGGTCAGATGCTAATGTTTCTAACGTTCCCGAACTGACCGACTGGCGTGCGCGTTCCAGATCAATGATGTTGTGCCCTAGCTCGCCCGCGCCGCCGCGTTCACCTTGATAAAGCTGCCCGTGCAGCACCATTCCCATTCCTACGCCGCGCCCGACTGTCACCACGATGAAATTTTGCTGGTGGCGGCCCGCCCCAAAAAGGTGTTCGCTCAGCGTCAGCGTGTTTACGTCATTTTCGATGGTGACCGGCAAGCCTATTTTGGCTTCTAGCAGGTGAGCAAGTGGTACTTCCTGCCAGCCCAAAAACGGCGAGTAATTGACAACCCCTTCATGTGGATTAATCACGCCCGCCAATCCCACGCCGATACCAAAGAAGGCCGAACGGGGTAGTTTGGTGGCTTCTATCATGGTGCCCACAATTCGCGCGATAGCATTCACCACTTCAGCAGGTGAATAGTCACTTTCTAGCGGGAACTCGCGGTAGAAAAGTACCCGCGCCTCGAAGCTGGTCACCGCACACACGACCCGCGTTTCCATTAACTTGAGACCCAGCGCATAGCCAGCGTCAGGGTTCAGGCGCAGCAGTGTTTGCCGCCGTCCCCCGGTGTAGTCGCCTTCGCCGCTTTCAAACATCCACTTGTCGTCAATGAGTTCGGTGGTGATTTGCGAAACAGCCCCCACGCTCAGCCCGGAAAGTTCGGTCAACTGCGTGCGCGACAGCATGCCCTCGCGCCGCAAAATGTTGAGGAGCAGGTTGCGGTTGATCGCTTTGATGAGGTCACGGTTGCCGGGGATCGAATTGCGCATCTTTTTTCACTGAATGAAGTAAGTTGCAAATACTGTACTCGCTTTGCAATCCTTTGTCAAGAAGCTCGCTTGGCATAATACCGCCAGCTCCAAAGTCGGCACGAAAGATAGTGCTAGACGTGGCACGACTACCAGTTCGTTAGGCGCTCAATTTATGCCCAATTTGCGAACCAAATCATCCCGTAATAAAAGAACAAGAGTTAGTTTTCTTCCTACTAGCTTTAAACAGGAGTCCTGAATAAGATAAAGACTAATCGTCATAGGCGACTTTAACCCACGTCTCGATTGAGGAGAAACTCACATGCTGCCGCCTGATGTCATTTTCTTACTGGCGCTCGCACTTGTTTTGCCCAATCCCTTCATTGGCTTCCTCATCGCCTTAGCCGGAGTGATGTTCGGCTACGCCTCCAAAGGGCTGCCCACCTAATCCTAACGGCGGGCATGTCTATCAGCTATTACATAAAACTTGCAATATCGTAGCCAGGTCTGCTATCTTTACCGGAAATTTTGTGAAGAAGGTAAATCGCGATGGCGAACGGAATCGAAACACAAACCCAAACTGGTTGGCGCGCCTACGGGGTAGGGGCAGTTCCCAGCCTCGCCAAAGACCCGCTGAGCTTTTTCATCCACAGCCTGCACGAACGTGGTGACTTGGTTCCCGTCAACCTCGGCCCGACCAAGCTGCTGCTCGTTCACCATCCTGACTACGTGCGCTACGTCCTGCAAGACAACTGGCGAAACTACGGTAAAGGTTCGATGTGGGTTGCCATCCGCAAACTCGTAGGCAACGGTATGTTAGGCAGCGAAGGGGATTTGTGGCTGCGCCAGCGCCGCCTCATGCAGCCCGCCTTCCACCGCCAGCGCCTTGCTGGTTTGGTCAATACGGTCAGCGAAGTTATTGCGGAGACGCTGGCTGATTGGAAGTCACTCTCCGAAAAGAACCAGCCCATCGAAATCGCCCATGCTATGGCCGACCTGACTATGAAGATCATCGTCCGCACCATGTTCGGCACCGGAATCAGTAACGAAGAAACGCACGAAATGGTGGATGCTTACACCAAAGCCCTCAAGCTGATGAACGTCCGCATGTGGACCTTCTTCCTGCCGGACTTTATCCCACTGCCCGGCGATACCGCCTTCCGCGAAACCATCCAGCAGATTGACCGTGCGGTTTATGGTTTCATCAAAGAACGCCGCGAGAATCCCAACGACAACAATGACCTGCTCAATATGCTGCTCGACGCCCGCGACGAAGAAACAGGGGAGGGCATGAGCGACCAGCAGGTGCGCGACGAAGTTTTCACCGTCTTCATGGCCGGGCATGAAACTTCTGCTACTGTCATGACATGGGTCTGGTATCTCATCTGGCAGCATCCGGATGTCGAACGCCGTTTGATGCGTGAACTGGCTGACGTGTTGGATGGACGCACCCCCACCTTTGACGATCTACCGCGCCTGACCTACACCCGCCAGATCATTGACGAGTCTGTGCGCATGTTCCCGCCGGCGTGGCTCATCCCCCGCAGCACAGTATCGGATGACGCCATCGGCGGTATGCCTGTCAAAGCTGGAACGACAGTATTGATTAGCCCCTATGTCGTCCACCGTCATCCCGACTTCTGGGAGGATGCCGAACGCTTCGACCCGGATCGCTTTGCGCCCGACCGCACCCACACGCGCCACGCCTACATCCCCTTTGGCGAAGGCCCGCGTGTTTGCATTGGCAACAACTTCGCCATCATGGAAATGCAGCTCATGATTGCCATGATCGCCCAGACGTATCATCTCAGCCTCAAACCGGGCGTTGAAATCAAACCGACCACCATGCCCGTGCTTCGCCCCAACAATGACCTGCTCATGCACCTGCGCCCGCGCACCGTACCCGCCCCCGGCACATGGCAAATCGCCACCGAAACCGGCGAACACCGTGCGGCAGTGGTTGAGGATGCAGATATTACGGCGGAGTGATCGGCAGTCACGAGGATATAACAATTGGCTGTATTCACAGATGGCGGTCTACGTCCATCCGTTCGTGCAGGATGCGGACAACGTCAATTTCCTCAGCGGCAATTACCCGATAAAAAATGATGTGTCGGTTAACGGGATATTTTCTATACCCTTCACGGACGTAATCGCAGGCTTGCCCAATGGCGGGGTCGCTTGCTAATACGCGGATGCCTTCGCTGAGTTGGCGAATGTAAGTATCAGCCTGCAAGTTCCCCCAGGTACTGACAGTGTAATGCCAAATCGCTTCTAAATCCTCAATCGCTTTAGGGCGCAGCGTGAAGCGTGCCATGCTTAAGCGCCATTGTTCATGCGCGTTAAGAATTCATCAACCTTAAATTCGACTGGGCTGCCGCTTTCCTCGCCCTCAACCAGAGCCTTTTGCAGTGCTTGCAGCTTCATTTCATGCTCTTCCAACAACCGCAGTCCCGCCCGCATCACCTCACTGGCCGAACCATAGCGGCCTTCCGCGACTTGTTCGGCGATGAACTTCTCGAAATGATCGCCTAGTGTGACGCTGGTATTTTTTTGCATGGTAAGACTCCATTCAACATCCATGAATACCAATATATACTATTAATTGGTATTTGGATAGTCTCCTAGAGGTCATTGTCCGCGTATTCTTCGCTTGCCGCTTCGTCAAACTTTACGTTGCGGTATACCTCCGGCGCTCGGACTGTGCAGCCGATGGACGGCAGTTCGATTTCACCCTCCCCGGACTGCGTACTGAGCAGCAGCCATTGCTTGTCAGGCTGCCGCAGGTAACGGTCAATTTGGATGCTGTCCTGCGCAATGAGGATATATTCCTGAAGGGACTCCAATGTCTGGTAGCGTGTGAATTTTTTACCCCTGTCATACGCTTCGGTGGAAGGCGACAGCACTTCAATAATCACCGTGGGATTAAGAAGTGTATCTTGGAAATCATCTCCCGCCAGTTCCACCGCGCCACACACCACCACCACATCCGGGTAGGTGTACTGCCGCCGCGCCCCAACCCGCACCTGCACCCTCATGTCGGTGGCATAAACCGAACAGGGACGATCACCGATTTGGTTGTATAGACTGTTCGAGGTATTCATAACGATGCGGTTGTGCCGTTCGCTCGCGCCCGACATTGCCACCACTTCGCCGTCAATGAATTCGTGTCGCTCTTCACTGCTGCGCTCGAAAGCCAAATATTCGACTTCAGTCCAGCGTGGTTTTGGTAACGCCATCGTATGACTCCTATCTAGCGTCATTCCATTATAACAGCTCGAATTCCCGGAGCATCCATTCATCCCGTATTGTATAATCCACAATTGGTACGCCTTTTACTGTAATCAATTTGGTTAACACCCCCATGCACCCACCTGTTATTCACTGGTTCCGCCGTGATCTGCGTCTCGCTGACAACCTCGCTCTGCACGCCGCCCTGCAATCCGGTGCACCTGTGCTGCCTGTGTTCATTCTCGACCCCGCCATCATCGTATCGCCAAAAATCTCGCTGCCTCGTCTATCTTTTCTGCTCGCTGCATTGGCTGCCCTCGATGCCGATCTGCGCCAGCAGGGTAGTTGCTTGTGGCTGGCTTATGGCAATCCCAGCGCCTTGCTGCCCGAACTCGTCCGCAGCACCGCTGCCACCGCCCTCTACTACAACCGCGACTATTCTCCCTTTGCGCTCAAACGCGATGCCAATATTGATTCTCTGCTCACCATCCCCGTCCACATCTTTGATGACGCGCTGCTGCTCCCGCCCGGCACAGTCATGACTGAAGCGGGCAAACCCTTCACGGTCTTCACTCCCTTTAAGCGCAAATGGCTCACCGTTCGCAAGCAGTCGGTGGTGGATAGCGCAGGGCAGGGGGCATTTATTCCCTTAGAAGATATTGACCGTATCGCTGTAGGAGCACGGCACGCTATACCCGACCTCTCCAACAGCATCCCCACGCTTGCTGATCTCGGCCTGCCGTCCACCATCGCTGTGCCGCCTGCTTCGGCAGCTGTTGCCCTGCAGCGCATGGATGACTTTCTGTCGCAGCGCGTCTATACCTATGGGGAAGGGCGCAACCGTCTCGCCGCCCTTACTGCTGACGATACGTATAACGGCTCGTCTTTTCTCTCGCCGTATTTGCGCTTCGGGTTGCTTTCGCCGCGTCAAGCCTATTGGGGTGCGCGCACTGCTTATCAAAATGCTGGTGTTGCGGCGGCGCAATCGTCTGTCGAAACATGGGTCAGCGAACTCGTCTGGCGCGAGTTTTATATGCACATTCTTTACCACTTTCCGCACGTGGCACGTGGCAGTTTCCGCCCGCAGTACGACAACCTTGCTTGGTACAATTCAACCGATGATATTGCCGCATGGAAGGCAGGCGTGACTGGCTATCCGGTGGTGGATGCCGCCATGCGCCAGTTGCAGGCCATGGGCTGGATGCCCAACCGCGCCCGTATGATCGTTGCCAGCTTCCTCACCAAAGACCTGCTTATTGACTGGCGCGTGGGCGAACGACATTTCATGGATTGGCTGATTGATGGCGACCCCGCTGCCAACAACGGCGGCTGGCAGTGGTCAGCCGGAACCGGCACCGACGCGCAGCCTTACTTCCGCATCTTCAACCCCATCTCGCAGTCGCAGAAGTTCGACCCCGACGGCCTCTACCTGCGCCGCTGGCTGCCCGAACTGCGCGATGTGCCCGACAAGTACATCCATGCCCCGTGGGAAATGTCCACGCCGCCCGCCGCTTACCCGCGTCCCATCGTAAATCACGCCGCCGCCCGCCAGCGTACGCTTGACGCCTTCAAAGCGGTGGGCAAGGGTGAGCCTTAGGCCCCTTCGGACAGGCTGAACTTCACGACTTCTGCGCCCTCCATGAGCACCCGTCGGCAGCAAATGGCCAGTTGGTCGAGGTTGTCATCAATTTGCGCGAACACGTTGACCGGCTGCTTCATGTCTACCGTCAGTCCCCGTGAAATGAAAATCCCATAGGCAATATAAATCTCATCGGGAACCAGCACCGGTTCATCCTTCACCAGAAACGTGACCGCTCCCGCCGGGATGCCGGCCACCCGCTGGTTCTCCCGTTCGACCGTGAAATCGGGCGGCAACGTGACGATGGCCTGTCCCGAAACAATGCTGTGATGAAACCGGTATTCAAACGGCAGATGCGCCTTAATCTTCGCGCACGTTTTCGGCGCTTCTGCTTCCAGCAAGCGCGCGTGGAACGTGCCGCCGCGCGTGAATTCTATTTTCATAACGGTCATCGTCTGCAATTCCTTTCGGCTAAATAATGCGTTGTTTCATCCATGTTGCGCTGTTATAGAAACTGGCAACAGCGCTGCCCGGCGCCACCAGACGGTCGCAGGCCGCCGCCAATTCCGGACTCAGCTTCATGTCCATCACAGGCAGTAAATGTTCAAGTTGGTCTACAGTACGCGGCCCGCTCAGCGGGGCGGTAATGCCCGGCTGGTCTTTGACCCACAGCATCGCCAGTTGCGCTGCGGAAATTCCATGCTCCGCAGCCAGCTTGACGAACTGTTTTCCCACTTCAATCCCCGCCGCTGTAATGCGCTCGGCATAAATGCCCCCGCGCAGCGCCGCTCGCGAATCGGCTGGCAGGCTGTCCACGTTGGAATAGCGCCCCGCCAGTACCCCCATTGCCATCGGCGACCATGTGATTATGCCCAGGCCATGCGCTTGGCACATGGGCACCAGCTCGTTTTCGATGCGCCTGTCCAGCAAGTTGTACGGCGGCTGCTCCGAAACAAAGCGCACGTAGCCTTTCAACTCACTGACCATGATGGCTTCCATAATCTTCCATGACGGATGCACCGAACTGCCGATATAGCGTATTTTCCCCTGCCGCACCAGATCTGTCAGAGCAGCGAGGGTTTCATCCACCGGAATCGTTGGGGAAGGGCGATGAACTTGATACAGGTCGATGTAGTCTGTTTGCAAGCGCCGCAGCGAGTCTTCGCAAGCCCGCATCAGGTGCAGCCGTGACAAACCCTCGTCGTTCGGCCCCGTCCCAACTTTGTAAAATACCTTGGTTGCCAGTATGGCCTCGTGCCGCCGTCCGTTGGCCGCCAGCGTCCGCCCGATAATCCGTTCGCTCTCGCCGCCTGCGTAGCTGTTCCCCGTGTCAATCAGGTTTATGCCCGCATCCAGCGCCCGGTTGATAATTCCTGCGCATTCATCCTCAGGGGTCGGATCAGCAAAGTTGGACGTGCCCAATCCAAGCGGCGAAATCTTAATCCCCGTTCGGCCAAGTACACGGTACTCCATGCAAACTTTCCTCTATAACGCTTAATTGAGCAGAGCATACCGAATCATGATCTGAATTGCGATGCGCCTGTGGTCTCTATGGTAAAGTGTTTCACGTCTACGCAGAGTCTCTGCCTTCAAAGTCGCCTGCGCCGGTGACCGAATCCTTGCAAAATCCTTAACATGGAATCCCTTCGCCTTGCATGTCTTTCAATCCCGTTTGAGACCATGGCATTATTTGACATCTGACTCTCCATATGTTATGAATTGAACCTGATCGGTAATATGTTTATAAATAGTATGGAAAGGTTATGAAATTGAAGCAGTCAACAACACTTAAACTAGTTCTACTTGTGCTGACGCTCATGCTGTCACTCATGTTTGTCGGCAGTGCCGCCGCCATTTCCGATGGTCAGCCGGATGGTAACGGACACCCGTATGTAGGCTTGATGGTCGCGCAGGATGCTGACGGCAATCCCCTCTGGCGCTGCAGCGGCACGTTGCTTTCATCCACTGTTTTCCTCACCGCCGGGCACTGCACCGAAGCACCAGCCGCGCGTGCCCAAATCTGGTTCGCAGCCGATGTTGAAAGTGGAATCCCCGACAATGGTTATCCATTCATTGGTGATGTAGCTGGCACTACCCATACCCATCCGAACTACAATCCCAATGCTTTTGTCTTTCGTGATGTCGGCGTTGTTGTGCTTGATACTCCGGTCATAATGCCTGTCTATGGTCAGCTGCCAACTCTCAACCAGTTGGATGCACTCAAGACCAAGCGCGGCCAGCAGGACCAAACCTTCACCGCCGTTGGTTATGGTTTGCAGATGAGTTTCCCGGACGCTGCTGCTTGGAAGGAAAATAATGTGCGCGTCCGTATGGTCGCTCATCCCAAGCTGAACCAGATCAACGTCCCCGGCTTCACCGGCGACTTCTCGCTGCTGCTTTCCAACAATGCCCACACGGGCGGCACCTGCTTTGGCGACTCGGGTGGTCCCAACTTCATTGGTAACTCCAATGTAGTCGGTGGTGTGACCTCCTTCGGAATCAACGGCAACTGCGCGGGTACCGGCGGTGTCTTCCGCATGGATCGCTCATGGTCGCTCGATTGGGTCGGTAGTTTCTTGGACTAATACCCTTACTTCTGCGAGATTGTGGACAGGCAGCCCCGCTCATCGAGTGGGGCTGTTTTCTTTTACGACCTCACCCCACCAGACAGCCTGCATTCCTTTTTGATCATCCCAGCCAATTGCCGCTACAGTAAGGGTATGCGTTGAACCTTATCAAAAGGATGATGAATGACGACACAAGAACCCAATCCAATTGTCACCCAGTTTGAAACCCTCCACAACCGCTTCAAAGGGCTCTACGACAAAATCAGCCTGCCGGATGTCAGCCGCACCATTACCGAAACCAACGACAAAATTCAGATGCTCCCCGCCGATATCGTCAAGGTGCGCCAGCGCGGCTACGTGTTCGCCGCCTATCTAGAGCAAAAGAGCAATGTGCTCGGCAAACGCTTTGACGATCTGCATCATCGCATCCAAGATGCTATTCAGTCCGAAGCCAAAACCTTTCAAACCGATCACAGCCGCCTCGACAGTCTATTTATCGAAGGCGCGCGCCTCATCACCACCACACCTGCCCTCATGACCAACCGCCTGCCCACGTTGACCAGTCAGGTGCAAGAACTCGAAGACCGCATCAAGGCCACCGAGTCTAAGCTGAAGGCCGACCTCGGTACGCTGCCTGCCGATGCCATCCAAACCGTTGACCAACTGAGCAAAATCAACTGGTATCTTGACCAAAAAGATGAAGCCAGCTTCAAATTCTTGGCAGGTGAATCCCTGTTCTTAGCCGCCAAAGCCGAATGGGTCGCCACTGGTAAAGGTAAAGAAGACCCCGATGGCATCCTCTACTTGACCGACCAGCGCCTCGTCTTTGAGCAAAAAGAAACGACTGGCAAGAAGTTGGGTTTGTTCGGCGGAAAGAAAACACAGGAACTCGAATGGGAAATTCCCCTGCACCAGATCACCGATGTGAAGGCCGAGAACAAAGGTCTATTCGGCGGCAAAGACATGCTGTATTTCAGCCTCAAATCCGGCGCGCCCCATGCCCCCCAGATTACAGTTGAGGTCAAAGGTGGCGTGGCCTGCAAATTTTGGGCGGCGCAGGTGCAGCGTATGTTGAGCGGCGGCACGACTGACGAACGCGCCATCCAACCCGATGCCGAAGAACTGGAAGCCATCAAGAAAGCTCCCTCGGCCTGCCCATCGTGCGGCGGCACACTGCCCATGCTGGTGGCCGGTCAGCGCCAGATTGACTGCGTCTATTGCAGCGCCGTCATTCGGGTTTAACATCCCACATGCTGTAAGGGAGGACGAGCGCCCCCGCGCTTGTGTCCTCCCACATTTCACAGCACCAGCCCACTATCTGCTAGCTCCACCATCAATCGCGTTTTGCTGCTCACCTTGCTTCCACAATTCACAGCGAGGGCATTTGTTCCGCGTCCTTTTCCAAGAACGGAACTAACGTGATAGCCAGATTATGCCCACGATCATTGTTAAGATCGTTATCGGAATGCCCGCTTTTAAATAGGCCATAAAACTGAGCTTAACCCCGCGTGTCGCGGCCACCTCCGCCACAATCAAGGTTGCGGCTGAACCGAGCAGTGTTAAATTGCCCGCCAATGTTGAGGACATGGCAAGGGTCAGCCATGCCTGTTGCGAGTTCGGCAGAGTTCCGATTTCGGGGCGCAACAATAAGACTGCAGGAACATTGGAGACTATATTGCTCAGAATACCCGTCGTCAGGCTGAGCGCCGCTACACCACCCCGTATCACGGGCGCAGCCACCTCAAACAATTTTGCACTTAGACCTGTAACTTCAATCGCCCCCGTAACGATGAACAACCCGCCGAAGAACGCCAACAAATCCCAATCAATCGCCAGTAATTTCATTGGGTGAATGCGCGAAACCAGTAATAGCCCCGCTGCCACGCACGCTGAGGTAACAATCGGTTGACCGCTCAAAAAGGCGATCATCAAGCCGCCTACGATAAGTAAAGTGCGATTGAGAAGAGGAGGGTAGGTTTTGCCCCTACTGGGTAGTTTGCTATTGTTGGCAAATTTGTTATTGAATTCCTGTGGATATACCAGCACGATGATACCCCAGCATATTCCTAATCCAGCCAGTGCCACTGGCCCTAAATGCGCCAGAAACATCAGAAAGGGAATGTGGCTGGCTTGCCCGATAATCAAGTTCTGCGGATTGCCTGTAATCGTGGCGACTGAGCCGACATTTGCAGCCGTAGCCAGCCCAATAAGGTAAGGAATGGGATCGCGTTTGAGACGGATACACAATTCGATCACCAGAGGGGTGAACAGAATACACACCGGGTCGTTCAAGAAGATGGCCGATAACACGCCGGAAGTGATGATGACCAGCGCCAGTAAGATTCGGGGGCTTTTTGCCAGTCTTACCACACCGTCACTTACGACGTTGAAAAATCCGGCCATTCGCAAATTGACGTTGATGACCATCATTGCTGCCAATAAGAGTATCGTGCCAGTATCCAGCGCTGCGTAGGCTTGCTTCTCGTCTATCGAACCAATCGCAATCAGAATCGCCGCCCCAACCAATGCTATAGTAGCCCGGTTCATCTTGAGTCTCGGTATACGCCCAACGGCTACTCCGGCGTAGGTCGCAATGACGATGATGGCAGTAAAGATGGTCAAGGGCTGCATAGGTTTCTCGCAGTGCAAAATAGTAGTGCTTCGACAAATATGACCAATTCGACAGGCATTTGCTACGGCAGCTCTCCGCCACTGCCTCCATGCTGTGTGGGATCTTTCAATTATTCCACAATATGTGCCCGGCAGTGGTCTCGTCAACTGCATGGACTTACCCAGTCTTCGCTCGTTGTCAGAATGCAAAGTCTCCCTATAGCACCCACTCCCGCCGCCCACCTCACCCCTTGCGTCGCAAAAACAGTGTCACCTCGTTGCGGTTATGCACCAACTGCCGGATGCGAATGATCTTGTACGCTTTCCGCAGCAGCCGCAGCCCGTGATCCATCGCCCGCTGCGGGTTGCGTTCCCGCAGCTTGAAGGTCATCAGCGCCAGCCCCTCCGCCCGCAGATGTCTTGCATACGCCACCATCAGCCGCGCCGAGTCCTGCACATCCAGCTTCATATCATTCACAATCAGGTCAAAGGTCGTCTGGCAGCCGTTGAGATAATCCTCCGCCCGCAGCGCGAAGTGTTTCACCCCCGCGTCATGTACCAGCCACGGATACAGCGGGGCAGGGGCTACTGTCGTAACACCTAACCCCCGCCGCCGCAGGATGGTCGTCCATGCTCCCGGCGCGGCCCCCAAATCCAGCGCCTGTTCGCCGCCCCGCAGCCGGATGCCGAACACATCCAGTGCTTCCAGCAGCTTATAACCTGCGCGGTTGGCGACCACCTCCCTGATCGGCAGGTGTCCGCCCGGCCAAGGCGATAGATTTTGCGTCGCCCATGAAATGCCCGCATAGGCCCGCAGTCCCGCTGCTTCCTGTACCACCAGCAGCGACACAACCCGACCCGTTGGCGCTTGCCCCGCCACGGGCCCGCAATCTCCGCTTATCGTGCGCTGAATATCACTAGTCGAATAGGGCAGGGGCAGCTCGTCGCCCAGCCGCACCTGTAGCTGGGCATCATCGGGCATAATTTCACTGACCGCCTGCTTGAGCAGCGGCAGATCATCGAGCGTGCCGTCCAGCGCCAGCACGGCGTGTACCGGGAACAGGTGGTGAAGATAAATCGGCAGTTGCCGTCGCCACGGTTGCGTCAGCTTATCGAACGAATAGGGAACTTGAACGAGGAAATGACCGGGGGTAAGTTGGTCGAGGATGCTCAGGTGAGCGTGAGGGCGTTTGAGTTCATTGAGGGCGAGACTCGTAAAATGTGGTGAACAACTAAGAATTGCACGTGTCATACTCCTTCCCGGGACCACAACCTCCCGTCATGTGGCACTTATTTGACGATCAACCCAGCATGTTACATTATTATCATCATCTCATCCAGCACATTGTTGACCTGCCTCCTCACCAATCGGAAACACTCATGTGTGTCACTGGTCACATTAACGCCGATTACTCTTGATAAGCGGCAATATCACCCGGTATTTGTTGGACATTCAGCGAACCGGAGTGTCTACGCCCGGCGGACTACATGTCGTCCTGAGCGAGACGAACGGGGCGAATGTGACACGTCATGTTCACAGCTTGCGCGGTATCCATGCCCACAAGGATGCGGTCAACGACACCATGGCACCAGACGGCAATCAGCATCGGAATCCAGAGTGGTTAGTACCAGAAATAGAATGTTGATCCACGACTGGGACAAGATGCAACGGGTGAGTGGTGCGCGAGTCGGTGAGGGGATGATCAAGGAACTGCCAAATCCCGATGATACATGAGGCAATGCGCCGCGGGATACCGTTCATAATACCTATAAAGATGTAGTCCGCGAACAAGATCATATGGTGCGTGGATGGATCACGGCATTTATCGAAGACTCGAAACTGCGTCCCACGTTTGCTGATAGTGCAAGTGTTCAACGAGTGATCTCAGCGTGCCAACTAAGCGCAAAAGAAAATCGCCGTTGTATGATGAAGAAATTCAAGCGTAACTATGATGGATGGATTGTGGTAAAACAGGATATACTGCCGGGCATGGGAACCCCCAGTGAAAGTGCCCAGCGTAACCGGAATGATCTAGAGTCGTTGGGATTGTAAGAGAAGTGAAAAGAGTTGATAGAAGTGTCAACCGCTTTCACTCATTTGCTCGAAATATGTCAATGAGTTATTGAGGATTATACGATGAGTGTTATGACTGCTTTCAAAAGCCCGCTTCACCAAATGGCATCGACAACCATTACGGATTACTGGAATGACTCGTGCTCTGTTGAAGAACTGACATATGCCATCGAGCATGGCGCAGTTGGAGCGACTAGCAACCCGACGATTGTACATACTGTCCTCAAGCAGGAAATGCATCTGTGGAGCGACCGCATTCGGCAGATTGTGGTAGATAACCCGACATGGTCTGAACTTGATGTGACATGGAAAGTTGTAGAAGAAGTCGCAATTCATGGGTCGAAGCTGCTACTGCCAGTGTTCGAGCGCACGAAAGGCAAAAAAGGCTTACTTTCGATACAGACCAATCCGGCAAATTATCGTACACAAAGCGCCATTGTTGAACAGGCTGTGCATTTCAACACACTTGCACCGAATCTGAACATCAAAATTCCTGTTACGGCAGCAGGGGTCGCGGCAATTGAAGAAGTTACTTATCAGGGGGTCAGCATCAACGCCACCGTGAGCTTCACTGTACCACAAGCGATTGCAGTTGCCGAAGCAGTCGAACGCGGGATGCAGCGTCGTTCCAGCGAAGGTAAGTCAATCGATCATATGGTACCCGTGTGCACGATTATGGTGGGACGAGTTGATGACTGGATGACGGCTGTGACAACACGCGACCGGATCACAGTCCACCCGGACTCGATCCCGTGGGCAGGGGTTGCGGTCATGAAAAATGCCTATGGTCTGTACCAGCAACGCGGGTATCGCACGCGCCTGTTGGCGGCTGCATACCGCCATCATCGTCACTGGTCTGAATTTATCGGAGGCGATGTGGTGGTGACAATGCCTTGTGATTGGGCAAAACGCTTCAATGCCTCTGACATCGCTATCGAGGAACGGATGCAAAAGCCTGTTGATCCATCGATCATTGATGATCTCTATTCACACATTCCGGACTTCCGTATGGCCTATGATGAGGATGGTATGCGTGTCGAGGAATTCGACACCTACGGAGCGACGGTACGCACCCTGCGGGGGTTTGTGTCCTCATATCATGAGCTGATTGCCCTCATCCGGGAGAAGTTCATGCTGCCCAATCCAGATGTACGTTAGGGGAAGTACATATGCACTACACATCAGAGAAGCTGTTGGTCAAATCGCAAGACACGGGCGCAAGTGGCGAATTTGCTCGCATAAACGTAGCCGATGCCGGGTGGGAGCACCTAAATATGTCGGCCATGCGCCTGAACAAGGGCGAATCGTTTACCCAACAAACGGGTGAGTGTGAAAACACGATTGTGATTCTAGGTGGCGCCTGCCGGGTCATAACCAGCGACGGTACGTTTGAGAAGGTTGGCCGCCGTCAAAAATGTTTTTAGTGGAATGCCTTATGCGCAAGGCTATAGTCGAAGGACTCAGCTCGTCCGAACTACATATCCTACTGTTGGTTGAATTGGCACTGCCGCTCGGACTCGAACCGGACATCCTGCTGACCATGATGGGGCGGGGGGAAGACTACAATATCCGGCCCGCCCGCGCTCAACCTTCCACGACCGCAAACTGCTAGTAACTTGTCCTGATCATAACGCGGTTGGCAATGTAACGACAAATGTTGATCCTTGTCCTACCTCACTATCAAACGCGATAGAACCATGATGCAGTTCAGTAGATCGCTTGACGATTGCTAAACCTAATCCTGTACCTCGTACAACTTTAGCGTTACTGGCGCGATAAAATGTTTCGAAGAGATGCTCTTGTTCTGACTTTGGTATCCCTATTCCGTGATCTTGTATCGTAAATTCAATCGAGTTGCCCATATCTCGCACCGAAAAGTTTACCGAGTTAGCCTCACCTGAATACTTGATGGCATTCGAGAGAAGATTGACGAGGATGTGTCGCAGCAATTTGGCATCGAGAGATACCATATTCTGCGTTACATTCGTCGAAAATTCAATTTGTATAGTGGTTTGCAATGTTAACATTATCTCTTGAATTAATTCATCACAAAAAGTTTTGACATCTAAGGGCATAGGGGAAAAAGTGATCTTGCCAGAGTCAGCTTCTCCCACGATTAGAATGTCCTCGAGGATCTCCGTCATGACTTTGACTTTGGCTTTAATTTGATTGAATTTCGCAAGTCTTTTTTCTTCAGATAGACGATCATAATAATTTTGTAGTGTATCGGATGAGGTCAAAATCACCGCCAGCGGATTGCGCAAATCATGTGCTGCCATCGCCACATACCGCGACTTCAGCTCGCTCAAATGCATCGCCTCATTCAGTAATCGTTTCCGCTGGGTAATGTCACGAATAGTCAACACAATTCCATTCAGTTCATTATGTGTTTTGATCACCGGCGCTAGCATTAAACCGGCGTCGAATGTATCCCCGCTTTTGTTTATTGCGCTGACATCTAACTGACGAACTTGCTTGCTTGAAATTACCCCCTCCAATGCCTTTTCAAGTTGGTGGATGTCGTCTGAAATGACGAGTTTACTCAATGGTAGCGAGAATATTTCATCAGATCCGTAACCGAATATCTGAGAGAAGGCAGGGTTAATCTGCTCTATCCTGCCATCAGTGTGGCAATAGATTATTGAATCAGGACTACTATTGAGAATGGATTCGATCCTATTCTTGATGATATTTATCTGCGTCGTGCGCTCGGCAACGCGTTCTTCTAGCTCCGTGTTCGACCGTTGCAAAGCTTCTTCGATCAACTTACGTGCCGTGATGTCTTGCTTGATCGCTATAAAATGATCGATTTTTCCCTCTTTGTCACGGACAGGTGTAATCGTCATTTCTTCGGTGTAAAGGCTGCTATCCTTGCGGCGATTAATTATTTCGCCATGCCACACGCCTCCGTTTAGAATGGTGTTCCACATCTCTTCATAAAATAAGGCGTCATGTTTCCCCGAATGCAACAAATCACCCGGGTTCCGACCTTGCGCTTCTTCAATCAAATACCCGGTCATGGTTGTGAAAGCAGGATTTGCCCACCGAATTGTTCCCGTGAGATCGGTAATCACGATGCCATTAGCCGCAGACTCTAATGCAACAGATTTTAGATGTAGTTCTTCTTCTGCGCGTCTTCGTTCTGTAATATCACGTACTATCCCTTGTAGGCTGCCGTCCATCAGCTGCTTGGAACTGATTTCAATAGTAACCACCGTCCCGTTTGTACGCTTCAGTTGGCGTTCGCTCAAGATTGCCTTGCCTTGCCGGAGTTGTTCAAGGGGCATCGGTGTATTTGTCGAGGACATCATCAAGTTTTGGATGTCCTTCTGCAAAATTTCTTCTTTGCTATAACCTAAGAGGGTGCAAAAGGCGGAATTAACATCAACATAGCGGCCTTCACTGTCAGAAACAAAGATCCCGTCAGACGCATGTTCGACTAACGTCCGGTAACGTGCTTCGCTTTCTACTAGCTGTCGCTCCAGTACCTTTGCCATTGTCACATCACTAAACGTTGCCAATGCCCCGGTTACCTCGCCCATTTCATTGACAAGCGGTGCTAAATTAATGTCCAACAATACGCGCTTACCCTTTACAACTTCGACGGCCTGTTGAATACCAAAGACTGTTTGATGAGCCTCTAGCAGCTTTGATAAATGTTCATAGTCTTCTGCGATGGGATTTCCGTTGTGATCTGTTACATGCCATGATGGCGCGTTGTAAAGTGCTCCAACAATTTCGTTGCGCGGTTTGCCCAGTATCTTTTCTGCCTGAATATTCGCATATGAAATGACCCCATTACTATCAAATGTGATGATTGCAGTCGGGCTAATGTCACGCTCTAACATGAGCTCCCGTTCAACACGTGTACGCTTGCGAATCTCGCCAGACAAAACAAAAAATAATGCTAGGGTGGTTACAATAACAAACCCAAAACCTTTGTATAAGCTAGCTATCTCTTGTAGGAAATGGTTTTTATCAAAGAGCAGCGAAACGAAGGTGTCAGAAACGAAAATCCATAATAACGCTATGATTGCGTATGATAGGCTCACGCGAATGTCAAAGCGTCTTATATAGTCCTTCATACTCAAAACCTTAAATATTACATTACGTCACAGAAATTATACAACTGATTACCAACAGTTATTACAGAGCTTTTCTGTAACTTTCGCTCAGTTTGACAAAAGTCTTCTTAATAATTACGACTTCAGGTCACTTCAATGTGGCGAGTGGCATCCAATTTCTTGATTCCTCAGCCCCCACAAACCATTCTCTAACCGTCTACCTACCGTCTTAACAATTATTTTCCCTCAAAATGGTTTGTCATTTCGCCCTGAAAAAGAGACCATTTGGTCGCCCCAAAACTGAACTTTTGTGCTACGATAATCTGGGCAGTGGTCACATTGCACGCGATGATCTTATGAGTGCCTATAGAATGTTGAGGGTATTGTAGGGACGAGGCATGCCTCGTCCGCGTTCACTATCATAGTCCTGAGCGTAAAACCGTTTGTATCCGGCTTTTATTCCTAACCATGAACCCAACTCTCCGTATTCTCTCTGTGTTCTCTGCGTCTGCACAGGGCCTCCCTTTCGGGACTGTGGTTCAAATTCTTGGCGTACTTGGCGTCTTGGCGGTTAACAATGCACTTTCCGACGACGCGGCAGCCATGAGCGAGCCAACCGCTGCACATGTGAAGTTGCAGCGCCTGTCTCCCGTGTTCCCGCCTGCACATTGTGCACGTGCAGCGGCAGTACGGGAGCTTCCCGCCCGCCACTTCAGCGGCAAAATTGTCGGTTCCGCCATTTCCGCCATATAAGCACCATATAGCCATGAACTACTATTTCAATTCGATGAGGTGTGGACTACCAACTATGAGCTATTGACTATAAACTATCCCCATGAACCAATCACCCTCAGCCCTAGCTGGCCTCCGCGTGCTCGACTTTTCGCGTGTCCTCGCCGGACCGTACTGCACCATGCTGCTGGCCGACCTCGGCGCGGAAGTTATCAAAGTTGAACACCCGCAAGGGGGTGATGATACTCGCCGCTGGGGCCCGCCGTGGCTCGATGGTGAAAGCGCCTATTTCCTCAGTATCAACCGCAACAAGCGCAGCCTCGCCCTCAACCTCAAGCATCCGCAGGGACGTGCCATCGCCCTCCAGCTTATCGCTCAGGCCGACGTGCTGGTCGAGAATTTCAAGGTCGGCGGCATGGCGCAGCTTGGCCTTGATTACGAGACCCTCCACGCCCAGTATCCTCGCCTCATCTATTGCAGCATCACCGGCTACGGACAAACTGGCCCGGATCGTGATCGGGCAGGGTATGATTTCATCCTTCAGGCCGAAGCTGGCCTCATGTCCATCACCGGCCCGGCTGATGGAACGCCGCACAAAGCGGGCGTCGCTATCGTGGATGTTACCGCGGGCCTGTATGCGACGCAGGCCATCCTCGCCGCCCTCCATCACCGCGAGCGGGTAGGGCAGGGGCAGTATATTGATGTCGCTCTCTTCGATTCGCAGTTGGCATGGTTGGTCAATGTTGCTCAGAACTACCTCGTAACAGGTGAAGTGCCACAGCGCTACGGCAATGCCCACCCCAACATTGTTCCCTACGAAGTCTTCCAGACCGCTGACGGCTACCTCGCGCTCGGCGTGGGCAACGACCAGCAGTACCAGCGCCTGTGCGAAGTCGCGGGCTGCCCGCATCTCTGGCAAGATACCCGCTTCCAGACCAATCCGGGGCGCGTCGAGCATCGGGCCGATCTCATCCCCGTGCTGCAAGCGGTTTTCCGCCAGCGTACCACAGCCGACTGGCTCAACAGCCTCAGCCCGATAGGCATAGCCATCGGCCCCATCAACGACCTTCCGGCAGCCTTCCAGCACCCGCAGGTCGCCGCTCGTGACATGCTGCAATCCGTCCAACGCCCGGACGGCACATCGGTTCCGCAGGTCGGGCCTGTCGCTAAACTATCCGAAACGCCTGCTCAAATCACCCGTCCGCCGCCGCGCCTCGGTGAACACACCTCCGAAATTCTGCGCGAACTGGGTTTTAGCGATCTAGACATTACGCTGTTGGCAGGGCAAAACATCATCGGCGGGTAGGAGGATAATTGGTTCAGCGAGTACATTCGCACTTGCTTGTGCCGGATCATACCCATGCCATCCCGCATGCTGCTTTTATCCTAAGATATAGAAATAGGCGCTTTTCGTGCGGACAAATCAGATCGATTCTATAATGAATCAACACACAAGAGGGCAGGGGGATTTATGAAAACAAAATACCGGGCATTACGTATCGTCAAGTGGATATATAGGTTGATCGGACTTTTGGTGTTGATCAGCGGAGTGATAGCTGGGATAGTACTCTTAACCTCTCCAGCGCCGGTAATTGATAGCACCAGTTCCTCAGTTAGTATATCGTTAAGTGGTGTACCTGTTGCTGGCGTCGGCATCGGCGTCATTCTATCGAGCATCTTCACAGCTCTCGTTTTTGAAGGCATTGCTGAGGTGTTGAGCGTTCTGATGGACACCGAAGAGAATACCCTGCTCACCACCGTGCTGCTCAAGCAGATGATTCGCAGTCAAGGAAAGGGCAATTCAAATAGGGCGACTAGCTCATTAGCACCGTCTTTGCCGCCGCGAAAAAAGACACCACAAGAACTATTGGACACAGAATCAGAGTTCTAGTCTTTATTACTTGCAGATTGCTAATTTATAGTGTTAAAATAGGTAATGTAAATAAACATTTTCAATACCTATCTATATTTTGTGAGCAGCATGACAAAATCCCTTACCGGCCCGAACCGTGCGGCGCTGGCAGTCAGCGTACACTACGCCCCAATGATAAACGTGCTAATAAACTCGCTGTCGGCATCCAGCCGCCGCCAGTACGAACACACCTTCAATGATTGGCGCGCGTGGTGTGCAAGTAATCTGACAGACCCGCTGGAACTTTCTGCCCCGAATGTGCTGAGATACTTACAGACGCGCAATCTATCCCGTGCCACCAAACAATCTCGCCTTACCCATTTGCGGCGGCTTGTGCAAACCCTCTACAGCGCCGATACAACCAACACCCTTTTCGAAACCTACTACACGCAGTTGAAGTTACTGCGCTTGTCATTGGATGAAAATCACGAAACGTCCGCAAAAGGACGCAAGCGACCCGGCAAACGGCTTGATGGAGATACAATCCATGAGCTCATCGTCGGCTACCCAATTGCATTGGATGGCAAACCGCATCTGCGCGGGCTGCGAAATCGGGCACTGCTGGCAGTTTTGTTTTACGCAGGATTGCGGCGCTTTGAAGCCTGCAAACTGAAATGGGCCGATATTGATTTTGAGCAAGAACACATTGCTGTCGTAGGAGGCAAAGGCCGCCAGCGCAATGAGGTACAGTATGTACCGTTTTTAGGTGGCATCGCCCGCCATCTGCAGGCGTGGAAAGCGCACATGACTGACCGGGTATACGTTTTCCCACGTGTTTTGAAGGGTGGACACTTGGGACTAGATGCACCTATCACACCGGACGGCCTCTATAAACAATTCGAGGTGGATTTCGCGCCACACGACGCCCGGCGTACGCTTATCAGCGATCTGATTGAATCGGGTACATATATAGGGGATGTCAAACAAATTGCCCGCCACGCCAGTGAAAGCACGACCCTGCGCTATGCAAAAGCCAACGATATCAAAATAGTTAAGAAACGCGCCAAACTGGGATATTGAGAGTACCTTGTTGTCTACATCAGGACCTGGTTTCAGCCTCAATTATAGCAATGGTGTTGAGAATAGTGGGCCAATCTGGAGGTGGTTTTTGTTGTGCGCGGTCAAGTGATTTCTTCAGCCACATCGCACGGTCTTCCTGTTCCCACACGAGATGAGGAACGTCAATGTTCACTCCGGGAAGCGACCAGCCTGCAACGATTTGATCTACTCGCACCTGCATGGCCCGAAAAAGCGCCCTATCAAAGGCACAGATTTCCTCTAGGAAGGCTTCTACCGTCATTTGCCAGCTTCCTATTTGAGCAGTCCACGCTGGAGAATTGTCAATCTGAAGTCCACGATTATCCCATTCAAGATGGATATGCGTTCCGTCATTCCATAACCAGATACGCGGGCCAGCCTTTAAATGATTTGAAAACAAGTGACGTTCTCTAATCCACTCAGTAATTGCTTCGTCAAGCGCATACACACGGTCATCCGCTTGGTTGTCTATCCAGCGTCCAAATGTTTCGCGCCACGTCTGCAAAGTTGAGACGGCAAGTTTTTGGGCAGCGGCGGGCGAAACTGGAGCAAGTACATCAGGCAAAATATCTAAGACATCTTCCCACAGACGAACAACATGGTAATCTGCATGCGGCCCACAACCGGCATAGTCGTCACGCGGATCGCCTTGTTCAAGAAGCTGCTGGCTGTAGCGAAAGAGTTCAACATCTCCGGCTTGAAGCCAATATCAGCCGTCGGTTATTCAGTACCAAGATAAATAGAGACTATCTCCCCTGCCCCACGGCGGTACTTTATCAAGTGGAGCAAGGGAGAAGCTGAATAGCATTCGAGAAGTATGTCCTCACACGGTGAACAACGACATCAATATGTCTGCAGTGACTAGCGTTTGAGACTGCGTCAAACGCCCGACCGTACATCACTCAGTTGGTGCGGATCAAAAGCGATCTCGCTAAAGGTTGAGGTGCAGCCCTCTCCCGTCGGGGATTGCGACAAGAACCCGATCTGAAGGTTGCTTCTTTGCCCCAGATTGAAATAGCGCACCAGACTCCAAAAACTACCGTCGAGTGAGTAATGGAAGGCATAAGCTCTTTCCAGAACACTCAGGCGCAGATATACCGACGGCGCAGTTACCGGAATCGAATTGCAGTCGTCTGATGTGCCCTTAGTGACTACTGAAACGATCATCATCTGCTTTTGCGGGGACAGTTCAAAACACAATTTCGCCCAATAGTCCTCTGATTGATAGACGACCAGCACGCCCGCGTCAAAAGTAGCGGCGAATTCCGGCTTTACACGCGCTTTGAGCGTAGATACGCCTTGAACGGAACCCAGCAAAGCGGGTGCATTCAAGATGCGAAAATCACTGCCCGGATCGAGGAACCAATCGGTTTTTTGCCCGGCTGAAATGGACAGCAAATTGTTCGCATCTAGTGACCAGTTTGAGGGTACGCCCTGCCACTGAAGTGGCACGGGTATGCTTGGGATAATAACAGGCTGAAGTGTTGACACGTTATGCTCGCATGTGTAAAAACGAATTAAAACAGCCTCATTCAAAAATTCTACTGCCCTGCCACTGCGCCTGCCATAACACCGCGAATTAAATAGCGGCGTGCAAAGAAGAAGAACAACAGCGACGGCACAATATAGATAACTGACATGGCATTCATCATACCGTAGTCAATGTTAGTGTAATTCAAAATAGATTTGAAGAGCGCTTGCGGCAACAAGAATTTATTCGGATCGGATAGCATAATCAAAGGCAAGAAAAATTGTCCCCAGCAGTTGTTAAACGCCAAAACCGCTGCTGCCCCTACCCCCGGCAGCGCCATTGGCAGCACAACCCGAAACAGAGCGCTCAGCCTGCTCGCGCCATCAAGCCACGCAGCCTCTTCCAATTCCATTGGCACTGCATCAAAGAAGCCCTTCAGTACCCATAGAATGAATGGAATCTGGACCGTCCCCAATCCTACTGAAACACCTTGCAGTGTATTGATTAGTTTCAAGTCACGCATCACCAGATAAAGTGGAAGCACGGTCGCTGTAATCGGGATGACCTGTAAAATAAGAATGGCATACATCAAGTCGCGCCGTCCGCGAAAGCGTGCCCGCGACAGCGCATATCCCGCCAATGTGCACACCACAATTGCCAGCAAAACTGCTCCGCCGACTGTTCCCAAACTATTTAACATCGCCCGCAGTACATCCCCCCCCTTGGGGTCAAACGCCTTACCAAAATTATCGAGGGTCAATCCATCGGGCGTAAAGAGATATAAGCTGGAGAAGCCCTGCGGTCTTATTCCAAATGCGCTGACGAATAACCAGGCAAACGGTACTAGATTAAACAGCGCCAGTCCTACAATAAAGACGTAGATAGCAACCCGTTCCGCCCGCTCAGCAAATAAGTAATCATTGTATTTTGAGTGGCTACGTGCCTGCCCTATTGAATCAGCAGTCATGTTATTGATCTTTCTAATTTCGTGTACGGTTCAGCATATTTGCGCCTGTTTAGACCTCAACACGCATAAAACGAACATAAATGACGGCTATGACAAAGCTAATTAACAGCAAAATAACCGCTGTAGCGCTGCCTAAACCAAGTTCAAAATACCGGAAGCCCTGATTGTACATAAAGATACCCATGATGGTTGTTTCCACACCCGGCCCGCCGCGTGTTAGCGCATAAACCAGATCAAAGGTGTTGAAGCAGCCGAGTGTATTGAGCAGCAGCCAGAGGAGTATCACATAGCGAATAAGCGGCAATTTGATATACCGCAAAATCTGAAAACCGTTTGCTCCGTCAATCTGCGCTGATTCCAGAATCTCGCTAGGAATATTCTCTAATCCAGCGAGGAAAAGGATCATGGCGAAACCGGAATTATTCCAGAAATTAACTAGTATGACCGAAACCATCGGATAGTCCCGCACCCACTCGATAGGGGCAATGCCCACAATCCCAATAATCCGGTTCAACGTGCCGAACTCGCCCGACGCCAACATGTTTTGCCAGAGTAGCGCTTGGATCAGCGAAGGAACAACCACTGGCAGCAGAATAACCGCCATCAGGAAACCCTGTCCGAATAGGCGCTTGCGGCTGAGAAGCAGGGCCGCGATCATGCCTATAGTGAACTGCCCGACACACGTTCCCACCGTGTAAATCAACGTACGCCCTAAAGCACCGTAGAAATCGGGATTGTTGAACAGCCGCTGATATTCTTTAAAGCCAACAAAATTGTAATTAAGTGCTTTTGCGCCTGTCAGTGCGAGGTCGGTAAAACTGACGCGCACGGCCCATAATGCGGGAAAGATATAAAAAATAAGGAGCAAAATAAATGCTGGAAGAACAAACCCTAGTAGGATCATTCGGTCTACACGATTTGAAGTCATGTGATCTTATCCAAAGGCTAATTTGGGGTAACTGAGTGAAGAATCAAGTAAGGCATAGTCGAATCACCATTGCTAGTGACTCCACTATGCCCCAACCATCTACAGACCGTGTCGCTTAGAGCTCTTTGACGCCTTCTTCACCAATGAGGTCCTTCATGGATGCTGCAAATGCTTCCATAGCCTGTTCCGCAGATTGTGTGAGCGAAATGATATTCTCGGTTGCTAGACCAATGCCTTCAACAATCTTCGACTCGCCAGGACCAGACTTCAGGTAACGTCCATTCGCTAACGTAGCACCGGCTTCGGCCATCTTGCCGTCAATAGCAGTGTTATAGTATTCGCAGCTATCACCGTAATTACTGATGGACGACGGGCCACCAAAGTAAGTTTCAAGTGCCTTGCAGCTGCCTTCCGGCGAGAAGCTGGACTTAAGGAACTCGAATGCTCCTTCCATGTCTTTGGCTGTCGCGGAAATTGCCCATGGTCCGCCGGCTGCTGAATACGGGAACGGTTTACCAATAGCCGAGGGGAACAGCCAGCGGTCAACCTTGTTGAAGATGTCGTCAATTGGGCCAGCACCCTTTGGACCCCAGTCAAATTCCCACTGCCAGTCACCACCGGTAGCCATCGCCACCGTGCCTTGCACGAAGCCCTGATACTTGATGGGCTCCCACGGGTTCGGCGAAAGCAAAGCTTCGACGGTCAGCCACTTGTTCTTCGCCAGAGTTTCATAAACCTGAAGTGCCTTGAGCAATCCGTCGCTCTTGACAACCCATTTGCCATCCGCAGGGTCGTAAATTTGGTTCGATTCAGCATATCCCAACCATACATGGCGGAATCCTTCTTCCCAAGTTCCACCACCCCACGGGCGTGCGCCGGGCAGTCCAGCTGGAATCGCGCCAGTCTTAGAAACGATGTCATCACAAATCGCGTAGAAATCTTCCCATGTATTGGGTTGAGCGGTCGAGATACCGGCATTTTCGAGTAGGTCTTTGCGATAAAACATCGTGAAAGTGGTGGCGCCAGACATTCCATAGATTTTGTCACCTATGGTGATCTGATCTTTGACAACGGAAGCCACATTCGGCCACAGATCCCAACCATTGAGTAGTTCGGTAATATCGGCCAAATAACCTGCCGCAGCCATATCCTGATAGGTCGCATAATTGACGCTTGTCACATCGGCGGCTTGGCCGGACGCGGCGTCCAAATTGATCTTGGCGACATAGTCATTGTCTGTTGCCGGGCCATGATTGGCCACAACGCGGTAGGGTTTGCCTGCTGCTTCCATATTGGCATTGAACGTATCGGCAACGACTTGGTCGTAGGCAATACCGAGTTCACGTCCGGGTGACATGGTGGTAATTTCTATAGTGTCTTGTGCCAAAATCCTCATAGGGAATGAAAACCCGCGTGCTGCTACAGCACCACCAGCAACCAGACCGGAGAGGCGCAGAAAATCTCGGCGCGACAAACGTGAATTGGAAATATTCGACATACCCTTTTCTCCTTAATTAGTAATAACCTAGTAGACTAATTCGATGTTGGTCCCAAAGTGAGCTATCTCCCATCACACCTCCTTCTGACCAATAACTGTGCTTGAAAAACAGTGCTTTGCTGATGATAAACTCAACATCAATCAGTCAAAACCTGTTCGGATTTGTTAGAATAGAGTGGGAAATTGAGTTTTCGTGGACTGCTAGATGTTTCAAAAGATTGATCAATTTTCAATTACCATAAATACTTATTGAATAAAAATTCTTGGATGCATGTATCAGGAAAACGTTTACCTGAGAATGTATCATATGATTTTTCACTTGTCAACAAAGATAGGAATTTCACAAATGACTTCAATAAAGTCAGTTGCCAAGCGGGCGGGTGTCTCAATTGCAACCGTGTCACGAGTCCTCAACGACACCAAATATGTCAGCCCTTCGATTCGCGAAAAGGTACTGAACGCTGTTGAAGAACTGAACTATATACCGAGCATCACGGCACGCAATTTGCGGCGTCAACAGACCCAGAGTATTGGCGTTTTAGTGCCACATCTGAACGATCTTTACTTTTCTGGTTTGGCCTTTGCGATTGAAAAGGAGCTAACATCCTCAGGTTACAGTCCCCTTTTTGCCAGTACCGAAAGCGATGTCCTCAAAGAATCACTGTGTGTAGATAATTTAATGCAACACGGTGTAGAAGGCGTGATCTTTGTACCGTCGCTTCCGGTCAGCGATTCAGTGGAAAATGTGCAGCGATTGCTAGCGGCGGAAATAGCAGTTGTTCTAGTAGACCGTGCCATCCCAACACTGAGAGTGAATCAGGTCATATCCAATAATTTTCAAGGCGGTTATGATGCCGCACAATATTTGATCGGTCTGGGGCACAAACATATTGGACTGCTGGATGGTGGCACAGACGCTTTGCTACCTAAATCCGGCCCCGGCAGAGACCGGATAGCAGGTGTGCAACAGGCAATGGCCGAGGCAGGGATGGAATTTAATCCTAAGAATTTTGTTTTTACTGACGACCAGAATCAATCGGGGGCCGGTTATAAAGGCATGTTTACACTACTTCACCAGTCGCCCGAAATTACGGCAGTTTTCGCGTTGACGGACGCCTGTGCGGTAGGTGTACTGCGTGCCGCCTATGAAATGGGTTTAAGTGTGCCCCGCGATATATCGGTGATGGGTTTCGACGACATTCCATTGGCTTCCCACGCCATTCCTCGACTTACGACATTGGCACAACCCCCGCAGCCAATTGCTCAGGCAGCGATTAATCTACTCATCAAGCATCTCAACGAGCCCAATAGTGAATTTCAGACCATCAACGTGGGGACACGGCTTGTGGTGCGTGAATCAACTGCGCCCCCACCGGGCTAAAATCAACATCAACGGCTAGGATTTCGGTTTCAGGGTTTCAATCGGTACAACGCGATGCCGTTCTGCCGTGATCGTCGCGCCAACATTCGGCGCAGCCCACTTGACCCCATTAGCAATCACTTTAATGACCTGTGGATTATGGTACGTCGGATAGGTTTCGTGGCCGGGGCGGAAGTAGAATATCTTGCCGCGCCCGCGTGTCCAGCACGCGCCACTGCGGAAAACCTCCCCGCCTTCGAACCAACTAATAAATATTTGGGCGTCGGGTGTGGGAATATAGAATGGCTCGCCGTACATTTCCTCTTGCGGCAGTTCGATATAGTCACCAATGCCTTCCACAATCGGGTGTCCGGGGTCGGAAACCCATAAGCGCTCGGTGTCGGTTGCCTCACGCCACTTTAGGTCGCAAGTGGTACCCATCAGCCGCTTGAATATCTTCGACTCATGGCCGGAATGAAGCACAATGAGCCCCATACCGTTCAGAACGTATTTTTGCACCCGGTCTACAATTGCGTCTTGGACATCGTTATGCAGCATGTGTCCCCACCACGTTAACACATCAGTCTGGCTTAAGACCGCATCTGTTAACCCGTGCTCTGGTTGGTCGAATGTAGCGACCCGTGTTGCATACCCATAACCCTCAAGTCCCTTGGATATTGCGCCGTGCATTCCGTCCGGATAGATCTTCTGAACGGCCTCATGAACTTGTTCGTGTCTGCCTTCATTCCAAATAGTTACCCGAAGTTTATCGCTCACGTTCTATATCCTTTTGTTAAAAAGTATGTGGTCTATTGAACTCTAACGGGTACGCCATTCTGTGCCGCCGATGCCCGTATGGCATCCCATAATTTTGCCATTCGTAGGCCAATTTCCGGCGGCGAGGGATTCTCTATTTTTCCACTGCGGACAGCAATAAACTGTTCCCATGTGCCTTGAGAGGCGGGAACAGGTATCGGTTCAAATAAGTTTTGCCCCAACCCGGTTGCTTGGGCGCGCTGCACGAACAATTCCTCACCCCATGCTCCCGTTCGGATAATCCCGTTTGTGCAGTAAATACGGACGTCAGACCCAATGCTTAAAGTTTCACCGCACGAGCTTAGCGTAACCAACACACCAGACCGGAGTCTGCCAATAACACAGCCCAGTATATCTATCTCCAGACCGCGATTGTCTAGCCACGCGGCGACGTCGACAAATTCATCATTGGCGAGGTCGGCGACCGTGTTCATCATATGGGCGCCCGTGTCAAACATGAAACCACCGCCGGAGATATTAGGATTTTGCTTCCAATGTCCGCGATAGGCATCCTTCCAGCCTTCCCAGATAGAAGCGGTAATCATCCTCAGTTCGCCAAGCTCCCCTGCCCTAACCATCGCGCTCGCCTTGCGAATCTGGGGGGATAGGCTGCCGTTGAAGGCGATAACCAGTAACTTGCCGGAGCGGTCACGGGCTTCGATCAGACGTTTTGCCTCGTCCGCCGTCACTACCATCGGTTTCTCGAGAAGCACGTCTAGGCCACCGTCCAGGCACGCTTTGGCCTGTTCGTAATGGGAGGCATGCGGCGTCACAATGAAGGCAACATCAATAATTCCTGCATATTCCTGTAGTAATTGTTCAAGATCAGGTTGGTTAGGCGGTGCAGGTAAATTGTTGTCGACAAACACCTTCGCCATCAGATCGTAGGCTTCGCTCGAAGGATCGCACACCACCACAACTTCGGTTGTATCTTGCTGCCGTAACATTTTTCGAACATGCTCACGCGCCATACCCCCGCAGCCGATCATGGCTACGTGCGCTTTTTGATTGACGCCCATGAACTACTCCTGTTGGAATCGGTTGTTGCGATTCACCATATATAAAAGATAAGAAGGAAAACGTTTTCCTGTATTTTGGCACGTAGTCATGTGGCTGTCAAGCAAGATGAGTGAAGTGGAAATCGCCACTTGAGGAAGGTGTGAACGCTTCCGGGAGCGCAAATCTAGCAAACTAGGAATGATTTCGGAGAAGTTCTAACGGGGCCACCCGTAGAGGTGGCCCATTGCGACTAACGCAGGTGTGTTTCGAAGACCAGCGGACGTAGATTAGCACTGGAGATGATGGAACCGCCATCAACCGGATCGAGCGTGATTTCATCGCCGCGCACGATAATCACATCTTTCCCGTCAGATGTAATCCACGCACAGCCCGACAGGACCTGAACAGTTTGCTCCCGTTGTTCCAGGCGATAAATTTCCAGATCAGTCAGCTCGATAATCTGATCGGTTTCTTGATGAGCACCAAACCGCGCTTCACGCTTTGCGGTTAGCAGAGACATGTTGTACCTCAATTCTCTATCAATGCTTTCGGTATATTTATAGCGTAGCACCAAAACGGGTACATGTAGTATCCGATTTTGGACGGCACATTATTAATTGTTCAATTCTGAGCGTCTAGCACCCGTTGGATCTGGTCAATGTGAATACGGCCATGCTCAGCATACGTCACCAGCAGCGATTCAATGGAACGTTCGCCGTACTCGGAGTGCAGCCCTACCCTGCCCCATGCCTCGTCCGGCAGACTTTCAAAAAGCGCCACCCAGCGGGCATGGAGCCCCTGCAAAATGGACAGCGAGGCGTGTATAGGAACTGCGTTGACATCCGCCAGCAGTGCCCAATCATCCTGTTGATAACCCTGTAGTGGAGGTCTATCCATCGTCAAAATTAACTTCATCCGAATGACAGCATTCATATGTGAATCGGCCACATGATGCACAATTTGTTGGACTGTCCACTCGCCGGGTATGGAGACAGTGGTGAGCTGTTTGGTGGTCAGGCCGACAACGGCTTGAGATAGTTCGTCGGGCAGACATTTGATGATTTCAATGAGCTGTTGGCGTTCGGGTTTTGACAGCATATAGTCCTCCGTTTTCTTTTATTGTAGGTGAGAGTACAATCAGTTGCAACGAAAGTATTCGATAAGATTGATCGGAATTACCGATGGAACTGAAACTGCTCAAGACCTTTCAAACAGTAGCGCAGGAATTGAGTTTTACCCGCGCGGCGGAGCAATTAGATTACGCCCAATCAAGCATTACCTCGCAAATTCAGGCACTGGAAAATGATCTGGGTGTGCCGTTGTTCGAACGGCTCGGTAAACGGGTGGCACTGACAGCCGCAGGCGAACAACTGCTGGCCTATGCCGGTCAGATGCTATCTCTGGCGCAAGAAGCGCATGACCGCATCAAAAGCCGCGAAGAACCAGCCGGACGGCTGAATATCAGTTCGCCGGAGACGCTGTCGGCTTACCGCCTTCCTCCCCTACTCCGTGAATATCATAGGCGCTACCCGCGTGTGCAATTGGTTCTCAAGTCGTTCCCGTCAGAGCAACTGTTGCAGAACTTACTGGACGGTGTAGTGGACATGGCAGTGGCGTTGGGCGAACCCATCGTCAATCCCGATGTCTTTGTGGTGGAGCCGTTGTGTCAGGAGCCGCTGTATCTCATGGCCTGCCCTGACCACCCGCTGTCCACAAGCCCGTGCATCACAAACCACGATCTGCGGCGGGAAACCTTCTTGCTGACTGAAACGAACTGCACGTACCGGCTGCTGTTTGAACGAACCTTGCTCGCAGACGGTGTCCGTCTGCCTGACCCGATGGAGTTCAACAGTGTAGAAGCGATTAAACAGTGTGTAATGGCGGGCATCGGCGTCGCCTTTCTGCCGGAAATCGCGGCACGTCGCGAACTCATAAGCGAGCAGATGGTCAAGCTAAATTGGCAGCAAAGCCTTTTGATAGATACCCAACTGGTGTGGCACCGCGACAAGTGGATGTCCCCTGCCCTACTGGCTTTCATCGCGCTATGTAAAGAGATGCTGGGCACTTGATGGCTATTGGATTCGAGATGGTATACTTCAAAAAAATAGTGTTGAGGATATCCACCTACACCACTAACAGTCGGCGTCACACGGGCTGCACCGTGTATGGACAACCATCAGGGTGTACTTGCACCTAACAAAGCAATCATCATGAGCGGCATCCGTAACTTCAGGGGACGCATACCATCTCTAGCGTATCCAGCAATCCCTATGTGGTAGCCGCCAATGCGCTGGCCATCGCCAACCCGCGCGAGTATCTGGAACACAAAATAAAACGACATCAAAAAGAGGAAACCATGAACGTAAGTGAAGTAATAAAGACCCGCTACGCCGTCCGCCTGTTTTCATCTACCCCCGTACCGGACGACGTGCGACTGGCAATTTTGGACGCAGGCCGCCGATCGCAGAGCAGCAAGAACTCCCAGCCATGGCAGTTTGTAGTGGTCACGGAACGCGCCCTCTTGGAGAAGATGTCGAAAATGGGGGACTTTGCATGGCATCTGGCGGGCGCAGATTTTGCCGTGCTGCTGGTGGGTCTAAAAGACTCGACATGGAACAATTTTGATCTGGGGCAAGCGGCAGCATTCCTTCAATTAGCCGCCTCCGATGTGGGCGTTGGCTCGTGCATCGCCGCCATTTACCGCCCCGAAGAAGCCAAAGGGCTGCTCGGCATCCCCGAAGATCGTACCGCTTACTGCGCCATTTCCTTCGGCTACCCCGCGCCAGAAGCCAAGCCTAATGTCATGGGAGGACGCAAGCCGGTTGAAGAATTGGTCTACTGGAACAAGTGGGAGGGCGAGCGAAATAAGTAGGGATTTGGCGGTGACAAACCCCAACGGGCTTCCCTCACACCGACCTTGTAATCCCCCCGTCCACCCGCAGGTTTTGCCCCGTGATGTAGCCCGCGCCGTCCGAAAGCAGAAAATGAACGGTCTTGGCGATCTCATCTACCGTGCCGTAGCGCTTCATCGGGATGCGGGCCAGAATGTCGTCGCTTTCCGGGTAACTGTCAATGAAACCCGGCAAAATGTTGTTCATGCGGATATTATGCGGCGCGTATTCGTCGGCGTAGATTTTGGTGAATGACCCCAGCGCCGCGCGAAAGGTCGCCGAAACCGGAAACGCCCGGCTCGGCTCATAGGCCCCGAAAGCGGATATGTTGACAATCGCACCACCGCCCTGCCCCACCATGATCGGCGTTACCAACCGCGCCATGCGGATGACATTCATCAACACCATATCCCCCCCTAGCTGCCAATCGTCGTCAGGGATTGCCAGCAGATCTCCTTTAGGCGGATGTCCGGTGTTGTTGACGACAGCATCCACCCGCCCGTAGTGCTGCATGGCAGCCTCCACCACCCGCTTCAAGTCATCATTATTCACAACCGATCCGACTAACCCCACCCCGCCCACTTCCGTCGCCAGTTCGTAGACAGCCTCGGAGGTCGCCAGCAGCGCCACACGATAGCCGTTTGCTGCCAGTTCGCGCGTGATAGCCGCGCCCATGCCCTTACTCGCGGCGGTGATGATGGCAACTTTATCGGTCATGTGCGAACTCCTTGATTAGATATACCCTTGATGCACTTTCAGGATAAATGGCTGGTTTCAAACGCCATTGCGATGCAGTGTCCCAACGACAAATGTAACCGCTGATGGTGGCGCAAACTTTCCGGTTAGATTGAATTCGGGTGAACTAATTCGTAAGCCATATAAGGTTCATAAAAGGCTACGAAAGACCCAAACTTTCTGTTCCGTTCCTGTTTTACAGACAGACCGCCAAAGTTAGAATTTTACCCCGCTGCCGACAGCCGGGAGATGCCGCCTTTGTAATCCACCAGATAAATTTCGCCCACCTCGTCCTGACCAAATGACGAGATGACGAAGTTGGTTTGCATCCACAGGGCATGCTGCCAGACGCCATCAGCATCGCGCTTGGCGGCCCAGACGCGGCCATTGCAGTAGTCGCCATACAGGTAGACGCCCTGCATATCCAGCAGCGTACCGCCGCGGTAAACATAACCGCCGGTCACGGAACAGCCTTCGGTATGGGCATATTCCAGCACAGGCATGGTCACGGCTGATTCGTCCACGGGCTGCGGTTGTTCCAAATAAGGATGGGTAGCTTGAAAAGCGCTCCAACCATAATTTTGACCACCCTGCCCCGCTGGCTGGACATTCACTTCTTCCCAATCCCACTGGCCGACATCGCCGATATACAGTTCGCCAGTGGCACGGTCAAAGCTGAAGCGCCACGGATTACGCAGACCATAGGCCCAGATTTCGGGCAAGAAAGCCCCGTTACCAACGAAGGGATTGTCCGGCGGAACAGTGTAAGTGTCACTGTTGACGTCAATCCGCAGCAGCTTGCCGAGCAGAATATCGGTCTTTTGACCGTTGCGGCTGGGGTCATCAGGGTCGCCACCATCACCCATCGCTATGTAGAGGTAGCCATCTGACCCGAATGCGATTTGTCCGCCGTTGTGGTCAACATGCGGTTGGTCAATGGTGAGCAAGATTTGTTCGCTGTCGGGGTCAGCCACATTGGGGTCAGCGATGGTCGTCAGATAACGTGCAATAACCGTGTCGCCATCACGGTTGGTGTAGTCGAGATAGAACTGGCGGTTGCTGGCGTAGCGCGGATGGAAAGCCAGGCCGAGCAAGCCCTGTTCGGTGTATCCGCCGCGAAAGACATCCTGCGGCAACAGTCCGGAAATATCAAGAAAAGGTTCAAAACCGACTTCGCCGTTCTGATCCATAATCCAGATTAACCCACCCTGCTCCAACAAGAAGGTACGGCGTGTACCGTCCAGCGGACTCGCTAGTCCCAAAGGACTGTCGAAGCCATCGGCAACGAGTGACCACTTATAGTTGGCCGGGTCGGGAATGCCGGGCGGCATGGAGGTGGTGTTCTGGGCAGAGATAGGACTGGTTACGGCAAGTAGAGCGATGAGAAGCAGAGTCAAGCCGCCAGCTAACGAACGATAGAACCTGCTGAAGCAGGCTAGAAGATGCACGCCACCGATCATATGAACCCAAACCTTCCTCAAAAAGCACATTGACAGCATTCATACGAAAAGCCCCAATAGAGGCTTCGCACTGAGCTGTGCAGGACGGCAACTGTGTATTTATGTCGTCAGACCATCATCGAACATGTTTACTAATATTCTTTCCTCAAGTCATACGGTATTATAGCAGGCGCACTTGGTTCGCATTTAGCCGAAAGTCAAGCGAAGTCCGTGAACAATTACCTGCTTTCACCCGCCAGCGATCCGTCATTCTCTCACCGCCAGCGATTATTATGGCGAATTGGTGCTCCTTTGTTCAGTGTGCTTGTGATACTCGGCGCCTGCGCGCCTGCGACAACGCCGCCCCCGCCCACGGTGACACCTGTGGCACAGAACAAGGATTGGACGCCGGTGGTACAGTCGCTGGACGATGTTGAGATGGTACAAGTGCCAGCGGGGTGTTTCATGATGGGCAGCGACCAGGGACGGCGTGATGAACGCCCCGCGCATGAGGTGTGCTTCAATGCGCCTTTCTGGATTGATCGCACGGAAGTGACCAACAAGCAATATGGTGATGAAGGTGTGTTCCCCGGCGACAACAAGCCGCGCGAGAATTTGCTCTGGACGGAAGCCCGCGATTACTGCGCCAAACGGGGCGCGCGGCTGCCCACTGAGGCCGAATGGGAGTATGCAGCACGCGGGCCGGACAACCTGATGTACCCGTGGGGTAATGATCTGGCAGGCGATTTTCTGGTATTTGATCAGAACAACAACAATGAAGCAGCCGACGTGGGCAGCAAACCAGCAGGTGCGTCGTGGGTGGGCGCACTGGATATGTCCGGCAATGTGTGGGAGTGGGTGAGCAGTATTTACGCTCAATACCCATATGACGCCAGCGACGGGCGTGAGAATCCGGATGATACATCCAGCCCGCGCGTTTACCGCGGCGGCATCCACAATTACATTGATTTCGGAGCGGGAACAACAGCACGGTTCAAGGCAACGCCGGACACCCGTGATTGGTTCGTGGGCTTCCGATGTGCCAAGGACTATTAAGAGTTCAAATACAATTGAACCGCAGAGACGCAGAGAAAACAGAGAGAATACATGAATTCACGCTTTATGAAAGGCTTATGGCTGCTGCTGGCAATTGGGGCGGTAGTTTTCGGGGTGATAGCTGCACCAGCAGCAACGACCATTATTACCGATGAAAACAATGTGACTCAGACGGCGATCGCGCCGACGCTGTGGATTTTCCCGGTGGTGGCCTACATTGTAATCCATACGTTGGTGACGCTGTTTAGTGTAACCCGACCTCCCCTACTGCGGAGGGTGCTGGGCTGGCTGCGCGAGCGACCAATTTTGTACTGGTTCCTGCTGCTGGTGTACCTGTGTATGACGGTGGGCTGGTGGGTGTATAAAGAACAGCCGACCAATGGGCGTGGACTGACCGCAGTCGAGTTCTGCTATTTGTGCTGTATCAGTTGGGGATTTATCGGGCTGATCGCGTATGATATGAACACGCCGCGACTGCGGGAAATGGGCAGCAAGCTGGGCAAGAGCAAGCTGACGGGTCTGCTGGTGACATTGACTACGATCCTGATTATTTTCTGGGCGGCGGAAGCCTATCTGCGGGTGTACTACATTACGACAGACGGCTACGGCTTCACGGCGATGAATTACCACTGGTACAAGAATTTTTATTGGGGTCATTATAACTCGCTGGGCTATCGTGATTATGAGCCGCTGCCAGACGACCCCGCGAACCCGGTGACGCGGATCGCGATTGTGGGCGATTCGTTCACGGCGGGGCACGGCATCAGCAATATAGACGATATGTATGCTGAGGTGCTGGAGAAGAAGCTGGGGCCAGGCTACGATGTAAATCTAGTGGCGCAGTCGGGCTGGGATACGGACGTGGAAACGGGTTATCTGAACGCCTATTACGAAAATATCAAGCCGCGCAAACCGCAGTACGTGGTGCTGGCATATTACCTCAATGACGTGGATTACATCCTGTTCCGTGACCAACAAACGAACCCCAACAGCGTGTTCAATTTCCTCGATTTGAATACACCGGGCGGGTGGTTTGTGCTGAATTTCTTCGTGCCGAATTACATCTATTACAACATTGCGCAGTTCACGCGGCAGGACAAGAACACCAATTTCACCGACAAGCTGATTACGGCGCATCTGGATGACAAAGTGTGGGCCGAGCAAGAGGTGAATCTGGGCAATTTCTACCAGTGGACACAGGATCACGACGCTAAGTTGATCGTGCTGTTATGGCCGCAAATGGCAGCAGTGCCGGAGTCGCAGCCGGCCTTGCAGCGGGTGCGGGATTACTTTAAGGATAAGGCGAATGTGCAGATCGCGGACATGAGCCCGTTGATAGAGGGTAAGCCAACGCTGGACATGATTGTCAACCGCTTCGATTCGCATCCGAGCGTGGAAGCGAACCGGCTGGCGGCAGACCTTTTGTATGAGGTGATTACAGCCGATAAGGACTGACCATAGAGAGACAGAGAAAGTGCAAAGGATGTTTCGACTATGACCGAGCAAGCTGATCCAAATGCCAGTCGATTACAGTCCGTAGACGATGTGATATTGACTCCGGTAGTACGTCGAGCAATTGACCGTCCGGATGCCACCATCCTGACTTGGCGGTACCAGACTGTCAGCGGCGGTTTTGGCGGTGGTTTAGGCGGTACATTCATCTATCGTTTTGATGGAGAAGTGCGCTTCGGGATGGAAAATAGGCATTGGTCAGTTATCCTGAAAATCATTCATGCTCGGACGGGGGAAGCCCTCAACAGCACCCATTACTGGAAGCGTGAATTTGAAATTTACCAATCCGGATGGTTAGACGATTTACCCGGGCGGTTCCGGGCCGTGAAAATCTATGAGACGACCGAATACCCGGGTGAAGCGTGCTGGGTGTGGATGGAAGATGTGCGGTCAGATTTGAAGCAGCCGTGGCCAAACGAGCATTATGGCGTGGCCGCGCGACATCTGGGGCAGTTCAACGGAACGTACTTGATGGGGCGACCCATCCCAGAAGCAGATTGGTTAGGTACTGCCTGGCTTCGAAACATCGCGCAAACGGCTGAGCAACATGTTCCTAGAATTCAGAATATGCTGCGTGACCCTGAGCTGTTACCCTTTCTGCCATCAAACGCGGAAGAACTATTCAATCGTCTATGGGACGAACGCGAGCGATTTCTGAATGCGCTGGATCAACTGCCGCAGACTTTCTGTCACCAAGATCCGGTGGCACGGAATTTGTTCGTGCTGCGGGCAGCGGATGGGAACTATGACACGATTGCAATTGATTGGGCTTTTGTTGGCCGGGCAGCAGTTGGCATGGATATTGCTGTCCCGTTGGTGATCGGGCTGGGATTCATCGAAATTGATGCGGCAGATGCACTAGAACTCAAGACAATGATGTACAGCAGTTATCTGGAGGGCCTGCGGGACACTGGATGGGACGGTGACCCGCGTAATGTCCAGCTAGGTTTTGTAGCCTCCGCCGTGGGCAAATACATCGAGGTGTTGATGCTCAGTTCACAGTTCATGACGGATCCCAATATGCTGGCCGTTTTCGAGCAGACATTTGGACATCCAACATCCAAAATACGTAAGCAATTCGGAGAAACATTCCGCTTTGTATTCGGCGCGGCGGAAGAAGCACGGCAATTGATGGAAGAGTTGGAAATGTGAAAATCTCGCAACTCATATGTAATATTCGCTGACCGGAGCAACTAGAAATGACACAACATCGCTGCTGGGTGTACGGGGATAATGTGAATACGGATGTGATATTTCCCGGCAAATATACATACACATTGAAAACGCAAGAGGACATTGCAGCGCACGCACTGGAGGATTTGGATGCGAACTTTGCCAAGCAGGTGCAGGCGGGGGATGTGATCGTGGCGGGTAAGAACTGGGGCATGGGCAGCAGCCGCGAGCAAGGGGTCACTTCGCTGAAGTATAACGGTGTGTCTATTATCATTGCAGCGTCATTCAGTGGGTTGTATTTCCGCAACTGCATCAATCAGGGGGTGCTGCCTATCGTATGCGTGGGCGTTAATTCCGTGGTGAAAACAGGCGATACCATCGAGATTGACATAGAAAAAGCCACCATTCTGGCAGGCGGGCAGACGTTTAGTTTCCCGCGTCTGTCTCCCTCGGTGCAAGCCATTATGGATGCGGGCGGTTTGCTGCCCATGCTCCAACGGCGATTTGAGGGACAAGGATAGGGGCATATTAGCGTCGTTCCCTAACCGGAAACTCCGAAATGCATCTTCCAAGGCCTGAAATACCCCCCAATTGGCCTATGTAAAAATCCATCGGGCGGCTCATTTACTGTTACTGAGGCTGTCCTACAATTCTTGTGGCTATATGCATAGCCTCGACTTACCTCTGCTATGAACTAAAGTGAGGTGGATAATGGCACAAGAAGAACGCGAACGAATTCACGTTGTCCGGGGAGCAGGGATTGAGCAAAAACGGCGAGTGGTAGAAAGCGCACCCTCGACACGGCAAGTACTGGTTTCGCGCTTCACCAAATTCATGTGGTTGATCGCGACAATTATCGTGGTGATGCTGGCAACCCGTTTTGTTCTAGTATTGATTAACGCCAACCCTGCGACAGAGTTTGTTCAGCTCATTATGCGAGTTACACAAGGCCTGGTGCAACCATTTAGCGGCATTGTTAATACACCGGGCGTTGACGTGGCGGCGGTGATCGCTATCTTGGTGGTGGTGGTTATTTTCTGGGTAGTCACGTATCTATTCCGACTGCTCTTTTCCGATACGCGACGTGTAAAACATGTCACTACAGTCGATTACCGGTCATAGATAAAGCCCCGACAGTTCCCGTAGGGTCGGGTAGCGTACTACCCGACCTCCTCTGGTTCGTAGACTATTCTCTTTTTGACAATTGAGACTGCCACTGCGCCTGCAACGGGCTATAACTGACTAAGATAATCTCTTCTTGCTGGATAATTTGTTTAGCCTGCGGGGACATCAGAAAAGAATAGTCTGATGCGCGTACTGGCCAGCCGGCGGGATCGGTGGTGCGTGCCTGATCATTGTCGAGACCGGGATGAACGGCCCACTCGCTGAGACCGGCGGGCAGATTATAGAGAATCTCGGCATAGCGGGCGGCCTTGGCTTCAATATCAAAGGCGAAGCTGTTGAGCAGTTCGAATTCCGCCGCTGGCAGTCCCTCAGTCTGCAACTTTGCGGTCAACCGTGAGTCCGATACGCGGAGTGCGAGTCCATATTCTTTGGCTAACACGACAGACAATTCAAAAATATCCGGACGCCCGCCATTGTTCAGGCAGTGCCAATCGAGGTGGGTAGGATGCAAGCCAGCGTTCAATACCGCTTCGATCTGCGCCCGAAATTC